>JAXMAM010000007.1:0-126098 GCA_046350455.1 Phycisphaerales bacterium | reverse complement strand
CGCGGCGCGGGCTAGCATTTTCGCGGGAGCGCGCGCTCCCTGGCCGCGCCGGCGTGCGGCACAACGTGGCGTTCGTGCCGACACGCCGTGCGGTCTAGACTCTGCGCAAGGGCGTTCGCCCTGCTGCCGCACCGGCGTGCGGCACAACTTGACGTTAGCAAGATGGAAACGCGCCCACCCAACCCTAGCGGCGGTTCGCTGGTGCATCGGGCTCCGGGCGCAGTTCCGCTGGCCATCGTTACGGTGCTGTCTTTCGGCGTGTTTGCCTCGGTCACGATTGCCATCGCGTCCCGAGCGGCGTTCAGCTACATGACGATTGCTGCCGCGCTCCTCCTGATGTCGGCTGCCCTGGTTGCGACCTATTCCGTCCGTGCCATCGAGCAGTTCGTCATCTCGAATGCGATGGCCAGGTTCGCGTTTGGCCTGGATGCAGTCCTCCTCGCCGGCACGACTTGCGCAGGCCTCGTGACGTACCTCGTCCTTGTGGCCACGCTCGCCGATCTCGGCTACACCGGCTACGCCTTGGTGTGCGCGCTTGTCCTGGGCTCGGCACCGATTGCCCTCCACGGCCTCATGATCGCCTTCGGTGCGGCCTCGCCTCACCTGCTGCTGTCGTCGCTCCGTTCGCTTCGGCGCGGACGGCGAACGGGCCCCGAGCCCACCGCCGGCCTGGGCGAGCATCCGGTTGCTCACGACTCCGGTCGGTCCTTGGAAGTCCGCGATCTCTCGCCGGCAGGTTGCTGCGTCGCGCTCGCCACCTGCCTCGTCATATTCGGCGGCGGCATTCCCGTTGCTTGGTGGCTCTATGGGGGCGATCGCCCATCCGGTGTCCCAGACGAGCTGCTTGCTCTTCCGATTGTCGCCCTCGCGCTGGCGTTCATCGGCGGCTGCATCCTTGTCGCTCGCCTCTTGGGAGTTCGGCTGCTGCGGCGCGGGTGATTGCGGGTGGCCTGCTAACTGATCGTTGGTGCCGACACGCGGTGCGGGTTACGATTTGCGCGCGGGCGTTCGCCCGGCTGCCGCGCCGGCGTGCGGCACAACTCGTTGTTAGACAGAACGATCCCCGTTTGACTGCTAGGAGTTTGACTTGTGCGTTCACCGAAACTTCCAACTTCGCGCGGACAGCGGCGAGTCGTTCTCCTGGGCCTCTTGAGCTGCGCGCTCCTGCTCCACTTCGGCCACTTCACTTGGGCCTGGAGAACCCAAGTTGACTACAGGGGCTTCATTTGGATCGAAGAGACGAAGTGGGCCAACACCGGCGCTCTCGCGCTCACCGGAATTTTCTTCACCAATCGCGACGACCGGCTCGCACCGCTCCTTGGCGCTGCTCTTCCCGCCGCACTGCTCGCGCTCGGCGCGTGGCTCTGGTTGGGATGGCGCCGGCAGGATCAAGTGGCGCAGGGACGCTGCCTGAGTTGCAACCATGTACTCACTGGGATTGCGCCAGCCCGATGTCCAGAGTGCGGTTCTCCGCCGCCCAAATAGCCAGACCACCCATCTCTCGGGCCGGCCCGCCAGAGATGCGCATGGATGACTAGAGAACTCGCTTCGGTTCGTGCACTGTCTAACTGAAAGTTCGTGCCGATACGCGGTGCGGATTACCATTCGCGCGCGGGCGTGCGCCCGCTGCCGCACCTGCGTGCGGCGCAACACGACGTTAGGCGGAAACCCGCGTGGGCCGACTTCTTTGGGCAACTCGTGCTGTTGGTCTCGGCCTTGTCACGACGGTGTTGGTGGCATGGTGCAGCGCGATGTTCTGTCGGCTGTCGCACCCGAACTGGCCTCCGATGACCAGG
This sequence comes from Phycisphaerales bacterium, assembly GCA_046350455.1. Classification (GTDB taxonomy): domain Bacteria; phylum Planctomycetota; class Phycisphaerae; order Phycisphaerales; family SM1A02; genus CAZXGD01. The sequence goes on along the minus strand of JAXMAM010000007.1, from coordinate 124,302 downwards.
ACCTTGGACTTCGGATCCATCTCGGGATCCCACGTGACATGTGATGGCGAGGTGCCCACCTGGCAACTGCACAGGTGGATCGGCCCGACCTGCGAGGCTGCCTGGCTCAGCCCCGTCGTTGGCGCCACTCCAAATGAACCGCAGTTTCAGGCAGCCCTAGACGCAACATGCCTGCGTGAGCGAATCAATCATGGCTCGTTGCTCGCCGCCGACAATCCTCAGATTTACACAATGACAAGGGCAGACGGCTGGCCGTTCCTGGCGCTGGACTTCGATGTGCCTTGGTTTCCCGCGAAGAGCTGGCCGGATATGCATGTGAACGGTGGCCTCAATTTCACCTCAGCCGCGTCGCTCCGCAAGGAGGCCGAAGCGGTGTACGTCTTGCCGTTACGGCCCGTGTGGTGGGGCCTGGTGCTCGACACTGCGATCTACGGAGTGGCTTGGGCCCTCGGCCTGAAGACGTGGTCTTTGCTTCGTCGCCGCCGCGCTGCTCATGCCTGCAGCGGGTGCGGCCACGCATTGTTGAATGCGCAGGAGCGCTGTCCAGAGTGCGGACTCGCGAGGAGTTCAGCCTAACTGAGCGTTGATGCCGACACGCACGTGCGTGTTACGCTCATATCCGAGTGCGTTCGCCCCCAGCCGCACTCGCGCGCGGCTGCGCGCGACGTTCGGCAGCGCCTCCGGCGAGGAAACTGGTGCCTCGAGTCCTTCAACTCGTCCTCTTCCTGTTTGCTGCTGTCGCGGCGAGCCTGCTGGCGTCGGCGCTCCTTGCAACTCTGGGCCTTCCGTTCGGCGGATCGACGCGCGCTCAGACTGTCGAGGATCAGGCGTGGTGGGAGCGGTGCGCTCCCGCAAGCTTCGATAGCGGGCTTGCAAACGTCACCGAATCGACCGGCTTCGGCCGTAGCTTTGCGCAATTTCGCGGGCCCGCTCGCCGCCCGGATGGCAACGACTTCGACCTTGTGAACCGCCTTCAGGCCGGCTGGCCTGTCCGATCGCTGGAGGGCTACAGCTACACCGAACAGCGGAAGTCCGTCCAGCATGTTTTTCTCGCTCACCCCAGGTCGGCGGGCTGGTATCTCGACGCATGGATCCCGTATCGGCCTCTTTGGCCTGGTGTCGTGATCAACGCGGTCGCCTTCTCTGCGATCTTCCTGGTGGCCGCATCCCTCATCGGCCGCGTCCGACGCGCCGTTCGGAAGTCGCGCGGCCGGTGTGTGCAGTGTGGCTACCGTCTTGCGGACAGCCGCACCTGCCCGGAGTGCGGGTGCGTCCCGCCTAACTAAGCGTGGGTACCGGCACGCGGCACGGGCTAGCATTCGCGCGGGAGCGTTCGCTCCTTAGCCGCACCAACGTGCGGCACAACGCAACGTGGTAAGAGCGCACCAGCATGAGGGGCATTTCCCTTGCCCGGCCACACCAGAAGACCTAGCCGCCCACAAGAGCTCTGGACGTTCTCGAGCCAGCGACTCTGTCTTTCGAGCGGAGCCGGAATCGCAGGTTTTCCCTTTGGCATTCTGTTCACATCCACCGGCTGCCTGGCGTTGTTCGTGTTCTTCCAATTTCTTGCCGCCAAACTTGGGCTGGTCTCACTTTGGAGGGATGATCCCGAAATCGCGCAACCAATCTGGAAGGCGCTCCTCGGGGGCGCGATGATTCTGCTGATCGGTGGCGGACACCTGGCCATCGGCTCGCTCCTCCTGTGGACCCATCGCGTCACAATTGACCGTGCCCGCGACGTGGTGGTGCTCCGCACCGGTTGGCTTGGTGTGCGCTGCAGGCGCTGGCCGCTCTCGGAGTTCCGCGAAGTTCAGGTGGTGCTGGAGCCCGACACGCTTCCGCCCGACAGATTTCGCATTGACCTCGCGGGCAACGACAGCGTACGAGTGACTGTTGGGCACGTCACCATGTCTCAAGCGCTCGCGGACACGGTCGCATCGGAGGTAGGTACATTCACTGGGCTTCCGGTCAAGAGAACCCGGGACCTGCCGCACTGAAGGTGATCTAACAATGTTCGCGAAGGACCTTAACTTCAAAGACTATGAACGACTCAGCCACATCGTCGAGGCCCTACTCCAATCGGGCAAGTTGACGGATGACGAGAGATGGGCTGTTGATCAATCGTGCCGGGCCGCCGCTGATCTCATTTCCATACGCCACTCCGAGATTGCCAGGGCGTTCTATGCTCGACCAGACATAGAAGAGCTATATGGGCAGAGCATCGAACACTGGCTTGTGAATAATCGAGATGCAGAACCGGGGACGGTCACGGTCATCTGCGGCAGGATGCACGTTGTGTCATGCGACAAGCATGGAAAGCTGGGCTTGTATCCAGTTTTTGAGTTGTGATGCCGCAGTTCGCGTCGCACAATGCCACAGAAGCCCCATGCAGATCCATGTCCAAATGGTGATTCTCGCCGCGCCGGTGGTGCTCATGGCATCGTGCCATCCCACAATCGCAGTGTCGCCTACAACCGAGGGAAGCGCCTGGGCGAATAGCGCGCTGCGTGGAGAGCGCCCCCCGCGCTCCCTATCGACCAAACAGTTGCAGCTCCTAGCCGCTTGGATCAACTCACACAGCACAGGCTGGGAGTGGGAACCGTTCGTCACCTATGTGCCTTGTGTCTATGTGATTCTGAAAGAAGCGAACGACTGCGTAGGTAGCGCCAATATCTGTCCCCGCCGGTTGCACGTCGGGACCGGGACGCAGTACACCCGCTCCATCAGCGCTGCAGAGCATGCCGAGCTGCTCTTCGCGATTGGTGAGGAGGCAAAGTGAGGGAGTGTGCGGAGTGAGTTCGCTGGTCTCGGCCGAACCACCATGCGGTGGGGCAGTCCAATCTCCTATCACTGCCCGCACTGCGGCAAGGTGCAAGTCACGCTGATCCATCGGGACGGCCGCTGAAGGCAGGACTTCTCGCCAGTCGCGCAGCGCACAGGGCAGCACGGGGAACGCTCCAACCGTGCGCCCGCGCATTCGCCCGCAGCTGCACTGGCGTGCGGCAGGACTCGTGGTTGGAGGCAAGCAGACCTTCAACTTTCATGCATCCTTCCAAGGCGCAATGCGGATCTTCTCGTGTCGAGGTCCCAATGATGCTGTTCGCCGAAGGTCCCGCCTTCCTGCTTGCATATGGCCAGTTCAGATCGACCACGCTGAGCGGCATGTGGGCGGAGTTCCTCCCTCACCTTGCGCGCGGCCTCATTCCGGTGCTCTTGCTTTACGCGGTAGCCAGCCTGGTCACGGAGCGCCGGCACTGCAGGTTCCTCGGCGCCGCTCTCTACTTTTTTGGCGCAGGCTTGCTCTTGCCTACGTTTGCGGTGATGGGTGCATACGGGCCGGCGCACATGGCGCTTTCGGTGACGGGTCGGGCGACCGGAGTGCTCTTCATCTGCATTCTTGTGAAAGCGCTGCTCACTCCGCCGCGCCCGGAGTCGGTAGGCACGCGCACACTCTGCTCGCACTGCGGCTACGACGTCTCGGAGTGCGCAGCTGGCAGGTGCTCCGAGTGTGGATACGCGTTTCCGACGAACGTCACGACGCCCATCGTCAAGCCAGATGCGTAACGAAGCATTCGTGCCCACACGTAAGCCTGGGTCTTCGCCCTGCGCAAGGGCGGGTGCCCAGCTTCTGCTCTGGCGTGTGCGGCAGCTCGTTGTTGGACCCACGCACCAGGGCATGGCAAGTAAACAGACTTCGCTCAAGTGCCCGACCTGTCGCTACGAGATTCACCCGCCCGCGACCCTCGGATCACGCTGTCCAGAGTGTGGAGCCACAGTCACTGGCACGGCGCGTCGCCTGTCGCGTCGCGGGGTTGTCGTCCTCGCTACTGCTGCCATCATTCTCGCCATCGCAGTCGCCGGATACTTCCTGCCGGTCTACACCGATGTTGGCGAGGTGTGCGAATTCACGCTGTCAAAGCGCAAGAGCTGCACGTGTTTGGGCATCCCGACGGGCGGACATGAGTCTCCGTCAGTCCTTGAAGCCCGGCTTGTTGCAGCCGGCTTGCCAATCACGCACTCTTGGCAGCCGAGCTGGGTACGCGTAGGCAACTTGTACGGGCAGGCGTTCGTGCGAGGCTGCTCCTTCCGAGTGCCGCTGGCATGGGACACAAGCCTTTTGTCTCCGCTGGTCTCTGCTATGCCAAGCGAAGAGCTTCCCGCGTTTGCGAAGTGGCTGGCCAATCCGAATCGCACACAAGTGGACCTCTGGTACCAGCGCATAAGCAAATCGCCAGATTCCATTGCAACCGATCGCCCGTGGATTGCTGCACAATCACCACCCAAGACCGTGTTCCCCAAAGTTGACTCGCCTCCTTAGCGGCGGTCCACCTGAGCATTGGTGCTGTCACGCAGCGCGGGCTAGCATTCACGCGAGCGAGTTTGCTCCCTGGCCGCACCTGAGGAGGTCCAAGTTGAAAAGCGATGCATGGATGGCATCTCCCGTTCTAGGCGTCCGACACGTGCGTCAGGCCGCCGAATACTATCGCGATGTGCTTGGCTTCAGCCTGGATCCGATCGATGGCGTGTTTCAACCATCGCCTGACGAGCCCGGTGGCGTCTACGCCATCGTGAAGCGCCCGGGTGTGTGGATTCACTTTCAGATTCGTCGCGGTGACCCACCGCGAGCGGAGCGGCCTGCGTTTGAACGAGATGTCTACGTGTATGTCGATGACCTACACAGTCTCCACGCCGATCTTCAAAGCCGCGACGCGAGAATCCAGTCCGCGCCGCAGATGGCGCCTCATGGGATTCTGGAGATGGTGGTTGAGGATCTGAATGGGTACAGGATTGCGTTCGGCGAACGCGGGCGGTGAATGCGGCGTGCCACCGCTGATGCGGGCGCTTTGCCATGCCCGGCAGATTTCCAGAGCAAGTGGAAGCGCGATGCCTGCATACTGGTCTGCCATGAAGCACTATCTGATTTCCTTCCCAGCGTCTGCGATGGACCACATCTCTCAGGCAGACCTGCCCGCGGTAAGCGAGTCAAGCCACGCAGTGATTCGCGAGGCCAAAGCAGCTGGGGTGTACGTGTTCGGTGGCGGCATCAACGAGTCCGTGTTGCCCGTCATGGTGTCCGCAAGCGGTGCAGCCTCCCCAGGAACCTACGCAGAGACGGCCAAACTCAACGGGGGCTTCTGCGTACTCAAGGTGCCGAGCCGCGAGGAGGCCCAAAGGTGGGCAGCGAAGATCGCCGCTGGTTGCAGGTGTGCCCAGGAGCTTCGTGAGTTCATGTACGACCCGGAGTCTTGACCGCGTGGTTGGAATGCCGTCGGCGTTCCCTTCAACGCCTTCGTGGGGCTCTACGCGTGCATCTGCAGCCAGGGAAGGATGAGATCGAGCCCCTCGCCTTCAGCGCGGCGCGAGCTAGCATCTGCGCGGGAAAGCGAGCTGGCCGCCCGCGCTGGCGTGCGGCAACGCGCAACGTTCGGACGGCTCGCGCAGGCTATGAAGATCATGCAATCCACCTGGTCGCCGTTCCAGTCTCCGGAGGTTCGCGAGATTTGCGCACACCTCACGCCAGCTGAGCACGCCCAGCTCATGACCGATGCCCGCCAGCGCGGCGCGGACGTCGGGCAGTGGTTCGCCATGCCGTTCGGGGTGTCGGTCAGTTCGTGGCTTTGGTCCTGGCAGGTCGGTGTGGTCTTGTCGGCGCTGTTCGTCATCTATCTGGCGATCATCGGTTTCCCGCGCATTCGCGCCATGCGTCGTAGGAGTCTGGAGTTGCTGTGTCAGACGGACTGGGCGCGAAGTCGGGGCTACACGCCAGAGCACCTCAGACTGATGGCTTTCCCTTGGCTCAGTTGAGGGACCGTCGCCCGAACCATGTGCGGGCAGTCAGCCCCACCCTCTGTAGAGACGAGGCCAGCCTTCACCATGACGCTCCAATCGCTTGCTACACGCTGGGGGACCCTAGCGCTTCTCAGCAGCTCCTTGAGCTCATGCGGGCCGCCTGAGCAAAAGGCCCCGGCTGCTGCGCCTGTCCCGCGGGACCTCTCTGGGATCATCGAGCCAGTGCTGCAGCGGAGTCGGCTCCCCGCGCTCGGTGCCGCCGTCGTGACTTCCGATGGCATCGAAGCCATCGGCGCTGTCGGCCTCCGCTCATGGACGGAAACCGAGAAGGTGACCGTCGAGGACCAGTGGCACATCGGTTCGTGCACCAAGGCCTTGACCGCAACGCTCGCTGCCCGCTTGATTGACCGTGGCGTGCTCACCTGGGAAACCACGATCGGCGCCGTCTTTGGGTCTGCGATCAACCCGGCATGGAAGGACGTGCCGATCTCCTGGTTGCTGAGCCACCGTTCTGGTGCGCCTCTCAACTTCAGCGAGGATTTGTGGCAGGAGATGGCCGCTCGGGGCGGTTCACCCCGTGAGCAGCGCCGGTTCTTCGTAGAGCAGGGGCTCAGGTCCGCGCCTTCAACGACACCAAACACCGCGACCGTCTACTCCAACTCGGGCTTCATCGTCGCCGGAGTCATGATGGAGCAGTTGACCGACTCCTCCTGGGAAGACCTGATGCAGCGCGAGGTCTTCGAACCGCTCGGCATGACCCGTACTGGATTTGGCGCACCAGGAACGCCGGGGAAGCTGGATCAACCCTTGGGGCACACCCGCGGCGCAGATGGATGGCAGCCGATCGCACTCGGTGCAGGCGCCGACAATCCCGCGGCCACCGGGCCGGCCGGATCAATCCACACGACACTCGCCGATTGGGCCAGATTCGTGGCAGCGCATCTCCGTGGTGAGCGTGGCGATGAGCGCTATCTCAAGTCTCCAACCTGGCAGCGCCTCCATTCGCCCTGCAGAAACGAGTGGGAGTACTCACCAGGATGGGTGGTGGCAGAGGAAGCGTGGGCCGGTGGGCGGATCCTCCGGCACATTGGCAGCAACGGCTTCTGGTTGGCTGAGGCGACCCTCGCGCCGTCCAAGGACTTTGCGGTGCTGATCGTGACGAATGTCAGCGATGATGCAGTCGAGACACCATTCAAGGATCTCCTCACCGCCCTTGTCGCCGACCATGAGGCGTCGCTGCATAGATGATCTATTCCGAACAAGAATCGCTGTGTATTGTCCACGTCACACCTGCCAGCAGGCGAGGCTGTTCGAACGTTGAGCGGCAGGCGTCGGCATCTCCGCTTTGATAGGAGCGCCATGGCACCGTCCGCGAAAAAGAAGCTCATTGCCACAAATGCCACCATCTGGGTTTGCGCAACGTTGCTCTCGTTCATCCTGCCAATGGTTGCGGCGTCTATCGCTGATGGCCCTGCAGGATTCCTCAAATTGGTGGCGCATGTTGGACCGCTCCTGCTGGGCCTCTTTGTTTCCACCGGCCTGATCGATAGGGCAATCCAACAACCTGCGGGATGAGCGTGGCTAGCATCCACGCAGGAGCACGCGCTCCCTGGCCACGCTTGCGTCAGGCACAACGCAACGTGCGCCACCTTCAGTCGGCGGGTGCCCATTCTTGGCGAGGGCAGACACATGGCACGCAGTTTCGATTGTCCATCATGCGGTCACAGCCTTGAAGGCCGGCAGGTGGGCACCTGTTGCCCGCAATGCTCGTGGCTCATCGTGCCCAGCGCCGGCGCGACGCGTCCGCGCGAGTGGTTCGTCATGGGAATCCGCCTGCTCGGAATGTGGTATCTCGCGGCGGCCTTTCAGTACGGTGTTGCGGCGATTAGCGCGTGGCGGGCACTCCCGGCCGATCGCGCAGATTCGACGATCGAGTCCTACGGCATCGCAGGGGCTGGGTCGCTCCTGCTTGGGGTGTACTGCTTGCTCGGCGCGCCCCAGTTGGTCGGAATCGCGTACGGCAAACGATCTCCCCGCGCCGCTGACGCTGGCGGGTCCGAACCGCCGGCGAGCAGGCCGAATCGTCGGCGCCTCACAATCGATGATCCCTCTCCGTGACCGAATTTCGGCGGCTGCGCATGAGGAGATTCCACACGCCAATCCGTTGTCGACCGCCCAGATGGATGGCCTGATACTCCAAGCCTTGCGACACAACCCCGCGACCGCTCTGGATATCGGCTGTGGCCCGGGCGCTTTCTCTGTGGGCTTGGCCGCACGAGCGCCAATTGACGTGGTGGCGATCGACGTGAACCCTGCATTTCTTGAGCGAGGAAGGAGGACAGCCAAGGACACCAGGCTCGTCGGGAGTGTTGCCTTCCTGGAGCGATCTCTCCAAGAGGACGAGGGACGGCAATTCGATCTGGTGGTGTGCATTGGTTCCTCGGGCGCGGTCGGAAGCCCTCGAGAGGCGCTGCGACGCTGCAAGGAGCTCATGAACCCACACGGTGTGCTGGTGTTTGCAGATCTTGTCTGGAACGCAGAGCCAGCCGAGGAGTATCTGGCCATGCTTGGGGGGCAAAGGGATCTCTACTGGTTCGCCTCGGAAGGGCAGAGCGTCTTGGCAGCGTGCGGGTTGTTGGTCGAGCATGAATGCGCGGCGTCTCACTCTTCGTGGGAGAGCTACGAGCGGGCTGTCCTGAGCGGGCGCATCAGATTCGCAGCCAGTCTCCCACTTGAAGAAGGCGAGTCACTTCGAACCCGCGCATTGGCTTGGTTTGCGAACTATGAAAGGCATGGACGTCGTAGCCTCGGGTTCAATGCATATGTCGCGCGTCACGCTGAAGCCTGATCCTTCGCACGGACCGTGGCCCAACGGCTGGCCTTCCGGCTCGCAGATTTGTTCGAAGCTGCGGGAGTTGGCCTTCGTCGTTGCAATGATGTCCTTGAGCAGCTTCGTGCTGCCGGGAATGGTCTTCGTCATGGGAGCGATCATCGGCGTGAGCAGCGAGAAGCCGCTGTTCGCCATGGCCATTCCATACTCCTTGCTTCTGGCCTTCTCCAACTTCCTTGCGCCTCCGACTGCGATCTGGATCGGTCTGCTGCAGGGCCCGCTCTACGGCCACGTGATGATCCAGAAGTGGCCCCCGCGCAAGCACTGGCGTGCTTGGATTGCGCTTCTGGCTATCCACGCCTTGGCGAGCGCCGCGGCGTACGCCCGCTTGCGATAGCAACGCGCAGCCCGCGGCGGCCGCCACGCTTGTCCACGCGGTGTGAGGGTCGGTAGCGACTCGCCGCGCGGACTAGACTCTTCGATGGGTGAAGGCTCAACCCGCACTCCCGCGTGCGGCGCATCACAACTGCTCGTCCCCATGTAGTCCACCGGAAGGGATCCGCACTTGAAACTCGTTCGGCTGGCACCCCTTGCACTTTCGCTTCTCACTCTGGACCTGCTCGTTGGCAAGGCGGTGGCCGGTGATGATCCACTTCCTGTGGTGCGTGCCGGTTCCCCACGTGTTGACATTCAGGATGGGAATCGCCTGTTGCGTGGAGCTTGGAGTGCTTCGCCAGAGGTTGAGCGCGACGTCTACTACGCCCGTCGGTCGAAGGGCGAACGGACGATCACCTTTCGCACTGATGTCGACTCAATCTCATTCCAGGTGCAGCCTGGCCAGACCCATGACTTCGTCATCCTGCTCCAGGACAAGCACCGGTGCCTGACGCGGATTTCGACCATGCGCGAATCCTGTCGCATGGAAGGGGCATCAGGCGCTCTAGCTGAAGACGCCATCCCGTTCACGATCGGCGGTGATCACAAGATCCACATCACGGGCCGTATCAACGACTCGGAACCGCTCGACCTACTGCTCGACATGGGCGCCGACACTCTTGTTCTCTTTCCATCCGCGAAAGACAAAAACCCAAACGTTCGAATCGACGGCAGAGTGGACAACGCAGGGACCGGTGGCACGACAACCCGCGACACGAGCAACGACAACCGGGTCGCGATTGGGCGCTTGCGCTGGGACCATGAATCGGTGCTGCTCATTGAAAGGCAGGCCGATCAGTCTGACGGCATCGTGGGCCACAACTTGTTTGACGACAAGGTGGTGGAGTTCGACTACGACGCGATGCTCGTGCGCATCCATGACTCGGTGCCGAAGAGTGCGGCAACATGGACCATGCTTCCAATCCAGTTCCAAGGAACTCTTCCCGCGGTTCAGGCACAGTTCGAGGGTGGCCCCGAAGCATTCAAGGAATGGCTGGTGCTGGACACGGGATCGAGCGCAAGCGTCTACCTGAACCGGGCAACTGCTGTGCAGCAACAGCTTCCGGGTCCCATGAAGTCGCTTGGCACCAGCCGGATGCGCGGCGTGGGCGAAGGGACCACGCGAAACGAGGTTCTGCTTCTGCCTCGATTGCGGGTTGGATCTCTGGAGCTGCGCGACCTACCGATTCACGTGCGAACGAACGGCTTGGACTCCGACGACGGGTTGAGCGGTCACCTCGGGATGGATGTCCTCAAGCGCTTCAACACCGTTCTTGACTTCCAGAACGACGTGGCCTACTTCACCCCAAGCGCACTGAACGGAGCTGCGTATCGCCTCGATTATGACGACGGACGAAACTGGTGGTTCGTGGCGGCCGGGGCGTTGCTGGTTTCGGTGATCACCATGCTGTGGCTTCGCTGGCGCGCTATCGCCAGGTCCGTACGCGGATGATTAGCATGTGCTCGCACGCGCGCCACCGGCCGCACCGGCGTGCGGGGCAGCGCAACGACGGAAGGCCAGACACCTGGACCGGTAGCCCAACATGGAATGGTCCCTTCTCGCACTTCTTGCGGCATTCCCAGTCGTCGCTGTGGGATTTGCTCTCCTGGCTCCGCTCAAAGCAAGGACATTCATCCGCATTCGCGATGGCGTGCCCCACGTCACCCGTGGCCGCCTGGATCCGCGCGCCAGGGAGCATGTGGCCGAGATTCTTCGCCTGAGCGCAGTGCAATCGGGCTACATCGCCATCACGTCCCAGCCACGCGTGATCTTCTCGTGGCGCTTCCCAAAGGGCGTTCGGCAGCAACTGCGCAATGTGCTGCTCAGCCACGCCAGGTAGCGACCGCGGGCCCGGAATTGAGTGCCGCCACTGCAACGAGTGCCGGCAACCCAGCACGGCCGATCCAGCAATGATGACGCCCAACCGAAAGGCCGTGCCCGCACGCGTCGCTGGTTAGCATGCCCGAGCGCGCGACCTCCCCCCAAGTTGGATCCAATGAAGGCACAGACGATCGCAACGCTGGTAGTCCGAGGCAACGCCTTGGCGCTGCTCATTGTTGGCGCCCGGGATGTGTTCAGCCTGGTCTATTCGCTGTGTGATCCGGCATTCTCATCAGGCATATCTGCCCCGGGAGCCTTGTGTTACAGCCTCACGATTGCCGGCGTTGAGTGTGGCGCGTCAATTCTTCTCTTTCTATTCAGCCGCCGAATCGGGCGGCTGTTTGCACGCGATCTTGCTTAGAGAGATTCCTGCCGCGCGACGGAGTGTGGGGACCGCAGGTGTGGTTGCTGGCGCGCCGATGTCTGAAGTGAAAGGCGGGCACCACTTGTCCCGGCGGGCACAGAGTCACATGCGCATCGCCATCCTCGGCAACTCTGGTTCTGGCAAGTCATCCCTCGCGCGCTGGATCGCGTGCCAGACCGGCGCTGCCAGGCTTGACCTGGACACGGTGGCGTGGGAGCCCAACCAGATCGCCATCGCGCGCTCCGCAGAGGCGGCCAGGGCTGATGTTGCTGCGTTCTGCAACACCCACGAGCATTGGGTGGTGGAAGGTTGCTACGCCAACCTCATCGCCACCGCGCTGGAACACCACCCACGTCTCATCTTCCTGAATCCAGGCAGCGCGCAATGCGTGGCCAACTGCCGCGCGCGCCCGTGGGAGAAGCACAAGTACGCCTCCAAGGAAGAGCAGGACAAGCTGCTGGGCTTCCTGCTCGCCTGGGTGGAGGAGTACGACAGGCGCGAAGGCGACATGTCGCTGCAAGGGCATCGCCAGTGCTTTGCTGCCTACGAAGGTCCAAAGGTAGAGGTGACTACTCAGCTTGCACTCGACCCACCTTCACCTGACGTGCTTGCGTGGCTGCGCTGAGCGCTCAGCCCGCAGCCTTCGGCCTTCAACCTTCAGCACGGCCCCCAGCCGCTCAGCAGCAGGCCCAGGTCAGTGCCGTCCACTGCGCCGTCGTTGTTCAGGTCGCCCAGACCGGGCAGGGCCCAGTTGGCCAGCAGCAGGCCCAGATCTGTGCCGTCCACTACGCCGTTGGCGTTCAAGTCCTCTGGGCAGCTGGCAGCGCTCACGCCCAGCGCGGCTGGCTGACTGGCAATGCCGTTGGCCGTCACCACCATGCTGTACGCGCCGTTGGGCACGCTGGCCGGAACGGTGAGCGTGGTGCTGGTGAGCGTGGCGCCGGTGGCCACGCCCGTGAGATTCCAGTTGCTGGTGCGGCCGTAGTACACCTGACCTGTGGTGGAGTTGGTCAGCCGGATCACCGGGTAGTTGGTGTTCATCTGCCAGTCGTCGCCGTAGTTGGCGCCCTGCGAGATGCCGTTGAACCCAGTGCCTGTCACCAGGAACTGGCGCGCGCCCGTGCTGAGGATGCCAGTGATGGCGGGCGCACCTTGCTGGACCGGCTGCCCATCCGGCGTGTACACCCAGAAGGTGCTGGAGCCCTGCATGCTGCACAGCACACCGCCATTGGGCAGGCACAGGAAGCAGAAGACAAAGCAGGACTCATTGATGGACGCACCGCCTCCAGGCGCTGGCAGCGACGTGAACGCATTGGTGGCGGGATTGAACTCCCAGAAAGTGGTGGGCGCCGGGAAGTGCTGTCCGCTGGTGGGCTGCGGCGACATGGCGCACAGCACCTTGCCGTTCACCATCATGGCCACTGGCGCGTCGGGCTGGCCGAGTCCAGCAGGCATGGCTGGCCCAGCGGTCCACACGCCGGGCGCGACTGTGCCACTGGGTGTGTAGAAGGCGCACGTGTTGGGCGAGCCAATGAAGAAGGCGCGCCCGTCTGGCAAGCGCACTGCGCCACCCGTCTCCAGCCCAAAGGGGTCGTACAGCGAAACTGGCACGGTGCCGTCCGCCACCCAGGAGTTGCTGGCAGGGATGTATCGCTCTGAATTGGTGCTCAGGCGGTCCACGAACAGGATGCTGTTGTCCGGCAGCTTGATCCACGTGGATTCGTTGTGAATGCCCAGGCACGTGGGACCATTCGAGAACGTGTTGGTGGCAGGGTCGTAGATCTTGGTCTGGCGCAGGTTGCCAGTGACCAGCGCCTGCAGCACGCGCCCATCCGGAAGGATCTCAGAGTTTGCGTCGCTCACGTTGCCGCCAGGGCTGGGCGTGGCGGTCCAGGTGTTGGTGAGCGGGTTGTAGACCTCGCCAGCAGCCAGGCCAGAGCCGTACTCGCCGCCGGCCACGTACAGGCGGCCGTCGCGCAGCACCTGGCTTGAGAAGTACAGCCGCGTGTTGATCATGGGCGCCGTGGAGGACCACGTGCCGTTCACATAGCTGCCGTTGGCGTCTGGCACCAGGCGCAGCCAGCGGTCGCCCACCTGGTCGTTGTTCTGGTCCACCAGGCAGAAGGCAGAGCCATCTGAGAGCAGCACCATGCCGCCAGCGCTGGGATTGGAGGCGGGCTGCACCACGGCAGTCCACGTCCCGGTAGCCAGGGCCGCTGGAGGAGCGCACAGGGCGAAGAGCGCGCAGAGGGTGGATGCAGCGGGTGTGGACAGACAGCGCAGGGTGGTGTTGGGCATGGGAACAGGTTCGCGCGCAGGGGTGAAAGGGCTGCGGGCCCTCGCAGTGTGCAGCAAGAACGATGCCAGAGAAGCCGCGGGACCCCAATTGGGTGCAGTTGCAGTGCAAGGGTGCCGGTCTTGGCTGCCTTTCGCGGGAAAACCCCGGCAGCCCCGGCTTCAGTCGTTGTCGTGTTCAAAGGCGCCGGGAGAGGGTTCATAGCTGCCGGGAAGCATGCGGTCCCGGAAGTAGCGCCAATCAGGGAGCCGAGGGTCGAGCCAATCGGGCTCCCAGCCTGGACCCACGGGCTGGAGGCCGCCGTTGCCATCACTTGGCGCGGGAGTGGGTTCGTGAGGGATGGAGTACCAAAACCGCTGAGGCTCGGTGTCGCGCATGGCGTGTGTCTCAAACGAGCCGTCTACAAAGCTCAGCGTGATGGCCTGGGTATCCCAGCGTGCGGGCCAGTGGTACCACACTGGATGCACAGGGCACACCCACCAGCCACTGTAGTTGTAGCTGGCCTCATTGTCTTCGATGATGGTGCTCATCATCTTGCCAGGGTTCTTCACCATGGTGAGGCGCGATTGATCGTGCTTCAACGTGCGCGGGTTGATTCTGGTATCAGGCCTGTAGCCCAGCAACATTGACATCTGAGCCTCGTACTCATTCAGCGATCTGCATCCCAGAAAGGCATTGAAGCTGTAGCTGCGCACGCGCGTGTCTCCCAGGCCCAGCGCTTGCGTGCGAACGTTGTTGGGCTCGTTGGGAGAGACGTAGAACTTCAGCGAGCCCACGTACGGAAACAGCGCACCCTGCTCAAGCGATGACGCTCGCTCCTGGTGAAGCACCAGGTTGGCTCCCTCTGCCTTCACCCAGCAGTGCGGTGAGACTTGCACGTTGGGATCATCTGGGCTCTGCAAGACATCGGTCCGCGCAGAGGTCAGATGCATGTTGTTGTCCAGCGCGTACTGCGTGTTGGCCAGCGACAGCGCACGCTGATTCATCAGGCACAGGTTGATGCGATTGGTGCGCTGAACGCGATGCAGCATGGGAACCATGATGCTGGCCAACACCGCCAGCATGGCAACCACGATCAGCAGCTCCACGGTGGTGAACGCCCTACGAGTGTGCATGCATCAACATCCGAGGCAGACCCCCGGGGGGATGCGGGGCGCTGGTGGATTTCGGCCCTTTCACGCAATACCCGCCCGGCGAGAGCTGGGTGCGGCGATGGCGGATCAGAAAGTTTTTCCAGCCCTACGCCCGCCTAGGCTTGATGGCTGTCACTTCCAGGCTGGTGATGTAGTCGCTGGGCTGTGAGCCTGCAGGCAGATGGGCCACAATCTTGCGGTACAGCGGGTCCTCCCAGTTGGTCATGGCTTGGATGTAGTCCGGCTTGCTGGTGAGCGCGATGCTGCCCAGCCCGGCTTGCTGCGCCATGCTGCGCGTCTCTTCCACCAGCACCGCGCCAGCCACGCAGCCGACCAGCGCTTCGATGTCCGCCACGACAGCCGGCGGCAACGGCTTGACCAGCGCAAGGTCAGAGACCGCCACGCGGCCACCCGGCTTCAGCACGCGCGCAATCTCGCGCCACACGCGCGGCTTGTCTGGAGAGAGGTTGAGCACGCAGTTGGAGATCACCACGTCCACGCTGGCGTCCGCCACTGGCAGCGCTTCGATCTCACCCAGCCGGAACTCCACGTTGCTGAGGCCCGAGCGCTGCTGGTAGGTGGCCAGGTTGTGGCGTGCCTTGGCCAGCATTTGCGGCGTCATGTCCACGCCAATCACGCGGCCCGTGGCGCCCACCTTGGGGCCTGCTACAAAGCAGTCGAAGCCTCCGCCAGAGCCAAGGTCCAGCACCACTTCTCCTGGCTTGAGCGAAGCAATCGCTGTGGGGTTGCCGCACGAAAGCCCCATGTTGGCGCTGCTGGGCACTGCGGCCAGTTCGCCCTGTGTGTAGCCGATGGCAGAGGCCAGCTGCTCTGGAGTGAAGGCGGTGGCGCCGCAGCAGCCACCGCCGCTGGGACCGCAGCAGCCGCTGGTGGCGATGCTGGCATAGCCCTCGCGCACGTGGTCGCGGACGGTGTGTTCACTGGACATGGTGTGGCTCTCCTTGGAGCAGCAGGGGAAGCGTCTGAACAAAGCTGCGAATTTCGTCGCGAACCCTGCGATAGTGGGGCATGGGGTCTGCGCCCGCAGCGGAGCGTGCAGCCAGCGCTGGCGGGTCGTCAAAGCTGCGGTGCACCACGCGGGTGGCGCCAGGCAGCCGCGGACAGGCCTGGCTGGCTGCGTCGCACACCGTGACCACCAGGTGGAAGGGCTGGCCAGCCAGCGCGTCCACATGCTTGGGGCGCTGCCGAGAGATGTCCACGCCGGCTTCAGCCATGGCGCGCACCGCGAACTGGTTGAGCTGGCCAGGCTCTGTGCCAGCGGAGTACGGGTCCACCGCAGCAGGCAGCAACGCGCGTGCCCAGCCCTCCGCCATCTGGCTGCGGCACGAGTTGCCCGTGCACAGGAACAGCACTCATGCGCGCGTTCAGCAGCAGCCGCCACGGCGGGTTCCTCCCTTGCCTGGGCGACAGTCGTCCAGCGCGTCTGCCAGGCACCGGAACGCAGGCGGACAGGCTCTGTGTAGCGCACACCGTGTACGTCACCACGCGGCCCGTCTTGGCCACCACCACGCCAGCGCGCGCTAGCGGCGCCAGGTGGCGCGACACCACCGACAAGTCCACGGAGCAGCAGTCTGCAATCTCGCCCACCGTGCAGCCGCGGCCGCGCGGCAATGCACGCCAGCAGCGTGGCGCGTGTGGGATCGCTCAGCGCCTTGAACAGCGCTGGATTCAGGCTGGCGTCCAGAGGCGTGCAGCAGGCCGCAGCGTGCTTGGGCGTTGCAGGCGGGTTACGCTTGCGTACTTGCGTCATGATGCAAATATTCGCCGTAGGGCTGGCCCTGTAGTCATGTCCCGGTCACGTTCTGGACTGCGGAATCGGGGCGGCCGGATTCGAACCGACGACTTCTTGCTCCCAAAGCAAGCGCTCTACCAAGCTGAGCTACGCCCCGCAGGGGTGGACATGGTACCGCAGAACAGCCCGGCTGCTGCACGCCTGGCGCAGGCAGGCCCTCAGGCCATTTGGCGGTCAGTTGGCGAACTCGTATCCGCCGTAGGGGACCACGCCGGGGTTCAGGCGGTCGCGGAAGAACTTCCAATCCCAGGCTGTGGGCGTGGAATTGGGGTCTGGCGGGCTGCTGGCGTCCGGAATATCGGGCGGCTGCAGGTAGTTGTGGCCGTTGGTGTCCCACAGGTTGGGGAGCTTGGCGTTCTTGAGTGCGTAGCTCTGCACGCTGCCGTCTACATAGGACAGCGTGATGGCGTCTGGCCGCCACGAGGCTGGCCAGTCCACCCATTGCGCCTGGTGCGCCATGATGATCCAGCCTTCGTTGTTGTAGGCCACGCTGTCATCTTCCACCAGCGTGCTCATCATGCGCGAAGGCTGCAGGATCTGGCCAACGCTGGTGGTGGCCAGCTTGGACATGGGCAGCACCACTGCGGGGTTCGAGCCATACGCAGGGTGCGTGAAGGAGTAGTCGTAGTCGGTCAGCTCATCCGGACGGCTGACGCCCAGGCACGCGTTGAAGCTGTAGCTGCGAATGCGCGTGGTGGCGTTGCTGGTGATCGAGGCCAGCGGATTGGTGGGCTCATCTGGCGAGACATACGCCTGGATGTTGCCCACGTAGGGGAAGAGCGTGCCTTGCTCCAGCGCAGAAGGCTTCTCATACGCGCCGGTGATGTTGGAGCCCTGCGCCTTCACCCAGCAGTGCTTGGAGTTGTTGGAGACGTTCCCTGGGTAGGTGATGCCGCCGTCGTCGGTGCGCGGGCTCACCCACTTGCCCTTGTTGCTGTTGGCGTACGAGTAGTTCGCCATGGTGATCTGGCGCTGGTTGCTCAGGCACTTGGCAGTGCGCGCCGCAGCGCGGACCCGGGAGAAGGCTGGAAAGGTGAGGGCGATCAGGAGCGTGATGACGCCGATGACCACCAGCAGCTCGGTGACGGTGAAGCCACGGCGCTGGTCAGAACCAGCGGACTCTGCAGGGCGGCGCTTGGAAGGCATGGGCAGAAGGTCCATCAAGTCTCCAGGGTGAACGGGCGCTGGGGCCCTGTGCCCCATAGGGTATCGGGCTGCATCCAAGCCTCAACAAAGGAAGCCAGAAACCAGCGGTGTTTCGGGCGGGCAGGGGTACGATGAGGGCCATGAGCCGCCTGTATCCACTGCCAGCCGCCATGTTCATGTACGCAATCGGTCTGGGTTTTGCTGCCTCCGCCTTGGCGGGGGCCGAGAATCCGGCCGCCAGCGAGGATGCTGGGAAGGCTGCGGTGGCCGCCGTGCAGCCTGTGGCGGGGCAGTCCGGGGCCGCGCAGTCCGTGACCGCGCAGTCGTCCGATGCCTCCAAGTATCCGGGCTTTGTGGAGCTGGCCACCGAACATGCCAAGAAGCAGGCCGCCCTGTCCAAGAAGTGGCAGGCGCTCAAGGCCATGAAGCCAGCGGACGAGAAGTCCCTGGCGGAGTACCGGAAGGCCCAGGCTTCGGTGGTGGAGGCGTCCACCAAGGTCAGCGAGTACATGAATCAGTCCAAGTGGACCGATGATGACAAGCGGGCCATGACCAAGATTTGGGAAGACATCTTGGCGAAGACCACTGCATGACGGAAGCAGTCCACACCGTCCAGCGCTCACGCTGGCCCGGCGCTGTGGGCTGGGGCATGACCATGGTGGCGCTGGTGGCGGTGGCGTGGTTCACCACAGACCTGCTGCGGCGGTGCACGCCCAGCGAGATGGCCGAAGGCGCTGGCCGCGGCGCTGCGGCCCTGGTGACCAGCCTGAAGGATGTGCTGAAGCCGTCGGTGACCGTCAATCCGGTGGCGGTGCTGCGTGGCGAGGATGATTCGCCCCGCCTGGTGGTGTGGACGCAGACGCTGGACGTCACAGTGCCGCTGGCAGAAGAGGCGTGGTACGGCGACACCTACAGCCAGGTGGTGGCGCGCAACTGCCGCGTGCAGTTTGTGATTCCGCTGGACCGCATGACCGACCGCGACCTGCTGGTGACGCCCGGCAGCGACGGCGAGCCCGCGCGCATGGTGGTGCTTGCGCCGCGGCCGCGGCTGGACACGCAGATGCTGGTGATTGCGCCTGAATCGCTGGAGTTCACCGAGCGGCGCACGGGGCTCAGCTATGTGACCGGGCTGTTTGGAGGCATGGACCGCGACCGACTGGTGAAGCTGCTGCGGCCGCAGCTCCTGGAGGCGGGCAGCGCGCCAGCGCTCCGGAAGCGCGCAGAAGAGGCTGGCCGCGAGTTCTTTGAGAAGCGCCTGGCAGAGATGCTGCGCTCAGACCTGCGCCTGGGCCGCGACGTGGTGGTGGACGTGCGCTGGGTGGCGGAGTGAGCGCGCGCGGGCGCGCGTGACGGCGCGAAGTGTGGCGCGGGCTCGCCCGCGTGATCAGAAGGCGCAGTTCTTGGGCGTGCGCGGGAAGGGGATGCAGTCACGCACGTTGCCCAGGCCGGTGGCGTAGGAGATGGTGCGCTCAAAGCCAAGGCCAAAGCCAGCGTGCGGCACGGTGCCGTAGCGGCGCAGGTCGCGATACCACCAGTACGCGCTCTTCTCCAGCTTCATCTCCTCGATGCGCTTGTCCAGCACGTCCAGGCGTTCTTCGCGCTGGCTGCCGCCCACGATCTCGCCGATGCCGGGCGCCAGGATGTCCATGGCAGCCACGGTGCGGCCGTCGTCGTTCAAACGCATGTAGAAGGCCTTGATGTCCTTGGGGTAGTTCAGCACCACCACCGGGCGGCCAAAGACCTGCTCTGTCAGGTAGCGCTCGTGCTCGCTCTGCATGTCCATGCCCCAGTGCGGCGCGAACTCAAACTTCACGCCCTTGGCCACTGCGGCTTCCAGCTGCTTGATGGCCTCGGTGTAGGTGATTCGCTCAAAGCTCTTGGCCACGAACTTCTCCAGGCGCGTGATGCACTCCTTGTCCACGCGCTCTGCAAAGAACTTCATGTCGTCCGCGCGCTCGTTGAGCACAGCGGTGAAGACGGCCTTCAGCAGGCCTTCGGCGCAGTCAGCGTCTGCGTGGATGTCTGCAAAGGCGAGCTCTGGCTCGATCATCCAGAACTCAGCCAGGTGGCGGCTGGTGTTGCTGTTTTCTGCGCGGAACGTGGGGCCAAAGGTGTAGACCTTGCTGAGCGCAAGGCACCAGCACTCCACGTTCAGCTGGCCGCTCACGGTCAGGTGCGTCTCCTTGCCAAAGAAGTCCTGGCTGAAGTCCACCTTGCCGTCCGGCGTGCGCGGCAGGTTGGCCAGGTCCAGCGTGCTCACCCTGAACATGGCGCCGGCTCCTTCGCAGTCGCTGCCGGTGACGATGGGCGTGTGGATCCAGAAGAAGCCGTGCTCCTGGAAATAGCGGTGCACGGCCATGGCCATGGTGTTGCGCACGCGGCCCAGCGCGCCAAAGGTGTTGGTGCGCGGGCGCAGGTGGGCCTGCTCGCGCAGGAACTCCATGGTGTGCGCCTTGGGCTGGATGGGGTAGGTGTCTGGATCCTCCACCATGCCGTGCACGCGGAGCTCCTCCACCTGCATCTCTGCGGTGCCGGCCTTGCCCTGGCTGGGCACGATGGTGCCGCGCGCCTCGATGGCGCATCCAGCGGTCAGGTGCAGGACCTGGGACGCGTAGTTGCTGAGGGTGTTTGGGACCACCAGCTGCAGGGGGTCAAAGCCGCTGCCGTCCGAGAGATTCACAAAGCTCACGCCGGCCTTGCTGTCACGGCGGGTGCGCACCCAGCCCTGCACCACGGCGCTGCGGCTGGCCCACTGGTCTGCGTTCTTGAGGATCTGCGCGATGGGGGTGGCGTGCGACATAGGGCGCGCCAGCGTAAGCCGAAATTGGTGCCTGGCACGGGTGTCCCTACTTTCCGGGCGCGGCTGTCCAATGGCAGAAAAAGGAGGGACACCCGTGCCAGGCACGAGTTTCTGTGTTCTGCCGTTCTGGCAGCGGGGTGGAGGGGGCGCACAGGGTGGAGCGGGGCTGGAGGTGCGTCTGGCAGGGGCGGGGACGCAAGCGGTGGCAGTTATGGGCTCTTTGAGGGTGGTTTGGGTTGGTCCTGGGGTGGCCGCACTTGGCACGGGGTTTGCACCTTGGACAGGCCCGTGCAGATTCGCATCCGCCAGTTCCACGCCTACGACCCCACCCACAGCTGCGGCTGCGGCAGTGGCGGGTGCAGCGCGGGCGGGGCAGGGCGCGCGGGTGCCGGTGGGGGTGCGGGCGCTGGCGCCGGCCCCGGCTCGGACACCAGCCCGGGCACGCCCCACGCGCGGCTCAACCTCCTCCTGACCGCTGGCGGCTGGCGCGAAGACCCCTGGGTGCAGGCGGTCCCACGCGTGCTGGAACCGCACGGCGTGGCGGTGCTGCAGGCCCGATCTGGCATGGAGGCCACGCAGCTCATCCGGACGCACGCGGTGCACATCGCCGTGGTGGACCTTTCGCTGCCGCTGGACAGCTCCACGCTGGGCGCTGAGCCAGCAGGCACGCGCGTCATCCAGCTGCTGCGCCGCCTGGAGCAGCCACCGCCCATGGTGGTGGTGCGCCCGCCGCAGCCCACGCGCCGCGACAGCACGCGCACGCTGATGGAGGCGCTCATGGACGGAGCGTTCGCCGTGGTGGACCGGCCGTGCCACCCGGAGACCATGCTGCGCGTCCTGCATCGCATCGTGGAGCGGCACTACGCAAACCGAATGACTGGCCGCCCGCTTGGCGGTCCAGGCACGCCGGGCGGCCCTGCGGCATGACGCGCGGCTCCCTGCATTCCCGCTGTTGATTTCCACTTCTCTCACTCATCCTCACTCACTTCAATACGGAGACATGAAGCCATGGCAATGAAGGTTCGCCCCCTGGGTGACAAGATCCTGGTCAAGCGCGACGAAGCCGCCACCAAGACCGAGAGCGGCATCTACCTGCCCGAAAGCGCCAAGGACAAGCCAAAGCAGGGCAAGGTGGTGGCGCTGGGCGCCGGCCTGCTGAACAAGGACAAGGGCACCTACCTGCCGTTCACCGTCAAGAAGGGCGACACGGTCATCTTCAGCAGCTACTCGGGCACCGAGGTGAAGATTGACGGCGACCCCTACCTGATCATGACGGAAGAGGACATTCTGGGCATCGTCGAGTGACCTCCTGACTGAACGAAAGGCACCCGATGGACTCTGCGCAGCTTCGCAAGGCGCTCTCGGAACTGAACGGCCAGCGCGATGTTCGCCTGGAGTTTGAGGGAGCGCATGCCTGCACGGTGCGCATGGCGTTCCTGGTGCCCGCAGAGGACGACGGCCTGGTGAAGCTTTCGGATGGCCAGCGCATCGTGGTGATTGACGCAGAGCGCGTGGCCTGGATTGAGATCGGACACTTCCCGGCAGCAGCCGGTTCAATGACTCGCTGACACAAGCAAGACAAGCTGACACACAGCTGAAAGGAACGTAGAGACATGGCAGCCAAGCAGATTGCGTATGACGTTGACGCGCGCGAGAAGATCCTCCGCGGCGTGCAGAAGCTCGCGAAGGCAGTGAAGGTCACGCTGGGCCCGTCGGGCCGCGTGGTGGTGCTGGAGAAGAGCTTTGGCGCTCCCACGGTCACCAAGGACGGCGTGACGGTGGCCAAGGAGATCGAGCTGGAGTGCCCCTACGAGAACATGGGCGCGCAGATGGTGAAGGAAGTGGCCAGCAAGGCGTCGAAGGACGCTGGCGACGGCACCACCACCGCCACCGTGTACGCCGAGGCCATCTACCAGGAAGGCCTGAAGAACATCACCGCTGGCGCCAACCCCACCAGCGTGAAGCGCGGCATTGACAAGGCCGTGGCCACGGTGGTGAGCCAGCTGGAGAAGATCACCAAGCCGGTCAAGAACAGCACGGAGATCGCCCAGGTTGGCACGTGCAGCGCCAACCAGGACACGCACATCGGCCGCATCATCGCCGAGGCGATGGACAAGGTGGGCAAGGATGGCGTGATCACCGTGGAGGAAGGCAAGAGCCTGGAGACCGAGGTTGAGCTGCTGGAAGGCATGCAGTTCGACAAGGGCTGGCTGAGCCCTCACTTTGTGACCAACCCCGCCACCATGGAGTGCGTGCTTGAGGACGCCTACGTGCTGGTGCACGAGAAGAAGATCTCCAGCGCCAAGGACATGCTGCCCATCCTGGGCAAGGTGGCCGAGCAGGGCAAGGCGGTGCTGATCATCGCTGAAGACGTGGACGGCGAAGCGCTGGCCACCCTGGTGGTGAACAAGATGCGCGGCGTGCTGAAGGTCTGCGCTGTGAAGGCGCCAGGCTTTGGCGACCGCCGCAAGGCCATGCTGGAGGACATCGCTGTGCTGTGCGGCGGCGAGGCCATCATGGAGGAGCTGGGCACGCAGCTTGAGAACGTGGACATCAAGCAGCTTGGCCGCGCCAAGAAGATCACCGTGACCAAGGAAGCCTGCACCATCGTGGAAGGCGCTGGCAAGACCAAGGACATCCAGGGCCGGATCGAGCAGATCAAGAGCCAGATGGAAGCCGCCAGCAGCGACTACGACCGCGAGAAGCTCCAGGAGCGCCTGGCCAAGCTGGCCGGCGGCGTGGCGCAGATCAACGTGGGCGCTGCCACCGAGGTGGAGATGAAGGAGAAGAAGGCGCGCGTGGAGGACGCCCTGCACGCCTGCCGCGCTGCGGTGGAAGAGGGCATCCTGCCAGGCGGCGGCGTGGCGGTGCTGCGCACGCGCAAGGCGCTCGAGAAGCTCAAGAAGGAGCTCGAGGGCGACGAGCGCGTGGGCGTGGACATCGTGTTCCGCGCGCTGGCTGCGCCGATCAAGCAGATCGCGGCCAACGGCGGTCTGGACGGCAGCATCGTGGCGCAGAAGGTTGAGGAGTCGTCGGACACGGCGTTCGGCTTCAACGCTGCCACGGGCGAGTACGAGGACCTGGTGAAGGCCGGGATCATCGTGCCCACCAAGGTGGAGCGCGTGGCGCTGCAGAACGCGGCCAGCGTGGCAGGCCTGCTGCTGACCACCGAGTGCGCGATCGCCGAGATCAAGGAGAAGAAGCCCGCGAAGGCCGCCGCCGGCGGCGACGACATGGACTATTGACGAAATTGGTGCCTGGCACGGGTGTCCCTACTTTCGTGGGACACCAGCGGCCAGGCCTTCCATGCGCGGGTGCGCACGACAGAGGATTGTTCAGCCCGTGCCAGGTTCGCCTGGCACGGGTTTTTCTATGGGAAGGAGTGGGTGGTGGCGCGCTGCGCGTGACGGGCCGTGGAGGCGTGTTGCGCAAGACGCGCCGTGGGTGCGTGTTGCGCAAGACGCGCCGTGGGTGCGTGGCGCGCGTGACGGGCTGTGGCGGTGCGTTGCAAATTGCGCACGCGGCTACGTCCCCGGCCTTCACGGAAAGTAGGGACACCCGTGCCAGGCACTAATTTCACTCTTCCGGAGGGAGCAGCAGCGAGGCTTGCTCGCTGGGCAGCTCCTGCACCTGGCGGAGCTTGCGCTCGATGGCGCGGGTGCGCGCGCCAGTGGTGTCGATGGTCTTCGACGCCTGTTCCAGCTGGTTGCGCGCCTTCTCCAGGAGGTCTG
Organism: Phycisphaerales bacterium; assembly: GCA_046350455.1. GTDB lineage: Bacteria > Planctomycetota > Phycisphaerae > Phycisphaerales > SM1A02 > CAZXGD01. The sequence goes on along the minus strand of JAXMAM010000007.1, from coordinate 100,082 downwards.
CAAAGCGGCCGAACTCTGTCTTGACTGCTCCCAAGAGGTCCCACACTTCGGTGGACCGGCGCTCCAGCGCCAGCGTGCGGAAGCCCATTTGCAGGCTCTGCAGCAGCGCCGCCAGCGTGGTGGGGCCAGCCACCACCACGTGATGGTCTGTCTGCAGGCGCGCCGCCAGGCCGGGCCGCCGCAGCACTTCCGCGTACAGGCCCTCGGTGGGCACAAAGAGCAGCGCGAAGTCCGTGGTGTGCGGTGGGTGCACGTACTTCTCGCGGATGGACTTTGCGAACAGCACCATGCTGGCCTCCAGGCCGGCGGCAGCAGCTTCTGCTGCGTCGCGGTCTGCCTGGTCCTGCGCCTGCAGGAGACGCTCGTAGTCCTCCTTGGGGTACTTGGCGTCAATGGGGAGCCACAGCGGGCCAGCATCGCGGCTGCCCGGCATGCGCACCGCAAACTCCACCCGCTTGCCGCTGCCGGGCGACGTCTCCACGTTGCGCGCCACCTGGTCTGGCGTGAGGAACTGCTCCAGAATGGACTCCAGTTGAATCTCGCCCAGGATGCCGCGCGTCTTCACGCCAGCCATCACGCGCTTGAGTCCGCCCACCTCGCCGGCAAGCGAGTGCATCTCGCCCAGGCCCTTGTGCACCTGCTCCAGGCGCTCGGACACCTGCTTGAACGCCTCGCCCAGGCGGATCTGCAGCGTGGCCTGGAGCTTCTCGTCCACCACGCCGCGCATTTCGTCCAGCTTCTTCTGGTTGTCCGTGTTCAGCTTTGCGATCTGCACATCCAGCGCCTGGCGGATGGCGTCCAGCCGGCCCAGCGTGGTCTCCAGCTGCGCGGCCAGCTTGGCGTCCAGCTCGGTGCGCAGCAGGGTGGACGCCTTTCGCTGCTCATCGCGGAGGGCGATGGCGGCCTCGCGAGTGGCGCCCTCTGTGCGGCGGAGTTCGTCGCGCAGGCGGGCCTCGACGGCTGCCAGCTCTGCGGTGTGCGCAGCCGCGGCGGCCGCAGCGTCCTGCGCGCTCTGCGTGGACGCGCCACCGCCGCGCTGCAGCAGCAGGTACGCCAGCACGCCGGCGGTCAGCGCGCAGTTGAGGATGAGGAGCGTGGTGTCCATGCCCGGCCAAGCGAGTGTACGAAATTGGTGCCAGGCACTCCTGTCCCTCCTTTCCGCAGTGGCGACCTCGCGTGAAACTAGGGACACCCGTGCCAGGCACCAATTTCCAGGAGCGCGGCCAGGGTGGCTGACTCAACTGTGTCAGGGGGCAGCGCGGACAGCGACGCCACCACGGGCTCAGAAAGCGTGGCGCCGCGCGCCAGCGCAGCGCGCCGGACAGCGGCCGCATGCGCACGCGCGCAGGGCACTGGCAGCGCGAACACCACCTCGAACCGCGCGCGCAACACCGGCTGCACGGCCTCAGCGCTGGCAGCAGTCGCCACCAGCGTGAAGGGCGGCAGCGGGGCTGCGCAGTCCTCCTGTTCAACAGTGGCCAGGAAGCCGCGCTTCTCCGCACGCTCGCGCCACGGGCGGGGCGCGCGCCGCTCCTCCAGCATGCCTGCCACATACTGCTGCGCCCGCTTGGGCAGCCGGTCCACGTTGCGCAGCAGCAGCACGTCCCGCGCGCGCAGCGGGCGCACCAGCTCCATCAGGTGCGCCAGCGTGTGGACGCACTCGCCATCCGCGCGCTGGCAGGGCTGGGCCAGCTCGCGGATGACCGCCTCCGCCATCAGGCGTTTGCCACTGCGCGACGCCCCCGTGAACAGCACGTGCTCCAACCGCTGGGCGCGCGCGTTGGCTGCGTCAACTGCGGCCTCCAGTGCAGCCACCACCTGCGGCGCACCCTCAAACGCGCGCAGCGTTGGCAGCGCGAACACCCGCCCAGACGCCGCCGCCTGCCCGCTGCCATGCATGTGCGTGGCACCGCCCGCCGCCTGCTCCCGCCGAGGGATGCGATCGTCCATGACCAACCTCCGTGCGACCGTGTGGTCTGCTGTTCCGTGCGCGGGGCGAAGGTACATCCTCCTCCAGCCCACCCCCGCAGAAACAGCCTTTCCGCGCCCCCGCGCTACCCCTTCCTCTTCCGCGCCTCCCTGCCCCGCCCAGCACGCCAGCTGGATGCGCTCACGCCGTGCACGCGCGCCATCCGCGCTGTCTCCTCGCGCACCGCCTTCACCAGTTCTGGCGGGCTCACCACCCGCACGTGCGAGCCCATGCCCAGCACCCACCACAGGATCTCCTGCGTGCCTGCCACACGCGCCTGGAACCGCAGCGACCCATCGGGCAGCACGCTGAGCCGCTGCGAGCGATGCCACCGCGTGTCGCTGATGACCGTGGCGAACTCAGGGTCGAACACCAGCTCCACGCTGGTGGCCTGCGCGCCCGTGCCGCGCACCAGCTCCCATGCGTCGCCCAGGTGGTCATCCACCGTGAAGCCCTTGGGCATCACAAACCGCCGCGACGTGACCGCCACATGCTTGAACCGCGCCAGCTTGTACAGGCGCACCTCGCTGGTCTGCACCTTGCGTGCCACCAGGTACCAGCTGCGCCGCGCAAACACCAGCGCGAACGGCTCCAGCTCCACTGTCTCCAGCCGCTTGGCCTTGCCACTGCGCGCGGTGTCTGCTGCTGTGCCGGCCGCCGCGCCCCGCGTCGCCGCACCTGCCGCCGTGCCCCGCGCCGCCGCACCCCCCGCCCCATACGGGCTCTCATACGCCGCCGTCACCGTGACGTCTGCCAGGATGGCCTCCACCAGCGTGTGGAACACTTTGGGCTGCGTGGGGCGCTCGGCCTGCACCATGCGCACGCTGAGCCGGTCCTGCAGGTGCCGCACGCGCTGCTCCACCTGCTTGTCCAGCGCGCGGCGGATCTTTTCCACGCCGCCCTTGGCGGTGCCGCTGTCTGGCTGCAGCGGCTGACCCAGCAGGGCGTGCATCAGCACTGCTGTGGCGATGGCCTCTGGCACCGACAGCTGCTCCGGCCGGAAGTACGCAGTGCCAGGCAGGCGATACACCGTGCGCCCATCTGGCTGCCGCTCTGCCACCAGCTCGATGCCTGCCTCCTTGGCATGGTTGATGTATCGGAACGCCTGCCGCTCTGTGACGCCGAAGTGCTCGCGAACCCATGAAACCGTGGGTGGATCAGCGCCTGCTGCCTTGCGCAGGATCTCCATGGCGATGCTGGTCATGCCCTTGCTGGTGGTGCGTGCCACGTGTGCTCCCTGGTGCTGCTGCGGCGTCCTTTGCGGCGCCTCTGCGGTGCGTGCCTGGCCGGACTGAAGCGCGAAATCTGCTCGCTGCGTGGGCAGTCTAACCATCGGCTGACCCATCTACGTCAGGTACGCGATGCATGATGCCTTCGCCGTGGGGGACATTCCGTGAGACCGCGCACGTCCGGGGGCTGCGCTGTCTTCCGTGCTGCGCGTTCTGTTCGATCGCGCAGCGTCCGGAGCGCGTGCGTGCTGCGCTCCGGCGAACTCACGCCACGCACGCAGCGCGCCTTGCGCACGCTGCGTGCGTGGCCTTTGGCGGGCTGCCCGCTCGGCCGAGCCCGACCGGGAACCATGGGCTGGGTGCTGTTCCCCACCTCGTGGGAGAGCGTCGGGGCGCATCACCGCCCGGCGCGCTCAACGTGCGCAGCGGCGGCGTGCTGTCTGCACTGCTGCCACGCGGGCGGGCAGTCCGCCGAAGCCGACCCACCGCAGCACGATTCCCGGCCGTTGCGGGGGCCACTTCCGGTGCCGTTGCGGGGACCACTTCCGGTGCCGTTGCGGGCGCCTTTCAGCCCGTTCTGCCTGTGTTTCAGCGCATTTCCGTCAGCGGGGCGCACTGGGCAGCGGTCTATACTTGTGCGCTTCCACCTATGCCAACGCACACCCAGGCCAGCGCCGGTTCGTCGTCCCTTTCCGCCTCGGCGCACGCCGCCACCGCACCCATGGTGAACACCGGCCCATTGGACCCCACCGACACGTTCATGCGCCGCCACCTTGGCCCTACTCCGGCCGAGGAGCAGGCCATGCTGGCCTCCCTGGGCTGCACCACCATGGCCCAGCTGCTGGACGCTGCCATCCCCGCAGGCATTCGCATGCGGCGGGAGCTGAGCATCGCAGACCCCACCAACACGCAGCACTTCCGTGAGCGCGGCGAAGCCGAGACGCTGGCTGCGCTCCGCCAGCTGGCCAGCACCAACCAGGTCTGGCGCAGCTACCTGGGCATGGGCTACCACGACTGCACAGTGCCCCCGGTGGTGCTGCGCAACATCCTGGAGAACCCAGGCTGGTACACGGCCTACACGCCCTACCAGGCAGAGATCAGCCAGGGCCGCCTGGAGGCGCTCCTGAACTACCAGACCATGATCTGCGAGCTGACCGGCATGGAGGTGGCCAACGCCTCGCTGCTGGACGAAGGCACCGCAGCTGCAGAAGCCATGAGCCTGTGCTTTGCAGCGCACAGCCATCAGCGCAAGCGCTTCTTTGTGGCGGAGGACTGCCACCCGCAGACCATCGCTGTGGTGGAGACCCGCGCCAGCGGCCTGGGCATCGAGCTGGTCATCGGCAAGCCGGGCAGCACGCCCATCAGCGACGGCACCTTCTGCGGCGCGCTGGTCCAGTACCCCTGCACCAGCGGCCGCGTGCACGACCACCGCGCGTTTGCGAAGGATGTCCACCTGGCTGGCGCGCTGCTGGTGGTGGCAGCCGATCCGCTGTCCCTCTGCCTGCTGACGCCGCCCGGCCAGTGGGGCGCAGACGTGGTGGTGGGAAGCGCGCAGCGCTTTGGCGTGCCCATGGGCCTGGGCGGCCCGCACGCTGCGTACTTTGCTACGCGCACCGAGCACGTGCGCAAGATGCCTGGCCGCCTGATCGGGGTCAGCCGCGACTCCTCTGGCCAGCCCGCGCTGCGCATGGCCATCCAGACCCGCGAGCAGCACATCAAGCGCGAGCGCGCCACCAGCAACATCTGCACCGCGCAGGTGCTGCTTGCTGTGATGGCCGGCATGTACGGCACCTGGCATGGGCCAGAGGGCCTGAAGGCCATCGCCACCCGCGTGCACCGCGCCACCAACACGCTGGCCGCTGGCCTGCGCGCGCTGGGGCATGACGTGGGCAACGCTGCGTGGTTCGACACGCTGCGCGTGAAGCTTGGCAGCGGCGCGCAGCAAGCAGGCGTGACCGCCGCTGCAGCAGCGCGACGCATCAACCTCCGCTCCTTTGGCGACGGCACGGTGGGCGTGGCGCTGGATGAGACGGTGACCCCGGTGACCTGCAGGACCTGCTGGACGCCTTTGCCACCGGCACCGCAAGCGCGCGCCGCCGGTGGCCGACCCGGCCGCCACCGCGCCCGCGGCCAATCTGGGCGCCATGGCCTGCACCACGCCGTTCATGCAGCAGCAGGTGTTCAGCCAGTACCACGGAGAGCACGAGATGCTGCGCTACATGCGGCGCCTGCAGGGCAAGGACCTGAGCCTGGTGCACAGCATGATCCCGCTGATCCTGCACCACAGCCTGAACGCCACCAGCGAGATGATTCCGGTGACGTGGCCAGAGTTTGGCAAAGTTCGCACCCGTTTGCGCCGAGCAGTGGGCTGGCTACCAGGAGCTCTTCCGCACGCTGGAGCAGTGGCTGGCGAGGTGTAATCGGCTTTGCCGCGTGCAGTCGCAGCCCAACGCTGGCAGCCAGGGCGAGTACGCCGGCCTCATGGTGATCCGCGCGTACCACCGCCATCGCGGCGAGCCCAACCGCACAGTGTGCCTGATTCCAGATAAGGGCGCGCATGGCACTAACCCAGCCAGCGCTGTGGTGGCTGGCATGACTGTGGTGCTCAGGACAGCGACGCAGTAGGCGGTAACGTGGACCTTGCAGACCTGCGCAAGAAGGCAGAGCCTGCACGCAGCCGACCTGGCAGCGGTGATGGTGACGTACCCCAGCACCCACGGCGTGCTCATGACCGCATCCGGCGAGCCTGGTGCGACATCGTGCACCAGCACGGCGGCAGGTCTACATGGATGGTGCCAACATGAACGCGCAGGTGGCCTGGACGCGTCCGGGCGACATCGGTGCGGACGTTCGCCACTCCGAACTGCACAAGACCTTCTGCATTCCGCACGGTGGTGGTGGCCCTGGTGCATGGGCCCTACCAGCGCCGCGCACCTGGCGCCGTTCCTGCCCGGCCACCCGGTGGTGCGCCCAGACAGCGCTGGCAAGCACGCCATCGGCCCCATCAGCGCTGCGCCTGCAGCAGCGCCAGCATCCTGGCCATCGCTCGATGTACATCGCCATGATGGGCGCTGTGGGCTCGCCGCGCCACGGAAGTGGTGATCTTCGAATGCCAACTACATGGGCTACAAGCGGCTGAAAGGCCACTACTCCCGTGGTCTACACCAACCACAGTATCGGCCGCTGCGCGCAACAGCCCACTGGCCATTGATGCGGCCCTTTGACACCAGCGCGCGCTGGTATCAAGCCAGATGACATCGCCAAGCGCCTGATGGACTACGGCTTCCACGCACCCACCATGGCCTGGCTGCGCCGGCTGGCTCGCTGATGATCGAGCCCACCGAGAGCGAGAGCAAGGCAGAGTGCGACCGCCTGTGCGACGCGCTCATCGCGATCCGTGCGGAGATCGCCCGCATCGAAGGGCGAGTGGCCGCGCGACAACAACCTGCTCAAGAATGCCGCACACCGCTGCGGTGTACCGCCAACGAGTGGAGCCGCCTCATACCCGCCAGGAGGTCGCTTTCCCCGCCCCGTGGCTGCATGCGTTCGCTACCGGCTGCCAGTGACGGTGGACAACCGCATGGCGACCGCAACCTGGTGTGCGCCTGCACCCACAGACAGGTGTGAACTACCAGCCAGCTACCGCGCAGGCTGACCAGCCAGAACTGCCCCACCCGCTACGCAGCGGCGCGGCGCTGGCATGGATGTTGGCCTTGACGCGGGCGTGGACCTGCAGGCCCGCTCCGGCTGCCGACTTCACCCTGCGCGTCCCCTGGGGCGTGCTGGGCGTTGGCCTGGCTACGAGCATTGCTGGGGCAAGCGTGGCTCTTTGCGCTGGTGCCTCTGCAGGGATCCAGAGTCGTTGATGGCGTTCAGCCAGCCATGGGAGAACAGCGGGCGGCTGCTGGGGTGCGGCCGGCGGGAGTCATGCTGGCTGGCAGCGGCTACTCGGCGGGTATCACTTACCGGCTGGGTGTGGGAAGCAGAGCCTGCGAACGGGCGCGTGCCGCGTGGCATACGTACAGCAGACCACGCAGACTTCCGTGCGCGGCCAGACGCGCCGTGGTGAGCACCAGCATGGGTGGAAAGCCTGGCTGCCCCCACGCGCCGGGGCGGTGGAACTCGAAACCTGGCCTGAAGAGCCTGGAGCGTTGACAGACACAGCGTTTGGCTTTCTGCTCGCAGCGCTGGCACTCCACTCAACTACAGATGGAACGCAGTTCAGCCACTGGTGGGTGGGGGCGCAATGGGCACGCCATCGCCCCCCGGAAAGCCATGCAGTCCACGCTGGTGGGACAGCATGCTCCAGCCAGGCCGCCTGCCGTTGCAGCCAGAGCTTCGCCTACGTTGGCGACACGGTGATCTGGGCAGGCGCTGCAGCGCTGGCGCGCGCGGGGTTCCGCCGCGTGCGCTGGTGCGCAGCGCCGTGCGGCTGCTGACCCAGCGCTGTGGTACCGTGGGCACCTGCTGCTGGACACCGCACACGGCCGCTGCGCTGGAGCGGTGAGGCCCCCGGCTCCAGCGCTCATGCAGGTGCGGCAGCGCAGGCTGGCCTGGGATCTTCGATGTGGATGTCGCTGGTGCTTGGTGCCGCGTTGCTTGCAGCGCCCGGATAGAGATGCGGGTGGCGCAGGCCTCGGTGGCGTGCGCGGCGGCGATGTAGCCGCCGGCCCTGCCAGGGCGCCGCAGTGCGCAGCCCTGCTCTGGAGAGGTCAGGCATGCGCGTTGCACAAGCCTGGTTCTCGGCATGCGCCCACAGGCGCAGCGCTGGCAGGCCGCATGGGCGCAGCACCTGCTGCGTGGCGAGCGTCCGAGCTTGCCGTGGCTGGGCGTTGCGCGCTGAAGCGCGCTGGCTATTGTACGCGCGCACCATACAGGAACAGGCGCGCGCTCAACCTGGATGCTGGCCGGGCGTTCGCGGAGGCCGGCCATTCGCTCATGCTGGTCAGCATGGCGTTCGCTTCCGCGCTGCGTGAAATGGCCGGCGTGACGCTGGAGTCTTGGGAACAGGCTGTTCCAGCGCAGGCATGCTGGCCGCCGCAGGCCGGCGCGCTTGCTGCAGCCACTGTCCGCGCGCACTACTATGCGCGCGTGAGCACGTTCCGCTGCCAGTCTTTGAGCTACGACAGCGACCCAGCGTTCCGCTCTGCCCCGGACAGACCAGGAGGCGTACGAGCGGCTCAAGCCGCCGTCGTCCATCGTGGTGCGGTTTGGCAGCATGAAGATGGTGGGTGAGTTCCCCCTATGACGGCGATGCCAAGCCCGGGTGTATAGTATGCTCGGTGGTGCGCACGCATCGCGGCACGGTGGCCGACATGCTCACCACCACCTGCGGCAATAATGGCTGCAGCAAGAGCATCAGCCGCCAGGAGATGCTGGCTGTCGAGAACTCCGGCGGCAAGGACTATCCGTTCCACCGGCGGCCGCGTGCCGCGCGTGGCCACTGTGGAGGACTTGAACTGCTGGCCAGGTGCGCGCGCGCGCTTTGGCAAGGAGGAGCCTGTTGGCCGTGCGGGCGGCCATGCTGGCGAGGCAGGCCTCCGGATGAAGGTGGTGGAGGTGGAGCCGGTGCTGGCTGCGGAGCACGTGACCGTGGACTACCTGAGCGAGGAGCGCGTGGACTTCCGCGAGATGGTGCCGGTGCTGGCGCGCCGCTTCATCGCGCGCGTGGAGATGGGGTCGACGGGCAAGGCGGCGACGAGGCGGCGCGTGCATCACCGCCGACTACGAGAAATGCGCCAGTACTGCTGCTGCAAGAACTTCCTGAAGGTGCTGAAGCCAGTCAGCATGAAGAGCGCCAAGACACAGAAGGCCAGCCTGGATCCGCTGAAGATCACGGCCGCTGCGCGGCCTACGTGCTGCCTGCGCTATGAAGACCAGACCTACGAAGAGCCTGGAAGAAGCGCCTGCCCAGCCTGAAGAGCCGCGTGAACACGCCGCATGCCCAGGCACGGTGGTGGACACCAAGATCCTGGTGCGCCTGGCGCTGGTGCGGCCAGGACAGCGGCGCCGCTGATCAGGCGGTGGAGGAGCCTCACGCCGCTGGAGGAGGGCAGCGAGCCTGCTGCGCCCAGCGCGCCGCTGCCCGCACCCCCTGCACCGGCTGCGCCCGGCGCACAGCCACCTGCCGCATCCACCGGCACCCGCAGCGCCTGGCGAGCGCCGCCTGCGGCCGCTGGAAAGCGCGCAAGCGGAACCGCAACGCGCGCCGGCGCGGCGATGGCGCACCTCCGCCGCCTGCGCAGGCGTGATGCGCGGCTAGTGCCCGCGCGGCACTCGCGTGTGCTTCCACCTCCACCTTTGGTTGTGGCGCTCCCAGCGTCCACGCTGTGCAGCGTCATGTCCACCATCGGCGTTGGGATGCGTCTCGGTGCCGCGCAGGTGGATGGGCGTGCCATCCGCGCGGAACGCACCATTGTCCCAGGTGATGACGCTATCCCCGCGCGTGCCGGTGGCGCGCGTGATGCCAGTCCCCAGCGAGTCCCAGATCACCATCTCATAGCGCCCTGTGCTGTTGTTGAAGCCAATCACGCGGAATCCGGTGTAGGCATTCGCTCCGCAGATCCGAAAAGTGCGCATGATGCAGAAGCGGCCACCGCCGTCCAGCCCGCCACCAATCTTGTAGGTGTAGGTGGTGGGTGCGGTCTCGGGGGTGGCCCAGGACCTCACCTCCACATTCCACTGACCTGCCCCAGTGGTCAGCCACTGATGATTGGGAGTCACCGCGCTGTACGCGGGGCCATCTGGTGGTGGCGAATTCTGCGCGTGCCAGCCCAGGGCTGCTCCAGAGCCCACGACCACGCCGACGAGGTGCTGCGATGTGCTTTCCAGCGTTCAATCTCCTTTGCTGCGTGCCTGCAGAGAGGCGCTCCTGGTGGTGCTTGACGATACGATCTGCAGCCCCTATGGCGGAAGGCATGCCCACGATTCCGACGTGCTCGGCACGCTGATGTCCCCTGACTGTGGCACGGCGTTGGCCATGGCCTTCCGTGGGTTCGTGCTTGAGGGTTTTGTCATCCCAACCGGCAGCATGGGTCCCACGCCGATGGGGCGCACCTGCGGGTGAACGACCCGATGACCGGCTACGAGTACGCCGCAGACGCCACGCCAGCTCCTGTGCTCGCGCTCGGGCAGGCCGGATGTCCTGGCGGCCATGTTCGACCTCTACGTTGAGCCACTCCCTGAGCATCGGCGTGAGCGGCTCGAACTGGTGGCCAACGCCCGGGCTGGAGACCGCGTGCTGCGCTGAAGCCGCTGTTCCTGTTCTCGGAGCCGCCGCTGGGACGTGGTGGTGTTCAAGAATCCGCCAGACCCGGTGGGCGACACGCAGAACTATGATCAAGCGCCTGTATGCTAGCGAACGAGACGCTCCTTCTCTTGACGGAGACGTCTTCACGGGCCCTTGGGTGCAGACGCGCAGCACTCGAAGATCGAGCGCAAGCCAGAGCACGTGCAGCGGTGTGGCAGCCCATCTACGACAGCGACTATGAGCCCATGGTGACCACGCAGCCTGGAGTCCGCCATGCGCAGGCAGGGCCGGGGCTACCGATCCGCGCTGGCCCGACGGCCTCCGAGTGGAAGACCGCGCCACAACGTGCGTGGGCTCACCACTGGCTGTGCGCTGCATCGTCGACGCTGGTGTGGGGCCATCAACGACTGGAACGCCTACAACATGCTGCGGCCGCCGCCAGCGCTGTACGCAGTGTCGGACCTGCGCCTGTGCGCAGCGGTGGAGTGCGCAGATCCAGCCAACTTTGCAACCACCTTGCGCTCTCCGCGGGCAAGCAGAAGTGCACGTTTGCGCTGAAGGGCAGCGGAACAGTGGCGGTGAAGCGCGAGGTGATCGAGTCAGGCGAGACGCTGGTTCTGTGCCGGGGCCTACACCTTCCAGCCCAACGCGGAGCTGCCTGCTGTGGTTTGAGTTCGGCGCGTGGACCAGGCCATGGTGGTGTTCGTGAATGGCAGCCTGGTGGGTGCGCCTGGAGTACGACTTTGCCACGCTGGGCGACCGCCTTGAGCGCAGTACGTTCGGCCACCGTGCCTGACTACGTCCGCTCGCCCACCGACGCGCGCGCGCGCGCCGTCGCCGCCCTCGCTGGACTGGACGTTCAGCAGCGCTGCGCCATTCTCGCTGCACCGCGTGCGTGGACCGCGACCTGTACTACCGCCCGGCTTCCACGATCCGCAGAACCAGTTTGCGATCAATGGCGACGAGATCAAGGGCCCTGCATTCGCCACTGACTGGGAGCACCCAGCGCGCCTGCAGAAGGACGAGTTCCTGATGCTGGGCGACAACTCAGCCGCCGTGCCTGACGGCCGCCTCTGGGGCCGCGCGCACAAGCCTGTCCCTGCTGACGGCGACGCGCAGCCGGGCGTAGTGCCGCGCGACATGATCGTGGGCAGGCCTGGTGCGTATCTCAGCACCGCTGCCGCTGACCCCGGGCGGCGCCACCTTCATTCCGACTCGGCCGGCTGCGGTTCTATCCGGCTAGCGGGGCGTGGCCAGCGCGTCGAACACGCTGGTGTACACCGCGCCGCTGTTGCCCTGCGCAGTCTGCACGTCCACGTAGGTCAGGCCGCGAACCGGGTCCTGCTTGTGGAACAGCGCACGCTGCTCCTCCAGCGGCAGGTCAAAGCGGACCGTGCCCGCGCCGGGCGTGTACACCCCTTCGGGCGCATCGCGGTTGGCCTGCGCAAAGTCCTGGCCGCCTGATGCACACCGCAGCAGCGGCCTTCTCTGGCCACAGGTCTGTCAGGCGCACCAGCACAGCATCGCCGTCCAGCGGAAGGCGGAGCCGTCCTCGCGCAAAGTGACGTCATGAACGCCACGCGCAAAGCAGGGCTGGCGCCGCGCTGCTTGAGCACCTGCTGCCGCATCTCCACCGCCTCCTGCGTGGCAGCGCCGGGCCGCGTTGGCGCATGTCCGCCACCATGGCCACCACATCCAGCCCCCGCCGCCCTTGCGCCAGCCAAAGGGGTCGGACGCCCCCATGGTGGCCAGCGCCAGGTCCAGGTTGTCCTGCGCGTCCTGGCTGATGGGGTTGATGGCCTGCGCTTCCTCCTTCAGGGCCGACGCTGCCTCGGCCCAGATGGACCGCGCCACGTGCGCACGCGCGCAAGCGTGGGATCCGTGCTCAGAGCGCCGCGGCGCGCACAGCCAGGATCACGCCCGCACCGCCAGCGAGCCATCTGGCAGCGCGCCTGCCGCAGGCCATGCGCCAGCGCCACGCGGGTGGCGCCGCGCAGCCCTCCCAGGAAGCGCACGTTGAGGCTGGGGTTGGCCAGGCCAAGCACCGCGAACCTGGCCTCTTCAGCCCAGCCGCGCGCGCCAGGTTGCCCATCACCTGCGGCTTCAGCCGTTCCATCGCCTGGTCCACGCGCTGGCGCGCATTGTCGTCCATGGCGCTCGGCGCCACGCGCAGCAGTTCCAGCGCCTCCTGCATGGTGGCGCCCAGCGCGCCCGCCGCCTGGTGAAGCACGCGCGAGCGGGATGGCTGCGTTCAGGTACTCCTGCTTCTCCAGCCTTCTTCCGTCTGCAATGGCCTGCAGGCGTGCAAAGAGCAGGGCCAGGGACTGCGCCGATCGCAGCCTTGGCCTCGTAGCAGCGCTCCAGGCTGGGCATGACTGTTCTTGCCGCCTTGCCAGCCTTGCCAGACTCCACCTCCTGCTGCATCGCGCGGATCTCGGCGCGGCCTGCCTCTGGATCAGGGTTGCCGAACGCAGCGGCTGCGCGGTCGTACAGGCCCTTCATCTGCCGCACCTCCTGCCGCATCTCGTCCGGGCTCATGGCAGCGGCAGCCTGGAGTCTGGCGAGTCGCCCAGCATCTCCTGGAGCATGCGGCCAGCGTCCGGCTTGGCCGCCTGCTCCTTCAGCATGGTGTATTCACCCTTCATGGCGGCGCCGTACTGAAGGATCGTTGCTCCTTCAGCGCTCCCATGGCCTCCAGCATCTTCTCTGCAGACTTGGCGCGTCCACGGCGCCGCTCTCGATGGCAGTGTCCGCCAGATCGGTCGGTGAGCGACGTGACCGCCGAGCCCACCAGCGACGATGAGCACCTGGTCCTGGCCAGAGTGCACCGACATGTTGCCCAGCGCGGCCAGCGTGTTCGCCGTGCCACCTCGTCGCCGTTGGCGACGTTCAGCAGCGTCTTGGCGCGCATCAGCCGCGCAGCGTTGCGCAGCGCGGAGAGGTGCGGCAGTGGAAATAAAGCCCTTGGTAGTCCAGGGTCTCAGTCGCACTTGCGAGCCAGGGCCGCAGCGCCGCCGATGGCGTCCACGGCGGGCTGGCCCTTGGTGAGGATGAACTCCACCCGCGCGGCCTGTTCTGGCGAGAGCACGGGTCCTACCAGCCAGGGAAATTGCGCTCCTCGGTGGTGGCGAGCGCGCCTTCTCGGTGCCGCTGCAGGGCGCGCAGCCCATGGCCTTGAATGCTCAAGCTGGTACGTACCGGCGGCATTGCCAGTCTGGGCCCAGAGAGGTCCGCCAGGGCCAGCGCCGCCCAGCGGTCAGCACCACGGCAAGGCGGTTCCATCGCATCCTGCTGAGGCTACCGGCACCAACGCGGGCGACCGTGCCAGAATTGTGGCGCAACCTGCTGCAACAATGGTATTCCGGCGAATATCTGGGCCAGTTTGTTTTCGACCGGGAAGGGCAGGTGCCATGTTTGATGGCCCCCACGATCCTATGAACCAGGCAGTTTCCACCAGCCGTACATCCATCGTCCGCCTTTGCATGCCAGCGGTGGCCGCTGTGGCGTTATCCTCAAGGTGCACGCGCAGTGGACAGACCAGACCTCCACGCGCGCTTCCCCACGCAGTCGGAATACACCGGGATCCAGCGCGCACTGCGGAAGCTGGACATTGATGGCGACGGCGACCTGGACATTGTGTGGGCCAATGGGCAGGCCACCTTCTTCGCCTCCGCCGCTGCCGCGCTGGCGCCGCGCATCTACATCAATCAGGGCGTGGGCACCGGCGTCTTTGCGGATGAGACGTCCACTCGCGCCGCAGGCATCACCGGCTGGTTCCGCGGGAGTGGAGGCCGGCGACATTGATGGCGACGGCGACGTGGACCTGATCCTGGCGCAGGACTTCAACAAGCGTCCTGATGCCGCTGTTGAACAACGGCCCGGGCGTGTTCACGGATGTCGAGCAGCGCGGCTCCCAGCAGCCACGCTGAGCGTACCGCGGCGCCCAGTTTGGCGACGTGGACAACGATGGCGACCTGGACATTGTGCCGTGCAACAGCGGCACCACCAGCTGCCGGCAGCGGCTACCTGCTCGTACGTGAACAACGTGCCGGATTCTTCACCGACGCGACCAGCGCTGCGCTTCCCACCGGCAACATCTCCGAGCAGATGGACGTGCCGTTCGACGCGGACAACGACCTGACCTTGGACATCTTCCCGGGCACCCGCGCCTCCAGCCCCAACCAGAGCCGCCTGTGGAAAGAACGATGGCACGGCCGCTTCAACGCTGGCACCGTGCTGGTGAACGACAGCAGCGCCTATGCCTACGACGCCGGCGACATTGACGGCGACGGCGACCTGGACCTGATCGGCGTGAACGCTGGGACCTCCTCGGCAGAAACCTGCTGCTGCGCAACGACGGCACGGGCACCACCTGGACCAACATCAGCGCGAACATCTCGCCCAACCCATCGGTGGACGACAACGACAGCCGCTTCCTTGACTTTGACAACGATGGCGACCTGGACCCGATCGTGGGCAGCCTGGGTACGTCCGAGCGCCTGCATGCGAACAACGGGCAGCGGCGTGTTCACGCAGAACACCACGCCGTTCCCAGCCATCAGCAACAGCACGCTGGACATCCGCGTGGCGGACTTCACCAACGATGGCCGCCTGGATGTGATCACCGCGCAGGGCGAGAGCGGCGCGTTCCAGAACCGCATCTACATTGCCTCTGCCACCAACGCGCAGACACCAAGCCACCCAAGTTCCTGGCCCTGGAGAATGTGGTCACCAGTCCAACGCCATCCCCCCACGTGGTGCGCGCCAACATCGTGGACGGCATGACCAGCGACCGGCTTCCATGATCGCGGCGTGGTGCTGAAGTGGACGAGATGGCCCCGCTAGCCAGGTGGCCATGAAGTGGAGCGGCAACAACCAGTGGCGCGGCGTCCTGCCAGCGCTGGTGGGTGACAACGTGGCCTACTGGGTGGAGGCCACCGACTGGGCTGGCAACGTGGCATCAGCGCCACCAAGAACTACGTGAAGGCGGCGGCCCGCCACAGCCAGGTGACCTGGACCGCAACGGCCGCGTGGATGGCACCGACCTGCCTGCTGCTGGGCGCCTGGGCAGCGCTGATCCAGACGCTGACCTGAACGACGACGGTTCCGTGGACGGCAGCGACCTGGGCTTGCTGCTGGGCAACTGGACGCCGTAAGAGCAGCGCGCAAAGCCGCGCCTCACCGCCTTTACTTCAGCGTGCCTGTGTACGCCACCACGTCGCGGATCTGCCGGCAAGTGGCGCATGGTGCCCATGGCAGGCATGGCGCTCACTGGGCCAAAGCCCTGCGCAACCTGGAGCGTTGGGCCAATCAGGGCCGGCAAGGAGCCCCGTGCGGTCATAGCGCGGCCACGCCAGCCAGTGGCGGCGCTGCGTGGCCGCCAGTGCCTTCCACGGTGTGGCAGCGGCAGTAACGGCCGCAGAGTGGAAGTTCACCACCTGCCGGCCTGCCTGCGGGTCACCGCCCTCCAGGCAGAAGAGCCATGCGCTGACTGGCTTGTCCTTGGGAAGCGCAGCGCGCCAGGCGTCGTCTTGGGCTTCAGTTCGGGCACTGCCTGCGCGGCCTCGTACACATCCACCTGCAGCGCGGGGGCCAGCGAGCCATCCCGTGGCCTGGCCGCCTGCGCGGCCAGCGCAGCGCGCGCGGCGGCGGCGTCCACTGTGGCCAGCGCGGCCACAGCGGCCTGCTGCTCTGCCACTGAGCTGCTCGGCAGCGCAGGTCAGGAGGAGCGACACGCCCGCAGCAGGATCAGCCTGCGCCAGCAGCGTGCGGGCTCGCGCGCGGAGGTGCGCGTCGTCCGAGGCCAGCGCTGCGTCCAGGCCCGCGCGCGCGCGAGTCCTTGTCCTGCGCCGGGGCCTGCACCAGGCAGGCCACGCGCCTTCGCGCTTGGCTTGGTGGCGTCCAGTACGGTGGCCAGCGCAGCGTTGCCGTCCATGGGTACGCTGAAGCGGCCAGCCGTGCCTCGCGCGCAATGGCGCGCACATCGCTGGGGCCGTTGGCTGCCAGGCTGGGGAGCCTTCTGCTTGAGCACCTACAGGCCGCGCGGTCGCGCGTGCTGGCATCCACCGGGCGCCAGTGGCCGTTCACGCGGTCGCGCGGGCCCGGCTGCATGAAGTCAGCCGAAGTACAAGCATTGGCTTCTGCGCGCACCGCAGGCGCTAGCGCTGGCCAGCGCCAGCAACGGCCAGCGCAGCAGCGCTGGTGGCGGCGCGCCTTCGCGCACGTTGGCGTCTACCACGCGACGGAGCAGCGGGGTGAGCGTGACGTCATCATGCCCTGCCGATGGGCGCCTCCAGGTTTCCATCTGGCAGCATGACGCCCACGGACAGGTGGTTGCCGCCACCCTGTTGCACGGCGCGCGCCTCCACCCAGCAGCGCTGACCGGCCTTCAGCGCCACTGGCTGGCTGCGCTGGCCTGGCTGCTGGTCCCAGGTGTTGGGGTTGGCGTAGTTCTCCGACGTGGTGCGCTACGGGCGTGGCGTTGGCGCGGCTGCTGTCGGTGGCCAGCAGCAAGACGTCGTCGTCGCTGGCCATGAATCGGTAGTCGCCGTCCACAGGCGCGGTGTAGAAGCCACCCAGGCGCTGCACGTAGTTGTTGCCAGCCTTGCTGTAGCCCACGGCTTCTTCCACAGTCTCGGTGCGCGCAGGTGGCGTGTTGAAGACCGCCGCTGTCTGCAGCGTCTTGGCGTCAAAGCCCTTCTGGTCTGTCCACAGCTCGCGCGTCCACTGGCTGCTGGGGCGCGCGGCCGCCGCTGCCAGCGCTGCTGCGGTGGGCGCGTAGTTGGCGGCCAGCGCTGCCAGCGCGGGCTGCGCTTCCAGGATGGGCAGGTCGTCCATGCGCGCGCGCGCGGCCTCGGTGGCCACGCGCAGGTCTGGATCGTGCAGCAGGCGGGCAAGCTGCGGGTCATTCATGCGGCGCATCACCAGCACGGCAGCCAGGCGGTTCTGCGGGTACTGGTCTGCGGCCAGCTCGTGGACCTTGTCTGGCACGTTCATGCCAGCCAGGCCCATGACTGCAGCGTGGCGCAGGAAGGGATCCTGGTTGTCGTTCTCCCAGATGACGGCAGCCAGGTTGGGAATGGCGTCTGCGTGCTGCAGCTTGCCCAGCGCCATGGCTGCCTGCGCGCGCACGCGCAGGTCGTCGTCGGTCAGCTGGTTGATGAGCGCGGGGGCCGCGGCGCGGATGCGTGCGTCGCCGGCCAGGCGCGCAGCCAGGCGGCGGAGCTCTGCGTCTGGCGAGGCCAGCAGCGCCACGATGGGCGCGTCCTGCGGCGCGCTGCCCTTCTGTGCTTCATGCGCGCGGCGGGCCGCCACGCCCAGCGCCCACAGCGCGTGGAAGCGCGGCTGGAGCGGCTTGCCAGCGTCCTGTGCCAGCGCGGCCAGCTGCGTGGTCACGCTGCCGCCGTCGGGCTTCTCTGCGCGGGCTGCCAGCTCCAGGTGCGCGCGCTGGCGCACGCGGATGTCTGCGTGGCCCAGCAGCGTCATCAGCGCTTCGGTCTTCTGAGCGGCAAAGCCCTGCTTGAAGAGCGAGCCCACCTCCGCAATGCGTGGATCCTTGATGGCCTCCGGATCCCACACGCGGTAGATCTGGCCAGTGTGGTCGCTGTACCAGCCGTTGCTCCAGTCGCTCACGTAGATCTTGCCGTCGTAGCCAAAGTCCACGTCGGTGGGCAGCACGTTGGTCAGGAACGGCTTGGAATCCACCACCTTGTAGCCAGCGCCCTCTGGCTCAACCGCAAAGCTCACGATGCGGCTGTACTCGTCGCCGCCCAGGAAGTCGCACAGGAAGAAGTGGTTGTCGTATGCGGCAGGCAGGCCCAGGCCTGGCGCAAACGCCATGCCGCTGGGGCCGTCGGTCAGATGCTCGATGGGCGGCAGCGTCCACGCGGGGCGCAGTGCGTCTTCAGCGTCCCACTTCCACCAGATGTGCTCCTGGCTCCACGGGCCGCGCTGGTTGGCGCCCTCCAGCGTCTGGTAGTTCATGTCCCAGCCGGTCTCGCCGCCCTCCATGATGTAGACGATGCGCGCGCGGTCGCCAGCGTCGCTGTTGTTGTCGCCGGTGAAGAGGTCGCCCCACTGGTTGAAGGCCAGCTCCTGCGGATTGCGCAGGCTGTAGGCGTAGATCTCCATGTTGCGGCCATCTGGCTCGCAGCGGAAGACAGCGCCTGTGAAGGGGCGCGCCAGATGCTGGCCCTCCTTCGTGGTCACGTCGTAGCCGCGGTCGCCCAGCGACCAGTAGATGCGGCCATCTGGCCCCAGCACCAGGCCGTGCATGTCGTGGCCGCGCAGCGCGGTGCGCACGCCAAAGCCAGTGAAGAGCTTCTCACGCTGGTCTGCCACGCCGCTGCCAGTGGTGTCCTGGAAGCGCCACAGGTTGGGGATGCACGTGTAGTACACCCAGTTGTCCAGGCACAGCACGCCGGCGCCAGTGCCGTCTTCTGGCTGGTTCATGGGGCCGCTGAACAGGCTCTTGGTGGTGGGCAGGCCAGTGTGGTTGGGGTCCAGCAGCTTGACCAGGCGGTCCTCCTCGCGGCGGTAGTAGTCCATGCCGCCTTCGCGCTTGCTGGCCCACTTCTGGTACATGCGCACCCGGTCTGCCACCGTCTGCAGCTGCAGGTCATCGTTCAGCCAGAAGGCGCTGGAGCGGTTGTCCTCCACGCCCTTCTCCTGGCGGAAGCTCTCTGCCACAAACAGCGTGCCAGTGTGGTCAATGGAAAACGCCACTGGGTCTTCCACCACGGGCTCCTTGGCATACAGGTCCCACAGGAAGCCAGGCAGCGGCGTGACGGCGTAGGACGGGGTGGCGGGCGCAGCGGGAGTGGCGGGCGCTGCCGGAGTGGCGGGTGCGGCGGGCGCGGCGGGCGCTGTCTGCGCTGCGGGCGCTGGTGCTGCCTGCGTGGCGTTCTGGGAGAGCGGCAGGCACAGCAGCAGGAGGTGGCAGGAGATCATGGGTGGCGGAGAAGGGGGGTGGAGGCCAGCGTGCGGCCTGGGTGGGCCGCTGGGCCCAGGAGCGGGTTGTACCGGGTTGGCGGGTTGCGGTTCCTGCTGGGTATGGTGCGCGCCCATGCAGCCAGACCAGCTGAACGCGGTCACCCAGCGGGTGCGGGCTGTGGCAGAGGCCATCCAGCCGCAGCTGCTCCCCCACCCAGGGCTGGCCCAGCGCAATGCCTACGCCCACGTTTGGCTGGGGCTGAAGGTGGTCTTTGGCGAGGACTGGCGCGAGCGCGCAGCGCCGGCCAGCGTGCACGCGTTCCTGGACTGGATGGAGCGCTGCCCCAACGAGGACTATGCGGCGTACACCGGCCCTGTGCAGTTCTTGGACGCCGAGGAGCGCGGCCTGCTGTTTGAGTAGGGCGGGTGGACTGCCTGGGCGATGCGATCGAACGAAGGCGCTGCGCGGGGCGTAATCCGGCCAGATTGTGGCAACAAGGCCACGTGTAGAATGTCAGACTTTGCGCCTGCAACGGACTGGACGCGCCCTTCCCGCATGACGATTGCCATTCCAGCCCTGCCTTGTGGAAACTTCTCCTCTGTCGTCAAGATGGTGGAGAAGGCTGGTGGCCAGGCAGCCATCGTCCAGAATCCTGCAGACCTGGCCCAGTTCAGCAAGGTCATCGTGGCGGGCGTCGGGGCGTTTGACCACGGAATGTCCAGCATCCGCGACGCCGGCTGGGAGCCCGCGCTCAATGTTGCGGCGCTTGAGCGCAAGATTCCAGTTCTTGGAATTTGCCTGGGCATGCAGTTGCTCTGTAACGCCAGCGAAGAAGGCACGCTGCCAGGCCTGCGGTGGATAGACGCTGAGGTAAAGCGCTTCCGGTTTCCAGCCGATTCAACGCTGAAGATTCCGCACATGGGCTGGAACACCGTGAAGATCGCCAAACCCAATCCGCTCATCAGTGACGCAGAAGGCGAACAGCGCTTCTACTTTGTCCACTCGTTCCACGCGGTCTGCAAGCGTCCAGAGGATGTCCTGGCGACCACGACTCACGGATATGAGGTTGCCGCCTCCATCAGCCGCGGCAACATCTTTGGTGTGCAGTTCCACCCTGAGAAGAGCCATCGGTTTGGGCTGGCGCTCATGCGGCGATTTGTCGAGCTGTCATGCTGAAGCAACGGGTCATTCCATGTCTGCTTCTACGCAACGGCGGCCTGGTGAAGACGCTGAAGTTCGCCAATCCCAAGTATGTGGGCGACCCCATCAACGCCATCCGCATCTTCAATGACAAGGAAGTGGATGAGCTCATGGTGCTGGACATCGAGGCCAGCAAGCATGGCAAGGAGCCGGACTACGCGCTGATCGAGCAGTTTGCCGGCGAGTGCTTCATGCCCCTGTGCTACGGCGGCGGGGTGCGCACGGTGGAGCAGGCGCAGCGCCTCTTTGCGCTGGGCGTGGAGAAGGTGTGCCTGCAGACCGCCGCACTGAACGACATCAGCCTGGTGACCCGCATCTCGGAGCGCTTTGGCGCGCAGAGCGTGCTGGTGTCCGCGGACATCAAGCGCAGCCTGTTTGGCAAGCGGCAGCTGTACAGCGCGGCCACGGGCAAGGCCGCCTCAGAGCCCTGGCTGGACTTCCTGAAGTCCGCCGTGGCCGCGGGCGCTGGCGAGGTGGTGCTGAACTCCGTGGACCGCGACGGCACCATGCAGGGCATGGACATCGAGCTCATTCGTGAAGCGAGCGCGGCGCTGCCGGTTCCACTGGTTGCGGTGGGCGGCGTGGGCAGCATGGCGGACATTCGCGCCGCCATTGACGCGGGCGCTAGCGCTGTGAGCGCGGGTGCGTTCTTTGTGTTCCACGGGCCGCACCGAGCGGTCCTGATCACCTATCCGCGCTATCAGGAACTGGAAGCGCTTCTGGGGGCAACAACATGAGCACACACGGCCAGGTCTGCGCACGGTGCGTGATGGATTCGTCCGTTCCGGGCATTCACTTCGATGCCAACGGGGTGTGCAATTTCTGCACCGAGTTTCTGGAGCGATCGTCGCACGTCCTGCACAAGGATCCCGCCCAGCGGCTGAAGGAGCGGGATGCGCTCATCGCCAAGGTGAAGCGGCAGGGCAAGGGCCGGCGATACGACTGCGTGATTGGCGTGTCCGGTGGCGTGGACAGCTCCTGGGTGCTGGTGCAGGCTGTGCGCCTGGGCCTGCGGCCGCTGCCTGTGCACATGGACAACGGCTGGAATTCAGAGCTGGCGCAGAACAACATTGCCAATCTGGTGCGTGGCCTGGGACTGGATCTGTACACGCACGTCATTGACTGGAGCGAGTATCGAGGCCTGATGCAGGCGTTCTTTGACGCAAACGTCATTGACGTGGAGCTGCTGTACGACAACGCCATGTTGGCCGTGAACTACAACCAGGCCGCCAAGAATGGCGTGCACTACATCCTGGCTGGCACCAATCAGTCCACGGAAGGCATGCTGATGCCGCAGGGCTGGACGTGGAACAAGTTTGACAAGCGCAACATCAAGGCGCTTGGCAAGCGGTTTGGCGGCATCCGCATCAACACCTTCCCCGCCATCGGAACCATCGACAAGGTCTGGTTCCAGATGGTCCGGCGCATCCACTGGGTGTCCATGCTGGACTACTTTGACTACAACAAGTTTGAGGCGCTGGAGGTGCTGCAGAAGGAGTTCGGCTACAAGCCCTATCCGTACAAGCACTATGAATCCATCTTTACGCGCTTCTACCAGGGCTACATCCTTCCGGAGAAGTTCGGCGTGGACAAGCGCCGCGTGCACCTCAGCACGCTGGTGGTGTCCGGGCAGATGAGCCGGGAGGAAGCGCTGCGCGGACTGGAGGGCATTCCCTACCCGTCGCAGAAGGCGCTGGAGGAGGACAAGATCTACTTCATGAAGAAGATGGGGTGGACTCCTCAGCAGCTTGAGGAGTACATCAAGAGGCCGGGGGTGTCTCACGCGTCCTACCCAAGCGAACACAAGTTCGCCAAGTTCTGCCTCAACATGTACCGCCGGTACTGGACCCAACCTCGACATGCCTAGCGCCCAAGTTCCGACCCACAGCAACGTTGAGACCGTGCCATGCCCGCTTTGCGGCGCCAGCGCACACGAACCGTGGGGGCAGGAGAACGGCTACAACTGCGTGCGCTGCAAGGGCTGCGGGCTGCTGTACGTCAATCCTCGGCCATGCGCGGAGAAGATTGACCACGCAGTGCAGATGGGCAACCACCCGGACGAGCAGTTGGACGTGGTGGGCCACCGCGTTGCCTCCAAGGTGGAGCACAACCGCAAGATCATCGAGAGCATGTTTGGCGACGTCATCCGCGCGGGCGCGCCCATCTCCTGGCTGGACGTGGGTGCCGGGTTTGGCGAGCTGGTGGAAGCCGCGCAGGGCGCGCTGCCCAAGGGCAGCCACTGCGAGGGGCTGGAGCCCATGATTCCCAAGGCCAAGGACGCCATCGCGCGCGGCCTGCCGATGCGCAGCTGCTACCTGGCGGAAGTGGATCGCAGCTACGACGTGGTGTCTTTGATTGACGTGTTCTCGCACATTCCGGACTTCCGCACCTTCCTGGGCGAGGTGAAGCGCGTGCTGAAGCCGGGCGGCACAGTCCTGCTGAAGACAGGCAATGCGGGGGACATCGGCCCGCGCTCCAACTTCCCCGGCCCGCTCACCTTGCCCGACCACCTGGTGTTTGGCGGCGAGGCGCACATCAAGCGCTTCCTGGAGGAGGCCGGGTTCGAGGTGGTGGAGATCCAGCGCCACCGCATCGACGGCCTGGTGTACTCCGCCCGCAATCTTGTGAAGAAGCTGATCGGCCGGCCTGTGGCCCTCAGCATTCCCTACACGTCAAAGTCCCGCACGCTGTATGTGCGCGCGCGGCTGAAGTAGCCCACCGGTGCCGGACATTGCGCTGCAGGGCTGCGCGGCCCTGCGCTAGCCCAGGAAAGCCTTGATGGTCTTCACCACATGCTCCGTCATCGGCCGGGTGATCTCCGGGTAGATGGGGATGGAGAGGATGGTGTTCTGGCTCTCGTACGCGTTGGGGAAGTCCGCGGGCGTGTGGTTGTAGCGCGCGTACGCGGGGTAGAAGGGCAGGGCGCGCGAGTAGTTCAGCATGGTGCTGATGCCCGCTGCGTCCAGGTGCTTCTTCAGCTCGTCGCGGCGAGGCACGCGGATCATGTACAGGTGATAGACGTGGGTGCGGCCAGGCGCCACCACCGGCGTGCGCACTGGTGCGTAGCCGGCGAACATCTGGTCGTACTCACCGGCCACGCGCTGGCGCGCGGCCGTCCACTTGGCCAGGTGCGGCAGCTTGGCGCTCAGGATGGCGGCCTGCAGGCCGTCCAGGCGGCTGTTGATGCCCTCGATCTTGTGCTCGCCCTTGCCGCCGTGGCGGGCGAACAGCTCGCACCACGCAGCCAGCTTGCTGTCGTTGGTCACCAGGCAGCCAGCGTCGCCCATGGCGCCCAGGTTCTTGCCGGGATAGAAGCTGAAGGTGGCAGCGTGGCCCATGGTGCCCACCTTGCGGCCCTTGTACTCGGCCATGACAGCCTGCGCGCAGTCCTCGATGACCCACAGATTGCGCTTGCGGGCGATCTCCAGGATGGGATCCATGTCAGCCGGCTGGCCGCACATGTGCACAGGGATGATGCCCACGGTGCGCGGCGTGATCTTGGCCTCGATCTGCTTGGGATCAATGGTGAACGTGTCCTTGTCGGTGTCGCAGAACACCACCTTGCCGCCAGCCTGCGTGATGGTTTCGGTGGTGCTGATCCACGAGTGCGCGGTGGTGATCACCTCGTCGCCGGGCTTCAGGCCCAGGCCAAGCATGGTGATGTAGATGGCGTCGGTGCCGTTGGCGCAGCTCACGCAGTGCTTCACGCCCATCATGTTGGCAAACTGCGCCTCAAAGTCCGTCACAAAGCGGCTGCGGATGAAGGCAGACTCCTCGATGACCGCGGCGATGGCCTGGTCGATCTCAGCCTTGATGGAGAGGTACTGGGCGTGGAGGTCTACGAAGGGAATCTGCATGTTTCATGCGCCTTTCAGCGGGCGGATCAGCCGCGCTGGATTGCCGGCATAGATGCCGGGCTGCGTGATGTCCTTGGTCACCACCGAGCCAGCGCCGATGACCACGTGGTCGCAGATGGTCACGGGCAGGATGGTGGCGTTGGAGCCGATGGAGACATGATTGCCGACGCGCGTGGAGCGCCACAGCTCCTTGTTGCCCTGCGCTGGGCCGCCTGTCTGGAACAGGTCATTGATGAACATCACGCCGTGGGCTACGACGGTGTCGTCCCCGATGTTCACCAGTTCGCACACAAAACTGTGGGACTGGATCTTGCACCGGTTACCGATCACTACGTCCTTCTGGATCTCCACGAAGGGCCCGATGAAGCAGTCGTCTCCGATGGTGCAGCCATAGATGTTGGCGGGCTGCACCACCTTGACCCGCTCCCCAAACTTCACGTTGACCACACCAGCGGATCGCAGCGTTGGCTCAGCCATGCTTCTGCCCCAGCTTGCAGCGCTCTGGCTTGAACCGCAGGTTCACTTCCTTGCCTGTCTCGATGGACTCGTAGATGGCGGTGATGAGCTCCAGGCTCTTGCGGCCCTGCAGGCCGTCCACCAGCTGCGCCGTGTTGTTCAGGATGCTTGAGACCACGTGCTCGTAATACGCCTGGTGGCCAAAGCCATAGACGTTGGGTGGGTTGACGGAGAACTTGCTCAGCACTTCCTCGTCGCCAGCCTCTGGCTTGGTGAACTGCCAGTGCGTGATCTGGTTGACGGCAAAGCCACCCACCACCACGGTGCCGCCTTCGCCCAGGATGCTCAGCGAGCCTTCCAGGTCCTTGGGGCGGGTGGCGGTGGTGGCCTCGATGACTCCCAGCGCGCCGTTGGTGAAGCGCAGCACGGCCACAGCGGTGTCTTCCGTCTCTACGTTGACCAGCGCGGTGCGGCTCATGGCGAACACGCTGTCCACCTCGCCCATCATCCACTCCAGCATGTCCACGTGGTGGCTGGCCTGATTGGTCAGCACGCCGCCGTCCAGTGCCCAGGTGCCGCGCCATGCGTCCTGGTCGTAGTAGCTCTGCGGGCGGCACCAGCGCACGCGCACGGTGCCCATCACCAGCTTGCCAAATCGGCCAGCTTCAAGCGCCTGGCGCAGCTTGACCACCGGCACGTTGAAGCGGTTTTGCTTTACCACGAAGAGCTTCACGCCCGCTGCATCGCACGCGCCGATCATGCGGTCCGCGTCCTGCAGCGTGAGCGCCATGGGCTTCTCCACCATGATGTGCTTGCGGTGCTTGGCCAGTTGGATGACGTGCTCCGCGTGGTTGCCGCTCTCGGTGAGCACCACGGCCACATCCACCTTCTCCTTGCTCATCATGTCGTGCATGTCGCGATACGCCGGCACGCCAAACTGCTTGCCGATGGCCTCGGCGCGGTCCAGCTTGACGTCGCACACCGCAGCAAGGCGGGCGTTCGCGATCTGCTTGTGACCAAGCAGTTCGGAGTGCCGCTTGGCGATGCGACCGCAGCCAATGAGGGCAAAATTCAGCATGGCGGAAGAGGATAGCATTCGCTCTCTGTCGGCATGTTGAGCGGCATGCATTGGCGCCGCCTTACGATAACTGTGGCTTCAGCGAAATCTGCACGGCCCTTTTCAAACCTTCGTCATGACCGGAACGCAGATAGCCGATGGTGGCTGAACCCAAAGACAATCGCTCCGTGACCAACGCCTCCGCCAGCCACCGGCCGCTCTCATTTGGTCTCATTGGGGCCGCTGGGTACATCGCGCCCAGGCACATGAAGGCCATCCGGGACACTGGAAACCGCCTGACTGCCGCCTTTGACCCCAACGACAGCGTGGGGATCATCGACAGCTACTTTCCAGAGGCGCACTTCTTCACGGAGTTCGAGAGGTTCGACCGGCACGCTGAGAAGATGCGCCGGCGCGGCGAAGGAATGGACTACGTGTCCATCTGCTCGCCGAACTACCTGCACGACGCGCACATCCGCTTTGCGCTGCGCAACCACGCGCACGCCATCTGCGAGAAGCCGCTGGTGCTCAATCCGTGGAACCTGGACGCGCTGGCCGAGCTGGAGTCCGAGGGCCACGCGCGCATCTACACCGTGCTGCAGCTGCGGGTGCATCCGGCCATCGTGGCGCTGCGGCAGCAGTACCTGCATGCGCCGGGCATGGCGGACGTGGACGTCACCTACATCACCTCGCGCGGCCGCTGGTATCACCAGAGCTGGAAGGGCGACCCGGCCAAGAGCGGAGGCATCGCCACCAACATCGGCGTGCATCTCTTCGACATGCTGGCGTGGATCTTTGGTGGCGCCCGGGAGTCGGTGGTGCACATCCATCGGAACGACTGCGCGGCCGGCACCATGGTGCTGGAGCGCGCGCGGGTGAGGTGGTTCCTTTCGGTCGAGCCAAGGCACCTGCCGGCCGAGGTGGCGGCCAAGAATCAGCGCACATTCCGTGCCATCATGGTGAACGGCAAGGAAGTCGAGTTCTCCGAGGGCTTTGCGGACCTGCACACCGAGAGCTACCGGGGTGTCCTGGAAGGACGCGGGTTTGGCGTGGCTGATGCACGCCAGTCCATCGAGATGGTGCATGGCATCCGCAACGCCACGGTTCAGCCGCTGACAGGTGACTTTCATCCGCTGTGCAGGAGCGTGTGATGGCAGAAGGCGTCCCACCGTCCATCCACCAGACCGCCATCGTGGACGCAGGCGCCATCATTGGTCCAGGCACGCGTGTGTGGCACTGGGTGCATGTGTGCAGCGGCGCGCGGATCGGAGCCAACTGCTCGCTTGGCCAGAACGTGTTCGTCGGCAACCGCGTGGTCATTGGCAGCAACTGCAAGATTCAGAACAACGTCTCGGTGTACGACAACGTCACGCTTGAGGACGACGTCTTCTGCGGGCCAAGCATGGTCTTCACCAACGTGTACAACCCACGCAGCGCGGTGTCGCGGCGTGACGAGTACCGGGACACCCTTGTGAAGCGCGGCGCAACGCTCGGCGCCAACTGCACCATCGTCTGCGGCGTGACCATTGGCGAGCAGGCCTTTGTGGCCGCTGGCGCGGTGGTGAACCGGAGCGTCAAGGCGTACGCGCTCATGGCAGGCGTCCCAGCGCGGCAGATTGGCTGGATGAGCCGGTTTGGCGAGCGCATTCCGCTGCCCATGGAGGGCTCTGGAGAATGGACCTGCCCTCACCAGGGGCACCGCTACACGCTGAAGGATGGCCTCATGTCCTGCGCGGAGCCGCGAACATGACCACGTTTCTGGAGTTCACGCACACCGAGTGGACCGAGGCGCCGCGCCTGCGCCACCAGGTGGCCAGGCTGCTGGTGGACCATGGGCACACGGTGTACTTCTTTGAGCGCAGCACGCCCTGGCGCCATGGCAAGGAGCTCCAGACCCGGCACGAGGGAAGGGGCCCCACGCTGGTGCAGACGCGGCGGCTGCTTCACCACCAGCTGCGCGTGGCGCCGCCGCTGCACTGGGCCAACGCGCGCGTGCTTTCTGGCCAGATCAGGCGGTTCGTGCACAACCATGGCATTGGCGCAGACGCGGTCATCCTGAACTTCAACTACGACTTCTACTTCCTGCGCAGGCTCTTCCCGCGCAACCGCATTCTCACCATCATCAACGACGACTTTGAGGCCATGTGCCGGCTCCCCTACCGTGGGCATGTCACCTGGGCGCTCAAGCGCACCTGCCAGATGAGCGACGAGGTGCTCACGGTTTCAACGCCGCTGCAGGAGCGGCTCTCGCTGTGGTGCAAGCCCAAGCTGTTTCTTCCGTGGTCGGTGGCTCCGTACCAGGCGCCGGTGGGCCCGGTGGAGAAGCGAACTCGCCTGCTTTTCTGGGGGTTTGTGGACAAGCGGCTGGACCTTGACCTGCTGGACCGCCTGGCAGAGACGCTGGCCGCGCGGCACCCTTCCTTCAAGATCATGCTGGTCGGCCCCACGCAGGGTGACTCGCGCCCCATGGTGGAGGCGCGCATGGCAAGGCACGCCAATGTGGAGATCCGCGGCCGCACGGATCTGGATGATCTGCCCCGGGACGAGCTGCTTGCAGCGCTGATCCCCTACAAGCGGGATCGCACCAACGACGCCATCCTGCAGACCAATAAGACCATGCAGCTCCTGGCCAAGGGCCTGCCCCTGGTGATCAGCGGGATGCCGGCGTTCATGCGCAAGCCCTACATCCTGCGTCTGGATGAAGGCGACGACATGGCCGCTGTGATGGAGAAGGTGGTCCACGGCTTTGCTGCGTGGCAGCCGGAGATCAAGGCATTCGTGGAGGAGAACTCTCCCGAGTCGCGCCTGCCGCTGCTGGGCGTCTAGGCCAGCCGGCCGCAGGTGTGTCCAGATCCATCCTGCTACTTGCCGCGCGCGATGCGGCCCAGCACCTTTCTGGGCACGCTTCCAAGCTTGCCGCTGGCCTTGGCCATCATGGGCTGGAGTTCCATCCAGGTTGCTGGCTGGCTGAGACGGGTGGCCAGGATGGAGAGCACAAACGCAGCCGGCCCCACGACCGCCAGCGCGATGACCATGCCGGGCACGCCCATGGGCTTGAGCAGCAGCCACGCGCCCCAGGCCGCGGCCGCGATGGGAACCGACGTGCTCCACGGCGCCACGAACACCGCGAGCGCGGTGCGGATGGTGCCACCCGCCACCGATGTGCCGATGACTACCGCGACGGGCACGCTGATGCCCCAGATGACGGTGTCGATGGCGGAGACACCGATGGCGCCCCAGTTGTAGGCAAAGATGGGGTACAGCACAAACGACGCCACCAGCTGCGTGGCCTGCCAGATGAAGAAGGCCCGGAAGCGACCCTGCGCCTTGAGGAGCGCCATGGCCGGCGCCATGGCAAAGTAGAAGGCCTGACCCACGCAGAGAATGGCGAACACGTGGATGGCTGGCGCCCACTTCTCCGGGAAGATGAGCAGGAACAGGGGCTCTGCCAGGGCGGCCTGCAGGAACGAGGCTGGCACGGCAATGGCGCCCACTGCGCGCACCACGCGCAGGAAGCCTGCGGCCTGGCGCTCTGGGTCGTGCTTGAGGCGCCCAAAGATGGGCTGCAGCACTGTGCCCAGCTGGTACGAGAGCACATAGGTGGCCTGGTTGGCCAGCAGGAAGCTGAAGCCGAAGTAGCCAGTCTCGCTCTCGGTGGACAGCTTGCCAAGCACCAGCACCGGCACCCAGCCAATGAGCGTGTGGATGTACTGCGCGCTCCCCGCTGTGGCGAACTCTCGCAGCGTGCGCCGGTGCATCCGCCGCTCAGTCTCGGGCTTCAGCGTGGCAAGGTCGCCTGTGGTGTGCCGCGTGGCGATCCGGTAGCACACCGCGCGGGCGGCCACCGCGGCCACCTGCGGCGCCACGATGGCCAGCGCGCCCGCGTGCGCCCACGCCATCACCACGGTGAGGCCAGTGGCCACCAGCTGTACAGCACCGTCGATGAGCGCGATGGACTGGTAGCGGAGCCCGATGCGCAGGCGCGAGAGGGGGAGCACGGCCATCGCCTCCGCCATGGGGCGTAGCGCGACCACCAGGAGCAGCCCCACCAGCGCCGCAAAGGCGTAGTTTGGGTAGAAGAGGGCCACCAGCGGCGCGGCCATCGCCATGCCCACGGCGGTCACCGCACCCGTGATGATGGCCGTACGTCCAGCCACGCGCCCCAGCAGAGAGAATCGGCGCTGGTGCGTGATGAGGACATCGCCCATCACCAGCGGCGGCAGCACGATGAGCATGCCTGCCACCGCCACCGCCAGATTGCCCATGCCATACTCGTCCGGCGTCAGCAGGCGGGCCACCAGCAGCATGGCCGCCATGGTGGCCAGCTTGTTCAACAGTCCCTGGATGGTGGTCCACCCGGTCCCGGATGCTGCCGCGGAGCTCAGTCCACCAGCCGGCGCGCCGTGTGGGTCGTTCGCCGCCGCTTCGGCATCCTGGTCTTGGTGGACGGCGGTTGGAGGTGGGGCGGTCACGCGGGTTCGATTCTAGAAGCGGGCGCCCCGGACATTCCGGTATCGGCAAGCCCGTAGACTTCCTGAGATTGATGAGCGACTTTCTGCTCTTCACGCAGACACAGTGGTCCGAAGCGCCGCGCATCCGCCACCAGACCGCCCGCATGCTGCTGGATGCGGGGCATCGCGTCTTCTTCTTCGAGCGGCCGGCATATCCATGGGCGCCTGTACGCCCCTCTGTGGCTGAGATCGAGCCAGGGCTCTTCATGGTGCAGACCGTGCGCTTCATGCACCACCAGATGCGCGCGTGTCCGCCACTGCACTGGATCAACGCCTGGGTGACCAGCGCCTCGATCCGCCGCAGGCTGAAGGAGCTGCCAGTGAAGCAGGGCGCGGTAGTAATCAATTTTGCGCACGACTACTACTTTCTGAGGGGGATCTTTCCCAGCGCGCGCATCCTCACCATCATTCACGATGACTTCGAGGCGCAGTCAAGGCTTCCGTTCAGTGGGCACATCACGTGGTCGCTGCAACGCACGTGCAGGATGAGCGACGAGGTGTACGCCGTGTCCACGCCGCTGCAGGAGCGATGCCGGACCTGGAGCGACTGCAAGCTGCTGCTTCCATGGTCGGTCACTCCGTACGTCGCCCCGCGCCCTGGAGTTCAGGGGCGCGACACCCTTCTGTTCTGGGGCTACGTTGACTCGGCGCTTGACCTGGACCTGCTGCGGCGGCTTTCGGCCCACCTCCAGCAGACCCGCCCCGGCTGGCGCATCATGCTGGTGGGGCCGACCCAGGGCAATGGAAGGCAGCCGGTCATAGATGGCCTTGCCGGATGCCCCAACATCGTCATCCAGGAGCGCACCGCGCTGGATGACCTGCCGCTGGACCGGACGCTGGCCGCGCTGCTGCCGTACCGCCGCTCCAAAGCGGTGGACTCTGTGACGCTGGCCAACAAGAGCATGCAGCTGCTGGCACGTGGGCTTCCGCTCCTGATCTCAGGCATGCCCGCGTACATCCAGCGCCCCTTCATCAAGCGGGTGGATGAAGCAGAAGGCCCGGAGCCCGCCTTGCAGGCCTGCCTGCAGCACTTCGATGCCTGGCAGCCCGCCATCGCAGATTTCGTGCGGGAGAACGCCCCGGAGTCTCGTCTGGCTCTGCTGGGAATTCAGAGGGCGCCCAGCGCTCATGCTGGCGCGGTGTGAGCGTCTTCCTCGGCGTGCTCGTGCTGATGGGCGTCGCCCTCTGAGTACTCGGAACCTTCGCTGTATGCGCCATCCTCCTCTGCAAACATGTCGCTGCGTGCGCGCAGGCGTGCGATGAGCAGCAGGAAGAAGAACAACATGCTGTTGCCCCACATGTTGGACTGCTTGTTGCACAGCAGGAACTGGTAGGTCGCAAGCGCCAGGAGCACGGCCAGACCCACTCGCCGCTCCGAGTCCGCGGCAAAGCGCCGGAACAACGACAGGAAGTCGCGCAGTCCCATCACCAAGAGAGCGCAGAAGAGCACCGCCATCGGGATGCCTAGCTCGCAGAGGATCTCCACTGGAACATTGTGCGGATACTCGTCCTTGGCGGCCACAGCGCTCAGGGATCGGAACGCGTTGGCTCCCAGGCCAAGCATCCATGCAATGGGGTCTCGGACAAACGCGCCGAGCAGGTCGGTGGCGTTGGCCAGGCGCTCCTGGAAGCCGGAGTCGAGCTGCCCGGCACCCCAGCGATCCAATGCGAATCCGTACAGGATCTGGCTGGCAAGGAGCATGACCGCCACTCCCATGACACCGATGGCGATGGCCGTGCCAATGAAGGCGGGAATGCTCTTGACACGCTTGGAGACCGGAATGAAGCCGACTGCGATGACCACCGAGAACACCAGTTGGCCGCGCGAGCCAGACTGCAGCGCAAGGATGGCTCCCAGGATGAACGCCGCCACGCGCGCTGTGAGCAGCAGCGCCGGGGCAGGGCCGCTGCGCAGAAGCGACGCAAGGATGATGAGCGTGCCGCCCAGCTCGCCAATGGCCAGCGGGCTTGTGATGATCTTGCCGCCCACGATCAGTCCCATGCGGCCGCTCCAGGTGCCGAACTCCGGGTTCAGCACCAGCGTCAGCATCACCAGAATGCCGCTGTAGAGGAGCGCGCGGCCGAACTTGGCCACGTCCTCGATGTCATTGAGCAGCACGGGCGCCAGGAAGACGAACAGCCCAAAGTAGGGGTAGTTCTTGGAGAGGATGTCCAGCGCGCCTTCTGTGGACGGTGTCCAGACGAGCGTGACCAGCCACCATCCATGCAGGACCAGCACGCCGATCAGCATGGGCGTGAAGTACCCGCGCAGCGAACCTGGCTTGGTGACCAGCACTCGGAGCACGGAGAACATGCACGAAAGGCCTACGAAGACGTTGGCGAGCCAGGACTTTTCCAGAAAGATAGGGGAGGACGTCTGAAGGGACTGCTCGATGCCGAACATCAGCGCGGCCAGCACCAGCGCCCATGTGGAACTGAACACCGCAGCGGTGCACAGCAGCATGAACAGTGGAAGCGTGATGAACTGGAACACGGGTTACTGCTTTGCTTGCGCCTTCTTGGCGCGGGCAGCCTCGACCTGCTTGACGATCGCCTCGGCGCCGTCGGAGATGGTCTTGCCAGTGGCTTGCGAGATCTGGAACTTGACTGTCGGGTCGGTCCAGTCGCGGGGCCGGGCGCCGGACAGGTATTCGGCAGTCCACGCTTCACGCGCGGCGCGCTGGTTGTCGCGGTTCAGCTGATTGAGCTCGTGCGCGTCCGGAAGCGTGGCCAGCATCTGGAAGAAGTCGGCGCTTGTCCAGATGGCGAATGCGTCGGCGCCGCCTGCCAGGGCTGGGTCAATCTGGTCCTGGATGAGCTCCGCGATGGGGATGGGCTTCATGTTGGTCGCCCGGCCGCCAGGCTGGAAGTAGACGGACACGCAGGGAATCACCGGCACCTGCGGCAGACCTTGGCGCTCGCGGATGGTGCGCCCAAGCTTCACCACCTGCTCGCGCCAGATGCGCTCGTTCTTCATCATGTAGGCCAGCTCGTCGCCCTGGAACTTTGAATTCTCGTAGACGTCGTAGATCGAGGGATTGATCCAGTCCACCTCGCGCAGGATGTCGCTGCAGGTGGCGATCCTCCGCTCGATCTCGGCCTGCATCTGAGCCTCGGTGCCGTTGGCCCATCCCTTGCCGCCGGGAAAGACGCGTTCCATCCGCGGCTGCGCGTAGTAGGTCCACTTGACCTTCGGGAACTCGGCCTTCACCGCGCGGATCGCCTTCACCATCTCGGAGGAGGCCAGGCGATTGCGCTGATCGGTGGCAGGGAGGGCGAGCCACGCATCAAACGGATCCTCAAAGTCCAGCATGCCCCAGCCGGTCGGGTTGGGGCCCATCTTCTTGCGGATCTCGTCCAGAAGAATGGGGATGTTGATCCTGCCCGTCTTCATGGACTCTGGGTCCGCAGACTGGCCAAACCACGGATAGCGCTCGATGCCCAAGGCGTTCACCTTGGCGCTGCTGGCAGCGCTGGTCACACAGTCAATGAGCGCAGGCGGCAGGGGTGCCGCGGGTGCAGCGGGTGGCGCCGGCGTTGCGGATGGCGCTGCAGGTGCCGCTGCCGGCGCGGACGTGCCTTGCTGCGGGGATGCGCTTGGCTGAGCTGGCGCAGTCTGCGCCGCCGCCACTGGATGCGGCGGTTCGTCCGCTGGCCGCGTGGGGCGAGGCTCCACTGGCGGCACAGTGCGTGCGGCTGGCTGCGCAGCTGGTTGCGTGGCGGCCGCGCCCTGGTCCTGGCAGCCCAGCAGCGTGGCCCAGCACAGGGCGGCCGAGCACAGCGTTGCGGTCGTCAGCGGCCAGCGATGGTCACTGATCATGGCCCGAGTTCTCCGGCATGGTGTGGCCTGCGTCGCGCAGCGTGCGCTCGCGGCGCGCAAGCTCAAGGTCGTGCTCAACCATCATGGCGGCCAGCTGCTCCACCGTGGTGCGCGGCTGCCAGCCCAGCCTGGTGCGGGCCTTGGTGGCGTCGCCAAGCAGCTGCTCCACCTCTGCGGGGCGGAAGTAGCGCGGGTCAATCTCCACAAAGTCCTTGTACTCCAGGCCAACGTGCTTGAAGCACAGCTCTGCAAACTGGCGCACGCTGAGCATCTTGCCGGTGGCGATCACATAGTCCTCCGGCTGGCTCTGCTGCAGCATCAGCCACATGGCCTCCACGTAGTCGCCGGCAAAGCCCCAGTCGCGCAGCGCGTCCAGGTTGCCCAGGTACAGCTTCTTCTGCAGGCCAAGCTTGATGCGGCCAACGGCGCGCGTGATCTTGCGCGTGACAAAGGTCTCGCCGCGGCGCGGGCTCTCGTGGTTGAACAGGATGCCGCAGCTGGCGTGCATGCCGTAGCTCTCGCGGTAGTTCACGGTGATCCAGTGGCCAAACACCTTGGCGCAGCCATAGGGCGAGCGCGGATGGAAGGGCGTGCTCTCGCGCTGCGGCACCTCGCGCACCTGCCCGTACATCTCGCTGCTGCTGGCCTGGTAGTAGCGCACTGTGCGGCCGCTCTGCAGCTGGAAGACGCGCACAGCCTCCAGCAGCTTCAGCGTGCCCACGCCGTCAGTGTCGGCGGTGTAGATGGGCATGTCAAAGCTCACGCGCACGTGGCTCTGCGCCGCCAGGTTGTAGACCTCGTCTGGCTCCACCAGCCGGATGACGTTGGCAAGGTTGTTGCCGTCGTTCAGGTCGCCGTAGTGCAGGCGCAGGCGCGCACCGTGCTGGTGCGGATCCTGATAGATGTGGTCAATGCGCTGGGTGTTGAAGCTGCTGCTGCGCCGGACCAGCCCATGCACCTCGTATCCCTTGGCCAGCAGGAACTCCGCCAGGTAGCTGCCGTCCTGACCTGTGATGCCGGTGATAAGGGCCTTCTTCATCTGAGTTGCTACGGGTCTGGGGCGCGCTGCGTTCCTGCAGGCTGGCCCGCCTTGGGGTGCGCGGGCGCAGACTAGTCCATCGGCTCTGCAGGCCTGAACCTCAAGACAGGACCGCCGTATTCCGATAAGGAACCCAACCTATCCTCACCCCCTTGGGCGCCAGTTGTGGCGCCTGGGCTTCTTGCATTGGACCAGCGCACCCCGATGATGGACCTGTCAGGCAAACGCATCCTCCTCACGGGTGGCGCAGGGTTCCTGGGCCGCGCGGTGCAGGAGCGGCTGCGCGCGCGGGGCGCCACGGACATCTTCGTTCCGCGCCGGAAGAAATACAACCTGACCGTGGAGTCCAGGGTGAAACAGCTGTACAAGGATGCCAATCCGCAGGTGGTCATCCATCTGGCGGCAGAGGTGGGCGGCATCGGCGCCAACCTGGCCAACCCGGGGCGCTACTTCTACGCCAACATGGCCATGGCGCTGCACCTCATCGAGCACGCGCGTCTGCGCGGCGTGGAGAAGTTTGTGCAGGCTGGCACCATCTGCGCGTATCCCAA
Source organism: Phycisphaerales bacterium (assembly GCA_046350455.1). Classification (GTDB taxonomy): domain Bacteria; phylum Planctomycetota; class Phycisphaerae; order Phycisphaerales; family SM1A02; genus CAZXGD01. The sequence continues at coordinate 64,212 of JAXMAM010000007.1, read as the reverse complement.
GCACACGCCGGTGCCGTTCCAGGAGAGCGACCTGTGGAATGGCTATCCAGAGGAGACCAATGCACCATACGGCGTGGCCAAGAAGGCGGCGCTAGTGATGCTTGCTGCGTACCGCCAGCAGTACGGCCTGCGCAGCGCCTATGTGCTGCCAGTGAACCTGTACGGGCCGTGGGACAACTTTGACCTGCAGACTTCGCACGTGATTCCTGCGCTGATCCGCAAGTGCCTTGAAGCAGCGGAGCGCGGCGCAGGGGACATCGAGTGCTGGGGCACGGGCGCAGCCAGCCGCGAATTCCTCTACGTGGACGACTGCGCCGAGGGCCTGGTGCGCGCAGCTGAGCGGCTGGATGAGCCAGAGCCTGTCAACCTGGGCACTGGGTCCGAGATCACCATCCGAAACCTGGTGCAGCTGATAGCAGAAACCTGTGGATTTACAGGCGAAATCCGCTGGGACCCCAGCAAGCCCGACGGCCAGCCGCGCCGCTGCCTGGACACCACGCGCGCTGCGCAGCTGCTGGGCTGGCGCGCGCAGGTCGGCCTGCCCGAGGGCCTGCGCCGAACCGTGGAGTGGTACCGGTCGTACCGGAGCAGCCAGCAGGGCCGCACACCGCAGCCTTCATAGGACGGCGGGAGATTCTGGAGCAACACCACGCATGTGCGGCATCATTGGATACTTCGGAACCTTCACAGAGCAGGCCATGCGCGCCGGCATGTGCGCCATGGCGCATCGCGGGCCTGATGACCACGGCCTGTTCACCGATGCGTCTGCAGGCGTGGGCCTGGGGCAGCAGCGCCTCTCCATCATTGACCTTTCTCCGCTGGGCCACCAGCCCATGCAGGACGACGCTGGACTTGTGCAGCTGATCTTCAACGGCGAGATCTACAACTATCGCGAGCTGCGCACAGAGCTGCAGGCTGCTGGCGCGCGCTTCCGAGGCCACTCGGACACGGAAGTCATCCTGCAGATGTACCTGAAGCATGGCGCGTCCATGCTGCCGCGGCTGAACGGCATCTTCACCATCGCGCTGTGGGACACGCGCACGCGCACCATGCTGGTGGCGCGCGACGCGCTGGGCGTGAAGCCGCTGTACATCTTTGAGAGCAAGCGCGGCCTGGCGTTCTGCAGCGAGATCAAGGGCCTGCTGCACCTGGTGCCAGAGGCGCGCACGCTGGACCACGCGGCGCTGCACCGCTACCTGAGCTTCCTGTGGTGCCCGGGCGAGGGCACGCCGCTGGCCGGCGTGCGCAAACTGCTGCCCGGCGAGGCGCTGGAGCTGCGCGAAGCCAAGGTGACCAAGCGCTGGACTTGGTACCAGCTGCCCATGTTCCGCGGCGCTCGCCCAGACCTGACAGAGCAGCAGTCGCTGGAAGGCACGGTGAAGCACCTGCGCGCCGCTGTGGAGCGCCAGATGGTGGCGGACGTGCCAGTGGGCGCGTTCCTCTCTGGCGGGCTTGACTCCAGCAGCATCGTGGCCTTTGCGCGGGAGCAGAACCCGGACCTGCGCTGTTTCACCATCGAGGCTGCTGGCGGCCAGGACGAAGGCACCACCGACGACCTGCCCTACGCGCAGCGCGTGGCCAAGCACCTGAACGTCAAGCTGGACGTGGTGCGCATCAACGCCGACCGCATGGCCGGTGACCTGGAGCGCATGATCGTGCAGCTGGACGAGCCGCTGGCAGATCCAGCGCCGCTCAACGTGCTGTACATCAGCCAGCTGGCGCGCGACAACGGCATGAAGGTGCTGCTGTCCGGCGCTGGCGGCGACGACCTGTTCACGGGCTATCGCCGCCACCGCGCAGTGAATGCAGAACGCCTGTGGAGCTGGATGCCGCGCCCAGCGCGCCATGCGCTGGACGCCACCACGCGCCGCCTGGATCAGCGCCGCGCGTGGTCGCGCCGTCTGGCCAAGCTATTCAGCGGGGCTGGCCTGGAGCGCGACCAGCGCATCGCCAACTACTTTGTGTGGTCGCGTGAAGCAGACCTGCTGAAGCTGTACACGCCAGAGTTCCGGCGCCATCTGGGCACCGCCATGGCCACCGAGCCCATGACGCAGTTCCTGGCGCCGCTGCCGCCCGGCACGCCAGCGCTGGAGCGCATGCTGGCGCTGGAGCAGCGCTTCTTCCTGGCCGACCACAACCTGATCTACACCGACAAGATGTCCATGGCGGTGGGCGTAGAAGTGCGCGTGCCCTTCTTGGATCTTGAGCTGGTTGACTTTGCAGCGCGCATTCCGCTCAGCGTGCGGCAGCGCGGCAAGGAGGGCAAGTGGGTGCTGAAGCGCGCCATGGAGCCATACCTGCCACACGACGTCATCTACCGCCCCAAGTCTGGCTTTGGCGCGCCGCTGCGCCGCTGGATGCAGAACGACCTTCGCCCGCTGGTGGCGGACCTGCTGGGTGCAGACAGCCTGCGCCGGCGCGGGTTGTTCGACCCGGTGGCCGTGAACCAGCTGGTGCAGGCCAACCAGGCGGGCAAGGTGGACGCCAACTACACGCTGCTCTCCTTGCTCAGCATCGAGATCTGGTGCCGTCACTACCTGGACCGCGCCCCTGCAGCGGTGGCGCCTGCGCGTGCAGGCGCTGTCTGATAAACGCAAGCCATACGTGGCGTGGTGGGCCGTGCACAGCGCAGTCATTCCAATATTCGCGCGGATCGTGAGCGGTATCTTGTTGGCCCCCTCGCTCGCAGCCGATGGAAGCAGGCAGGGCCCATGCGTGGTCCCGTGCCGTGTTTTTGGCCTTTCGACGCTGCATTCGCTCCATGAGGCAGCGCCGCAGGCCGTGGCTCTGTCCGCACAGCATCAGGAAAACTCCCTGTGAAGCAAGTCCTCCAGTCGCTGAAGAACGGCTCCACCGAGGTGGCCGAAGTTCCCTGCCCCGCGCCGCGCCGCGGACACCTGCTGATCCGCACCACGCGCACGCTGGTGTCGGTTGGCACCGAGCGCATGCTGGTGGAGTTTGGCAAGGCAGGGTGGATCGAGAAGGCCCGCCAGCAGCCAGACCGCGTGCGCATGGTGCTGGACAAGATCAAGACCGACGGCCTGCTGCCCACCTTTGAAGCCGTGATGAACAAGCTGGACCAGCCACTGCCGCTGGGCTACTGCAACGTGGGAGAGGTGTTGGAGGTTGGCAGCGGCGTGACTGGCTGGGAGAAGGGCGACCGCGTGGTGAGCAACGGCAAGCACGCCGAGGCCGTGTGCGTGCCAGTGAACCTGTGCGCCAAGGTGCCTGCCGGCGTGTCCGACGACGAAGCTGCGTTCACCGTGCTGGGCGCCATCGCGCTGCAGGGCATCCGTCTGGTGCAGCCCACGCTGGGCGAAAGCGTGGTGGTGACCGGCCTGGGCCTGATCGGCCTGGTCACGGTGCAGCTGCTGCGCGCGCACGGCTGCCGCGTGCTGGGCCTGGACTTTGACCCGTCCAAGCTGGAGCTGGCGCGCGCGCTGGGTGCCGAGACAGTCAACCTGGGTGCTGGCGAAGATCCAGTGGCCGCAGCGCAGCGCTTCTCGCGCGGGCGCGGCGTGGACGCTGTGATCATCACCGCCTCCACCAAGAGCAACGAGCCTGTGCACCAGGCGGCGCTCATGTGCCGCAAGCGCGGGCGCATCGTGCTGGTGGGCGTGACGGGCCTGGAGCTCTCGCGCGCCGACTTCTTTGAGAAGGAGCTGACCTTCCAGGTGTCGTGCTCGTATGGCCCTGGCCGCTACGACCCCAGCTACGAGGAGAAAGGCAACGACTACCCCGTGGGCTTTGTGCGCTGGACAGAGCAGCGCAACTTTGAGGCGGTGATGGACATGATGGCCGACGGCCGTCTGGACGTGAAGCCGCTGATCTCGCACCGCTTCCCCATTGGCGAGGCGCTGGGCGCGTACGAGCTGGTGGGCGGCGCTGCGCCTTCGCTGGGCATCCTGCTTGAGTACCCCACGCAGCAGCAGAAGACCGACGCCGCGCTGCGCGTGCAGAGCGTGCGCCTGGATGGCGGCGCTGGTGGCGCTGCGGCTGGCGCGAGTGGGGCAGCGGCAGGTGCTGGCCAGGCTCCCACCATCGCGTTCATCGGTTCTGGCAACTACTCCACCGCAGTGCTCATCCCGGCCTTCAAGGCCTCGGGCGCAGTGCTGCGCACCGTGGTCAGCAGTGGGGGCGTGAGCGGGCTGCACGCGGCCCGCAAGTTTGGCTTCCAGGAAGCCAGCACAGACACCGACGGCGTCATCAACGACCCCAACGTGCAGGCGGTGGTCATCACCACGCGGCACGACAGCCACGCATCCATGGTGTGCCAGGCGCTCCGCGCTGGAAAGCACGTGTTTGTGGAGAAGCCCATCGCGCTCACCATGGCAGAGATGGACCAGATTGAGTCCACGCTGGCAGAGGTGCGCGCTGCTGGCAAGCGCCCAGTGCTGATGGTGGGCTTCAACCGCCGCTTTGCCCGTCAGGTGCAGAAGATGAAGCAGCTGCTGGCTGGCGTGCCTGGGCCCAAGGCCTTTGTGATGACCGTGAACTCTGGCGCCATCCCTGCCGAGCACTGGACGCAGGACCGCGACGTGGGCGGAGGCCGCATCATCGGCGAGGCGTGCCACTTCATTGACCTGCTGCGCTTCCTGGCGGACGCGCCCATCGCCGCGCATGAGATCAGCACCATGGATGCGTCCACGGCAGACACGGTGACCATCCAGCTGCGCTTTGCAGATGGCTCCATCGGCACCGTGCACTACTGGTCAAACGGCACCAAGGCGTTCCCCAAGGAGCGCCTGGAGGTGTTCTGTGCTGGCCGCGTGCTGCAGCTGGACAACTTCCGCAAGATGCGCGCCTATGGCTGGCCAGGCTTCCGCAAGCTGAACCTGTGGCGCCAGGACAAGGGCCAGGCTGCGTGTGCCGCAGCGTTTGTGCAGGCCATTCAGGCTGGGGGACCTTCCGGGGGCAAGGAACCCATTCCCGTTGACCAGATTCTGGAGGTGGGTCGTGTCACCATCCAGATCGCAGCACAGCAGCAAGGCTGAACCGTGACCACCAGGCTTGTGGACATCATTGCGGGCGCACGCCCCAACTTCATGAAGATTGCGCCCATCATCCGCGCCATGCGCGCGCGGCAGGATGCAGGCGGGCACCTGCGCTACCGCCTGGTGCACACTGGCCAGCACTACGACGCGCGCATGTCCGGCGACTTCTTCACGCAGCTGGGCATTCCTGCGCCGGACGTGAACCTTGAGGTGGGCTCCGGCACGCAGGCGGAGCAGACCGCCGGCATCATGACCCGCTACGAGAAGCTGCTGCTGGAGCAGCGCAGCGACCTGTGCCTGGTGGTGGGCGACGTGACCTCCACCATGGCGTGCGCCATTGCCGCGCAGAAGCTATGCGTGCCCGTGGCGCACGTGGAGGCTGGCATCCGCTCTGGCGACTGGACCATGCCGGAAGAGATCAACCGCATGGTGACCGACTCCATCACCAACTACTTCTTCACCACCAGCGAGGTTGCCAACACCAACCTGCGCAGGTCTGGCGTGCCAGACGAGCGCATCCACTTTGTGGGCAACACCATGATTGACACGCTGCTGGCCAACATGCCGCGACTGGCGCCACCGCCATTCTGGAACGAGCTGGGCCTGAAGCCTGGTGGCTACTTTGTGGTCACGCTGCACCGGCCCGCAAACGTGGACACTGCGGACGGTTTTGCGCGCATGCTGGAGGCCATCGGCAGCGGCACGCGGGGGCTGCCGGTGGTGTTCCCGGTGCATCCGCGCACAGCCAAGACGCTACGTGAGCTGGCCGCTGTGCCAGCAGGCATGCACCTGGTGGAGCCGCAGCCATACCTGGAGTTCAACTACCTGGTGAAGCACGCCAAGGCGGTCATCACCGACAGCGGCGGCATCACAGAAGAGACCACCGTGATGGGCGTGCCGTGCATGACGCTGCGCACCACCACCGAGCGCCCGGAGACCACCACCATCGGCACCAACGAGCTGCTGGGCGTGGATCCTGCCGCGCTGAAGCCAGCGCTGGACCGCCTGTTTGAGGGCAAGTGGAAGCGCGGCGCCATTCCTCCTCTGTGGGACGGCCACACCAGCGAGCGCATTGTGGCGGTGCTGGAGAAGGCGCTGAAGGGCTGACGCCCGTGAGAGCGCTCCGCTACTGGCACACGCTGCGGCACCTGAAGCCGGTCCAGTTCTATGGACGGGTGCGGTTCAAGCTGGCGCGGCCTGCGCCAGACGCGGCACCAGCGCCAGCACTGCGCGCGCCGGGAACATGGGTGACGCCCGCGGCGGTGAAGCCTTCGCTGCTGGGCCCAGACCATGTGCGCTTTCTGAACGTGGACGGCACGCTCTCTGCAGGCTGGGAGCCAGCGGGCGCAGCCAAGCTGTGGACCTACAACCTGCACTACTTTGCAGACCTGGCAGCGGAAGACGCTGCGCAGCGCGCTGCATGGCAGCGGCAGATGATGGCACAGTGGATCCAGGGCAATCCGCCCGGAGAGGGAACTGGCTGGGAGCCATATCCGCTCTCGCTGCGCGTGGTGAACTGGCTGAAGTGGCACATGGCGGGCAACACGCTGGACGCCGCTGCACTACACAGTCTGGCTATGCAGGTACGCTGGCTGGAGCGTCGCCTTGAGTGGCACCTGCTGGGCAACCACCTGTTTGTGAACGCCAAGGCGCTGGTGCTTGCTGGGCTGTTCTTTCAGGGACCAGAGGCCGCGCGTTGGCTGCGGCTGGGTGCGCGCATTTTGCTCGAGCAGATTCCAGAGCAGGTGCTTGCGGACGGCGGGCAGTTTGAGCGGAGCCCCATGTACCACGCCCTGGCCGTGGAGGACATGCTGGACCTGTGCAACGCGCTGCGCTGCTGGCAGCACGCGCTGCAGCCAGATGAACGCGCCAGCGCTGCGGCCCTGGCCGCGCAAGTGGAGCCGCGTGTGCAGCCCATGCGCCACTGGCTGGCAGTGATGAGCCACCCAGACGGGGAGATCGCCTTCTTCAACGACGCCGCCACGGGCATCGCGCCCAGCAACGCGCAGCTGGACGGCTACGCGCAGCGCCTGGGCTTTGGCGCTGCGCCTGCAGTCGCCGAGGGACTGACGCACCTGGCAGACAGCGGCTTTGTCCGCCTGCAGCTGGGGCCAGCCGTGGCACTGGTGGATGTTGCGCCGGTGGGCCCGGACTACCTGCCCGGTCACGCGCACGCTGACACGCTTTCCTGCGAGCTCTCCGTGCATGGTGCGCGCGTGGTGGTCAACTCTGGCACCTCTGAATACGGCGCGGGCGCTGAACGCCTCCGCCAGCGCGGCACTGCAGCGCACAGCACGGTGGTGGTGAACAGCGCAGACAGCAGCGAAGTGTGGGGCGGATTCCGCGTGGCGCGGCGCGCGCACCCACGCGGCCTGGAGATGGCGCAGGAGGGCGGTGCGCTCACTGTGACCTGCTGGCACGATGGCTACCAGCGCCTGCCGGGTCGCCCGGTGCACCGCCGCACCTGGCGCATGGACCGCGCTGGGCTGCGCGTGACAGACCACGTGGACCGCGCGCAAACCGCCAGCGTGCGCTGGCACCTTGCGCCGCACGTCAAGGTTGAAGGCGCAGGACCCTTCACGCTGGCGCTGCCCAGCGCGCAGCGCGTGGCGCTTGCCGTGCAGGGCGCCACCTGCACGCGCGTGGCCAGCACCTACCACCCCGCGTTCGGCATCGTCCAGCCAACTACGCTGCTCGACTGCGCCATGACCGGCAGCGAGTGCGTTTCAGGTTTCTCGTGGAGCTAACGTGCACATCCTCTTTCTGACGGACAACTTTCCGCCTGAGGTGAACGCGCCGGCCAGCCGCACGTTTGAGCACTGCCGCGAGTGGGTGAAGGCCGGCCACAAGGTCACGGTCATCACCTGCGCCCCCAACTTCCCCAAGGGCAAGGTGTTCGACGACTACCAGAACAAACTCTGGCAGCGCGAGAACATGGCGGGCATCGAGGTGATCCGCGTGTGGTCGTACATCACGGCCAACGAAGGATTCCTGCGCCGCATCCTGGACTACCTGAGCTTCATGCTGTCGGCCATGATCGCCGGGCCGTTCGTGCGCAAGGTGGACGTGGTGGTGGGCACCTCGCCGCAGTTCTTCACGGTGTGCGCGGCGTACTTTGTGGCGTTCCTCAAGCGGCGGCCGTTTGTGTTCGAGCTGCGCGATCTGTGGCCAGAGTCCATCAAGGCCGTGGGCGCCATGAAGGACTCGTTTGCCATCCGCATGCTTGAGAAGCTGGAGATGTTCCTGTACCGGCGGGCGGCCAAGATCGTCTCGGTGACGGCCTCGTTCAAGAAGGTGCTGGTCAAGCGCGGCATTGACGGTTCCAAGATCGAGGTGGTGACCAACGGCGTGGACGTCAGCCAGTTCAAGCCGCGCCCCAAGGACGAGGAGCTCACCCAGAAGCTGGGGCTGAAGGGCAAGTTCGTGGCCGGCTACATCGGCACGCACGGCATGGCCCACAGCCTGGAGACGCTGCTGGAGGCCGCCGAGAAGCTGCAGGACACGGACATCGTCTTCCTGTTCCTGGGCGACGGAGCGCGCAAGCAGGCGCTGCGCGAGATGGCCGAGCAGCGCAAGCTGAGCAACGTGGTGTTCATTGACTCGGTGCCCAAGGCCGACGTGCCCAAGTACTGGTCGCTGCTGGATGTCTCGGTGATCCACCTGCGCAGGACAGAGCTGTTCACCACGGTCATTCCGTCCAAGATGTTCGAGTGCATGGGCATGGGCATCCCCATCCTGCATGGCGTGCAGGGTGAGTCCGCGGACATCGTGCGCGAGTGCGGCGTGGGCATTCCATTCGAGCCGGAGAACGCAGACGAGCTGTGCGCCGCGCTGCGGATGTTCCGCGACCATCCGGACCAGCTGGCCAAGTTCCGCGAAAGCTGCCTGCAGAGCGCAGGCAAGTTCGACCGCGTGTTCCTGGCCAACAAGATGCTGCGCGTGCTGGAGCGCACGGCAGGAGTGGTGGCGCGGCCTGGGCCAGCCTCGCGCGACGGCGTGGTGGAGGCCTCGCATGCAGCGCGGCCGACCGCCTCGCCAGAGCCGCCGCGCACCAAGCCGGGTCCATCGGACAAGAGCATCAAGGTGCTCATTCTGAACCAGGTGTTCTGGCCCGACGTGGCCGCCACAGCGCAGCATGGCCATGACCTGGCGCGCTACCTGGTGCAGCACGGCGACCAGGTGACCGCGCTGGCCAGCCGCAGCATCTACGGCGAGGCGGGCGGCACGCTGAAGGCCCAGGACTCGGTGGACGGCATTCGCATCGTGCGCGTGGGCCGCAGCCGATTTGGCAAGAACTCCATCGCTGGTCGCACGTTCGACAGCATCGCCTTCTACGTGGCGTCCACCTTCAAGGCGCTCTTTCTGCCCAAGCAGGACGTGGTCATCTGCCTGACCACGCCGCCCTTCATCTCGCTGGTGGGCCTGGCGCTGAAGTGGATCAAGGGCACGCGCCTGGTGCTGTGGAGCATGGACCTGTACCCGGAGGTGCCCGTGGCCGCCGGAGTGCTCAAGCCCGGCAGCATCGCGCACCGGTTCTTCAACTGGCTGGACGGCTTCTGCCTGCGCCGCGCCGACAAGGTGGTGGTGCTGGGCCGCTGCATGCGCGACCGCGTGCTGGCCAAGGGCATTGACGCTGCGCGCATGGAGATGATCAACGTCTGGGCGGACCCGGACGAAGTGCACGACGTGCCGCGCGACCACAACACCTACCGCACGGAGTGGGGCATTGGCGACCGCTTTGTGCTGGAGTACTCAGGAAACCTGGGCATCGGTCACGACGTGGCCACCATCCTGGACGCCATGAGCCTCACGCGGCAGGACGACGACCTGCGCTGGGTGGTGGTGGGCGGCGGCACCAAGAAGGCAGAGGTGGATGCGTTCGTGGAGAACGAGGACATCCACAACGCCGTCATCCGCCCGTACCAGCCGCGCGCGCGCCTGGCGGATCTGATCTCGCTGGGCGACGTGCACCTGGTGACCGTGGCAGAGGGCTTTGAGGGCCTCATGGTGCCCAGCAAGTTCTACGGCGTGCTGGCGGCTGCGCGGCCCACCATCTACGTGGGCCCCGACAGCTCGGAGGTGGCGCAGGTGATCCAGGCGGAGGAGTGCGGCATCGTGGTGCGGCAGGGCGATGGGCCTGGACTGGCAGCGGCCGTGCGCCGTCTTGCCTCCGACCGCGCCGCAGCGCGCGCCATGGGAGAGCGCGGCCGCAGCGTGCTGCTGCGCCTGTACGGCACCAACCTGGCCTGCGCGCGCTGGCAGCACATGCTGCACCAGATCATGGCGCCCCGCCGATAGGAGTGCAGGATCAGAGCCATGCAGCTGCCGGTGACCGTTGTCATCCCAGTCCGCAACGAGGAGCGCAACCTACCGGCGTGTCTGGAGCGGCTTGGCGCGTTCGAGCGCGTGGTGGTGGTGGACTCCGGCAGCACTGACCGCACGCCGGAGATTGTGCGGAAGCATGGCGCGGAGCTGGTGAACTTTGCCTGGGACGGCCGGTTCCCCAAGAAGCGCAACTGGTACCTGCGGCAGAACGCCATCCGCACGCCGTGGGTGTTCTTCCTGGACGCAGATGAGTTCGTGGACCAGGCCTTCTGCGACGAACTGGCCACCACGCTGCCATCCACGCAGCACGTGGGCTTCTGGCTGACCTACAGCAACTGGTTCCTGGGCCGCAAGTTGAATCATGGCGAGCCCAACCGCAAGCTGGCGCTCTTCCGCGTGGGCGCGGGCGAGTATGAGCGCATCGAGGAGGACACGTGGAGCCACCTGGACATGGAGGTGCACGAGCACCCCGTGCTGGCTGGCACCACCGGAGAGATCCGCGCCCGGCTTGACCACCGCGACTACCGCGGGCTTGAGCACTGGATCCGCAAGCACAACGACTACTCCACGTGGGAGGCGCGCCGCCTGGCCCGCCTGCGCGCGCAGAAGCGCCTGAATGACCCCACGCTTACGCCGCGTCAGCGCCGCAAGTACGGGAGCATTGGCTCATGGTGGCTGCCAGCCGCCTACTTCACCGACGTCTACGTGCGCCGCCGCGGGTTTCTGGATGGCCACGCGGGGTTTGTGTTTGCGTTCATGAAGGCCGTGTACTTCTGGGAGATCGGCCTGAAGGCGCGTGAGTTTGCCGCGGAAGACGCTGGATGATCTGAGCGGCTAGGCATGGCGGTGCGGGCTGTTCCGCCTGCGCGGGCGCGTCCCCTTCATCACTGCTGAACATTCTGTGACAGGGTTGCAGCGCGGTGGGGCGCATTCGATGGTTCAGCCGCTTGTGTGCGATTTGTTCCGCACCAAGCGGCCGCCGCGCGGGCATCCCTGCCTTGCGCGCGCCCCAACTCCATACATGTCGAGCGTCCGAGGAGAACCACGCGTGGCCGCAAGCCACGCACGAAACGAGCACCTCATTCCAGGAACCCGCCATGACCCTCTCTCTTCCAGCGTTTGCAGCCCGTCTCCGCCGTGCCGCGCAGAACACCCTGCGTGCTGCGGGCGTGGGTGGTGCTCTGCTGTGCGCAGCGCTGATGACCACCCAGGCAGCAGCCCAGTCCGGCGCGCCCCTTGTGTGGGTGACCCAGGCCAACGGGAGCACGCCCTCGGGTGTGTCCAGCCTCATCATGGCCACTCCCACCACTTCCTTTGCCAGCGTGGCCAACCAGCTGAAGGCCCGTCCAGCGGGCCAGCGCGGCCTGCTGCTGGTGGGCTTTGCGGACGACCTGAACTCCGCAGAGATCCTGCGCCGCCCAGGAGCCGCCTCCACCACTCCTGTGCCCAGCCCGTGGGTTGACAAGGGCGCAGCCAATGCCAAGTCGCGCGTCAACGCGCTCATGAACCGCCTGAAGCGCCTGAACGCATCGGTGGACTTTGTGGTGGTGCGCAGCGCGGCTTCTTCGCGCACCGACCGCTACGAAAACTACGGCGCCCCAGGCTGGCGGACCATCCAGGCAGACAAGCGCTTTCCAGCGGTGAAGAACGCGCTTGGCATCACCAATCTGCCAGTGGACATGGCCAACTCTGCTGCACTGCGCCAGGCATGGAACGACTATTTCGACGCCAAGGTGGACCTGGACTTCAGCAAGGCGGTCGCGGACTCCATCACCCGCTACTTCCCGTCCGCCAAGGTGGTGGCTGAGAACCGCTACTCGCTTCCGGCCAATGGCCAGGCGCTGTCCCGCCGCGTGGGCGGCAATTTTGGCGCGTACGACCAGCCAGCGTTCTACATGGACAACGCTGGCATGTATGGCTTTGACGCCCTGTCTGCCGCCGTGTCCGACTTTGTGGCGGCTGATGAAGTCTCCGCGCGCCGCGTGCTGCCATCCATCTCGGTGCAGAACGGCACCGGTGGCAACGCTGCCCTGGTTGACAGCGGCTACTGGGGCGAGCAGATCTACCACATGCTCCTCAGCGGCGCTCCGGCGGTCATGATCAACCGTGGTGTGCTCGCGCCCGCAGACCTGAGCCAGCTTGCAACCATCGTGGCGGACATCCGCTCGCACGTGGGTTCAGGTGGCTTCAGCGTCTACGACTCTGGCGCAACGGTGGATGGCTCAGCGGCAGTCGCCAGTTCGGTGCGTGTGGGCAACAGCATCATCTGGCGCATCTCTGCGGCACCAAGTCAGCAGAGCATCAAGGTGACCTTCTCCGACAACTCGGAGGAGGACGTTCCTGTGGACCCGCAGACTGGCGGTGCCTGGTACTCGCATCCGGCATCGCAGTATGTGGCGATGATCCAGGGTGGCTCGTCCAGCGATTCTGGCGGTTCGGGCGGCAACCAGCCGACGCACGCCGTGCTCTACGACGTGGGCCCTGCGCCAGGCTTTGTGGAGACCGTCGAGCGTGCGCAGCATTACCTGATCGTCTATCAGAACGCTGGCGATCCCAACGCGCACGCCACCGGCCTGGTGAACCCCACCAGCGTGATCGCTGAGATCCAGCGTCAGCTGGACGCGGGCGTGCAGGCCGAGTACGGCGTGCTGGACTTCGAGGATCCCTTTGACACCATCCTGATGATGGGGCCACTGAACTCGCAGTACGCGGCCACCGTGCAGTCGCTCATTGACTGCATCCGTGCGGTGAAGGCGGCCTTCCCGCAGATGAAGTGGACCTACTACGGCTTCCCGCGCGTGGCCTATACGCCAGGCTCGCGCGACTGGGCCTGGTGGACCGAGCAGCAGCGCGAGAACTACTACCCCATCTACAGCAACAACTACGCATCCATCATGGTGGAGATGGACTGGTTCATGCCCTCGGTGTACGACAAGTACGAGCGCGCGGCCAACCTGCCCAACAGCTACTCGCCGCCCATGGAGGCAGAGCGCGCCTTCCGCCGGGCAAACGTGATGGTGGTGCGCCGCTTCTTTGAGACCCGCAGCCTGCCAGTGCCACCCATCATGCCGGTGATCTCGCCCTGGTACCAGCTGGAAGGCTCGGCGTACTACCTGAAGCCCATCCCGTTCGACGAGCTCACGCAGGAGCAGCTGCAGCCGCTCTTTGAAGTGGGCGTGGACGGCGTGTGCATCTGGAGCGCCATGGACTACTTCTACCGCATGGCCACCATGGTGAACTTCCCGGCTGGCTACGAGGTGATGCAGGCCATGGTGCGCAATCGGTTTGCCACGGACTACTTTGGTGGCATGAGCGTGGGCATGATTGACTGGTACTCCCAGCCCACGGCCGAGACGCTCGGCAGCTCGCTGAACACCATCCTGGAGGACGCAATGGATGCCTGCGGGGCAGGAAGCACCACTGGTCCGTAGAATCTTGGCCCCTTGCCTTCACTGCGTCTGCACAACACCCTCACCCGCCGCACCGAGACGTTCGCGCCCAGTGCGGCGATGGTGCTTTTCTACTCCTGCGGCCCCACGGTCTACGACGACGCGCATATCGGGAACTTCCGTTCGTTCCTGAACGCCGACATCCTGCGCCGCACGCTGGAGCTGCTGGGCTTGCGTGTGAAGCACGTGATGAACATCACCGACGTGGGCCACATGACCGACGACGAGGATGCCGACGGCGCTGGCGAGGACAAGATGGCCGTGGCGGGCAGGCGCATCGCGGAGGCCAAGAAGAGTGGCAAGCTGCCAGCTGGCACGCAGATTGATCCGGCAGACCCCTACGCCATCGCTGAGTTCTATGCGCAGCGGTTCCTTGAGGACGCGCGCACGCTGGGCCTGAAGGTGGCGCTGGAGGAGCGCGCGCATCCGGAGCTCATGCCCCGGCCGTCGCAGTGCATCCCGCAGATGGTGGAGATGATCTCCACGCTCATCAAGCGCGGCCATGCGTATGTGGCGGCGGATGGCGTGGTGTACTTCGATGTCCGCTCCTTTCCGGCGTACGGCCATCTGAGCGGCAACACGCTGGACCAGCTGAAGGAAGGCGCTGGCGAGCGCATCAGCGCAGAGAACCAGGCGGTGAAGCGCCATCCTGCAGATTTCATGCTGTGGAAGCCAGACCCGCGCCACCTGATGCGCTGGCCCAGCCCGTGGGGCGAGGGCTATCCAGGCTGGCACATCGAGTGCAGCGCCATGGCAGCCATGCTGCTGGGCCAGGAGATTGATTTCCACTCTGGTGGCGAGGACAACATCTTTCCGCACCATGAGTGCGAGATCGCGCAGAGCTGCTGCGCAAGCGGCCACGCTGTCTTCAGCCGATTCTGGCTGCACACCCGCCACCTGCAGGTGGAGGGGCAAAAGATGTCCAAGAGCAAGGGCAACTTCTTCACTGCACGTGATCTGTTTGCGCGCGGCGTGACGCCTGCTGCGCTGCGCCTTGAGCTGGTGCGCACGCATTACCGCACCAACAGCAACTTCACGCTGCAAGGACTGCAGGACTGCCAGCGCATGGTGGACCGCTGGAGCCGTGCGCATGCTGCGCTGGTGAAGCGTGCCGGCCAGGCGGGCGGCGTGTCCGCTGGCGGTGGCGCTGCCACGCTGGCGCCAGACGAGTCGCGCGCGCTCGGCCCCTTTGAGCGCGCGCTGGACGCATTCACCGAGAGTCTGTGCGACGACCTGAACGTGGCGCGCGCGGTGGCCGCGCTGAACGAAGCCGTTGGCGCACCCGCCGCGGTGCATGAAGCCGCCGACGCAGCGCGTGAACTGGCCAGCCTGCTGGCCATGGACAGCGTGCTGGGCGTGCTGGGGCGCAATGCTCCGGTGGCTGGCGCAGCGCCCGCAGAAGACCCGGCGTTTGTGGCGCAGGTGGACGCGCTGCTTGCGCGCCGCGCTGCAGCGCGCGCTGCCAAGAACTGGGCAGAGAGCGACGCCGTGCGCGCGGAACTCACCGCCTTGGGCGTGACCGTGAAGGACGGCCCGCAGGGCCAAACTTGGACGCGCGGCTAGGCAGGGCTATGCTGAACGTCCATGGCGCGTCTATGGACTCTGCCCTGGGTGTGTGCGGTGGCGCTCGCGCTGGCCGCATGGGTGGCGCCGAGTGCCGCGCAGGCGCAGGCAGCCGCGCAGCTGCCGCCGCGCGTGCAGCTCAGGAGCGTCCTTTCGGACTTGATCCTGTATGGGGTCCACGTCCAGCCAGATGACTTTGTCACGCACTACGCGGCCTACCTGGACGCAGTGGGAGAGTCATGGCTGCAGGTGGAGCAGCAGCTGGCTTCTGCGCCAAAGCCGGCCGCCGACAGCGCAGAGCAACTGGTTCCCAGCGTGAAGGAGGTGCAGCGCAACCACCAGGCACTCACGGCTGCTGCGCTTCAGGGCCGGCAGATGCTGGATGCCTTCCTGGACAAGCTGGCAGCGCGCGTGCCACCTGAAGAGGCGGACGCGTTCCGGGCCTTTCGCGATCAATGCCAGATCTCATTTGCCAATGAGGTGTCTGCGGGAGTGATGTCCCAGGTGTGGTTGCGGCCACCGCAGGAGATTGGAGAGTGGCTGCGGTCCTCGTGCAACCCTCTTCAGCTGAAAGAGGAGCAGCGCGTGGCCATTGCAGCGGCGCTCATGCTGCGCAGCGCAGAGCGCAGCCAGGCTGCTCAGGATCTCACGCGAACGCTGATGGAGTCGGCCATGGCCGGCGCAAAGAAGGCAGAGGAGCTGGGCAAGCAGAATGCTGCAGTGCACTGGTACGAAGTAGAAGACGCCACGCGACTTTCGAAGCAGGCGTGGGCGCGGTACGCAGGCCTGCAGTGGGCGTGCTGGAAGGACATTCGTGCGCTCCTGCCTGCATCGCTTCGCCGCTACCTGGCCATGACCTTCCTGACCACGCTGGTCCAGCAGCCCGAATTGGTCGAGAACTGGGAAGCCGAGGAGCAGCGCAGGCTCCCTGTGTCAGTGGATCAAGGTTTCTGGAGCGGGCCCGGCGTCGTACGGACTGCGTTGGCGGTGCCTGGACTGACGGCAGAGCAGCGGAAGGAGCTGATCCAGATTGGCCAGCAGTGGGCCGATGCCAAGGCCGAGTCTGTTGAGTCCATCGTTCAGGCGGGGCTGACGCATCCAGCTGACATCAAGCAGGCTGATGGGTTTGAGGTTGAGGATGAGTATCTAGCCAAGCTGGCCAAGGTGGCTGCGGTTCCATGGTTGATGGGCATTCGGGCGCTTTCAGACCCAGCCGTGGCGGCCAGTGTTCCGGACCGGTCTGCACTTTCGCTCGCGCCAGAGGACGACGCAGCCTTCCCGCTGCCAACCACACTGCGGTCGCTGGATCCTGCCGCGGACGCCTTGTGGGACAAGATGCTGAGCGGGATGTCGGAGTCTGTTCCTGCGGGTGCCAAGGAGCAACTCCTTGCTGCGCTTGCGCTTGACCCCAGCCGCGAGGCGGTTGTTCGCCTGATCTGGGACGACGCAGACGCCGACTGGCGGAAGAATGTGGCGCCACGCTTTCAGGAGTACAGGAGTCTGAAGTCCAAGGTTGATCTGTACAGCCGCATGGACCGGTCCTGGAGGGATAGGGAGGCGTCAAGCAGGCGCGCTGAGCAGGCCACCAAAGCGAGCGCAGCGCTGTCGGCAAGCTGGGCTGCTGCCGATGCGTGGTACGACGCGCTGGCTGCCACCCTGCGCGCATCGGTGCCGCCAGAGAGGGAGGGGATTGTGGCGGCCTTTGTGCTGGGACTGGTGGTGGATGCAAGCATGCCAGTCTCGCCGTACAGAGACATGGCCGATGTGAACCCCGGCAGGGCCGCGCTCTGCACCGAGCTCTCACCGGCTGCGCGGGCCATTGCTGTTCAGGAGGTCGCTCGCGCTCAACCGCTGCTGACCAGCCTCGTCAGGGCCTTCCGCGACCGGCACTGGCAGCTCCAGCCCGCTGGCACGCAGGGCGATCAGGCTGCAAAGGGCCGCACGGAGGATCCGCGTGAAGCGCAGTCGCGCTACCGGAAGGAAGCGGCCGCAGTGTGCGCTGCCATCAAGGGCCAGTTGGGACCTGAGGATGCCACGATGTGGGCGCTGCTGCTGGCATCCGACCGCTGTCCCCTGGTCATGGTGTGGCTCACCGATGCCGCAGACCAGCTCAACCGCGTGGCTGGTGCCCTCCAAGACCAGCAGCCGAGCATGCAAGCGGCGCGCGCGGTGCTGAAGAAGGAAGCGGCCGCGATCATGGTGGTGAACCAAGCCATCGCGGCCATGGCCGCGCGCGTGCCAGACTGGGTGTCCGGCGAGTACACGGGGCGGACGCCGTTGCTGGAGACGCTGCATACCCGGATGCGAACCATGCGCGCTCTTGCCATGGACCGCCGGCTCCTGGCCCTCATCCGGGTCCGGACGGTTCTGCCGCCCGAGCTGGCTGGGCAGATGAGCGTGCTCTCCAAGTTGTCGCCCGTGGATGCACTTCGCAGGCGGGCTTCCCCGTAATCCTGGACTAGACTGACTACTCATGGGGCTCAAGCTCATCGGGGCGCTGATTGCACTGGCAGCATGGCTCATGCCTGCCACCGCCCATGCGCAGTTTCTGGGGGCGCCGCTCCCCCAGCGGCCGTCGCTGGAGTGGGTGGTGTCCGCGCTGGCCGACTGCGGCGTGCGCATGCCTCCGCAGAAGGTGCTGGACTGCTTTGGCGCGTACATGGACGCGTTTTTGCCAGCGCACGTGGCGCTCGACGCACAGTACGCGGAGTTCCTGGCATCGCAGCGGCTCCTGCCGCACGCCGCGACCAGCGTGCGCCAGACCCGGCGCCTGAACGAGATCGAAGAAGAGTCCATGCGAGCAGAGTCTGCCCTGTTGGACAAGTTGTTCGCAAGCCTCGCGGAGGCTGCTCCTGACCAGGCGGAGCGCATTCGCGACGCGCGCGCAGCCATGCAGGTTGATGTGCTGCTCATGCGGAGTGTTTCTGTGCCATCGGACATCGCCATGTGGCTCCGTTCTGGCTCGATCGCTGGCAGAGGCGGTCGCAGTGACTTCCCCGATGCCGGCGCACACCTGGATGATGCAGAACACGCGGCGAATGTGGAGCGTCTGCACCTGATACGGACCGCGCGGGTCGCTGAGCGCACCGCCGCGTACCAGGCATATCTGAAGGAACGCGCCGCGGTCCGAGTGGAGCACGCCAAGCTGGCAGAGCAGTTTGGCGTGCAGGGCATGCGCCTTGAAGCCGCGCAGAAGCACGCTGGCACAAACGAGGTGTCCCGCGCGTTCTTCTTCGATCTTGGCCCGTCAGCGCCGGGTTGGATGGGCGTGCTCCGCGCCCAGCTTCAGGCATACCAGGCGGTCGAACCACACCTCACCGAGGAACAGCGCGCGTCGCTGCTGCGCGGCTCGTGGTACAGGAGCTTGGCCAACTCGCCAGCGGTTGGCGGTGATGCGGTGGACTTTTGTACGCCCGGCGTGTCATCCGTTCCTCTCCAAGCGCCGCGTGACATCATCAGTGGCGTGCTCAGGCTGAACTCGCTCAGCGCCGAACAGCGCGAGGCAGTACGGCAGTTCGGTCGGCAATGGGTGGCGGAAGCGCATCGCGAGCTCGAAGCAAAGATCCAGCGTGCACTTGCTGAAGGCGGCTTCCCGCAAGAGCCCTTTGGAGCGCGGCCAGAACCCAGCCCAAAGCTGGCGGAGCTTGCCAGGCTGCTTGGGATGTCACTGGGGCAGTTCGGGCAACTGAGCATCTCCACGGCCGACTGCACTGTGGAGCTCTCCGAGGCCGATGCGCGTGAGTTTGGCCGGATGCAACTCAGTGCATCCGAATCTGCTCGCCTGCCGGTCTCGGACCGTGCGCGCGAGTCGAACGCGCGTTCCTACGGTCGCGTCTACGCGCTGCCTGAGGACTACCCCGCTGTGCTTGGTCGCCTTCTGGAATTGGATGCTGGCCAGCAGGCGGTGCTGCAGTCGTTGTTCGACGACCATCGCTCGCGGTGGGCCAAGGATGTCAGCCCCATGCTCCAGTCCAAGAGCCCGCCCCCCGAGGAGCGAGAGGCAGCCCGCGCGTGTGATGCAGCGTTCTTTGCCGCAGTGAAGGCAGCGCTGGGAGCAGCCGTGGATCCAGCAGCCCTGCAGACAGCCGTGCTAGCCCGGCGCGTGTCAGAGGGGGCCGGCTGGAATCCCGTTCAGGGCGAGATCAATGGAGACCTGTGCAACATTCCGCGGGTGGTGGCAGAGGCGTCTCTGAGCCCAGCTGGGCGGAAGGCAGCCATTGGAGCCGTGCTCAAGGATGCAGAGCGGTGGACTGCGCTGGCCAATTCCATGGCGGAATGCCGCGCCCACTCTCCTCCAGACGACGCGACCAGGGCGCGGCGGGTCGCCTTGTCTCAGGAATGGATGGCCCTCAGTGCCGCCGCGGAAGACGCGGTGGCGCAGGCGCTCCCGGACGCAGACAAGGACGAATGGCGCCGCGGAGTCCGGCGCGAACGCTGGCCCTTCTGCTACCAGGACAGCGGCCAGTCTCGCAAGGAGTTTGCACGGGCCCTGCGCGGGTCAGAGCAGGAGCAAGCGCTCCTCAAGCAGGTGGGCGCATCATTCGATCGAGCGGACAAGCGCCTGCAGCGCATTGGCGACGCGGCCGCTGCTTGCATGGAGCAGGCTCGCACGCTGCCAACCGTGCAGGACCGCGACTACGACGAGGGCGCGGGCCGCCCTCGTGCGCAGGCGCTTCTGGACCTGAACGAGATCTGTCTCCAGCTGGCTCGCACCGAAGCCCGGGCGCAGCTGCCACCTGATGTGGCGCGCGCCATCTACCCCGACGTCCCGCTGGACCGGATGGCACAGACCGCTGCGCCGCCAGTCGCCCCGCAACCTCCGCCGCCCGTGCGCGAATCACCGTAGGCACTCGCCATGACCTCAACGGATTCCATCCCATTCGGCCTCGCCGCGCTCCACACGCTGGTCATGCGGCACACGCGGTCCACTCTGGCCATGCTGGCGTTTGTGGCTTCTGTGGCCCTGTGCGCCCCCGCCCGCGCCCAGAACGTGCCACACCCCGTAGCGCTGCCGCTGGAATCTGTGACAGAGACGCTGGCCGACGCGGGCGTGCGGGTGCCGCCGCAAGCCATCCTTGCGGCCTACAGCGAGTATTTGGATGGATATCTCCCAGAACTCGCCAAGGCAGACGCTGGCCTGCGTGCGCTCTTGGCACAGATGCACGTGGAGGACGACCCCATCTACGGCCCGCGCGACGCCAGCCGCTTCAATGACGTGGAGCGCCAATCCATGGAGGCCGAGCGCCGGTTGGCGGGCGCAATGCTTGACGCGATTGCGGCGCACGCACCTGGGCAGGACGCAGCATGCGCGCTCGCCCGAAAGCTGCTGGAGCTTGAAGTGCTGCAAACGCACCTGCTGAGCAAGGGCCGCATGGTGAGGCACAGCCGCATGGCAGAAGATGTCCGGATGTGGGGCAATTTCGTGGCCAATTGGGCGGGAGACCAACTTTCGCCGCAAGCACAAGAGGAGCTCATCCGCCGCATCGCCACCGCCAACTTGGACGACCGCCTGGCAGCGACGCGCGCCTACGCAGAGAGCTGCCAAGCCCACCGCATGGAGGTGGCCAAGTGGGCGGACAAGGTCAAGGTGTCGGGGATGTCCACGCAGCAGGCCAATGATGTGGCGTCAGCCAAAGCCATGCACGCACTGAATGCGGCAGGCGAAGGCAAGGAGGGCCAGGACGCCTACAACCGCACCATTGCGGAGTTTGACTTTGCGCTTCTCTACAGCACATCAAGCGGCCCAGCGCCATGGCATCCCGCGCGCGTGGCGTACTTCCAGGCGCAGTACAAGGCATGCAAGGAGGCGCTGGAAACGCTGCCGGAGGCGCTGAATCAGGTGTACGCGTGGGGCTGGCTCGGACAGATGATGGGAACGGATGATTCGCGTGGCCGCTCTTACCCGAGAGAGTTGTTTGAGGGGCTTCCCTTGCCACCAGGGGTCTACGCCTCGAGGCCATCCGATTACGCATACGCCTTGGCCCGCATTCAGGGCCTCACCCCTGAGGTCCAGAAGCAGCTGCGCACGTTGGGCGATGCCTGGATGGCAGACGACCGGGCCATCATCACAGACGCCGCAGAGCGCATGGCCACCACAGGCATCTACGAAGATGTGCGGCAACTCCGTCGCAGCCGCGCTGAGAAGGCGATAAACGAGGTGGCCGACGCCCTGGGCGCGCCAGAGATGCGCACGGACAACCAGCGTGGCCAGCCAGTCTTTGCCAACGTGAAATTGGGCCCTGAGCTTCCGGAGGAGGACCAGCGCCACTATGGACGGTTCTTTCGCAAGCCCACTCCGTCCGGGACTGCGCCTTCAGCCACATCGGAAGCCGCGCGCACTTGGTCGTTTGGCACTGGCCCTTTGGAATACACGCCGGCCATCGAAGCAGATCTGTGCTCCTTGCTGCGTCTGACAGACAGCGAGCGGTTGTTGGTGAGCACGGTCTTTGCGGACGCCCGTGAACGGTGGGCAGCGCAGGTGGAGCCGCTTGCTTTGGCAGCCAGAGAACCTCGTCTTCCGTCTCTTCAGATGCGGGCAGAGGAACGCGACGAGTTCAATGCGAAACTGCAAGCAGCATTCGCCAAGTCCACGGAGTGCTTCCAGGCAGCGATCGCCTGCGATCAGGCGCTCTTTGACGCGCTGCGTGCCGCGCTCGGCGCAGAGGCCAGCGCCGATGCGCTCACGGTGGCTCAGCTCAGCCGACGCACGCTGGAGGCGTTTGGAAGCGACTATGACGACGACCGCAAGAATTCGGCCCTGCCGCTGGATGTCCCGCGAGCAGTGCTTGCAGCCCCGCTTTCTCCAGCCGGACGCAAGGCTGCGCTGGCGGTGGTGGCCGCTTCTGCCTCTGAATGGAACACCCTTGCGGTGAACCGCCGGGAGTTGCTGCGCCAGAACCTTCTCGGTGCCATGACGCACCCAGAATTGAACGATTTAGGGGCATGGGAAGCCTTTCGGAAGGAGCGCGATGCTCTCGCGGCACAAAGGTCCGCCGTGGACCAATCCTGGCGCGCGATGGCGGATGCTGCGTGCGCTCAGATCGCAGCCGCTCTGGACGCAGCCGACGCAGAGGCGTGGCAGCGCAGCCTTCTGCCGCTCCTGTGGCCCAAGTGGTATCCCGTGCTGCGCACCGATCTCCCTGGCCCGCAGGAACTTCTGGCTGCACAACGCCAGCGCCTGCGCGCAGCGGGAGACCAGATCATGGCATGCCTGGATGATCTCCGTGCGCGCAAGGAGCTCAAGCCCGGCGGCGACAGGATCGGCGTGTCCCGCAGGGAGGCGTTTGAGGCGTACATCAACAACCTGAGAGACGTGGCGCTGGAACTGCTCCGCGCTGCTGCGCCGCCAGCGGACGCCAGCCGCATCCCACGCACCAGGCTTCAAGCAACACTCGACCGCTACTCCAGCCGCGTGTCTGCGGCCGCTACCGCGCCAGTACCCTGACTGCATGCCTCCCGCGCCCATGCACGCGCCTCGATCACCGTTGCCCATCATCGGCATCGTGGGTGGCATCGGCGCTGGCAAGAGCCAAGTGGCCCGCGCGCTGGAGCAGGAGGGCTGCGTGGTCAGCTACAGCGATCAGCTTGCAGCCGATGCGCTGCGCGATCCTGCTGTGCAGACCACGCTGCGTTCCTGGTGGGGCGACAGCATCTTCACCATCCCCGCGGGCGCGCCGCCAGGCACCCAGCCGCAGCCAGACCGCAGCCGCATCGCTGCCATCGTGTTTGCACATCCTGCGCAGCGCGCGCGCCTGGAGGGGCTCATCCACCCGTGGATCGCCCGCGTGCGCCAGCGCCAGTTCGCCCAGGCGCCGCCCGGCACGCTGGCCCTGGTCATTGACGCGCCGCTCCTCATCGAGGCCGGCCTCCACCGGGAATGCACCGCGGTGATCTACGTGGACGCGCCCCAGTCCACCCGCCAGGCCCGTGTCCAGGCCACCCGCGGGTGGGGCCCAGAAGAGCTTTCCCGCCGAGAAGCTGCGCAAATGCCCCTTGACCTGAAGCGCACTTTCGCGCATCATGTGCTGCGCAACGACGGCGGTTCCGACGCGTTGCGGGCGCAAGTGCGCCAGGTGCTGGGGGCGGTGCTGGCGGCTCATGCCGCAGGCCATCGCTGACCAGGCAACCTCGGGACAAACCCTCGGTCATTTTCATTTGCACGACCCAGGTTTGCGGAGCAGTTGCTCCGCTGGCAAAGCAAGCCAATACACGTGAGGCAATTCATGAGCAAGCGTCGCAGGCGTCGCAAAGGTGGCGGTGGTGGCAACCCCAATCACCATCACCAGATGGCCGCTGTCATCCAGACCCCCGGTGCGCTCCCCACCGATGAGCAGCTGGAGCAGGAACTGCAGGCGCTGGAAGCCGAGCTGAAGGGCAAGTACGACATCGCCAAGCGCGACGACCTCACCCTGAGCGCGCTGCAGCGCATGGGCGGCGAGGAGCTGGTCAAGCTTGCCAAGAAGGAAGGCCTGGAGGACCAGACCGGCCTGCCCAAGCAGCAGCTGGTGTTCGAGATCCTGAAGGCCCGCGCGCAGAAGCAGGGCCTGATGATGGCTGAGGGCACGCTGGAGATCCTGCCAGACGGCTATGGATTCCTGCGCAGCGCGGAGTACAGCTACCAGCCTTCCGCGGACGACGTGTATGTGTCGCCCAGCCAGATCCGGCGCTTTGGCCTGCGCAAGGGCCACGTGGTGAAGGGCATCATCCGCCCGCCAAAGGACCAGGAGGTCTACTTTGCGCTGCTGCGCGTGGACACGGTGAACGGCCGCGATCCCAAGGTGCTGCATGACCTGCCCACCTTTGAGAACCTCACGCCACTCCACCCCAACAAGCGCATTCATCTGGAGGACATCACCAACCCCACGCGCCTGGAGCCGCGCATCATCGAGATGGTGACGCCGCTGGGCTTTGGCCAGCGCGCGCTCATCGTGGCGCCGCCGCGCACCGGCAAGACCGTCATCCTGCAGCAGCTGGCCATCGCCATTGCCAAGAACCATCCGGACGTGCACGTCATCGTGCTGCTGGTGGATGAACGCCCCGAGGAAGTCACCGACTTCCGCCGCAGCACCAAGGGCAAGGTGGAAGTGGTGGCCAGCACCTTTGACGAGGAAGCCACGCGCCACATCCAGGTGGCGGAGATGGTCACCGAGAAGGCCCGCCGCATGGTGGAGTTTGGCGACCACGTGGTCATCCTGCTGGACTCCATCACACGTCTGGCCCGCGGCTACAACAACGCCATGCCTGGCTCGGGCAAGATCGGATCAGGCGGCGTGGACAACGCAGCCCTCATCAAGCCCAAGAAGTTCTTTGGCAGCGCGCGCAACATCGAGAACGGCGGCAGCCTGACCATCGTGGGCACTGCGCTGGTTGACACTGGCAGCCGCGCTGACGAAGTGATCTTCGAAGAGTTCAAGGGCACCGGCAACGCAGAACTGCACCTGGACCGCAAGCTGGTGGAGAAGCGCACCTTCCCCGCCATCAACATCGCGGCCAGCGGCACCCGCCGCGAAGAGCTGCTGCTGGACCCCAAGGAGCACGAGCTCATCGTGCGCCTGCGCAAGGTGGTCAGCGACATGAACACCGTGGAGGCCATGGAGCTCCTCCGCAGCCGCGTGGCCAAGACCAAGAGCAACGCCGAATTCCTCATGACCATGGCCCTCAGCTAGGCCAGAACCCCCTCTGGCAGCCCGGAGCAACTTCGCGCAGAACCCCACCCTGGGGCAACAGAAGGGCCCCGGTTTTCCGTATATCCCGGAAGAAACCCCGCCCAGTCCTGGGCCTAGGAGATCTCCGTGCAGCACCTACCGCCGCTCTGCTCCGCGCCAACCGCCGCGCCCGCCGCGCCCGCCTTGCACCGCCGGGGCATGTCCCTGGTGGAGGTGATGCTGGTGGTGGCCATCATCGGGCTGCTCATGGCGGTGCTCCTGCCAGCGCTGGGCATCCTGCGCGGCCAGACGCGCATGGCCACCAGCCAGAGCAACATGCGCCAGACGGCCGCGCTGCTCTCGCTGTACGACAAGGACAACCGCGGCTACGTGGTGCCCAGCCGGTTCGACTACTCCGCCACCCCGGGCCGCTCGCAGGTGCGCTCTGCGTCGCCCGCTGGCACGCAGCCCAACATCGGCCCGCTCTCCCAGGGCAGCTGGACAGACATCCTGTGGACCGTGAACAAGATGGGCCCGCTGGCGCTGGAATTCGACCCATCTGGCGACACGCCACCACAGCCCGCTTGGGACTACCGCTTTGACTCTCCTGACTTCTGGGCCTACAAGGGCGTCGAGAACGTGGACAAGAACATCTTCCGCTCCACTGTGCCGCTGGCCAAGCCATTCGGCACGCAGCAGGATGACCTGCCCACGCCCTTTGGCCTGGGCGCCGGCCTGCGCGAGAGCGGCCAGCCTGGCTACTTCGCTGCCAACAACTTCTTCGATTCGGTCACCAACGGCTGGTACACCAACGACATGATCAAGCGCCCGGGGCAGTCCGTCTATCTGGTGGACTCCCGCGCAGGCGAGACCATCAGCACCGCGCCGGAGCCGTGGAATGTCAGCGCCACCACCTGCGAGGTGGAGTTCCGCTACGTGGGCGACTTGACGTTGATGCTCTACATGGACGGCCACGTCACCCCAGAATCCAAGTGGACGGACCTGAACGACCTGCAGCAGACCCGCCAGATCCGCGTGGAGAACCTGGACAAGCGGTAGCACCCCAGCCGGGCCCCTGTTATTGGCCTGTGTGGGCAACACTGCACCCACTTGACCCCACCGGGCATTCCTCTATGATTGTGGCTTCGCCGCTCGCACAACGGGCGGCGTTTTCATCGTCGGCCACCGTAGCTCAGTGGTAGAGCACACCCTTGGTAAGGGTGAGGTCGAGGGTTCAATCCCCTTCGGTGGCTTGGGATGCGCGGGCGCGGCCGCACTCGCCATCCTTGCTCAAGTCTCGCGGCCAAGCAGCCCAAGCGCGCAGGCGCGCGAGCAAACCGTTTCTGGAGATTTCTAGCCATGGCAAAGGGCACATTCACCCGCACCAAGCCACACGTCAACGTGGGAACCATTGGTCACGTCGACCACGGCAAGACCACTCTCACTGCCGCCATCACTGCCGTTCAGGCCGCCAAGGGCCTGAGCGCACCGGTCGCCTATGACCAGGTGGCCAAGGCCAGCGAGAGCGAAGGTCGCCGCGACCCGACCAAGATCGTCACCATCGCCACCAGCCACGTCGAGTACGAGACGCCCACGCGCCACTACGCGCACGTGGACTGTCCCGGCCACGCCGACTACGTGAAGAACATGATCACCGGCGCTGCCCAGATGGACGGCGCGATTCTGGTGGTCAGCGCAGCGGACGGCCCCATGCCGCAGACGCGCGAGCACATCCTGCTGGCCCGCCAGGTCGGCGTGCCGAAGATCGTCGTCTTCCTGAACAAGGTTGACCTGGTGGACGATCCGGAGCTGCTGGACCTGATCGAGGTCGAGGTGCGCGAGCTCCTCACCAAGTACGGCTTCCCCGGAGACGAGACCCCGATCATCCGCGGCGCCGCCTTCCCGGCCCTGCAGAACCCGGGCGACGCCAAGGCCTCCGAGTGCATCACCAAGCTCATGGAGGCGATTGACACCTACGTCCCCGAGCCGGTGCGCGAGATTGACAAGCCCTTCCTGATGTCCGTGGAGGACGTCTTCAGCATCAAGGGCCGCGGCACTGTGGCCACGGGCCGCATCGAGCGCGGTCGCGTCAAGGTCGGCGAGGAAGTGGAGCTGGTGGGCCTGCGTCCCAACCAGAAGACCACCGTCACCGGCGTGGAGATGTTCCAGAAGACGCTGGACGAAGGCATCGCCGGCGACAACGTGGGCTGCCTGCTCCGCGGCATCGAAAAGGACCAGATCGAGCGCGGTCAGGTCATTTGCAAGCCCGGCAGCATCAAGCCGCACACGAAGTTCGACGCCCAGGTGTACGTGCTCACCAAGGAGGAGGGTGGCCGTCACACTCCGTTCTTCAAGGGCTACAAGCCGCAGTTCTACTTCCGCACCACGGACATCACCGGCGAGATCAGCGAGCTGGTGGGCGCCGAGATGTGCATGCCGGGTGACAACATCACCATGCGCGTGGACCTGGGCGAAAAGGGCGTGGCCATGGAAGAGGGCGTCCGCTTCGCTGTGCGCGAAGGTGGCCGCACCGTGGGCTCCGGCGTCGTCGTGAAGATCACCCAGTAAGAGATTGCTCAGTCCCAGGCCGGGCGCCACGGTGCGCCCGGCCTGCGGGCTGGGTTTGTGCAGAGAGGTAACCAACCATGGCCAAGCGAGCCCTCGACCGCGAATATGTGTGGCTTCAGTGCACCGAGACGGGTGACCTGAACTACCGCACGGAAATCCGCGTAAAAGGCGGTATTTCCGAGAAGGTGAAGGAGGGCTTCATGAAGTACAGCCCCCGCCTGCGGAAGCACACGCTGCACAAGATCAAGCGCAAGTGACACGGTCCATACGCCAGTAGCTCAATTGGCAGAGCAGCGGATTCCAAATCCGCAGGTTGAGTGTTCAAGTCACTCCTGGCGTGTTCAGAAAACGCCGCGCATGCGGCAGCTGGAGCGCACATGTCGGAAGCCATCTACAAGAGCGGGCAGGGGTACTGGACGCGGATGATGTCCGCGGCCGCGTTCGGCCTGCTGGCCATCATGGGGTCCGTGTGGATCTGGGAGCGTTGGGGCGCCGCCTCTGGCACCAGCACCAACACCAAGTACATCACGGGCGGCGTGGCGCTGCTGTTCCTGGGCGTCATGGCGGCGCTCATGTTCTTCTACCTGGGCCGCAACCCGCGCACCGTTGACTTCCTCATCGCCACCGAAGGCGAGATGAAGAAGGTGAACTGGTCCACCCGGCGCGAGATCACTGGTTCCACAGGCGTGGTGATCTTCACCATGCTCACCATCGCGCTCTTCTGCTTTGTGTGCGACCAGCTCTTTGCATTCTCGTTTGTGTGGATTGGCGTGCTGGACCGCGGCGTGCTGGCTGGCAGCAATTGACGCTGCAGCATGGGCACTTTCTGGTGAACCGATCACCGCTGAGACACTGACATGGACCTGACCAACGAGCACACTCCGTCCGACCACGAGACGCCCGGTGAGACCACCGTGAGCGCTGATGGCGGCAAGACGCTGGCGCGCGGTCGTGCTGCGCTTTCCAAGGCTGGTGGCCCACGTCTGGCTGACTTCGGCGTGGAGACCAGCAAGGCGCTGCACCCAGGCGCTGGCCGCAAGGGCGCCAAGAAGGCGGCAGCAGAGGCTGCTGCGGCCGAGGCTGGCGCTGCTGCAGACGCTGGCGTGGGCGCTGATGGCGAACTGCCCATGTTCCGCCCGGGCATGAACTGGTTCGTGCTCCGCGTGGCCAGCAACAAGGAGGACTACGTCCGCGAGACGCTCCTCCGCAAGGTGCAGATCGAAGGCATGGAGCACCTGGTGGGCCGCATCATGGTGCCCACGGAAAAGACCAAGACCCTGAAGGCAGGCAAGCAGCGCATCACCGAGACCAAGCTGTATCCCGGCTACGTCTTCGTCGAGATGCGTCTGGAGAACGATGGCCGCATCCCGCAGGACGTGTTCTTCCTGATCAAGGAGACCACCGGCGTGGGCGACTTTGTGGGCACTGCTGGCCGCCCCACCCCCATGGGTGTGCCAGAGGTGGAGAAGATGCTGTTCGACAGCCGTCCTGCAGAGGAGACCCCGCAGGTCAAGATGGAGTTTGCAGCGGGCGACGCTGTGACCATCAAGGAAGGCCCCTTCCAGAACTACGAAGGCACCGTGGAGAGCACCGTGCCGGACAAGGGCATGGTCCGCGTGCTGGTGACCATCTTCGGCCGGCAGGTGCCGGTGGAAGTGGAGTACTGGCAGGTGGCCAAGGCCGGCACCTGAGCAGGTGCGGGCGCGGCAGGACGCAGCGGCTGCTGCGGGTGCCGCACCAGACGCCGCGGGCGCTCGGCTGGCCGCAGGCTGGATCTCGCCCCCTTTTGCTGGAACGCTCTAGACTGTTCAGCAGTCGCAGCCCCTTGGGTGCTGCGCGGTTCCTGTGTGCATGACTACCTGCATCGGAGGCTCAGGATGAGCGCATGGATTCGACTCGGCACAGCGTGCTTCGCAATGGCTCTTGCCGTGGGTGTGGCGGGTTGCTCCGCGCCGCGTTCGTTCCCGTCCCCCAGCGGTGACCAGGGGCTGTCTGCAGACTCGCCGCCGCTGCCGCAGGTCATCTGCACAGCGCTCACGTACGCGCACACCAACGTGGCGCCCAAGAGCGCGCTGGTCTACAACCTGCCCGCTGAGATGAACGAGCCAGCGTGGGGCACCTATGAGCGCACGCTTGCCACCGATGGCGGCAAGCCCATGTGCCCCGGCGACACAGGCGTGTGGAGCATCCGCCAGGCGCGGATTGATGGCAGCCGCGCGCAGGTGGACATCGAGTACCCATCGCGTGGCGGGCTGTACCAGCTGCTCACCGTGCACATGACGGGCGCTGCTGCTGGCATGGGATACAAGCCGGAGTACATCCAGTACTGGAAGATTCCAGTGAACGATCCCACGTGCCACACGCCGGCTGTGGTGGCCAAGAAGTACTGCGGTGGATCGGTGACCACCAGTGGCGGCGCTGGTGCAGCGGGCGCCAAGCCAGCGGCTGCGGCGGCACCGGCAGCGTCCACCGCGGGCAAGACAGAGGATCCGTCCAAGTGACGCCGGCGGCGCCTGCCGCTGGCTCTCTGGCCTCCGCAGTGCACGCTGCCCGCGAAGTGGCGCGCGATATCAAGCTGGCACACAGCGTTTTTGCGCTGCCTTTTGCGCTCCTGGGCGCGGTGTACGCAGCCACGCTGGATGGCGCCGCGGTGGATTGGCATCGCCTGGGCGTGGACCTGGCGCTGGTGGTGGGCTGCATGGTGTGCGCGCGCACCGCGGCCATGGTGGCCAACCGCGTGCTGGACCACCAGTTGGACGCGCGCAATCCACGCACAGCGGGGCGGGCGATTCCAGCAGGGCGCCTGAGCGTGCGCGCGGCCGTAGTGGCGTGGGTGCTGGCAGGCGGTGCGTTTGTGGCGCTCACCGCGCTCTTTGGCGTGCTGCACGGCAACTGGTGGCCGCTCATGCTCAGCGTGCCGGTGCTGGCGTGGATCTGCGTGTACGGGCTGTTCAAGCGCTTCAGCGCAGCGTGCCACATCTGGCTTGGCGCCAGCCTGGCCATGAGCCCTGTGGCGGCTGCGCTGGCAGTGCAGCCAGCGGCGGTGGCCACGGACTTCCCATGGCTGCTGGCGGCCATGGTGCTGTGCTGGGTGTCAGGTTTTGATGTGATTTACGCACTGCAGGACGTGGCCGTGGACCAGCGCGAAGGACTGCACAGCATGCCCAGCCGCCTGGGCGTGGCGCGCGCCATGTGGTGCGCGCGCGGGCTGCACCTGGCCGCGGTGGCGTTTCTGGTGGCTGCGTGGTGCAGCACGGATGCGCTGGGAGCGGTGTTTGGCGCCGCGGTTGGGGTGGTCGCGCTGCTCCTGGTGGTGGAGCACGCCACGGTGCACAGGTGGGGCACCACGCGCATCGCCGCCACGTTCACCACGGTGAATGGCGCGGTGTCGCTGGCGGTGGGGGCTGCGGGAATCGCTGGTTTTCTAGGGTGGTGCAGGTAGGCTGGCATCGTGGCTCCACGTGCGCCAGCCAGGATCGACCCCAAGCTCTCGGTGGATGAGGCGCTGCGCGCTGTCCTCCTGGCAGAGCTGGACGTGGCGCTGGATGAATGCCGCCGCCTTTCCAGCTGGGACCAGGGCGAACGCCGCACGGCCGTGCATGAGATGCGCCGCGCGCTGAAGCGCTTCCGCAGCGCAGCAAGCCTGTGCACCAGCGCGGTGGATGCAGCAGCCGTGCGCGCCGTGCAAGAGGCGGTGCGCTCTGCGGCCGAGCGTCTGTCCGCGCAGCGCGACCGCGACGTGCTGGTGGAGACCATCGCCAGCGTGGCGGAGATCTTTCCCAAGCCAAGCCAGCGCAGCGTGCGCGCGATCACCACAGCGCTGGTGGCGCCAGAGAAACCAACCACGTCCAGCGCAGACTGGCAGGCCGCAAGCGTGCAGCTGGAGGAAAGCCTGAGCGCGCTGCGTGGACGGATGGAGGCCGTGGACATGCGCGCGGTGGCGCCCGACAGCATCGCCGACGGCGTGGCCCGGCGCTGGCGGCGTGCGCGGCGGCGCGCGCGTGCTCGGCTGGACAGCAGCGCGGTGGATGAACTGCACGAGCTGCGGAAGGGATGCCAGCGGCTGGCGCTCCAGCTGCACATGCTGGCGCCGCTGGGGCCGCGCAGGCAGCTGCGCAGCATGGCGACCGAGCTGGCGCAGGTGGTGTCCATGCTGGGTGAGGATCGCGATCTGGCCATCCTGGAAGCGCGCCTGCGCGAACGGCACGGAGAGTTCCCAGATCCGCGGCAGGCGGATTCGATGCTCATTCACATCCGCTCGCGGCGGGCCAAGCTTCTGAAGCGGGCCAGGAAGCGCGCGCGTGGGGCGCTGGAGGCCAAGTCGGCGCGTGTTCGGCGGCTGCTGGCCACGGGGCGCGCGCAGCGCAGGTCCGTGCGCGGAAACGGGTAGCCTTTCCCGTCCTATGAGCGGACAGGACAATCAGGCCAAGCAGGGTTCGAACGCGAAGAAGAGCGGCGGCGGCGGCGGGGGCGCAGGCGGAGGCGCAGGTGGCGGTGGCGCGGGCGGCGGTGGTGGCGGCGGCGCGCCGGCGACGGCCATCCAGCCCACGCGCTCTGAGAACTACGCAGAGTGGTACCAGCAGGTGGTGCGCGCGGGCGACCTGGCGGAGAACAGCCCGGTGCGCGGCTGCATGGTCATCAAGCCGTGGGGCTACGCCATCTGGGAGAACATGCAGCAGGTCCTGGACGAGATGTTCAAGGCCACTGGGCATCGCAACGCGTACTTCCCGCTGTTCATCCCGCTCAGCTTCATGCAGAAGGAGGCAGAGCACGTGGAGGGCTTTGCCAAGGAGTGCGCGGTGGTCACGCACCACCGCCTGAAGCAGGGCCCGGATGGCCAGCTCATTCCGGACGGTGAACTGGATGAGCCGCTCATCGTTCGCCCCACCAGCGAGACGATCATCGGCGCTACGTTCGCCAAGTGGGTGCAGAGCTACCGCGATCTGCCGCTCCTCATCAATCAGTGGGCCAACATCGTGCGCTGGGAGATGCGCACGCGTCTGTTCCTGCGCACGGCCGAGTTCCTGTGGCAGGAAGGGCACACCGCGCACGCCACCAGCGAGGAGGCCATGCAGGAGACGCTGCAGATGCTGCGCGTCTATGCCACGTTTGCCGAGGAGTGGATCGCAGTCCCGGTGATCCAGGGCGTGAAGACAGAAGCCGAGCGCTTCCCCGGGGCGGTGGAGACGTACTGCATCGAGGCCATGATGCAGGACCGCAAGGCTCTGCAGGCCGGAACCAGCCATTTCCTGGGGCAGAACTTTGCCAAGGCCAGCGAGATCATGTTCCTGGATGCGGATGGCCAGCAGAAGCATGCGTGGACCACCAGCTGGGGTGTGAGCACGCGACTGATCGGCGCGTTGATCATGGCGCACAGCGACGACGACGGCCTGGTGCTGCCGCCGCGCCTGGCGCCGGCGCACGTGGTCATTCAGCCGGTGCTGCACAAGGCAGAGACCGCAGCGCAGGTGCTGCAGCACTGCCAGGCGCTGGCGGCCGAGCTGCGCGCCGTCCAGTTTGCAGGGCGGCCGGTGCGCGTGGAAGTGGATGCGCGCGACATCCGCGGCGGTGACAAGACATGGCAGTGGATCAAGAAGGGCGTGCCGGTGCGGCTGGAGGTCGGCCCGCGCGACATCGAGCAGGGCAGCGTGTTTGTGGCGCGGCGCGACCGCGGCCACAAGGAGAAGGCATCCATGCCGCGCGCGCAGTTTGTGGCGGGGCTGTCGGCGCTCCTGCAGGAGATCCAGGACGGGCTGTTTGCGCGGGCCAAGGCGTTCCGCGCAGAGCACACGCGCCGGATTGACACGCGCGAGGAGTTCGAGGCGTTCTTCACGCCGCCCCGCGAGGGCGATGGTGCATCGCCCACGGCCATCCACGGCGGCTTTGCGCTGGCGCGCTTCTGTGGCGACCCGGCCGTGGAGGCGCAGGTGAAGGACAAGCTGGGCGTGACCGTGCGCTGCATCCCGCTGGAGGGCGCGAACGACCCCGGCCCGTGCGTGATCACCGGCCGGCCCGCCACCCAGCGCGTCGTGTGGGCCAAGGCCTACTGAGGAAACTCGTGCCTGCACGAGAAAGTCGTGCCTGGCACGGGTGTCCCTACTTTCGGAAACTCGTGCCTGGCACTGGTGTCCCTACTTTCTAGGGAGGGTTTATCGGGTGTTAAGTGAGCGCTGTCCGGCAGCGGTCTGGCGAACTTTTGATTCACCGCGCACCGCCGCCAAGGACTGTTTCGATGCCGTTGGCCGCCCTGCAATCTAAAGGAGGGACACCCGTGCCAGGCACCAATTTCGCGGCTCCAGGGTGGCCTCGCCGCGAACCCGCGACATAGTGTCCGTGACTGTCCGTCTGAGTTTGTCCATTGAGAGAGGAAAAGGACCCGCATGCGTTGTGCTGCAGTTGCGTCGTGTGTTGCTTCCGCCGTGGTGTGCGCTGGGCTGATGGCTCAGAGCGCGTCTGCTGGCTTCGTCAATCCGTACATCCCAGGCTGGGCGCAGGGGCCCAACACGCAGTACGCCGCGTGGGAGAGCTTCTCCAACGCGGTGGGCGGGGCCAACCTGCCTGACCAGCCCGGATCCAATGCGTTCTCGCTGTTCAACTTTGCGCCGGGCGCGTTCATCACTGGCACCGGCAACCTGTACGGCGCTGGTTCTCCGCTGTACATCATGGTGACGGGCGGCACGCTGGGCAACAACCAGTCGCCGCTGGAAGTGGTCTTCAACGTGGCCACCGCTGGGCTGACCATCGCGCCGGGCAGCGTGCGCCTGACGTTGTTCGACAACGTCGGCAACCTGGTCAGCTACACGCCGACCGTGGCCGACCTGCGCTACGACGCACCCGCCGTGCCGCTGGGCTCGGTGCAGAACATCGCCTACACGTGGTCAAACCTCAACCCTGGCTTCGCAGCCAGCGGTTGGCGCATTGAGTTCGGCGCCAGCGGCAGCAACATGTCGCTGGACGCTGCCCGCGTGGACCTGCTGTACGTGCCAGCGCCGAGCGCTCTGGCCTTGCTGGCCACCGCTGGGCTGAGCCGGCGTGGCCGCTCGCGGCGGCGATAATCAACCAGCACATCCCGTGCGTTCTTCACCCGGCTCCCCAGTGCGCCACGCGCTGGGGAGCCGGTCTGCTTCCGGACTCCCGGACCCGATCCGCGCTCCTGCCGGGGCCCCCGAAACCCGGGACAGGAGTGCCAGGCACGAATCTCGGAAAGTAGGGACACCCGTGCCAGGCACCAATTTCGGGGGAGGTGGCGGTTTGGGTGAAGTGGGGGGGCGGAACAGCCGACGCAACGGGCGTGAGCCTCGTCGCACGCAGAATCGAAGACACCCGCACAGGCCGCGCCAGCTACCTGGTGGGGTGCCTGCGCTCCGGAGAAGCGATCATCTTTGATCCGCCCCGCGACGCTGACCGCTGCATCGAAGCCGCTGCCCGCGAAGGCCTCCGCATCGCAGCCGTGGCGCTCACGCACATTCCCTGCGACATGCTGACCGGCGCCCGCGAGCTGGCAGACCGCACCGGCGCGCTGGTGCTGGCCTCTGCTGCTGGCGGCCCTCGCTGGACGCCGCGCTGGGTGGACCGCTATCCGCATCGCATGCTGCTGGACCAGGACGCGCTGGATCTGGGCGGCCTGCGCATCCAGGCCATGCATGTGCCCGGCTGGGCGGCAGAACAGCTTGCCTTCACTGTGACCGACCGCGCTGGCGGCGCCCGCGAACCCATCGTGGTGGTGGTGGGCGAGCTGGCCGCTCCTGAAGGCTATGCCCGTCCGCACAGCGACCACGACGTGGCCCGCGTGCTGCACAAGAGCCTCACTCGCCTGCTGATGCTGCCAGAGTGGACGCAGATCTGGGCCACTCGCCCCGGCACCATCACTGGCAATCACAGCCTGCCGCAGACCACAGTGGGCTTTGAGCGCCGCTTTGGCCGCCTTGGCACGCTGCTGGACGACGCGCCCGCCTTCTACGCGCTGGTGGCGGACAGCCGCCGCGAGAGCACCACAGGCCATGCGCGCATCCTGGAAACCAACCTGGAAACTGTCCCGCTGCTGCAGCGCCTTCCTGACCCGCTGGTGCTGACCGCGCTGGACGAACGCCCCGCCATCCTGGACCCCAACGTGGTCACCGTGGTGGACACGCGCGCATGGGCTGTGTTCCGCGCTGGGCACCTGCCCGGCTCCATTCACGCGCCAATTGGCCGGCAGCTGACCACCATCCTCACCACGCATGTGGCGCCCGACCAGCACCTGACCCTGGTGTGCGACCCTGGCCACGCGGATGAGCTGGTGCGAACCTGCGTGCGCCTGGGCCTGGACCGCGTGGAGGCCATCGTGCCGCCAGCGCTGCTGCACCAGCACCGCCAGCGCCTGGTGGCTGCGCCTGAACTCTCGCCCATGGCTGCGTCGCGCGCACTGGCTGCGCACGAAGCCATCCTGGTGGACGTCCGCGACCCCGCTGAACGCGCGCGCGGCGTGATCCACGGTTCGCTGCATATTCCTGCCGACCGACTGGTGCGCCGCGCGCCAGACCTGGCTGGCAGCAAGGTGATCGTGCACTGCGCGCTGGGTGCGCTGGCAGCCTCTGCGGTGAGCGTGCTGCGCCGCGCGGGCGTGAACGCGTGCAACCTCTCTGGCGGCCTGGAAGCCTGGCGCCGCGCTGGCCTGCCTGTGACAGCTCCTGTGTTTGCCCGCGAGGCCACGGTGCCCGCCACCACCGCCACCACTCCGGCTGTTCTGTCCGGCATTCCGGCTGGCACGCCCTAGGTCTGCCCGCCCAGGCGCACGGGGCGGATTTCAGCGTGGCAACGGCCATGCACCCCTGCAATCATGGAACCCCGGGCCATTCCCGTGTATCCCATGCGCGAAAGGACACCTCATGCTCCTCCGCCGCATTGATGACACCCGGCTTGCCCAGTACGCCTACCTCATCGGCTGCCAGAAGACTGGCGAAGCCATCATCTTTGACCCCGAACGCGATGTGGACCGCTACCTGGACCTGGCCAAGCGCGAGAACCTGCGCATCGTGGCGGTGGCCGAGACGCACATCCACGCTGACTTCCTGAGCGGCGCGCGCGAGCTGGCCGAGCGCGTGGGCGCGCACGTGTACGTGAGCTCAGAGGGTGGCCCAGACTGGCAGAGCAAGTGGGCAAAGAGCTACGCGCACACGCTGCTGCGCTCTGGCGACACCTTCAAGGTGGGCAACATCGAGTTCCGCGCGGTGCACACGCCAGGCCACACGCCGGAGCACATGATGTACCTGGTGACCGACCGCGGCAGCGGCATGGATCAGCCCATGGGCATCATCACTGGCGACTTTGTCTTCGTGGGTGACCTCGGCCGCCCCGACCTGCTGGAAGTGGCCGCTGGCGTGCAGGGCGTGGCGGAACCAAGCGCCCACGCGCTGTGGCGCAGCGCTCGCGAGTTTGTGAAGCTGCCGGACTACCTGCAGGTGTGGCCAGCGCATGGCGCGGGCAGCGCGTGCGGCAAGGCGCTGGGCGCAGTGCCGCACACCACCGTGGGCTACGAGAAGATGTCGAGCCCCGTGCTGAAGCTGGTGCAGAACGAAGAGGCGTTCGTGAAGGACATTCTGAGCGGCCAGCCAGAGCCGCCGCTGTACTTCGCGCGCATGAAGGCGGCCAACCGCGATGGCGTGCCAGTGCTGGGCAACCTGCCGCAGCCTGAGACCGTGACAGACCTGCGCAACCGCGCAGACCTGTGCGACCCGGCGCGGACTGTGGTGCTGGACACGCGCCCGTGGGCGGAGTTCCGCGCAGGCCACCTGCCGGGCGCGCTGTTTGCACCGCTGGGCACCATGTTCCCCATGGTGGCTGGCAGCTATGTGCAGCCCACGGATTCCATCGCAGTGGTGTGCGACCCCGCGCAGGCGGACAGCATCGTGCGCGACCTGGTGCGCATCGGCTACGACCGCGTGGTGGCCATCATCCCGCCCAGCGCTGTGAAGACAGCGCCTGCGCTGGTGGACGAGCGCGACATGGACGTGCAGGCGCTGAGCCGCGCTGCCGACAGCGGCGCATACGTGCTGGACGTCCGCAACGCCAGCGAGCACGCAGCTGGCAAGGTGAAGGGCAGCACCAACGCGGCGTACACCTGGCTGCCCAGGCATCTGCACACACTGCCGCGCGATCGCCAGCTGCTGGTGCACTGCGCCCGCGGCATGCGCAGCGCTGCGGCGGTGGCCTTTCTGCGCAAGCACGGGTTCGACGCTGTGAATGTGACGGGCGGCTTTGAGGCCTGGAAGCAGGCCGGCCTGCCAGTGAGCGGCACCAGCGGCTGTGGCAACTGCTGCGGCGGTGCGTGCAAGAGTGCTGCGGGCACCACGGCAGCTGCCACCTCTGGCGTGCCAGCAGGCGCTGCACCCCGCGCGTGACTGGCGCGGGCCCGCCCGTCTGCAGCATGTGATCCACGAATGAACATCACCACGCACCCAGCAAGGCACCCCGCGTGAACGAATGGGTCGGTGAGATCATCGGCGGTGCGCTGGTGGGCGCCAGTCTGGGGCTGGTGGGCGCTGGTGGCGCCATCCTCAGCGTGCCCATCTTTGGCGTGCTGCTGGGGCATCCGCCGCGGGATGCTGTGGTGGAGGCGCTGCTGGTCACTGGCACCATCGCGGTGGTGGGCGCTGCGCGCGCTGCGATGCGCCGCGGCGTGGACTGGCCGCGCGTGGCGCTCTTTGGCGTGCCGGGCATGGCAGGCGCAGCCATCGGTGGCTGGGGTGCGCAGTGGCTCTCTGGGCCAGCGCAGATGGGCGTGTTTGCGCTGGTGGCGGCTGTGGCAGCGTGGCGCATGGCCTTTGGCACGCAGCCCGGTGGCGCGCAGCAGTCCGCGGCCGCGCCGCACTCCGCGGGGGCACCCGCCGCGCCGCACTCCGCGGACGCACCCGCCGCGCCGCCCCAGCATCCGGCTCGCGCGGCAGCGGAGGCCATCGGTGCGGGGCTTGGCATTGGCGTGCTCACAGGCGTGATTGGCGTGGGCGGCGGCTTCCTGCTGGTGCCAGCGCTGGTGATCCTGCTGCGCGTGCCCATGAAGCTGGCCACTGGCACCAGCCTGGCCATCATCGCCCTGAACTGCGCGCTGGGCTTTGCCAGCCGCATGATGAGCCCCGAGGCGCAGCAGATCCAGATTGACTGGCAAGCGGTGGTGCTGGTGAGCGCGTGCGGCGCAGCCGGCGCACTGGGTGGCTCGCACCTTGGTGGCAAGCTGCCGCAGCACACGCTTCGCCAGGTGTTTGCAGGCCTGCTGCTGGTGGCAGCGGTGCTGGCCGTGGTGCAGGCGGTGCGCTGAACACCTCCAAAAACAGCGGGGGCCGCAGTCCAGTGGACGCGGCCGCCGCCATCGTGGGGGGAATCAGTGAACGCTTGGGCGTCTCAGGGCCCTTCCGAACAGCATGAGCCGGCGCACGCGCTCCCTTTCATGGTGGTCTTCGCAGAGGAAGAGCCAGCGGATGCACCTTTTGCAATTTTGTTCCACGGAGCGTGTGCCAGGAGCATGGCCAGGCCGCAGATGCCTGTAGCGCCGGCAAAGAACAGGGCGCCGCCCAGGAGCCCGGTTCCCAGAACCCACCATGGGCTGACAGTGGCGGCCAGCACCGAGACCACCACCAACATGGCGCCCACAATCACAAACACCTGCCGGAAGATGGGCATTGGAGCCCGCGCGTTCTTGGCCACTGGAAGGCCCGCAGCCTGCCACGCCTGGATGCCGCCTTCCACCACCAGTGCATCGGTGCGTCCTTCGGCCATCAGGCCTGCAGCCATGCGGCCAGCGCGCGCGCCAGAACGGCACAGGATGAGCGCAGCGCCACCTGCAGGAGCAGCGGGGACGTCCGATGGCCCGCACACCGAGGTGGGGCACAGCGCGCTTCCGGGCACATGCACCTGGCGGTACTCGTCCGTCTCACGGACGTCCACCAGAATGGCGCGGCCTGTCCGCCAGAGGTCCGCTGCCTTGGCAGGGCTCACGCTGGGGCAGACGGTTGGGGTGCTGGACTGGCTGGATGGTGCTGCGGATGCGAGGGTCATGCAGGTGGGAGCCATGCACGGCCAGGGAGGTTCCCGGAGTGAATGATGGGAGTAGCCTTGCCCTATGCCCAAGGCTGGACAGGCAGCGGCTGCCAAGCGCCCCGCGCTTCCCAAGGACCCCCACGCAGCCATTCCAGAGCTGGTCCGGTCCTGCGGGCCCATGGTGCACGCGGTGGTCCGGCGCATGGTGCGGAGCGCAGCCGACGCTGACGACGTGGTGCAGGACGCCTTTCTGCAGGCCTACCGCCACTGGGGCGAGTTCCGGGGCGACTCAAGCCCGTGCACGTGGCTCCACGCCATTGCAGTGCGGGCTGCCCTGCGTCAAGGCCAGCGCGAATCCCGCCGCAGAACCGTCACCCAGGACTATGCCCGCGAATACGCCCGGGCCATGCCCTTTGCGCAGCCCAGGCTGGCACTGGCCGACTTTCCAGCCGGCAGCCCCGAATCCCGGGAGCTGCGCCGCGAGGCCCGGCAGCAGGTGGACCGGGCAGTCAGCCAGCTAGCGGAGCCGTTCCGCAGCGCGGTGGTGCTGAAGGAGATCGCAGGCATGAGCCTGGCAGAGGTGGCTGCAGTGCTGGGCGTGAAGGAGTCCACGGTGAAGACCCGTGTGCATCGCGGGCGCCTGCTGCTGCGGGCCAAGCTGCTGGACAGCCGCCCGCGCGCGCCAGTGCCGCCCGCGGTGTACGAACGCGCGGTGTGCATGGACCTGCTGCGCGCCAAGATGGAGGCGCTGGACCGCGGCGCTGACTTCCCAGTGCAGGATGATCTGGTCTGCGAACGCTGCAAGGAGGTCTTTGCCAGCCTGGATGTGGCAGCGGACGCATGCCGCAGCCTGCGCAGCGGCAGCATGCCTGCGGCGCTGCGAGCCAAAGTGATGGCTGCGCTCAAAGACGAAGGTCGGGGCGAGGAACAGCGCGCGCGTGGAGCGCGTGCCGCGCGTGCTACCGCACCGGCGCGTGCGCGGCGCACTCCACGATAAACACGCGGTCGCCTTCGCGACCGATGCCTTCGCAGGCACCAGCAGCGTCCATCTCAGCGGCCAGCTGGTCGACGTCATCCAGAATCTCCACAAACGCAGGCATGCGCGTGGGCCGGTGGCTGACCACCTGGATGTCCGAGTGCGGTGGCGTGGCGGTGGTGCTGGTGGAGGTGCTGGTGGTGGCCACCTCATTGGGCGTGCCGT
Organism: Phycisphaerales bacterium; assembly: GCA_046350455.1. GTDB lineage: Bacteria > Planctomycetota > Phycisphaerae > Phycisphaerales > SM1A02 > CAZXGD01. The sequence continues at coordinate 23,456 of JAXMAM010000007.1, read as the reverse complement.
CCGGCTGCTGCACCACGCTGGTGCCCCACACGCTCCAGGCCAGCACGCTGGCCGCAACCAGGAAGCACGCGCTGGCCACCGCAGCGCGTGCAGCGCGGCGGCGCGCGTGGCTGCGGTCAAAGGCGTGCAGCGCGGTGTCAAGCATCTGGGTGCGTTGTTCGGTGTTCAGCATGGCTACTCCTGACTCTGTCTGGCTGCGTCCAGCGCAGCGCGCGCACGTTCTGCCGCGCGGCGCAGGCGGCTGTCCACTGCAGCTGGACCAAGCCCCAGCGCAGCGCCCAGCTGCCGAAGGGTGCCAGTGGTGCGCGCGCGCAGCTCCAGCACAGCGCGGTCTTCTGCGGCCAGGCGTTCCACAGCCTGGCGGACGGACTCAAGCAAGGCTGCGTCCTGCACAAACGCGCGCGTGTGATCCGTGGCCTCTGGGCGGGCCAGTGCGGCGCGGCGCTCCCGAGCGCGGCGCGCAAGGTCTGCGCGCAAGAGGTCCAGCGCAGCAGCAGCGGTCACGCTGCGGAGCCATGCGTCCAGCGCGCCAGCGCTGGCGCACTCCACAGGGCGCCGCGCCACGCGCAGCCACGCTTCCTGCGCTGCGTCTGGAACAAGATCAGCGCGGTGGCCCAGCGTGCGCTCTGCAAAGCGCTCCACCAGGGCGCACCGCGCGTGAAAGACCTCGGCCAGCGCATTCCGGTCGCCGTGCGCCCATGCGCGTGGTCCAGCCCTGGGCCTGCGCATCAGCAGGCGCCGCGTCTGCGGCGGGCAGGGCAGCGGCCTCCATGGCTGCAGTGGTGGCTGGACGGATGGCGCTCACACCCATGTTCTACATGTTGGTCTCAGCCACCGCCAAAACCTGCTCCACCAGCTGGATCTCCTCTGGCGAGCCATACACAAAGATCATGCCTGTGGGCGCATGCAGCTTCACCTTGAACTCTGGGCTGCGCTTCATCATGCTCAGGCCAGTGTCAATGGCATCCATGATGGCAGCCTGCCGGTCTGCCAGCGTCTTGGCGTCTGCGGGCGGGGCGTCTGCTGGCACAGGCGTGGTGCGGAACACCGCCACGCGGGCGCCGTTGGTGGGCGCGCCGGGAGTGTCGGTGCGAGCTGGCCCCACAGTCACGATGGGAATCTCAGGCGTGAAGCGCATGCCCAGCAGGGGCAGATCCTGCAGCAGGGCCACGTCTGCGGAGCCTCCTGCTCGGAGTGCCTTGGCCTCCTCTGCGGCCCGCTCGCGAAGCCTGGCCTCAAGCGCTGCAATCCTCTCAGCGTGCTGGTCATCTGCCTGCGCTGACGAGGAAAGCGAGATGCTCACAGGCACGGCGCCGTTGGTGCTGGAAACCGTCTCAAGCGTCTGGAGCGCGGAGGCCAGCGTCACGCGGCGCAGCTGGACTGGGCGCACTGGGACATTCTGGAACGAGTCGCTGCCCATCCACACCACGTTGATTCCAGGTTGTCCGCCCACGGCCAGCGCCTCTGCCACGGACTTCAGCGAGGCGCTCAGCGTTGGCCCAAGGTCCACGTCGAACACGCGCTCTGTGACGGGCGTGGCGCGGTCCATCTCGCGCAACAGCTGGTCGCGCCGGTCCATCTCCACTCTTCGGAGCTGCTCCATCCGATCTCGCTGGTTGCTCTCCTGATTCTTCGCGACGGCAGCCAATTCGTTGAGCAGTTCTTCCGCCTGCTTCACTTCCTTCTCAGGGCCAGTCAGAATCACAGCGCCACCATAGACAGCCACGCGCAGGGCGGAGTCGCGGCCCAGACTCAAGGTGCTATGGATGGCGGCAGCTGCGCTTCCTGGGTCGCCTGGCACCTGGACCACGCGGCGCACCTCGCCGGTTCCCGGCGCGGGCTGAGCCTTGGCCATGGCGCCGCGGCGCTGTGCTTCGCGGGCTTCTGTCTCGCGCTGCTGTGCTGCAGCCTGGTCAGCTGGGACCTGCGCACTGGCGCAGGCGGGCGCCACCAACAGACCGGCAGACAGGATGAAGCTGGACAGACGGTGGGAAGTGTGCATGGTGTCTCCGTTGGGGGCCAGCGCCCTGCGTGGGCAGCTGGGAGGCCGGCTGCCCGGTGGCAGGCGGACCCACCCTAGAACGGAGCACGGGAGCTGGTTTCGTCATCCTCTGCGCGGTTTGGCTCAGATTCCCTACGCCACCGTCACACGCGGGAACAGCGCCACCTTGGTGAGCGCGGTGCCGGGCTTCAGGCCGCCCCATGCAGCGCGAGCCTGCCAGTTTGCGCCCGCTGCTGCCGCCGCCCCAGCTGCCGCGCCACCCGCCTGCCCCAGCGCAGCGTGCAGCTCGGCCATCTTGCCTGGCAGGAACGGCTCCAGCAGCACGCCAGCCACACGCACGGTCTCTGCGCACTGGCCCAGGATGGATGCCAGCTCGCCAGCGCGGGCTGGGTCCTTGGCCACCTTGAAGGGCTCTGTCTCGTTGATGAAGGAGTCCACCTCGCGCAGCAGCTTCATGGGTGCTGCGGCCGCGCGGGCCAGGTCAAACGCCTCCATGGCGCGCTGCCACTCTGCCACCGCCTCTGCGCAGCGCGCTGGCCATGGACCACCGCCGGTGGCGTCCTGCGGCATGCGGCCTTCAAAGTACTTGCCGATCATCGCAGTCACGCGGCTTGAGCAGTTGCCCACCACGTTCACCAGATCTGCGGTGTAGGTGTCGTGGAAGTGCTGCGCGCGGAAGTCAGCGTCGCTGGCGTGCAGCGGGCCCTGCGTGGCCATGTACCAGCGCCACGCGTCCAGGCCATAGGTGGCGAAGTACCCCTCGATGGTGGGCAGGTCCACAAAGTTGCCCAGGCTCTTGCTCATCTTCTGGCCGTCGCTGATCCAGAAGCTGTGCGCATGGATGCAGCGCGGCGTGGGCAGGTCAAGCGCCATGAGCAGCGCAGGCCAGATGACTGCGTGGAACCACAGGATTTCCTTGCCGATCACGTGGTACGCAGCAGGCCAGTAGTGCGCGCGCTCTGCGTGCAGCGGGCCGGCAAACGCGCCCTGCGGGTCGCCATAGCCCAGCGCGGTGATGTAGTTGAAAAGCGCGTCAATCCACACGTAGATGACATGCTTCTCATCGCCGGGAAACGGAATGCCCCACGTGAAGTTGGTGCGCGTGACCGGCACGTCCTGCAGGCCCTCGCGCAGGCGGCCCAGCACTTCATTGAAGCGGCCCGACGGCTGCACAAAGCCCGGGTTGTCCGCAAAGAACTTCTCCAGCCGCTGCTGGAACGCGCTGAGGCGGAAGTAGTAGTTCTGCTCGGTGGCGCGCGTCAGCGGGCGGCCGCTGATAGGGCTCTTGTACTCCAGCTCCTTGGCGCGCGTCTCGGTGTAGTACTCCTCCTGGCCTTCGTCGTACCAGCCTTCGAAGGTGCCCAGATACACCGACCCGTTGTCCAGCAGCCGCTTCACAAACGCCTGCACCTGCTTCTCATGGCGCGGCTGCGTGGTGCGGATGAAGTCGTCGTTGGTGAGGCCAAAGACCTTCAGCACGCGCTGGAACTCTGCGGCGTTCTGGTCGGCCCACTCCTGCGGGCTCACCTGGTGCGCCTGCGCGCTCTTCTCCACCTTGGCGCCGTGCTCGTCGGTGCCGGTCAGGAAGAACACATCGCGGCCCTGCTGGCGCATGGCGCGGGCCCAGATGTCGCACAGCGTGGTGGTGTACGCGTGACCGATGTGAGGGCGGTCGTTCACGTAGTAGATGGGCGTGGTGATGTACGCCGCAGCGCGCGCTGGTGCAGAGGCAGCCATGAAGGGGCGAATGATAGGGCGCTCCCGCGCGGACGCTGGCTACGAGGGAGGCAGCGGCTCGCGCGGCGTTGCCTGGTCGCGCGGCAGCAGGCTGGGGGCCACGCGGATCACGTCGTCTGGCGTGGCGGCGGTCACCATCCACAGCGTGCCGCCATCGGTGGCGGCGTAGACCGTGCGCGGGCGACCGTTGCGCTCGATTCCAGAGCCAGCCCATTCCTCGCCGGGCGCCAGCGGCAGCGCCCGGCCAAAGCCATCAAAGCGCACGATGCGCCCGTGGTCCGGCATCATGAACACACTGAGCGCGCCAGCGCCATGCTCTGGCCGGTACAGCAGCGCCAGGGCGCGCAGGTCGGTGGACAGCGGCACCACGCGCGCGTCGCGCAGCTGGTAGCCGTGCGCAGTCAGGTCTGGAACCAGCGCCGGGTGGCCCAGCACCTCTGCGGCCAGCGCGGACGTGCGATCGGGCGTCACCTCCTGGCTGCGCCCGTGCGCCTGGTCGTAGGCGGCCTGCGCTTCGTTCAGCTCCGCCATGATGGCCAGCTCGCCGATGGGCTGGTCCTGCTGGGCGCCGCCAGCGCGGTCGCGCAGATGCGGACCTGTCATGCCGATGACCACAGCGGCCACCACCGCCGCCAGCGTGGCCAGCACGGCCGCAGGGCTCACCCGTGCAGGCACACCAGCAGGGCGCTGGCCAAGGTCCGTCTGGTCGTTCTCCATGGGCTTTCTGTGCTGGCGATGCTACGCTTGGGTCATGGAAACAGGCCGCGTCATGCTTGGAAGCTCGCTGGCCGCAGCGCTGGCCGCCATGGCGTTCCACAGCCCAGCCATGGCGCAGAACGCCCTGGGCAGCGGCAACGCGCTGGGCCGGGACCTGACTGCGCCGCAGAAGCACCAGCAGCGGGGCGGCGCTGGCGGGGCGCTGGACGCCAACAGCCAGGTGGGCGCGGACCGCTACAACCCCAACGCGCCCAAGCAGGACTTCTACTCGCGCAACCTCATCGTCACCAGCGACGTGGCCGGTGGGCGCGGCTTCCGCGGCAACGTGGGCTACCTGGGCCAGGGAGAGTTTGCTGGCAAGACGGGCGCGGATTCCAACCGCGTGTGGGATGCGTACGCGGCCAACACCTCGCCGCTGGCCATCAGCGGCGGGCTCAACCCGTACACCGCCACGCAGCAGTGGGGCGCTGTGATGTACTCGCGCTCGTACGGCATGGCGCAGGCGCGCGACATTCTGACCAACGAGCAGCCGCTGGACGCGCGTCTGGCGTTCGACCGCTTCACGGCTGATGCCTCCAAGATGGCGCGCCAGGGTGACCTGATTGACGCCGCCAATCCGCGCGACACTGGTTCGCGCACCAACTGGCGCGTGGAGGGCAAGCTGCCCAACGGCGGCAATTCTGCGGGCTCTGGCGCAGCTGGCCCAGCCCAGGGCGGCGTGCCGATGGACGCGCTGCTTTCGCGCTTTGGCCTGAACACCTATGAACGGCAGGCGCTGCGGGAGGACATGCTCTCCGGCCGCACCAATGCAGCGCTGGTGAGCGATGACTTTGACACCCGCGCCATCACCACCGCCAAGTCGCTGGCAGACAGCATGCGCGTGCAGCCGCTGCTGCCATCGGAATACAACGCCATCCTGGACGCCATGCGCCAGCGTGCAGGCATGAGCGGCACCGCCGCGCTGTCCAGCACAGACAACGACCCCAACGCCGTGCGCGGCGTGGGCACTGCGCCGCTGGGCACAGGCGACCTTGTGCCAGACCTGACCAAGAACCCTGGCCTCCGCAACCCGAACAACCCAGCCGGGACAGGCCCCGGTACCGCGCAGCCGGAAACCACGCAGTCTGGCCCTGGATCCTCGGGTCGGAACGTGCCACCCATCGTGCCGCCCAGCGCGCAGGCGCCGGGTGTTGCGCCCGCAGGCGGCAAGAGTGCGGCGGACAAGGAACTCATCACTGATCTGGATTGGCTGCGCTACCAGCTGCAGCGGAGCGGCCCCGACGCCGCACGCGCTGGCGGCGTGAACGATCCGCGCGCGTCCATGGCGCAGCCCACCAAGCCGTCTGAGTCCGGCAAGGCTGACGGTGGCACCGCTGGCGCTTCGGCGGACACGGGTGCTCCGGGCCAGTCATCTGGCGCAGGGGGCGACGGCAAGTCCGCTGCCAAGAAGAAGCAGTCGCTCGACGATCTGGCGCTGGTGCTGAAGCACGGCCGCCGCATGGAGAGCCTGATTCCCGAGAACCCTGGCTTCATCCACGACATGATGGACCTGGGTGCGCAGTCCATGCGCCGCGACGACTTCTTCCGCGCCGAGGACATCTACACCAGCATCCTGAAGGTCTATCCCGGCCACCCCATGGCGCTCGCTGGCGTGGTCAACGCGCAGATCGGAGCTGGGCTCACGCTGTCATCTGCGCTCACCATGCGCAAGATGTTCGTGGAGCATCCAGAGCTCATCGGCGCGCACTTTGGCGCAGAGATCCTGCCGGCGCCCGAGCGCCTGGCTGCCAGCCTGGAGATCGCGCGCACCCGACTGCGCGCCGCCAGCGAGCCAGACGCAGGCCCGCAGCTGGCTGCGGACCGCTTTGACTACGGGCTGCTCATCGCCTACATCGGCTTCCAACAGGACAAGACAGATCTGGTCCGCGAAGGCCTGGATGCCATGCGCGCCACTCGCGCAGACGACCCGCTCCTGCGCGTGCTGCAGCGCGTGTGGCTGCCAGATGGCGAGGCGCCCTCCATCGAGGAGCTGACCAAGCCCGCCAAGCCAGCAGAGCCGCCCAAGCGCAACTTTGAGGAGCCAGCAGCGCCGTAGCGCACGGGTGCGCGGCGCTCGGCCTGGTCCCTAGGCCTGCGCGATGCCCGCAGACTTGGTGAGCCCCAGCGTGCGGTAGATGCGCTGCGTGGCGTCGCTCTTGTTCAGCGTGTACAGGTGGATGCCGTCCACGCCGCGGTCCAGGAGGTCTCGGCACTGCTCGGTGGCCCAGTGGATGCCCACGTTGGCCACGCTCTCTGGGTCATCCTGGCAGCGGGCCACCGCGCGCAGGAGCGGCGCTGGAAAGCGCGTGCCTGCAGCCAGCTCTGCCATGCGCTTCAGGCCAGCCACCGTGGTGATGGGCATGATGCCAGCGATGATGGGCACCTTGATGCCAGCCAGCGCGCAGCGCTCGCGCCAGTCCATGAAGGCGTGGTTGTCAAAGAACAGCTGCGTGATGACGAACTGCCCGCCAGCATCCACCTTGGCCTTCAGGTGATCCATCTGCACCAGCGTGTTGGGCGTCTGCGGGTGTCCCTCTGGGAATCCGGCCACGCCCACGCCAAAGCCACGCGGGTCTGGGTGCCCCACGCGGGCGCCGCACTGGCGGATGGTGTTCACCAGCTGCGCGGCGTAGCGGTAGCTGCCCTCTGCCGCGGCCATGCCCTTGGGTGGATCTCCACGCAGGGCCAGGATGTTGCTGACGCCCGCCTGCGCGTACCGCTCCAGCAGGTGCAGGATGTCCGCCTCGGTGTGCCCCACGCAGGTCAGGTGCGGCATGGGGTCCAGCTTGGTCTCGCGGCGCAGGCGCACCACCAGGTCGTGGGTGTTGTCGCGCGTGCTGCCGCCGGCGCCGTAGGTCACGGAGACAAACGTGGGGTGCAGCGCCTCAAAGTGGCTGATGGTGGCGAACAGGTCGGTCCATCCCGGCGCTGTGCGCGGGGGGAAGAACTCAAAGCTGGTCCACAGGCTGCGCTGGGTCAGCGCATCAGCAAAGTGCATGCAGCAAGTCTACGGGCTGGCCTGCCTACACTCCGTGTCCATGCCGGGCCGGACACGCATCCCCAAGGCCACTGCTCACCGGCTGAGCCTGTACCTGCGCGAGCTCAACCTGCTGGCCAGCAACACGCAGCGCACGGTCAGCAGCAAGCAGCTGGGCTCCGCAGTGGGCATCACCGATGCGCAGGTGCGCAAGGACCTGGCGGTGTTTGGCCAGTTTGGGCAGGCTGGGGTGGGCTACCAGGTGGCTGCGCTGCGCGAGCGGCTGCGCCAGATCCTGGGCACCCACCAGCAGTGGCGTGCCGCAGTGGTGGGCGCTGGCAACATCGGTCGCGCTCTGCTTTCGTACAACCGCTTCCTGGAGGAGGGCTTTGAGATCGTGGCGGTGTTCGACCAGGCTCCAGCGCTGGTGGGCACGCGCGCTGGCAGCCTGACGGTGCAGCCGCTGAGCAGGCTGAAGGACACGGTGGCGCGCGAGCGCATCGGCCTGGGCATCATCGCCGTGCCGCCCGATGCAGCGCAGCAGGTGGCCGATGCGCTGGTGGCTGCTGGCGTGCGCGGCATCCTGAACTTTGCGCCGCGGCGCCTGACGGTGCGCGGTCATGTGCCGGTGGTGGACGTGGACTTCACCAGCGCGCTGCAGAAGCTGGCCTTTGAACTGAGCCTGGAGCAGCCGCCAGCCCAGCCTGTGCGCCGCCCGCGCCGCAAGGCCTAGAGGCGCCCGCTGGCTTCTATACTGGCGGCATGCTTGCACGCACCAGCCAGCGCATGGATGCCGGCAGCCGTCGCACGATGGCTGGCGCAGCGCTGCTCGTGGTGCTGGCACCCGCCGTGGGCGGCTGCCAGAAGCAGCTCTTTCCGGAAAGTGCGCCGCGCACGCAGTTTGAGCAGTACGACGCCCTGCGCTCTGGCGGCACCCCCAAGGAAGAACCCGATGTGTTCGGGAAGCCCCAGCCAGCGCTCCGGGCTCGTCTGACACCACCCACCCAGACGCAGTAGCCCACGTGCAGTGCTGGCCTTGCCTATGGCGGCAAGGCCCAAATGGCCGATGGAACTTGGACCCGTTCCCCGCTCAAGACTGTGACCAATCCTCCTGCTGACCACCGCCGTTCGATCAAGCGCACCCTGAGCGTGTGGAGCCTGCTGGCGGCTTCGTGCGCAGCGGCCATTGGCGCCCTGGAGCTGTCGGATGCCACCACCCGGCAGGTGGGGGAGCCTCCGCAGGCTGCAGCGGGCGCCTTCCGCACCGCCAGCATCACGCCCCGCATGGCCAAGCTGGACCGCGTGCGGTGGAAGGCCATCGTCATCCACCACTCTGGCACCCCGGGCGGTGATGCGGCCAGCCTGGAGCGCAAGCATGTGCAGGATGGCCTGACTGGCCTGGGCTACCACTTCCTGGTGGGCAACGGGCAGGGCCTGGACGACGGCCAGGTGGCCGTGGGGTACCGCTGGGACCGGCAGCTGCCGGGCGCCCACGTGGCTGCCCAAGGCCCCGCGGCGGCCTTCTACAACGAGCACGCGGTGGCCATCTGCCTGATCGGCAACGGCCAGCGGCGGGGGTTCACGGAGCGCCAGATACACCAGTTGGTGGACCTCATCCGGCAGCTGCAGGCAGAGCTTGGGATTCCAGCCAGCCAGGTCCGGCTGCACAGCGAGCTGAGCACCGTGGCCAGTCCAGGGCAGTTCTTCCCCACCGATGAAGTCATGTCCCAGATCCTTCCTTGACTGGACCCATAGGCCGAGTTTCACGAAGATTTTGTCGCCCGATGGCGGACTCCCATGCGGTTTTTCGTAGGGTTCTGAGTGAGGTCCTGCCCGGCAATGTTGCCGGGGTTCGAGCGTTCCGATAGCCTCGCACGGCTGCAACAGCCGCACCCTGCGAGCGGCGGGCAGGTATGGTCGGCGCAGTCCCAGACCCCATGGGACAGCAGCCAGCAAGCAGCCGCCGCGTGGGCGGTTTGGGGTGGTGGCGGTCGTCCCTTCATGTCTTCATTGAGTGCCATTCCCGCCGAGCTCTTCGGCTACAAGGTTGTTGACAAGGTGGGTGAAGGTGCCGCCAGCGCGGTCTATGCGGTCATGGACCCCAAGACCCGCCAGGTGATGGCCCTGAAGCATGTGCACCGGCGCAGCGAGAAGGACCAGCGCTTTGTGGATCAGATCGAGCAGGAGTACAAGGTGGGTTCCAAGCTGGACCACCCCAACATCCGCGCGATCAGCAAGTACCTGAAGAACCAGAAGTTCATGTTCGGCCCAGTGACCGATGTGGCGCTCATCATGGAGCTGGTGGACGCTGCCACGCTGGACGTGCTGCCGCGCCCCAGCGGCCTGAACATCGCCCGCTACTTTGCGCAGTGCGCGCGCGGCCTGCACCACATGCACCAGCGTGGCTTTGTGCACGCGGACATGAAGCCGTCCAACATGATGGTGACCGAGGCTGGCCAGGTGAAGATCATTGACCTGGGCCAGGCCTGCGCCATGGGCAGCATCAAGAAGCGCATCCAGGGCACGCCGGGCTACATCGCGCCAGAGCAGGCGCACCGTAAGGAAATCACCGCGCTCACCGACATCTACAACTTTGGCGCCACGCTGTACTGGGTGCTGCTGCGCGAGGAGATCCCCTGTGCGCTGCCCAGCCGCAGCGGCAAGATGGGAGCTGCGCTGGAGTACAGCCAGATTCGCCTGCCGCAGGCGCCAGCAGACCAGGATCCGCGCATCCCCATCGAGCTCTCCGACCTGGCCATGCAGTGCATCCAGGTTGACCCTGGGGACCGCCTGCAGGACATGGAGGACGTGGCCGCGCGCCTGGAGGTGCTGGCCGACGCCTTCACCCGCACCAACGCGGGCGCAGAGCTGGAAGGCCTGGTGGGCAGCAACGCTGCTCCCAACCGGCCCTACGACAGCGAGCCAAGCCGGTCGCGCTAGCCCGAGAGGGTGCGATGACGCAGCAAGCGCACAAGCTGGTCCGGAACCCCGGCGGCGCACCCGCGTGGTGCGCTGCGTGGCTGCTCTGCTGCGCCCTGTGCGCAGCGCCTGCGTGCGCGCAGGGTGAGCCGGACTTCACGCCGGATGATTCCGGGGCACCGTCCCTGGAGAGCGGCGCGCCGCAGCCAGACTCTCCGGAGGCGTTCCGCGCCTTTGAAGACAAGGTCCGCGCCACCGCGCGCACTGCGCAGCAGACAGTGGTGGCGCTGCTGCTGCGGCATGGAGACATGCCAGGATCTGGCAGCGGCGTGATCATCTCGCCGGATGGCTGGATCCTCACTGCTGGCCACGTGGGGCTGGTGCCAGACGTGGACACGCTGGTGGTGCTGGCGGATGGCACCAAGCTGCGCGGCAAGACTGTTGGACAATTGCTGGACCAGGACCAGGACGTGGGGCTGGTCAAGGTGGACACAGGCGGACGCGCGCTGCCATTTGCAGAGCTGGGCTCCGCCACAAAGCTGCGGCCTGGCGACCCGCTGCTGGTGTTCGGTCATCCACTGGGGCCAGAGATGGAGCCGTGGCGCCCACCACCGCTGCGCGTGGGACAGGTGGTGGTGCGGCGCGGCACGGTGCTGGTGATGGACGCGCCGGTGAGCCCAGGCGATTCGGGCGGCCCGGTGTTTGACCTTGCTGGCAAGGTGGTGGGCATCAACAGCGTGGCCAGCAGCTGGCCAGACCTGAACGCTGCCATCACCGTGGACCTGGCCAAGGACAAGATGGAGGAGCTGCGCAAGCCGCAGCGGCTGGGCGCCATGCAGGTGGACATCACCCAGGGCATTCCACCTGCGGTGGACATGGAGGTGGCGTTTCAGCGCGACATCGGCGCTGCGCACCGGGACCGAAAGAAGGCTGTGCGCAATGCTGTGGCGCCGCTCCTTGGCACGGTGGTGGACAGCGTGGTGATGGTGCTGGTGGACGCTCGCCCCGCAGCGCTGGGCGTGGTGGTGGACAAGGCGGGGCACATCCTGACCAAGGCCAGCGAGGTGGGCGTGGGTCCGCGCGTGATCCAGGTGGCGCTGCCAGACGGGCTCATGGTGCGCGCCACGCGCATCGCGCAGGACACACGCCATGACCTGATGCTGCTGGGCACAGGCGCAGAGGATCTTGACCCTGTGGTCTTCTCTGACGCAGAGCCAGGATTTGCCGACGCCATCCTGAGCGTGGGCCAGGGCCTGGAGCCTGCTGCGGTGGGCTTCCGGTCGCTGGGCGCCTACGACGCTGGCGCGTCTGACCAGGCCAGCCGATCCTTGCTGGGCGTGGGGCTGAAGCCAGCCCGCGGCAGCGCAGGTGGCAGCGTGGAGATTGCGGCAGTCATGGAGAACTCTGGCGCACAGGAGGCAGGCCTGCAGGTGGGCGACGTGCTGCTGCGCGTGGATGGCACGCCCATGGTGAGCCCAGACTCTGCCGCGGCCCCGCTGCGCCAGCGCGCGCCCGGCGACGTGGTGGAGGTGGAGTACATGCGCGGCACGGCCAAGCGCAAGGCCAAGGTGCGCCTGCAGCGCTTCCTGATGGAGCGCGGCCCGGGCAACGTGGGCGCAGAGCTCAGCCGGCGCTCCACTGGCTTTGGCCCAGTCATCCAGCATGACGGCATCGTGCCTGCAGAAGCCATGGGCGCGCCGATCCTGGACACGCAGGGCCGCGTGGTGGGCCTGAACATCGCTCGGGCCGACCGCGCCAAGACCTACGCGCTGCGCTCCACCACCGTGAAAGAGGCGCTGGCCGAACTGCTGAAGGCAGCCGCACGCGGCGACAGCGCAGAGCCAGCAGACCCGCGCACTGCGCTCAAGCACAAGACGTTTGGCGCAGATGGCGTGGCGGTGCTGGGCGCGTGGGACGCGCAGGTGATCGGTCCCACCGTGACGCTGCAAGGAGACGACGCCAGCCTGGCCATCGAGGGCTGGGCGTCGCCAGAGGACGTGGCGGTGTGGGTGGTGGACTTCCCAGCGCCAGGCACCTACGACCTGGCGCTGGTGGCGGCAGGCATGGCTGGCGGGCGCGTGGACATCTATGCAGACGCAGAGCTCTTCACGGTGAACGTGCCCCGGGCGCAGGGGCCAAGCGACTTTGGCACCTTCCGCGCCAATGAGGTGGTCATTGATGAAGCTGGCCCGCGTGTGGTGCGCGTGCAGCCACTGGAGCGCCCGCACGCGCCCATCATGCGCCTGCGCCAGGTGGAGATCCGCCGGCTGGACCTCATCCGTCTGGTGGAGCGCGCGCTGCCCTACATGAAGCTGCGCGACCCAGAGCGCCTGCGCCGCGAAGCCCAGCGCGAAGCACAGCGCGAGCGCGCCCGCAAGGCCAACGAGGCGCCACCCACGGAGCCAAAGCCGGCTGATGCCGCACCAGCCGAGGCACCAGAAGCAGGCGAGGAGCCATGACCACCACCAACGCCGCCACGCCTTCGGCCGAGAGCCTCCTGCGCTGGGACCGCCGCTTTCTTGGGCTGGCGGACCAGATCGCGCTGTGGAGCAAGGATCCATCGCGCGGCGTGGGTGCGGTGATCGTGAGTCCAGCCCGGCAGATCGTGGCCACGGGGTTCAACGGCCTGCCGCGCGGCATCGAGGACCGGCCAGAGCGCCTGGAGCGCCCAGCCAAGTACGACCTGGTGTGCCACGCAGAGCTGAACGCCATCATCCAGTGCGCGCGCAACGGCGTGAGCCCCGTGGGCTGCACCATCTACAGCAGCTTTAGCCCGTGCGTGCAGTGCACGCTGGCCATCGTGCAGGCTGGCCTGCAGCGCGTGGTCACCTACGAGACCACCGAAGGCGACGAGCACTGGGAGGTCAGCATCGCCAAGGCCATGAGCGTGCTGCGCGAAGCAGGCGTGCGGTACGACCGGCTGGCGCGGTAGCGCGCGCCGTGCTGCGAGCCGCGCGCTACATGCGCTCTGGCGCGTGGATGCCCAGCAGGCCCAGGCCATCCTTCAGCACGTGCTTGGTGAGCATGCACAGGCGCAGGCGGCCTGCGCGCGCTGCGGGGTCTGGGCACTTCAGCACGGGGCACTGCTGGTAGAAGGCGTTGAACGTGGTGGCCAAGCCATGCAGGTAGCCGCACAGGCGGCTGGGGTCCAGGTGCTGCGCCACGTCGCGCACCACCTGCGGATAGCGCAGCAGCGCCAGGGCCAGCTGCCGCTCTGCTGGGTCTGCCACGCTGAACGCAGGCCTTCCGGGCGCGTGCGCGGCGGCGTCCAGCGCCTTGCCCAGCATGGTGGCGATGCGCGCGTGCGCATACTGCAGGTACGGGCCCGTGTCGCCGTCAAAGCTCACCATGCGGTCCAGGTCGAACACATAGTCGCGGGTCACGTCGCTGCCGAGGTCTGCGTACTTCACAGCCGCAATGCCCACCGCGTGGCCGATGGCGTCCAGCTCTGCGCTGCTCATGCCGGCCGTGGGCGCATCGGGCGCCTGCGCGCGGGCGCGCACCTCTGCCTGGCCGCGGGCAATGGCCTCGTCCAGCAGCGCCTTCAGCGTGAAGTTCTCGCCGCTGCGCGTCTTCAGCGGCTTCTTGTCCGCGCCCAGCACAGCGCCAAAGCCCACGTGCACCAGCTGGGCCTGCACGCCGTCGGGCAGGCGGTCCCAGCCAATCAGGTGCACCGCGTCGAACACGTCCTTGAAGTGGTCGCGCTGGCGGGCGTCCACCACGTACACCACGCGCGCGCCGTCCAGCGTCTGCACGCGGTAGCGGATGGCGGCAAGGTCCGTGGTGGCGTACAGGTAGCCGCCGTCGCGCTTGCGGATCAGGAGCGGGCGCTCGCGGCCAGGCAGGCGCACCACGATGGCGCCGTCGTCCTCCACCGCCAGGCCGCGCTTCACGAACTCCTCCACAACCTTGGGGAGCTCCTCGCGGAAGAAGCTCTCGCCGCGGCTGTGCTCGCTGATCAGGTGCACGCCCAGCGTCTGCGCCGTGGCGAACACCTCGCGCATGGTCACTTCAATCAGCTTCTCCCACGCGGCCACCAGCTCAGCGTCGCCAGCCTGCAGCCGCACCAGCGTGGTGCGCGCGTCTTCCTGGGCCAGCGCAGCGCCGGCGTTTTGCGCCTCCAGCTCTGCCAGGCGGTGCGGGCCCACGCCCGTGGCGCGGGCGGCCACCATGCCGGCTTCATCGGCGCGGCCTTCCAGCTGCGCAGCGCGGTAGGCGTGGTTCAAGTGGTCCAGGTTCAGCGTGGCCAGGTCAATCTTGGCTCGGCGCAGCGCAGCCAGGGTCATGGCGATGGGCAGGCCCCAGTCTCCCAGGTGGTTCTGGCGCCACACCTTGTGGCCCAGGCGTTCGTTCACGCGCGCCAGCGAGTCGCCGATGATGGTGGCGCGCAGGTGCCCCACGTGCATCTGCTTGGCCACGTTCACGCCGCACAGGTCCACCACCACGGCGTGCGCGGAGTCCTGCGGCGTGATGCCCAGCTCTGGCGTGTCCAGCGCGTCAAGCATGCTGCTGAGCGCAGCCTGCGACAGGTGCAGGTTGATGAAGCCAGGCCCAGCAACCTCGGCCTTCTCCACCACGGCGGCCAGCGGTCCAGCAGCAGCGGTCAGCACCTTGTCCGCCAGCTCGCGCGGCTTGGCGCCCATCTGCTTGGCCAGGCCCATGGCAAAGTTGGCTTGAAAGTCCCCAAACTGCGGGTTGCCGCTGGGGCGGATGGCGGGATCGCACTCTGCTGCGGGGCGGCCGCTCACCTGCGCGATGGCGGCACGCAGCGCGTGATCCAGGAGCTGAACTGGGTCTGCAGAGGGCATTCCGCAGAGGGTACAGGAGCGTTCGTGCAAGCGGTCGGCAGGAGTACGATGCCATCGTGCAGGGCCTGTGGGGCACCATTCTCGGCTGGTTCGACGTTGGTGGTAGGTCCAGCAACCGCAGCGCGACATGGTGGGACCGGATGGGACCTCTGGCGCTGCTTGGCGGCTCAGTGGTCTTTGTGCTGACATGCTGCGGCGGCATGGTGCTTTCGTTTGTGGTTGCGCTGCGCGGGCCTGGCGCCCTGAACTTTGGCAAGCAGCTGAGGCCGTCGGAGATCGAGCAGCTGGAGCACCGCCCCGACAAGCGCCTGGTGACGCTGGAGGACCTGCAGCTGGTGGCGCCGCGCGTGGAGGCGGAACTGGGCCTGCTTTCCGCAGCGGTCGGCACTGGCTGCGTGTGGAAGCCCAAGGGCCGCGATGTCCTCTGGGTGATCACCAACCGGCATGTCATCGGTCTGGAGGATGGCCGCCCGCGCGGCCAGGTGCCGGAGGTGGTGGTGCGCTTTCCAACCGGGGTGGAGGTGGTGCCGCAGCGCATCGGGCTGGTGGCGGATGTGGATCTGGCAGTGCTGGAGATTGATCCTTCCGCTGTGACCGAGGGCCAGGACTACGTGGCGCTGGCACCAGGCGGCGAAGAGGACTGGAAGACGCTGCGTCCATCCACCGAGGTGGCGATGGTGGGCTCCATGCTGGGACTTGACCAGTCGCACAGCTTTGGACGCGTGGGTGCGCTGCGCGACGGCGCGCTGGATCCGTTCACGCCAGCCATGCGGCGCGTGCAGATTGACGGCACGCTTCTGCCAGGCAACAGCGGCGGCCCCATGCTGGAGAAGACCAAGGAGGGCTGGGTCTGGTCTGGCGTCAACACCTTGTCGGCGGAGGGGAAGGTAGGCTTTGCCATTCACACGTCCGAGCTGTTCCGGCATCCGCTGGAATGGTTCAACGTTCCGCGTTCTCGCAGATGACCCGCAACTGCGCAGCCGCGCAGGAGGCACACCGTGGAGTACTGGCTGCTCGGCCCTGAGAACAAGCCCAAGGGCCCCTATCCGGAAGAACGCATTCGTGCAGGGCTTGCCGCTGGCAAGCTCAGCGCCCGCACCATGATCTGCCCGGTGGGTGGCACCGAATGGACCACCGTGGGTGCGGTCTTTGGAATGGGCGCTGGTGCAGGCGGCGCGCCATCAGGTGCAGCCAGCAGCGCTCCGCAAGAGCAGTCGTTCATGCCCAGCAGCGACATCGGGCTGATGCCTGCGGAGTCCGATGCGCCGCCGATGCGCGCCATGCCTGTGGCGCGCCCTGCTGGACAGATGGGCTCGTGGACGCCAGTCAGCATCGTGTGGCCCATCGTGGCCACGCTGTGCTGCTGCGTGCCGCTGGGCATCGTGGCCATCATCTTCACGGTGAAGGCCAACTCTGCTGGCAGCGTGGGCAATCTTGGAGAGGCAGAGAAGTGCGCCAAGACTGCCAAGACCTTCCTGTTGCTGTCGGTGGTCATTGGACTGGTGGTCAACCTCGTCGGGATGGCCCTCCAGATGCTGCCTCTGTTCTTTGGCAATGGAAACTACTAACGCACGAGTGCGCGCAGCCTGCGCACTGGTGCTGCTGGCAGCAGCCGCGGGCATCCTGACCCTGGTGCCGCTGGGCCACGCGTACGCGCCGCGCTGCCCCAGCTTCACGCTCTTGGGCATCAACTGCCCGGGATGCGGCGCCACGCGCGCAGCCCACGCGCTGCTCCGCGGCGACGTGGTCACCGCGCTGCGCTACAACCCTGCGTTCCTGTTGATCGGCGTGCCGCTGGCGCTGTACGCGGGCGTGGAAGCAGTGTGGACGCTGATCGCAGGCCAGCGGCCGTGGAACCCGCCCGCGCTGCCCACCTGGGCTGGGTGGGGCATTGCAGCAGGGCTCCTGCTCTACACCGTGGCGCGCACTGCGGTGCCGGCGTGGGCGCCCGGCGCGATCCCCGCCACAAACGCGCGTTCGGCGTACAGGGACTCCATCAGCTGCCCAAACGGCTCCAGCGAGGCCGTGTCCAAATGCAGCGCTGCCACGTGCAGCATGGTGCACAGCGAGTGGAAGTCCTCCACGCTGATGTGCTCGCGGCCCACCTTGGCCTGAGCGGTGCCTGCTGCCACGCCGTCAATATCCACCATGTTGTGGTAGTTGCCCAGTGGCAGGCACAGGCAGGTGCTCTCCAGGCCAAAGCTGGCGAAGGCGGTGGCCTCGCACGCGCCGCCTGCCATCAGCTTGCGCTGGTAGTGGAAGGAAGGGTCCTTCTTCTGGTGCTCTGCGAAGAGCTGCGTGAGCCGGTTGGTGAGCGACGGGCTGAACACGCTCAGGCGGTCGCCCACGCGCAGGATGGCGCCAGCGCCAATGGGGCTGTCGTGCGGGAAGCTGCGGCTGTTTTCCAGGCAGATGAGCGCCGCGCTGTGCGGCACCAGGTGCGTGCGCGCCGCGTGAATGGCGCCGATGAAACCGACCTCCTCGGCCACGGTCAGCAGCAGCCCGGTGTTGCCGGCGTCGGGGTGCGCTAGCAGCTCCTCAAAGACGCAGAGCGCGGCCGCGGCCGCGGCCAGGTCGTCGCAGGCGTCGGTGTGCAGCACGCCGTCGGTGATCTCGGCGCGCGGAAAGCGCCACCGCGCCAGCTGGCCGGGCTGCACCTGCGGCGCTGGCGCGTGCAGTGTGGCGGTCACCTTCTTGAAGGGCTTGGCCTGCGCATCCAGCGTGGCGATGACGGCAGCGTGGCGCGTGTCGTCGCAGGCCACCACTTCGATCTCTGCGCCCACGAAGTACGGGTCGTTCACGCCGCCGCGGAACTCAAGCTCCAGCGTGCGGTCACCCGTGCAGGCGGTGACCACGAACGCCGGGTGGTCCAGATGCGCGGTGAACAGCACCAGCGGCTTGCCAGCCTGGCGGCGGCGCTGCAGCACCAGCCAGTTGCCAGCGGCGTCGCGCACCACATCCAGGGCGCTGGCATGCGGCTGCAGGAAGCGCTCCACCCACGCGTGCACGCGCTGCTCCAGGCCAGCAGCGGTGGGGGTCTGGGTGAGCTCCAGGAGGTGCACCTGGCGGCGGGCGCGGCGCTCTGGCGTGGCGGTGGTCATGCGCCTGAGTGTAAGGAACGCGGCGCCGCGCACACCCCGCCGGGTGCGTAACCTTTGCGCGATGCCCCTGGCCCCCATTCCCGAGATTCTGGATGACCTGCGCGCTGGCAAGATCATCGTGCTGGTGGACGACGAGGACCGCGAGAACGAGGGCGACTTTGTGGTGGCTGCGGAGTTCGTGACGCCGGAGATCATCAACTTTCTGACCCGCGTGGGTGGCGGCTACTTGTGCGTCAGCCTGGACAGCGCCGCGTGCGACCGCCTGGACCTGCACCCGCAGACCGCCAGCAACACCAGCGTGCGCGGAACGCCCTTCACGGTGAGCGTGGACGGCCATCCGCGTCACGGCGTGGGCACAGGCATCAGCGCCAAGGACCGCGCCCGCACCATCCAGATGCTGATTGACCCCGCCATCCGCGCTGATGACTTTGTGCGCCCTGGGCACATCAACCCGCTGCGCGCGCGCGATGGCGGCGTGCTGGTGCGCACTGGGCAGACCGAAGGAAGCCTGGACCTCTGCCGCCTGGCCGGGCTCAAGCCGGCTGCCGCCATCATCGAGGTGGTGCGCGAGGACGGCGAGATGGCCCGCGTGCCAGACCTGGAGCGCATCTGCGCGCAGCACAACCTGAAGATGTGCAGCGTGGAGCAGATCATTCGCTTTCGGCTAGAGCGCGAGACGCTGGTGCACCGCATGGAGCCGCTGAACGGCGCGCTCATCGAGACGCCAGAGGGGCCGTTCCGCCTGTTTGCATGGGAGAGCCAGCTGGACGCGCTGCCGCACCTGGCGCTCACCGTGGGTGGCGTGGGTGAGCTGGAGGCCAACGGGCGCGCGCGCAACTTTGTGGAGCCTGTGCTGGTGCGCATGCAGCGCCGCGAGCTGCTCAGCGATGTCTTCAGCGTGCGCTGGAATGCAGAGGAGCCCAGCGGGCAGGAGAGCGTGCGCGCCAGCCTGCGCGCCATCCAGCGCGCGGGTGAGGGCGCGCTGGTCTACCTGCGCACCGAGGGCGTGGGCGTTGACCTGCCTGGCCGTCTTGCGCGCATCCGCCGCAGCGGCGCGCACGATGTGAACGTGCCAGACCTGACCAGCGCGGACGGACTGGGCTCGCTGCACCAGCCCATGGATGCGCGCATGTTTGGCGTGGGCGGGCAGATTCTGCGCGACCTTGGCCTGAGCAAGCTGCGCCTCTTGACCAACCACCCCAAGCCCATGCCAGGCCTGCACGGCTTTGGCCTGGACATTGCAGAGACCGTGCCGATCCCCTGAGCCAGCCGTGCGTATGAACCCTGTGCCCATGCTGCGCCTTCTGAGCCTGCCGCTGGTTTCCGCGCTGGTCTGCGTGGCCGCAGCGCCGCCACAGGGTGCACAGCCACCCGCAGCGGCGCCACCCGCAGCGCCGTCGCCCGCGCCTGCGCCGCCCGCCACGTCGCCCACCGCGCCGCCCACCACGCCACCCACCGCGCCGCCCACTGCGCCGCCCACTGCGCCGCCTGCCGCCCGCGCGCCGTTCGCCACAGCGGATGCGCTGCTGGACGCCACAGAAGCCGTGGCTGCCACCCTGAAGGACTTCAGCGCTGGCGTCACGCTGGAGACAGCAGATGACGTCACGGGCGACACCGAGCGCCGCAACGGACAGGTGGTCTTCACGCAGCAGCCAGGCCAGCCTGGCACGCGCTGCTTTGCAGTGGTGTTCGAGACGTTCGTGGATGGCAGCGGCCGCATGGACCAGCGGCCTGTGCGCTACCTGTACGCAGATGGCTGGATGACCGAAGCTGACTTCACGCAGCGCACGCTCATCCGGCGGCAGCTTTCCTACCCTGGCGAGGCGTACGACCCGCTCCGCGCTGGCGAAGGCCCGGTGCCCTTGCCCGTGGGCCAGCGCAAGGCGGACGTCCTGCGGCGCTTTGAAGTGGAGCTGGTGACCACGCCGCCCGCTGGCACGCTGGCCAAGCTGAAGAATGCGCAAGGAATCCAGCTGACGCCCCGCACGGGCATGGCAGACCGCGATTTGGTGAAGGCCGTGATCTGGTACGACCTGCAGACGCTGGCCCCTGTGGCCGTGGAGGCGCATCGCAAGACCGGGCGCAACACCGTGCTGCTGCGGCAGCCAGCCATCAACGCTGGACTCACATCCGAGCAGCGCGCCATGCTCACGCTGGCTGCAGGCGCCACGGAAGGCTGGCGCGTGGACGAGCGCCCGCTTCCACCCAAGGCCAAGCCATGAGCAGTGCTGCGCGCTGGGCGGCTGGACTGGCGCTGCTGGTGGCCGCCGCAGCGGCGGGACAGGTGGTCCCGCGCCAGGTGGAGCTGAGCCCGCCCGCGCGCGCTGCACTGCAGAGCACAGCGCTCACCGACGCCGAGCGCGCTGCGCTGCGCGTGCGCCACGGCACATGGGCAGACGCGGATCTGACCACTGCCGACCAGCGCGCGCAGGCTGCGCTCACGCTCTGGAAGCTGGATGATCTGGACCCCGCGGCTGCACCCGC
Source organism: Phycisphaerales bacterium (assembly GCA_046350455.1). Lineage (GTDB taxonomy): Bacteria > Planctomycetota > Phycisphaerae > Phycisphaerales > SM1A02 > CAZXGD01. The sequence goes on along the minus strand of JAXMAM010000007.1, from coordinate 2,672 downwards.
GCTGCGCGCTGCGGCGCTCAACCGCGCTGGCAAGCCAGGAGACGCGCTGGCCGCGCTGGGGGAACCCACCACCACGGCCGCGCTGCTGCAGGCCGCCTATGCGCTGGAGCAGATGGGCCAGTACGACAAGGCTGCCGCGGCGGCCAAGGCGGTGCAGCAGGCAGCGCAGGCTGCGGCGCAGACCGCGGCGCACGCTCCCACCACCGAGGAACGCCTGGACGCTGTGGAGGCCACCACGCTGCTGGGACGAGTGGGGCGCGTGCCAGCTGCCGCGTGGCAGGGCATGCTGGACCAGTTGGCAGCGCTGCGCGAGGCAGACCGCCTGGACCCGCGTCCACGCCTCCTGGAAGGCCGCCTGCTGGTGGACCGCGACCGCTTTGAGGACGGCGTGAAGGCGCTGCAGGAAGCGCTCGCACTCAATCCGCGGCTGAGCGAAGCGTGGTACCTGCTTGGCTGTGTGGCGCTGCGCACCTATGACTTTGACAGCGCCCGCCGCGCTGCGCGCGAGCTGCGGGAGCTGAATCCAGATCATCCGCTGGCGCTGCTGCTGGAAGGCGAGACCGCGCTGCAGTCGCGCGTGCCAGAGGAGGCAGTCACGGCGCTGGACGCGCTGCTGGCCCGCTACCCCGGCCAGCGGCAGGCGCTTGCCTTGCGCGCCGCAGCAGACGCAGCCCGCTTTGACACCGCTGCCACCGCGCAGCGGCTGGCCGCGCTGGATGCGCTCGAGCCAGGGTCGCCGCACGGCTACTACCAGGTGGGGCGCTTCCTGAGCCTGGCGCGCCAGTACCAGGCCGCCGCAGAGGCGCTCAACCAGGCGGCCACTCGCGCGCCGGAGTGGAGCGTTCCAGTGGCGGAGCTTGGCCTCATGGAGATGCAGAGCGGCCGCGATGCGCAGGCCCTGGCCGCGCTGCGCCGCGCGGTGGAACTGGACCCGTTTGATGAGCGCGCGCGCTACAGCCGCACGCTCATGGAGATGCTGGCCACATGGCCGCGCATCGAGGGCGAGCGCTTCGTGGTGCGCTACAAGCCTGGCGCCGACGAGGTGGTGGCGCGCATGATGCCGGCGGCGCTGGACGCCATGTCCGCCGAGGTCACTGGCTGGCTGAACCACGTGCCGGCGCAGAAGACGGTCATCGAGCTGCACCCGGATCACCGCAGCTTTGCAGTGCGCATCACGGGCATGCCGTGGATCCACACCATCGCCGCCAGCACAGGGCCGCTCATCGCGCTGGAGGCGCCGCGCGAAGGCGCGCCAGAGAAGCACCTGGGCCGCTTTGACTGGCTGGAGGTGCTGCGCCATGAGTATGTGCACACCGTGACGCTGGATCAGACCAACAACCGCATTCCGCACTGGTTCACCGAAGCGCTGGCCGTGCGCATGGAGACCAAGCCTCGCACCTTTGAGACCGCGCAGATGCTTGCCGCGGCCTACGCCAAGGACACCCTGTTCAACCTGGAGGACATCAACTGGGCCTTTGTGCGCCCGCGCAAGCCCACGGACCGGCCGCAGGCCTATGCGCAGGGGCGGTGGATGGTGGAGTTCATCGAGGCCACCTGGGGCAGGAGCGCCATCCTGCAGCTGCTGGATGCCTACCGCGACGGCGTGAACGAGCGCGACGCCTTCCAGAAGGTGCTGGGCGTCACGCGCGAGCAGTTCATGGATCGCTTCAAGGTTTTTGCACGCGCGCAGCTGGAGGCATGGGGCCTGCAGCCGCAGCCGCCGTTGGCGCAGCTCATGGACAGCCTGCGCGCCGAGCGCGACCAGCCCTCCGGACCCATTGCCGTGGATGACGCCACGCTGGCCACCTGGCTTGCGGCGCACCCCACGCATCCAGACCTCCTGGAGATGCAGCTGCGCCGCGCGCTGAAGGATGGCCAGGACCCCACGCCAGCCCAGCGCGAACAGTTGGCTGTCTATGCATCCGCGCGGCCTGTGGACCCCTGGCCGCATCGCCTGCTGGCCACGGCTGCGCTCCGCAGCGAAGACCCGCTGACCGCCATCCCACACCTGGAAAGGCTGGACGCGCTGGAGGATTCCGATCCCTCCTACGCCCTAGAACTGGCACGACTGGAACGGAAGCGTGGAAATCACCAGGCAGCGCTCACACATGCCATGAAAGCCGTGCGCATAGACCCCTACGATCCGCGTACGCGCGAGTTTGCAGCGGCCCTTGCAGTCGAGGCTGGTGCCCTGGCAGAGGCGCGTGCGCAGATCGAGGCGTTGGTCGCCCTGGAGCCTTCTGTGGAACGGCACCGCGAGCGGCTTGAACGCGTCAATGCGCTCCTGCGCGGAGCCACACCCGCCGCGCCGTAGCGCCCGCCTGCGGCGCGGCGGGCTCCGCGCGCGCATGAAGGAGACGGCATGTCCACGCCAGCACGCACCTCCACGCGCCACGCCTCCTGGCTGTGCGCTGCGTGCACGCTGGCTTCAGCCGCGCTGACTCCAGCCGCGCTGGCCCAGAGCTTCACCTTTGCTCCGCCCGTGACGCGCGCGTGCACCCCGCAGCATTCGCCCACCCGCGTGGTGCCCACCGATGTGGACCAGGACAGCGCGCTGGACCTGCTGCTGCCTGGCCGCGACAAGGACGGCCTGATGAACTGGGTGCCGCTGAGCGCGCAAGGCGTGCCTGGCACCATGCAGTCGTTCGTGGCCGGCGGGCAGACAGACGCAG
>JAXMAM010000006.1:0-146838 GCA_046350455.1 Phycisphaerales bacterium | reverse complement strand
CTGCCTGGCCGCGACAAGGATGGCCTGATGAACTGGGTGCCGCTGAGCGCGCAGGGCGTGCCTGGCACCATGCAGTCGTTCGTGGCAGGCGGGCAGACGGACGCAGCAGTCGTGAACGACTTCAACCACGACGGCCTGCCCGACCTGGCGTGCGTCCTCCGCGCCTATGCAGGCAAGCTGGCTGTGTTCCTGCGCGGCGACGATGGCCTGGCCACGGAGCCCGTGCTGACGCCCATGGATCGCGAGCCGCGCTCGCTGGTGGCTGGCGACTGGAACGGCGACGGCATCCTGGATCTGGCTGCCACGCAGTACGGCAACCAGGCGCTGCTGGTGCTGCGCGGCGTGGGTGATGGGACCTTCCATGTCTCGCAGCGCGTGGTGCTGGAGCCGTGGTCGGGCGGACCAGGCGCACCGCAGGAGGTGGTGGCTGGCGACCTGAACAACGACGGCCGCACCGACCTGGTGGTGGGCATGCTGGGCACGCGGCGCGTGGACGTGCTGCTGGCGCAGCCAGACGGCACCTTTGGCACGCCGGTGGCGTGGATGTCGCCGGACATCAATCCGGATTCGCGCCCGGGGCTGACCACCATCGCGCTGGGTGACCTGGACAACGATGGCGACCTGGACATCGCGGCTGCGCTCATCATGACGGGAGGCAATCAGCCATTCCTGGTGTTTCTGAACGACGGGCAGGGTGGCTTTGCCGAGCGCCAGGTGTTCGCTGGCCCAGACGAGGGCTACAACTGGGCGTGCACAGTGGGCGACCTGGATCTGGATGGCGACCTGGATGTGGTGCTTGGCACAGCCTTGCCAGGTGCGCTCCTGGTCCTGGAGAACACCATGGTGCCTGGTGGCCCGCTCTCCTTTGCTCCGCCGCAGCAGATCGGCACAGCCAACTTTGTGCGCGACATCGCGGTGGTCAACGTGGATGGAGATTGCGACCCAGACCTGGTCTTTGCAGACATCGCAGCCAACACGGTGCGCGTGTACCGCCAGCTCCGCTCCTGCACTGTGCTGGTGGGCAGCGGCGCAGGTGGCAGCGCGGGCAGCAGCGCCGGCGCCGCCGCAGACAGCAGCGCAGCGGCGCGCTCGCAGCCTGCGCTCCTGGCGATGGCTGCCGCTGCAGACCGGGCTGCGTGGGCTGCGCGCGGCCGGCAGCTGGCTGCCCGCGCAGCAGACGGCGGCGCGCTGGCGGTGCTCTTGAGCACCATCGGTGGACCACCTGACCTGCCTGTGCAGCACTCGCTCATGGGGCAGGATGCTTCCTGCGGCCCCGACGGCCCGGGTGGCCGCTGCGACGAGCCGCACTTGACCCCAGGCTGCTTCACCACGCCCTGCTGCGAGCGGGTCTGCGGCATCGCGCCTGACTGCTGCGTGATCGCATGGGACGACCTGTGCGTGACCATCGCTGAGGACGAATGCGCCGGCCTGGTCTGTCCGCAATACGGCGCATGCGACACCGTGCACGCAGACCCAGGCTGCGAGGATCCAGCGTGCTGCCAGCTGCTCACACGGCTGGACGGCTACTGCCGCGAGGCCACCTGGGACCACATCTGCGTGGAGCGCGCTGCAGAGCTGTGCGGCACTGCGCCCTGCGTGGTCGCGCCCCCGCCAGGCGCGCTGCTGGAGCCCGAGATCTGCTACCAGCACCTGAACGATGGCCCCAATGTGAAGGATGATCCAGTGGCAACCATCGAGTGCGGGCAGAGCGTGTACGCCACCTGCACCAGCGGCGGTCCGCGCGACACAGACTGGTACCTGCTGCCTGGACAGGGGCAGCGCCGCGTGGTGCTGCAGTTCACCAGCGAGTTCCCGTGCGAGATCCATCTGGTGCGTGGCACGTTCGCCGGCCCGCTGCGGTGCGAGCGCACTGTCTGGGGCGGCCTCTGCACGCCTGTCACGCTGGATGCCTGTCTGGACGACGCGCCGTGGTACGCCGTGGTCAGCATGGGCACGCCCGCGGGCGGCATCTCGGAAGGCCAGCCCTGCACCGAGATTGATCCTGAGAATCCGCCCAACCCAGACGATCCACCCATCGTGCCTGGCTACTACGGCGTGCACTACCTGGTGCAGCTGCAGTGCACCGCATGTGGCCTGACGCCAGATCTGGACCACAGCGGCGTGGTGGATGGGGTGGACCTTGGCCTGCTGCTGGGCGCCTGGGGGACCACCGGCGCAGACCTGGATGGCGACGGCACCACCAACGGCACGGACCTTGGCCTGCTGCTGGGCGCCTGGGGGCCGGTCGCCGGGGGTTGAACCCCCCAAACAAGGGCGATTTGGGCGGTTTTTCCCAATGGCCGTGCTACCTTTGAGGCCATGAACCAGGGTCTTGCAATCGTGGCGTGCGGCGGTGCGCTCCTTGCTTCGGCAGTGGCAGGCGCGGCCACCACGCACTACCAGTGCGCGCTGAGCGGCGCCAGCACCTATACGCAGAGCAGCTCGCTGTCCATGCCGCTGGCTGGCACATGGATCGGCAACTACGACGCCACCACCAACGCCACAGGCACGCGCACCATTCCAGGCCCCTTTGGTGGCTCTGGCAACACCGCCATCCCATACTCCTCCACGCTGCAGCTCACGGTGGGCATCACCAACGCGCACCCCACAGGCTCGTTCGAGCTGGGCTTTGACCGCGCCACCGGCGCGCTGGAGGTGAACAAGCTCTTCATGGACGCGCTGGCTGGCCAGCAGGGCTCGCTGAGCGCCAACATGTTGGTCACCTACAGCACGTTTCATACCGCCAACCCCACCGCGCTATACATCGGCGTGAGCAATCTGAGCATTCCAGTAGGGACGGGCGCGCTGACCACGGCAACCGCCACGCAGACTGGTGCTGGCGCCGGCCTGGCCACGCCCACGGGCGCTGGCACGTGGACCTTCGCGCTCAGCGTGAACGTGGACTACAACATCGAAGGCACGGTGCTTGGCCAGGTGTTTGGCGGCACGCCCACGCCTGCAGTGCTGGCGCTCACGGGCACCATCACCGATGTGGCGGGCGGCATCCAGATCACGCTGGACGCGTCTGGCACCGGGGACACCGCGCTGCCTGCGCCACCGCCGCTGGTGGCCCAGCCCTTTGATCTGCCCACCATTCTTCCGCCTGGCAGCACGGCGCACCTGCTGGTCAGTGGCACCTTTGCCGACGGCACCTTGGCAACGGACCTCAACGCACATCTGGTGGCCCCGGGCTCGCCTGTGGGCGTGGTAGGTGACCTGAACAACGATGGCGTGGTCAACGGCACAGACCTGGGGCTGCTGCTGGGCAACTGGGGCGCAGCGGGCAGCAGCGACCTGGACGGCGACGGCACCACGAACGGCGTGGACCTGGGCATTCTGCTGGGCAGCTGGACCTGATCGCGTCTTCGATGCGCGCTTCCTAGGCGCGCTTCAGCCACGGCAGCGCAGACAAGTCTGCGTTGCCGCCGCACAGCACCACCACCGTCGGGCCGCGGGCTTCGTCTGCTGCGGCAGTGGCGCGCATGGCTTCGCTCTGCACCGCAGCCACGCCCACGCCAGCGCTTGGCTCTATGACCAGGTGCACGCGCTCCATCACATGCTGCATGCCCTGGGCGATGGCCTCCTCTGGCACCGTGACGATGGCGTCCACCAGGTCACGCACCACGGGAAAGGTGAGCTCGCCAAGCGGCGCGCGCAGGCCGTCTGCGATGGTCACTGGCGGCCGCTGCTGCACACGGTGGCCGGTACGCTTGGCTTCGGCCGCATCATCTGCCAGCGCTGGCTCCGCACCCACCACGCGAACCCCCGGCCGCAGCGCCTTCAGCGCCACCGCCATGCCGCCGATCATGCCACCACCACCCACAGGCACCACCACCGTGCCAACGTTGGGCACCTGCTCCAGGATCTCAAGCGCAATGGTCCCCTGGCCAGCCATGACCAGCGGGTGGTCGTACGGCGGCACCATCGCAGCGCCAGTCTGCGCGGCAATCTGCTGACATGCTTGGTGCCGGTCCTGCGCGGTGGGGCCACACAAGGTGATGTGCGCGCCCATGGCCTCAACTGCGCGGCGCTTCACAGGCGAAGAGTCCCGCGGCATGACCACATGCGCGCTGATCCCGCGCGCGCGGGCGGCGTGCGCCAGTGCCAGCGCGTGGTTGCCGCTGCTGTGCGTCACCACGCCGCGCGCTGCGGCAGCAGGATCTAGCGCCAGCACCGCATTGGTGGCGCCGCGCACCTTGAAGCTGCCTGTGGTCTGCAGACATTCGCACTTGAACAGCACCGTGCGGCCCGCTGCCGCGCTGAGTTCCGCTGCCGGCAGCACCGGCGTGCGCACCACGCGGCCAGCAAGGCGCTGCTGGGCTGCCTGGATGTCCGCCAGCGTGATCGCCTGGCCTGCAGTGGAGGTGGTCACCGCCCCGCACCCACCGGCGCTGCAGCCGCGAACCGCTCGCGCGCCCAGTTGATGTAGCTGCTGTCCGGCAACTGCTTGCCCATCTGCCGGAACATGCTGCTCAGCTGCGCGTTGTGGTACAGCGCGTGCGTGGGCACCTGCAGCAGCGCATCCAGCGTGCGCTGCTTGTACTCCTTGCCTTCGCGCACGCGCACCACCACGCGCTCCAGCTCTGCGGGCGTGAGCGCAGCCAGGTAGCGGTCCCACTGCGCGCGCACGGGCGCCCACTCCTGCGCCAGCGCATCCAGCGTGCCGATCTCGGCGGCGGTGGGCATGGCCATGGCGGGCGTGATGCTGCCGTCCAGCACAGCAATCCACAGGCGCTCTGCGCCGTACAGGTGGATCATGGTGCCAAACACGCTGCCCAGCCCCATCTCAAAGGTGCGGGTGAGTTCTGCCTGCGACAGGGTGCGCGCGGCCTGCATGCTGCGGCCAGTGCACCACCGCATCCAGGTGTGCATGTCCTTGACGAGTTCTGTGGTGTTCATGCGGGCAGCGTAACCCGCAGGGCCGCTCAGCCAGCGGTCACGGCGCGCGGTTCCTGCACCGGCGTGCGGATTTCCCGCGCAAATGACATGCAATGCACCTTCCGGTGGAGGCAGGTCTCGATGTCCGTCACCCCTGGCGTGCTCAGCACGCGACGGCATAGCTCGTCAAAGTGGCGCGTGTCGCGCACCTGGAACTCGCAGGCCACAGCGCGTGGGCCAGACATCAGCACAAAGCAGCTGAGCTCTGGGTACGCCTGCAGCGCGCGGATCACCTCGGCTGTGGGGCGAGACGGGCGCACATGCATGTACCCAGTCAGCAGCAGGCCAACGCGGTACGGATCTGGCATGCCCAGGATGCGGATGATGCCGTCGGCCAGCAGGCGGCGGAAGCGGTCAGCCGCAGACGTGGGGGAGATATTGATGGTGGTGGCCAGGTCGGTGAACGAAATGCGGCCTTCGCGCTGCACCTCCTCGATGATGCGGCGGTCGGTGGCGTCCAGCGGGCGCGGCGCGCTGGTGGCGTCTGGCGCGTTGGGCTGGCGCGCCGGATCGTTGAACATGATCACCGAGCGCAGCTCCACGCTGCCGATGTCCTGGTGTCCATAGATGTGCTTGTCCAGCAGCGCCACAAGGTCCGATCCATGCGCGGCCACGCCGTAGGCGATCACGTCGCACAGGCCGTAGCAAGTCATCACCATGTTGAAGGCGGGGTGCTCTGCAAGGCGCCTGGCCAGTGCTTCACTGTCGGTGCGTGCACGCAGGAAGAGCGCAAACTGCGAGTGGTAGCCCAGGTATTCCGGTGGCACAAAACCCGCCACCCGCACGCTCTTCTCCTCAAACAGGCGGGCCAGCCGGCGGCTAACGTTGGCTTCAGACAGCCCTGTGGCCTGCGCCAGCTCACGCCCCGATGCCCGGCCATCTGCTGCCAAGAGCGCCACCAAGCGGCGGTCTGCCTCGTCCAATGGCGGCAGGGTGGGATCGGTGAATCGTGGTGGTGTTTGGAGCATGGGGAACCGCTTCAGCCGGTTATGGATGAATACGCACCACCTGATTTCAAGATGCACATGGAGTCGTCATCAACGACGATTTTCTGCAAACTTGTGCCCCAGTGAAGCCTTTGAACCAAATACTTCGTCTGCGTCCGGAATTGTGGACTGGCGGGGGAATCCCTTGAAAACGGGGGGTATTCTTCTCATGTTCGCTCGGGGCGCCCCACCTGTGGGGCTGAGAAGCACCCGCGGAACCTGATCCGGCTCGCACCGGCGTAGGGAAGCGAACAGCATGGCCGTTCCTGCTGTTCATTCCACGCCTGGGGCCACCGGCAGTGGAGGAACAGACCCATGGCCACCCAGCAGCACGCGCACACTCCCTACACGCTCCCCTTGCATGGAGCGCACAATCCGTCCACGGGCGCGCAGGGCACCACGCCCGGCAGTTTTGCGCTGCGCGCGCAGGTGGGTGGGCCGCTTTCGTTCAGCAGCCCAGACACTCCGGGCATGCCAGCCCCCAGCGCCAAGACCGCGTGGGACTTTCTGCCCGATGGCTGGCGCGTTGAGCCAGTGCCCAGCCACCGTGAAGGCTGCGCTGGCCATTCGCTGCCCACCGTGGGCGCGTTTGTCCGCGCGGTGGCGCCCGCTGGCTTTCAGCCCATCACGCAGCTGGAGCACGCGCGCCTGGGCCGCATCACCCCAGAGATGCAGCGCGTGGCGCAGCGCGAAGGCCACCTGACCGCAGAACAGGTGCGCGACGAGGTGGCCGCCGGCCGCATGGTGATCCCCGCCAACCGTGTGCATCTGGGCTTCAACCTGGACCCCATGGCCATTGGCCGCGCCAGCCGCACCAAGATCAACGCCAACATGGGCGCCAGCCCGGTGAGCAGCGGTACGCACGAGGAAGTGGAGAAGCTGCGCTGGGCCGAGCGCTGGGGCGCTGACACCGTGATGGACCTGTCCACCGGCGGCAACCTGGACGAATGCCGCAGCGCCATCCTGCGCAACAGCACAGTTCCCATCGGCACAGTGCCCATCTACAGCATGATCATCGGCCGGACCATCGAGGATCTGGACATGGCCGCTGTGCTAGCCACGCTGGAGCACCAGGCCAAGCAGGGCGTGGACTACTTCACCATCCACGCTGGCGTGCTGCGCGAGCACCTGCCATACATCAAGGACCGGTTGATCGGCATCGTGAGCCGCGGCGGAAGCCTGCTGGCCAAGTGGATGCTGGTGCACAACCGCCAGAACCTGATGTACACGGGCTGGGAGGACATCTGCGCCATCATGCGGCAGTACGACGTGACCTTCAGCATTGGCGACGGCCTGCGCCCCGGCGGCCTGGCCGACGCCACCGACCGCGCGCAGCTGGCAGAGCTGGTCACGCTGGGAGAGCTCACCGAGCGCGCCTGGCGGCAGGGCGTGCAGGTGATGATCGAAGGCCCCGGCCATGTGCCCTTCGACCAGATTGAATACAACATGAAGCTGCAGCGCACGCTGTGCCACGGCGCGCCCTTCTACGTGCTGGGCCCGCTGGTCACGGACATCTTCCCGGGGTACGACCACATCACCAGCTGCATCGGCGCCACCGCGGCCGCGTACCACGGCGCCAGCATGCTGTGCTACGTGACTCCCAAGGAGCACCTGGGCCTGCCCAAGAAGGACGATGTGAAGCAGGGGTGCATTGCCTACAAGATCGCCGCCCACGCGGCAGACGTGGCGCTGGGCATCCCCGGCACGCGCGACCGCGACGACGAGCTCACCAAGGCCCGCGCCGCCCTGAACTGGGAGAAGCACTTTGAACTGAGCTTTGACCCCGACACCGCGCGCGCCTACCACGACGAGGACCTGGACGTAGACACTGACTTCTGCGCTATGTGCGGCCACGACTGGTGCAGCGTGCGCATCAGCAAGGAGATCCAGGAGTTTGCCAGCGGCAAGGATGAGGCCTACCAGCGCGGCAAGCCCGTGCGCAGCGCCGCCCTGACTGCAGAGCAGCAGGAGATCCTGGCCAAGCGCGGCGTGCTGCCGCCAGAGGAGATCCACCGCCTGGCCAGCAAGACCAAGAAGGCCGTGGGTGCAGACCAGGGCGCCAAGGCAGCCTGCCACAGCGACTACGTGGACTCCACCCAGGCCGAGCAGGTGCAGGGCGACCGGCTGGTGCAGCTGAACACAGCGCCAGCGCACAACATCCCCAGCGGCGATCGGCTGATCTGACGCGCGTGCAACCCGTCTGGATCACGCGCAGCCTCTCTGGCCCGGCGCAACCCCGCGTGCGGCTGGTCCGTACGATGGAGTGATGGCGTGGCGTTCGTTCCGGCAGCGGGCAGAGCCTGTGCATCGTTCAGGCGCTGATGTGGGGGTCATTCGCGCACCACAGGCAGGACAAGGTCGGCCAGGATTCCTGGACGTGCCGCCCATGCTCTATCAGCAGGCGTACGTGTGGGTGATCTTTCTGGCCGCGCTGGACGTCATGCTCACGTGGCTCATCCTCACGCGGCAGGGCATCGAGGTGAACCCAGTGGCGCACATGGTGATCGCCGACTGGGGCATGGAGGGCGCCACCGCGTTCAAGTTTGCGCTGGTGATGCTGGCCATTGTCATCTGCGAGGTGGTGGGCCGCCGCAGGCCCGTCACGGGGCTGCTGCTCAGCGTGGGCGCTGCGCTCATCAACGCGCTGCCCGTGGGCTGGTCGCTCACGCTCATCGTCACCAACTGGCAGATTTTTGCCGCACCAGGCAGATCCGCTGCTGTAGCAGGCGCGGCGTTCTTGACCATCCGTTCACATGTCGGGCCGCCGAGGCCGGGATGGCTCACCCGCGCATCGCCCGCTCCACGTCCGCCACGGTCTTTGGAATGTCTGGCGTCAGCACGCGCGGGCCGCGGCGGGTGATGGCCACGTCGTCCTCGATGCGGATGCCCAGGCTCTCCTTGGGCAGATAGATGCCAGGCTCGATGGTGATCACGGCGCCTTCGCGCAGCGGCGCGTCTGGGCTGGCGTCGTGCGTCTCCAGGCCCAGGTGATGGCCGATGCCGTGGATGAACCAGTCGCCGTAGCCGGCCTTGGCGATGACGCCGCGCGCTGCAGCGTCAATCTGCGCGATGGTGGCGCCCACCTTGCACGCGGCAATGGCAGCCAGCTGCGACTTCAGCACCAGCTCGTAGAGCTCGCGCTGGCGCGCGTTGAAGCGGCCGCCGATGGGAATGGTGCGCGTGACGTCTGCGGAGTAGCCGTTCCAGCGGGCGCCGCTGTCCAGCACCAGCAGCTGGCCTTCCACCAGCGGCTGGTCGTTGGCGTGGTAGTGCAGCACCGTGGCGTTGAAGCCCCCGCCCGCGATGGTGCGGAAGGCCAGATTGCGCGCACCGTTGGTGCGGTACGCGTGCTCCACCATCTCCTGCAGCTGGAACTCGTCCATGCCTGCGCGTGCGCCGCGGAGGGCGGCCATGAAGCCAGCAGTGGTGATGCGGCCAGCGTGCTCGATGCACGCCACCTCCGCAGCGCTCTTGCTGGCGCGCATGTGCACCAGCAGGTCTGAGCCGTCCTCCACCACGCAGCCGGGCAGGCGCTCCGCCTGCGCGCGCAGGATCTGCAGGTCCTGCGGCACGGGCGCGTTGTACGTGGCGTTTGGAAGCAGCGTGGCCAGGCGGCGCGCGCGGCGTGCAGACTCAAGCAGCAGCTTGGGCAGCGCCGTGGTGCGCATCACGGTGCTGAAGCCAGTGCGGTCGCGCAGGGCGGCGCCCATCTCGTGGCGGAAGCCGTCCCACTTCTCGATCTCGGGGTTGAGCGGGCGCAGCAGCAGCGTGGCGCGGCGGGCTGGCACTGGATTGGTGGGATCCAGCAGCAGCATGGCGCCAGGCTCGTCCGTGATGCCGGTCAGGTACTCAAAGTGCGGATGCGACCGGTACTCGCCGTGCAGGCTGGGGTCCGCCTCTCCAGCAGGCACCAGGCCCACCGCGTTCTTCAACTCGGCCAGCAGGCGCTGGCGGCGCTCGGCGAACTCTGCGTGCGTGAGGGTGGGCGCAGCCGCAGCAGGGCTGGCGCTGCCGCGTGCAGCAGCAGAGCGCGTGGTGGAGCGTGCGCTGCGGGTGCCGCGAGCACGGCGTCCGGTGGGAGTGGAGGTGGCCATAGCCCCAACAGGCTACCGCCGCCTGCCGCGCGGCTAGAGCTTCTCTTCCAGCCGCTTCTTGGCGGCCACGGGATCAATCTTGAACAGGTGCTCGCGCACGTACTCCAGCATCACGTAGAAGACCGGCACGATGATGAGCGTGAAGAACGTGGCCACGCTCAGGCCGCCGATCACCGTGAGGCCGATGGACTGGCGGCTGTTGGCGCCAGCACCGGTGGCGATGGCCAGCGGAATCACGCCCAGGATGAAGCTGAACGCAGTCATCAGGATGGGGCGCAGGCGCAGGCGTGCCGCCTTGCGCGCGGCCTCGATGGCGGTGAGGCCTTGCTCACGCTGGTCCTTGGCAAACTCCACGATGAGGATGGAGTTCTTGGCAGCCAGGCCGATGAGCATCACCAGGCCGATCTGCGCGTACACGTCCAGCGGGCGTCCCACCAGGCGCAGCGTGGCCAGCGCACCCAGCGCTGCCAGCGGCACCGTGATGATGACCAGGAGCGGCAGCGTCCAGCTTTCGTACACCGCGCTCAGGAACAGGAACACCGCCAGGATGGCCAGGCCAAAGACGATGGGCGCCAGGTTGCCGGCCTTCAGCTGCTGGTACACGATGCCGGTCCAGTCGTAGGTGATGCCCTGTGGCAGCGTGGCCTTGCACGCAGCGTCCATGGCGGCCACGGCTTCGCCAGAGCTGAAGCCCGGATTGGCGTTGCCGTTCAGCGGCACGGTGTCCATGGCGTTGTAGTGCGGGAGCACGTCTGGGCTCACCATGGAGCGCACGTAGCTGAACGCGCTGAAGGGCACGTTGCCGCCCTTGTCGTTCTTCACGTAGATCCTGCCCAGGTCCTCTGCACGCATGCGGTGCTGGGCGTCGGTCTGGATGTACACCTGATAGACCTTGCCGAACTGGTTGTACTGATTCACAAAGTACGAGCCAAAGTTCAGCTGCAGCGCGCTGAAGGCGTTGCCCACGCCCACGCCCAGCTGCTCCAGCTTGGTGCGGTCCATCTCAAGCCACAAGGCTGGCACGTTGGGCTGGAAGTTGCTGGACACAAAGCGGATCTCGGGCCGCTTCATGGCCTCGGCGATCACGTCGTTGGCAGCCTGCGTGAGCGCCTGCTGGCCCAGGCCGGACTGATCGTTGATCTGCAGCTGGAAGCCACCCACGGTTCCCAGGCCGGGAATGGCGGGCGGGTTGAAGGCAAAGATGTCCGCCTCCGGAATCTCAAAGAACTCGCGCTGCACGCGGCCGATCACAGCCTCCGCCGTCTTCTCTGGACCCTCGCGATCCTTCCATGGAATGAGGATGGGGATCACAAAGCCAGCGTTGGTCTGGTTGGCCTGGGTGATGAAGTTGTTGCCTGTGATCTCGATGACGTTTGCCACTTCCGGCTGCTTGGCCAGGATGGCGCGCACGTGGTCGCTGACAGCTGTGGCGCGGTCCAGCGTGGACCCTGCCGGCAGCGTGAAGACCACAAAGAAGTAGCCGTTGTCCTCGTCAGGGATGAACGCGGTGGGCGTGCGCATGAGGAGCGCGCCCGTGGCGGCCACCAGACCCAGGAACCCGGCCACCACCAGGTACCAGCGGCGCTCCAGGAAGCCCACGCTGCCTTCAAAGACGTCCTCCACCTTGGCAAACGTGCGGTTGAACGCGCCCCACATGCCCTTCATGCGGTCGTGCTTGGACGGCCGCAGCAGGAGCGCGCACAACGCTGGGCTGAGCGTCAGCGAGTTGATGCCCGACAGGACCACCGAGATGGCGATGGTGAGCGCGAACTGGTTGTACAGCTGGCCGGTGATGCCGGGCATGAGCGCGGCTGGCACGAACACCGCCGCCAGGCACAGCGTGGTGGCGATGATGGGGGCGGCCACCTCGCGCATGGCCTTGGCGGTGGCCTTGTGCGGGTCGGTCATGCCCTCCTCGAACTGGCGCTCCACGTTCTCCACCACCACGATGGCGTCGTCCACCACCAGGCCGATGGCCAGCACCAGCCCCAGCAGCGTCAGCAGGTTCATGCTGAAGCCCATGGCCAGCAGCACCGCAAACGTGCCCACGATGGACACCGGGATGGCGATCATGGGGATCAGCGTGGTGCGCACGCTCTGCAGGAAGATGTAGATCACCAGGATGACCAGGACCACGGCCTCCCAGAAGGTCTTCAGCACCTCGTCAATGCTGGCGCTGACGAAGGTGGTGGTGTCAAAGTTGATCTCCTGCTGGACGTCCGCTGGAAAGCTGGTCTCCAGGCGCCGCATGGTCTCGCGCACGCCCTCGGCCACGGAGTACGCGTTGGCGTCCGGCAGCTGGTAGATGCCCAGCAGCGCTGCGCCCACGCCGTTCTGCTTGCCCACGGTGGAGTAGCTGGCTGCGCCCAGCTCCACGCGGGCCACGTCGCGCAGGCGCACCAGTCCGCCCTGGTCCTGGCTGCGCACCACGATGTCGCCAAACTGTTCGGTGGTGGTCAGGCGGCCCAGGGTGTTCACCTGCCGCGTGTAGGCGGGCGCGCCCACGGTGGGCGCTGCACCAGCCTGGCCAGCCACAGCCTGCTGGTTCTGCTTGCTCACGGCCTCCGAGACAGCACTCTGGAGAAATGCCCAGCGCCGCCAGCTTTGGGCGTGTCCAGCCAGATGCGAATGCTGTACTGGCGCAGACCGAAGTTCATCACGCTGCCCACGCCGGGCACGCGCTGCAGCGATGGCGTGACGTTGATGTCGGCGTAGTTGCTCAGGAAAACGTCGTCGTACGTGCCCTTGGGCGAGGTCAGGGCCACCACCACCAGCAGGTCGGTGGACTGCTTGCTGATGGTCACGCCCTGACGCTGCACCTCGGTGGGCAGCTGCGGAATGCTGCTGGACGAGTTGTTCTGCACGTTGACAGCGGCAATGTCCTGGTCGGTGCCAACGTCAAACGTGATGATGATGTTGGAGCTGCCGTTGTTGGTGGACGTGCTGGACATGTAGATCATGCCCTCCACGCCGTTGATGGCCAGCTCAAGCGGGCGCGTCACCACGTCCGACGTGGTTTGCGCGCTGGCGCCCGGATAGGTGGCGCTCACCTGCACGGTGGGCGGCGTGATGGGCGGGTACTGCGCCACGGGCAGCACGGCAATGGACATGCCGCCCGCCACCAGCATGAGCAGAGCCACCACGCCCGCAAAGATGGGGCGCTTGATGAAGAACTCGATCACTTGGTCTCGCTCCCAGCTGCCGGCTTGCCGGCAGGCATCTCCACCGTCAAGGTGTTGTCGGCGCGCAGCTTCTGCTGGCCCTGCACCACGATCTTGTCGTCCTTCTCAAGACCAGAGAGCACCACCACGCCAGCGCCTCCGGGCGGACCGATCTTCACCTGCTTGGGGTGCGCCTTGCGCTCGCCATCCACTATCCAGATGATGGTCTCCGCAGACTGATAGGTGATGCAGTTCTCCGGCACCGTGATGGCGCCCTCCAGCGTCTTCACCGGGAAGCGCACGTTGACGTATGCGCCGGGCAGCAGCGCCAGATCTTTGTTGTCCAGCTGCACGCGGGCCAGGATGGTGTCGGTGTTCTGGTCAACGTGGTTGTCCAGGAACACGATCTTGCCGTTGCGCTTCCAGTCGCCGGGGGTCACAGAGACCTCAATGGCGCTGGCGCCGCTCTCCAGCAGCTTGCGCAGCTGCGGGATCTCTGCCGCAATGGGATAGAACTGCACCCAGATGGGGTCCAGCACCTGGATGTTGGTCATCCGGTTGTTCACCGTGGGACCCACCAGCGTGCCGGTGTACACCTGCGTCTTGCTGGCCTGGCCAGACGCCAGCGCCTTCACGGTGCAATAGCTCAGGTTCAGACGGGCCTGGTCCACGGCGGCCAGGCGCGCCTCAGTGGCGGCCTTGGTGCTGCGCTCGTTGGCCACCAGCTGGTCAAACTGCTCTGCGCTGATGGCCTGCACTTCAACCAGCGGCCGGTTGCGCTCCACCTTCTGCTTGGCGTTCTTGTACTCCGCCTCGGCCACGGCCATGTCTGCCAGGGCCTGCTCCAGTGCCACCTCGAATGGGCGCGGATCAATCTGGTACATGGTGCTGCCTTCCTGCACCATCTGGCCGTCCTTGAAGTTCTGCTTGATCACCCAGCCTTCCACGCGCGCGTTGATCTCCACCATCTGCACGCTGGCGCTGGTGCCGGGGTAGTCGCGCACCACGGTCACGTCGGCCAGGGTGACGCCCTGAGTCACCACAGGCGAGGGCGGAATGGCCTGCTGCTCAGGCGGCTTGGAGCAGCCGCTGGCAAGAGCGGCAGCGCTGGCGGCCAGCGCAAGGGTGAGCGAACGATGCATCATGACTTGGTGCCTTCCTTGGATGCGGAGGCTTGCGTTGATTCAGGTTCAGGCGCCAGCAGCGGCGCCACGGGGTCTGCGGCGGGAGGCAGCGGCGACGTCTCCCAGCCACCACCCAGGGAGCGATACACCTCAACCAGGTTCTGCGCCACAAAGCCCTGGCCCTGCACCAGGCCGTTGCGGCTCTGGATGAGCACCTCCAGGAACTGGATGAGCTGCTGCAGGTTGATCACTCCCAGGTCGTACTTGCGCATGGCAAGGTCGTAGGCGCCGCTGACTTCTGCGTTGGCCTTGGCGTAGTTGTCGCGCACGCCGCGGCTGGTGGTGTAGTTGGCAATGGCAGTGTCAACCTGCTTCATGGCCACCAGCATGGTGCGCTGGTAGCCAAGCAGGGCCATCAGCGTGCGCGCCTTGGCAGCGTTCACTTCAGCCTGCGTCTGCCCCTTCACGATCTTGAAGAAGTCCCAGCTCACGCTTGGGCCAAACAGGTACGTCAGGTTGCCGCTCACGTTGCCCATGCCGCTGAAGGTGCCGGCGTCCACGCCAATGCCACCCGACAGCGAGAGCGTTGGCAGGAAGTCCGCCTCGGCCACGCCAATCTCGGCCGTCGCTGCCATCAGGCTGCGCTCCGCAGAGCGGATGTCGGGGCGGCGGCGGATGAGGTCTGCTGGGATGCCCACCGCCAGCTCGCGGCTGGGCTGCGGAATGGGCTGGTCCTTCTCAACCTGCCTGCGCACCTGGCCGGGCATCTCGCCCAGCAGCACGCTCAGGCCGTTGATCTGCTCTGCCAGCTGGCTTTCCACGCGAGAAATCTCAGCCACCGAGGCTGAATAGCGCGCACGGGCCTCGGCCAGGTCAATCAGGTTGGAGGTCTGCGCGCGCACCTGCGCCTCGGTCAGCTTGACCACCTGTGCCAGCGCGTCTGCCAGGTCCTTGGCGTTCTTGCGCTCGCCCTGCAGCGTGCGGATGGCGATGTACGCCTGTGCCACATCGGCGCGGATGCTGACCAGCGCAGCGCGGTAGTCCTCTGCGGTGGCTTCGTAGCGGCCCTCTGCAGCCTGAATCTGGCGGCGGATTTTGCCCCAGACGTCCAGCTCCCAGGTGGCCATGTCCATGCCGTAGCTCCACCGGTTGAACGGCAGGCTGTCGGCGCCAGACTGAATGCCGATGGCGTTGTTGTTGATCTGGACGCGCGAGTACGAGAAGTTTGCGTTGATGTCTGGGAACAGCTGCGCAAACTGAATGTTGTATCGAGCCCGGAATAGCTCCAGGTTGGCCACCGCCACCTTCAGGTCCAGGTTCTGCAGCTCGGCGCGTGCGATGAAGTCGTTCAGCAGCGGGTCGTTGAACTCAAGCCACCAGCGCTCGGTTCGCGGCGTGCTGGCGTCCATGCCCGGAGGCAGGGGCCGGTCGAACTTCTCTGGGATGGGCTCCGCGGGCTTGGTGTAGTCCGGGCCCACCATGCATCCGCCAAGGACAGCGCTGGAAAGGACCGCACCGAGGGCCACTCGTGTTTGGGCAGGCCGCATGAGGGGACGAGTGTAGGCGCAGAGCGGTCACCGGTGCGTTAGGCGTGCACCGTGGGCGCCTCTTCAAGGATGCGGTTTGCATACGTATTCATGGCATCCCGCAGCTGCTCAAAGCTGTCCAGCACATAGAGGATGGGCTGGAAGTGATGAATTTCGAACGCCGTATTGCAAACTCGGTCCAAATCGAACGGGCGGCGGTCCACGCTGTTTGCATGCAGCGAGTGCTTGCTCTCGCCAGGGCTGCTGATGAGCCCGCTGCCGTACAGCTTCAGGCGGCCGCCTTCGCGGATGAGGCCAAACTCCACGGTGAACCAGAACAGGCGCGCCAGGCGCTCGGTGTGCAGCGGATCGCTGGTGGTCAGCGCTGCCTTGCCGTAGGTCTGCAGGAAGTCCGCAAAGACAGGGTCCGCGTGCAGCGGCACGTGGCCAAACACATCGTGGAAGATGTCTGGCTCTGGCAGGTAGTCAATGCTGTCCTTGGGGCGGATGACCACCGTGGTGGGGAACTCGCGCCGCGCCAGGCACGCAAAGAAGCTCTTGGCTGGCAGGTAGCCAGGCACAGCGCGGCTGGCCCACCCAGTGAGCTGCCCCAGATACACGTTGATGGACTGCGGGCCAGACAGGTGCGGAATGTGGTCGCGCACCAGGCGAATGCTGCGCGCGCCGTTCAGATACACGTCGCTGGCGTTGTCGGCCAGGAACTCCATCTGACGGTCGTACAGCGTGCGCCACACCTCCTGGTTCTCTTCGGTGTAGCCCTGGTAGCGCTGGTCAATGTATGCCTTGGTGATGTCTGGGTAGCCGGGTTCGCCAAAGTGGTCGGCTACATGCTGCGCGGCCTTGGCCTGCGCGTCGTCAATCATGGCGTGATTGAGGCTTCCGGACATCTTGCCTTCCATGCGTCTCTCCTGGCCTGGGCGCTCAGCAGCGTGCGCTGGGCGCGTGGTTCTGCGGCGGGAACGGGTGCCGCGCCTCCATCGTAGGGGGCAATGGCAGATTCAGGACCGGGCAGATGGACCCTGGTCCTGCGCAGCCAGCGCCTTCAGGCGGGCCGCGGCTTCTGCTGGTGAGGCCATGGGCGGATGGCAGGGCACGCGCACCACGCCCAGCTGGCTGCGGATGTCCAGGCCCCAGGGGTCCACGCCCACCAGGCGCGGAACCGCCAGCTTGTGGCCGCCCACCGCAAACGCAGCGGGCGCCAGCAGCGCACTGTGCGCAGCGTTGATCTCCTTGCAGGTGGCGGCCTCCTGCGCGGCAAACGGGTTGGCGCGCGTCAGCGCCTGGCCGTCAATGAAGTGCCCGCGGTAGCGCGCCGCGTCAATGGTCATGCGCGCCCAGCGCACGTCTGGCGGGTCGCCGTGGTAGATGCACCAGCGGTCGCACAGCGCGCCGTCTGGGCCATCCTCCTTGATCTCCTCCAGCGTCACCTGCAGCTCCATGGAGTCCTCGCTGTCGTCGGGCAGCTCAAGCACCACGTCCACCGCGCGCAGCATGGCCACCATCACCGAGGCCACCAGCAGCCCCTCGGGCGTCACCACCACGCGGATCTCCAGCCGGTCCTGGTCAAAGCGGATGCGGCCGGACAGGTGCCCGCGCAGGTAGTCGTAGGCGTCCTCGATGAGCGGGTCGTGCATGGAGCCCCGATCGTACGATGCCCCGCGCATGCAGGTGACCCTTCCCCCAGCATCCGCAGCCGTGGGGCCCGACGGCAAGCCGTTCCACATGCGCTGGACCAGCGCGGTGGTGGTGCCGCTGGCAGCGCTCACGGGCATCAACCTGTTCAACTACATGGACCGGTTTGTGCTCAGCGCGCTCTACACCGAGCTGGAGAAGCCGCTGGAACTGGGCGGCCTGGGCCTGGACAAGGGCCAGGAAGGCACGCTGTATTCGGCCTTCATCATTGTGTACGCGCTGCTCTCGCCCCTCTTTGGCGTGCTGGGCGACCGCTGGCGGCGCATGTGGATCATTGCTGGCGCCGTGGTGCTGTGGAGCCTGGCCACTGCGGCAGGCGGGCTGGCGGCTGGCTTCCTCAGCCTGCTGGTGGCGCGCGCTTTCACCGGCATTGGCGAAGCCGCCTACGCCAGCATCACGCCCTCGGTGCTCAGCGACCTGGTGCCAGCGCCAGCGCGCGGGCGGGCGCTCTCGTGGTTCAACGCGGCCATTCCGGTGGGCGCGGCGCTGGGCTTTGGCATCGGCGGCTTTATGGTGGAGCACTTTGGCTGGCGCGAAGCCTTCCTGGCCGCTGGGCTGCCTGGCCTGGGGCTGGCTGTCTTTGTGGCGTTCCTGCGCGAGCCCACGCGCGGCGCCATGGACGGCGCGCAGGCCGCCACCAAGCGCCCGCTGGGGCAGATGGCGCGGCAGCTGTGCCGGCGCCAGTTTGTGCTGCCCACGCTGGGCTACGTGCTGCAGACTGCGGGCTTTGGCGCGCTGGGCATCTGGGCGCCCACGTTCCTTGAGCAGGCCAAGGGCATTCCGCAGGGCCAGGCCACCATGCTGTTTGGCGTCATCGTGGTGACCACCGGCCTGTCTGGCACGCTGCTGGGCGGCTGGCTGGGCGACCGCTGGCTGCGCCGCGATCCACGCGCGCTGATGTGGACGTGCGCGCTTTCCTCGCTGGCGGCGGTGCCGTGCGTGGCGGCGGTGAGCTTTTTGGAGAGCCACTTCTGGATCTGGGCGTGCGTGGCCGCGGGCAGCTTTTTCCTGGTGATGAGCGTGGGGCCCGTGAACGCGCAGCTGGTGAACGTGCTGCGGCCCACCGAGCGCGCCACCGGCGTGGCGGTCAGCACCACCGCCATCCACATGCTGGGAGACGTTCCCAGCGTGCCGCTGATTGGCGGCATGGTGGACCAGCTGACCGCCACGCAGGGCCTGGCAGCAGCGTGGAACCACAGCTTTCTGGTCATTCCAGCGGCGGTGCTGCTGGGCGCGCTGGCGTGGCTGGCCGCGGGCTTCTGGGGCCAGCTGCAGCATGGTGCAGGTGAGTCATGACCCATCTGTGCGTGGCCATACCCGTAGAGACGCCCGATGAACTGGAGCAGGCGCTGGCCACTGCCGCGCGCTGCAAGCAGCAGGGCGCCACGCTGGTGGAGTGGCGCGTGGACGCGCTGGGCAGCCAGCCCGAGGCTGCCGCGCAGATTGCAGCGCTGGTGCAGCGCAGCCCGCTGCCAAGCGTGGTGACCGTGCGCGGCCGCGAAGAGGGCGGGCTGTTTGCACCGGCACAGAAGAAGAGCGCGTGGAGCTCCTCTGCGCTGTGGCGGCGTGCGCAGCCAGCGCCTGCGTACATTGACTTTGAGCCTGGCGCAGTACCAGCGCAGCGCCAGCGCGCGGCAGCAGATTGGCGCAGCCACGCAGCCAGCGGGTGGCCCCAGCGCACCGCGGCTCATCCTGAGCGCGCATGACTTTGCACGGGCCGCCCAGCGGACCTTGCGCGCCAGGTGGCGGCCATGGCGCAGCCGTTGCCAGAGTGCGCGGTGATGAAGTGCGCGTGGCAGGCGCGCAGCGTGCGCGACAACCTGAGGGCATTCGAGCTTCTGGCCGCGCGCCACAAGCCCACCATCGCGTTGTGCATGGGCGAGGCCGGCGTGATGAGCCGCGTGCTGGCGCCCAAGTTTGGCGCGTTCCTGACCTTGCGCGCGCAGGCGGTGCCGGCGACGCAGACGCTGCTGCCGCCGTGGCGCTGGGCACCGCTGCTGGCCAGCCCAGCGTGGCAGAGTTGGTGAACATGTATGGCTTTCAGCGTGTGGGCGCAGGCCACCCGCGTGTATGGCGTGGTGGGCTGGCCTGTGGCGCACAGCCGCAGTCCCGCCACGCACAACGCGTGGTTTGCGCAGCACGCCATGGATGGCGTGTACGTGCCTGTGCCGGTGCCGCCCGAATACGAGCACTTCGAAGGCCAGCGTGGGCGCGCTGCTGGACGCTGCGCCGCTGGCGTTCCGCGGCGCCAGCGTCACGCTGCCGCACAAGGAGCATCTCATCCGGCTGGTGCGCGAGCGCGGCGGCCGCGTGGAGCCCATTGCAGCGCGCATCGGCGCTGCCAACACGCTGGTGGTGGAGGACGACGGCACGCTGGTGTGCACCAACACCGACGCGCCTGCAGCGGTGGACGCGCTGGCCACCGGCATGGGCGTGGGCGGGAGGCGCTGCAGGACATGCGCGTGGCGGTGCTAGGCACCGGCGGCGCGGCGCGACGCCGTGGCCGCGGGCATTGCAGATGCGGGCGGCACCGCGGTGGTGTTCAGCCGCCAGGACAGCCGCGCGGAGGCGCTGGCGCAGTCGCTGATGAGCGCAGAGCATCCAGACGAAGGCACCTGCGGCCCGCTGGGTGGCCGCGTGGTGGCAGGGCGCTCCAGCCAGCTGGGGTGCGGGTGCTTCCACGCGTTCATCAACTGCACGCCGGTGGGCATGCAGGGCGGGCCAGACCCCACTGGCAGCCCGCTGCCAGACGATGTTCCGCTGGACGACCGCGTGACCGTCATGGACACCGTGTATGCGCCGCGGCTCACGCCGCTGCTGCAGGAAGCACGCGCCCGCGGAGCGCGGACTGTAGACGGACTAGGGATGTTCTACCGCCAGGCCGCGCGGCAGTTCGAGCGCTGGACTGGCGTGCGCCCCGTGCCGCAGCAGCCGTGACGCGCGTGCTACGCGCGTGCCACGCGCGTGCTACGCGCCCTTGCCAAACGCCTCTGGCTCGCCGCGTTCGCGCAGTGGCTTTGGCCCAATGGCGCTGGCCACGCGCGCAGGCAGCGCCCAGCACAGCGCGGCAATGCCCTTGTTCACGCGGCCGATCACCTCCACTGGCCGGCCTGCCTCCACCGCGCTCCAGCTGCGCTGCACCACGTCTTCTGCGCTGGTCCACATCCACTTGGGCAGCTTCTGCATGTGCTGGCGGTTGCCCATCACGTCGTGGAACTCGCTGTAGGTAAAGCCTGGACAGCCTGGCGCACACGTGCACGTTGGTGCCCTCCAGGTCAAGCGCCACGGCGCGGCTCAGGCTGGTCACAAAGCGCTTGGCCGGGCCATACATGCTGCCGCGCTGCTCTGGCGCAAAGCTGGCCAGGCTGCTCACGTTCACCACGCGCCCGTAGTCCTGCGCCTTCATGTGCCGCAGCGTGCGGTGCATCAGCTCGGCGTAGCCTGCACATCATCACCTGCATGAACGCAGCGTGCTCCTGCCACGGCGTGTCCAGGAAACCCCCGCGCGGGCCGTAGCCGGCGTTGTTGATCAGGATGTCCGCCGCGCCCAGCGCCGCGCTGGCACTCCTCCACCACGCGGCCTGCCGGCAGCTCTGCCAGGTCCACAGCCACGGCGTGCGTGCGCACGCGGTGCTGCGCGCTGCGGCCTCCTGCGCCACCTGCTGCAGGCGGTCCATGCGCCGCGCCACCAGGCACACAGCCGCCCCGCGCGCTGCCAGGAACCGCGCAAACGCTGCACCAATGCCAGCGGACGCGCCTGTCACGATGGCCGTGCGGCCTGCCAGTGGAAGCTCTTCCATGCGGTCTATCATCCCATCTTCCATGCTCACCTACCGCACCGCAGGCGAGTCGCACGGCCCAGCCATCCTGGCGCTGGTGGAGGGCTTGCCTGCTGGCCTGCCAGTGGACATGGACCTGCTGGACGCAGAGCTGCGCCGCCGCCAGGGCGGGTACGGCCGCGGCGCGCGCCAGCGCATCGAGAGCGACCGCGCGCAGATCCTGAGCGGCGTGCGCATGGGCCTGACCATGGGCTCGCCCGTCATGGTGCAGGTGTCCAACCAGGACAGCCGGCTGGATGACCCAGCGCGCACGCCGGCAGTCACCCGCCCGCGCCCTGGGCACGCGGACCTGGCTGGCAGCCTGAAGTGGCTCACGCCGGACTGCCGCACCACGCTGGAGCGCGCCAGCGCCCGCGAGACCGCAGGCCGTGTGGCGGCAGGCGCGCTGGCCCGCATGCTGCTGCGCGCAATGGGCATCGAGGTCTTTGGCTTTGTGCGCGGCGCGCTGGATGCGCACGCCCAGGTTCAGGTGACCGCCGAAGCGCTCTCCACGCTCCGCGCCGCGCGCGACGCCAGCGAGGTCTACTGCCCATGCCCCGCCACCACGGTGAAGCTGGTGGAGGCCATCCACCGCGCCAAGGTGGACCGCGACACCGTGGGTGGACTGGTGGAGGTGCACGTGCTGGGCTGCCCGCCTGGCCTTGGCACCTGCGCGCAGTGGGACCAGCGTCTGGACGCGTGCCTTGCAGGCGCTGTGATGGGCATCCAGGCTTTCAAGGCGGTGGAGATCGGCCTTGGCAAGGAGTGCGCCTACCGCACCGGCAGCGCGGTGCATGACCCCATCGCCTTTGATCCCGCGCGCACCGCAGAGCCGCACCTGGGCTTTGTGCGCACCAGCAACAACGCTGGCGGGCTGGAGGGCGGCATGACCAACGGCATGCCTGTGGTGGTGCGCGGCACCATGAAGCCCATCGCCACGCTGCTGCGCGGCATGCCCAGCATTGACCTGGTCACGCGCCAGCCAGAGCAGAGCCAGTACGAACGCAGCGACATCAGCGCGGTGGCTGCAGCCAGCGTGGTCATGGAGCACGTGGTGGCCTTTGAGATCGCCGCCGCGTTCCTGGAGAAGTTTGGCGGCGACTCGATGGCCGAAGTGCGCGCGCACTACGAAGCGTCGCTGCGCCTGATGCGCGCGCTGCCCGCGCAGCCCGACCTGGTGCAGGCGGCCGCGCAGGCGGCAGATGTGCAGCAGGCGCTGGAGCGCGTGGTGGAAGGCCTGCGCGCGCACTCTGGAACGCTGCATTTTGTGCAGCCAGACGGCATGCTGCACCTGGCCGCGCTGGCAGGCCCGCTGCCGCCGCAGCTCATGGACAAGATCCGTGTGATCCCCGTGGGCAAGGGCATGGCTGGCGTGTGTGCGCAGCGCAATCAGCCGGTGAACATGTGCGACCTGGTGCAGGACACCACCGGCGTGGTGCAGCCCGGCGCGCGCACCTCCGGCATGGAGGGCGCCATGGTGGTGCCAGTGCGTGGCACCAGCGGCCAGGTCATCGGCACGCTTGGCGTGGCCAATGCTGGCGAACGCACCTTTGCCGCAGAAGAAGTGGCGCTGCTCGAAGCATGCGCCAACGCCATCCGCTGCTTTGCACCCGCGCAGGTAGCACAGGACCGGACCGACACCACATCCACTCGGAGGACACCATGAGAATCCCATTCATCGCAGCCGCGCTCGGCGTGGTCACCCTGCTCACAGGCTTCGCAGCGCCAGAAGACATCACGCCCACGCCAGACCAGCTTGCCAAGTGGAAGGACGTCTCCTTCTTCACGCTGAAGACCACAGGCCTGGACGGCAAGCCAGTGGACCTTTCCGCCTACAAGGGCAAGGTGGTGCTGGTGGTCAACGTGGCCAGCAAGTGCGGCTACACCCCGCAGTACACCGGCCTTGAGGCCGTGTGGCAGAAATATAAGGACAACGGCCTGGTCATCCTGGGCTTCCCGTGCAATGACTTTGGCGGCCAGGAGCCCGGCAGCGCAGACGACATCAAGAAGTTCTGCAGCACCACCTACCAGGTGACCTTCCCCATCATGGCCAAGGTGCAGACCAAGCAGGGCGAAGGCCAGGACCAGATCTACTCCTACCTGGGCACGCGCACAGGCAAGCTGCCAGGCTGGAACTTCAGCAAGTACCTCATCGGCCGCGATGGCCAGCCCGTGGCCTTCTACGCCTCCAAGGTCACGCCTGAGGGCAAGGAGCTGACCGCAGCCATCGAGGCTGCGCTCGCCGCCGCCGCTCCCACCGCTCCCGCCACCAGCGCACCCGCCAACTCCGCACCAGCCACCAAGTAATGCGCACCATCACCTTCATCGCCGTTGCTGCGGCCGCCTGCCTTGCAGCATTCACCGCTGCAGACTCCTGGGACGACACCCTGGCCCTGGTGCCGCCCAACGCGCTGTCGGTCATCGCCATCCCCAGCCCCAAGCAGGCCAGCGACGACATGCAGCAGTGCATGGAGCGCACCGGCCGGCCAGAGGTTGGCGTGGCCGGCCGGCCCATTGACTTCCTGCGCAGCCAGCTGGGCATCGCCGGCGGCTTTGACGACAAGGGCACGCTGGCGGTGTGGGGCCTTGAGGTGGACGGCCAGACCGAGCCCTTCCTCATGGTGCCCGCCACAGACCCGGACGCGCTCATCAAGGGCGCGTTCACGCCTGTGCCAGACGGTGGCGAGGGCGCCTACCGGTCCAACGTGTCCGGCATGGTGGTGTTTGTGCGCACCGTGGGCAAGCACGTGCTCATTGGGCCCAGCAGCGGATCGGTCAAGGCGTACGACCCCAAGGGCGGCATCGGCCCTGTGCTGAAGGAGCGCCTGGGCGAGCGCGGCATGAAGCTTGCGTGCGGCGGCGACATTCTGGCGTGGGGCGGCGGCGCGCTCTTCAAGCGCCAGGCGGCGCAGTTGCGGTCGCTGGCTGCCAAGGACCTGACGCAGGACCTGGACGGCGGCATGGGCCAGAGCCTGGGCATGCAGATGGACGAAGCCGCCGCTGCCGCTGCGCGCGAGCGTTCTGCGGCCGTGCTTGAGCAGATGGCAGACGCCGTGCTGGCGCTGGACATGGACGCATGGGCGTGGGTGCCAAGGTGCACGTGCGCTTTGAACCCGGCAGCCCCATTGTGCACCATGCCCACCACCGCGGCAGGTGACGCAGCAGGCGCTGCCAGCCCCGCAGGCACCGCCAGCCCCGCTGGTGCAGGCAGCCCCGCTGGCGCGCCCAGCCCGCTAGCGCTGGCTCCACGCCCCAGGCGCTCATGAGCATGCTGCCCGCTGCGGTGCCCTTCTACATCGCGGGCGGCGATGTGCGCGCCATGGGCGGCATGGCCGCGGTGCGCAGGCCACCACCGTGCTGCCCATGGGGGCGATCGGCTTCCGCTGCCCGCCTGGCTTGACGCGGTGCAGGACAAGATTGATGGCGTGCGCTGGCCATCTATCCCAGCAGCCTGGCCATCGTGAGCGGCGGCCTCATCAACGACAGCGCTTGTGGTGCGACCAAGGATCCAGCCGCGGTGAAGGGGCTGCGCTGGAAGACCTGGTGGAAGCGCAGACCACAGAAGGTGCCGGCGTGAAGGTGCAGGGCGCGTGGGAGGAATCTCGCACCGTCAAGGAGGGCCTGGTGGCCTCTGCCTTCAGCGTGAAGGAGACGGTGGTTGACGCCACCAAGGCGGGCCCCATGTTCCAGCGCATGATCAAGCAGTTTGTGGTGGCGCGGCCGGCTTGCTTGGCTTTGCCGCAGAGGTGCCCGGCGGCCTGGTGGTGACCGGCAGCCAGCGCGCCGACGTGCTTGAGCGCGCACTGGCAGCCGCACGCAGCCCCGATGGCGCCAACAGCCTTGGCGCCGCTGGCGTGGTGAAGGCCATGCCGTGGCTGCTGCCGCAGCCAGACGCCGTGGTGTTTGTGGGCGTGGGTGAGCCTGGCGGCCGCAGCAGACCAGATCATGCAGTCGCTGCCCGGCGGGGTGCGCTGCCGCTGCAGTTTGAGCCAGCAGCCATGGAGCCTGTGGCGTGCGCCATGCGGTCGGCGCTGACGGCACGCGGCAGGCCGCGTGCATGGTGCCCAGCTCTGTGATTGGCCTGGGCATTCAGGCCGCCATGTTCCTCGATGCCGCCACCCGACATGGGCGGCGGCCTGGAGGAGGAGCCAGCGCCGCCACCGCGCCCAGCGCCACCAGCCAAGCAGGGCACTGGCGCGCAGCCAGCGCCAGCAGGCACGCCGTGACCGCAGCAGCGTGGAGCGTGGGCGGCGGCCTGCGCCTGCCGCTGACCAACGGCCCGCTGCTGATGGCCATCCTGAACGTGGACGCCAGACGCCTTTAGCGATGGCGGCCAGCACGCAGATTCCACCCGCGCGGTGGCCGCAGCGCACGGCGCTGCAGCGGGCGCGCACCTGGTGGACGTTGGCGGTGAAAGCACGCGCCCCGGCGCGCAGCGCGTGCCACCGCAGCAGCAGGTGGAGCGCACGCTGCCCGTGGTGCGCGGCTGGCGCAGCACGCCGTGGTCTCCATAGGACACCACGCGCCTGCAGCCGTGGCGCAGGCGGCGCTGGCTGCTGGCGCCCGCATTGTGAACGACGTGAGCGCTGGCACAGAAGACCCTGGCATGCTGCGCGTTGCAGCAGAGCACGGCGCTGGCCTGGTGCTGATGCACCGCATGGCCCTGCCAGAGCAGGAGCGCTTCAGCCATCAGTATGAGGCAGCGCCTGCCTACGCAGACGTGGTGTGCGCGACGCGTGCGCGTGGCTGGCGCAGCGCTGCAGGCTGCCATGGACGCTGGCGTGCCGCGCCAGTGCATTGCGCTGGATCCAGGCTTGGGCTTTGGCAAGAACGTGCAGCAGAACTTTGCGCGCTCCAACGGCTGCCAGAGCCCTGTGTGCGCTGGGCTTCCCAGTGCTGGTGGGCGCCAGCCGCCCTTGTTGGCGCTGTGACCGGCGGTAGCCAGCGCGCCGCGGCAGGGCTCGGTGGGTGCTGCGCTGGCTGCCGTGGCCGGCGGCGCGCACGCTGCGCGTGCACGACGTGGCGCCCCACGCAGCAGCGATCCGCAAAACACATCAGGCGCATGGCTCCGGTGGACGAGGGGAGCGCATGCGCCAGATGGTTCGTGACGCGGTAGCCCGAGGGCCTCTCAGCGTCTCCGTCTGCGCCCAGCACCCAGCGCGCCCGCGGCCAGCATGGCCAGAGTGCCAGGACCAGGATGTTGCTTTCAAGCAGCATGGTTTCGGATGTGCCATCTGGCACAGCCGACCACCGACCCCACGAAGTGGGCGTGTCAGCCACCGTGGCCAGCAGCGTATGGGATCTGCGCCGTTCCACTGGCCGTTCACCCACTGGAAGGCGTCGCCATCTGGGTCTGACAGCAGTGCGCCCACGCTCAGGTAGTAGGTGCCAGCAGTGATCGAGAATCCCCCTGTCAGGTTCATGCCCAGTTGGAAGACGGGGTTGAACACGTTGGGGGTGTAGTTGCCGTCAGCGACTGCGCGATGCTTTGCGATGCCCACGTTCCACGTGTGCAGCGTCTGCAGCGTGCTGTCGCCGGTGCGCTTCATCAGCACCACCTGAAGGCCAGTGATGTTGGTACTGAGGGCCGTGGCAGTCCACGGCCGGTTGTTGCCAAAGTTGTCCGAGGCTCCCCAGACGGTCAGCCGGTCCAGCGAGTACCTGGCTGACAGTGAAGCCCTGCGCCAGGCCCAGCCCGTTGAAGTAGGCGCCGCCGCTCCCCAGGGCATCACTGAAGGTGCCGTCCTGCACCATGAAGCCACCCTGCGAGGTAGGCAGCATGGGCGCGTTGTCGGCCACGGTGAAATACGCGTTGGCGGTGCTGGCAGCCAGTGCAGTTGCACCAGCCGCGAGCGCTACATGGCAAAAGCGCATAGCGGTTCCTCTTCCGTTCCCTCAAATCTCGTTCCGAACTGAAACGAGCCCGCAGAGCGGGTCCGAGGGAACCTAACCCATGGGTGTTCAAAGGCAACCAGAGAGTGCTGGAAAGATGTGCAGGTGACGGGGAAACCCGCGCGCACGCGTGCCGGCAGCGTGTTTGTGGTGTCCGATAACACGCACAACGCCCCGCCCCCGCCGCCCCCTTGGGTGGATTCGCCCCCTGCGCGCGGCTTCCAACCGATGGAAGCCGCACGCGCGCTGCTGCCTTCACTGCCCTGGTGTGTTGCGGGTCTGACGGGTCCATCTGTGTGGGCTGCGAGCCCAGATGCCTCTGCTCTGGACCCCACGGGCGCTGGCAACCTGCATGCGGTGCATGAAGCCGTCACGCCCACCACCGACGCCAGCCATCTGCTGGTGGCCACCACGCCAGCGCGGCAGGGAGACCTGGCGGACTTCATGCGCAATGGCTGGCCCATCCGCGTGGCAGTGCCCTACAGCCGCACCTTCTTCTGGGTGGATCCGCAGGGCGTGCACGGCATGGTGCCAGCGCTCATGCGTGGCCTGGCAGACCATCTGCAGAGGTGCGGCCCGGAAGGCTGCGCGCTGCCCACGCTGCAGTTCGTGCCCATGCCGCTCGACCAGATGGAGCAGGCGCTGGAGGATGGCAGGGCGGAGATCGCAGCGGGCGGCCTGGTGATGGTGCCCGGCTGGGAGCGCGTGGCCGCGTTCACCTGCCCAGTGCTGACCGACGTGGACTCAGGTGTGGTGCGTGCGCCGCACGCACGCGCCGTGGAGCGCATCGAGGATCTGTCCGGCCGCACGGTGGTGGTGGCGCGCGGACGCGCTGCGGACGATGTGCTGGCCGAACTGCGCCCCGCCTTCCAGCAGCGGCAGCTGGCACCGCCACAGGTGGAGTACGCGCCAGACCGCCTGGGCATGGAGGAGGTGCTGGAGCTGGTGGTGGCTGGCACCTACGAATACACCGTGATGCCGCGCCCGCTGGTGGCAGCGCTGGCGCGCAACCTGCCAGGTCTGGAGGCCACGCCCGTGAACGTGGCGGTCAACCAGCAGACGGCGTGCGCCGTGCGCCGGCAGATGCCAGCGCTGGTGCAGGCGCTGAACGGCTTCATCCAGTCATCGCACGGCAGGAGCGCGCCGAGCGCATGCTGGCGGGCGCTGCGGAGTATGGAGCAGACCCTGTGGAGCACCTGTCCCATCCAGCGCACGCGGCCAGCACCAGCGCGCCAGCGGACCCCGCATCGTCTGGCTCCAGCAGTGCAGTCCCGGCCACCGCTGGCCAGCGTCTTGGCCTACGCGCCGCTGTTTGTGAAGCATGGCCGGCAGTTCGCCTGCAGCCGGTGCGCGTGGCAGCGCAGGCGTACCAGGAAAGCCACTTTGATCCGCGCGCCCGGAGCGGCGTGGGCGCCATGGGGCTCATGCAGCTGATGCCCGCCACAGCCAAGGAGCTGGGCGTGACCGATCCGTACGACCCAGACCAGAACGTGCATGGCGGCTGCAAGTACATGGACTGGCTGCACCACACCTACTTCAACGACCCGCGCGTGGCGCCCGATGATCAGTTCTGGTTCTGCCTGGCGGCGTACAACGCTGGCGCTGGCAACGTGCGCAAGTGGCGCCAGCTGGCAGCGCAGCGCGGGCTGGATCCTGACACGTGGTTTGGCAGCGTGGAGCGCGTGGCGCTGGCCAACGGCGTGCGCCAGACAGTCACCTACGTGAGCAACATCAGCAAGTACCAGGCTCAGTTTGCAGCCACGCCCGCCATGCGCAACGCGCTGGACTGAGCGCGGCAGCTGAACCGCCCTGGGCCACTGCGCCGCTGCGCCACTGAGCGCTGCGCATCAGCCGCCGCCGGGGCCCTTGCCACCTGGCTTGGTCATGGCTGTGGGGTCCAGCAGGGCATCCAGCTTCTTGGGATCCACCAGCTTGTTGCGCAGCACGTAGGCGCGGATGGTCTCGCCGCTCTTGTAGGCCTCCTTGGCCACTTTGGCAGCGTTGTCGTAGCCGATGACTGGTGCCAGGCTGGTCACCATCATCAGGCTGCGCTCCACGGTCTTCATGGCGTCGGGGTGCAGCTCCAGGCCTTCGATGCACTTCTCGCGGAACATGTCGCAGGCGTTGGCAAGCAGGTCAACGGACTCCAGCAGGTCATCTGCGATCAGCGGCATGGCCACGTTCAGCTCCAGCAGGCTGCCCACGCCGCCAAAGCCACCCAGCGTGATGCTGGCGTCGTTGCCCACCACGCGGCAGGCCACCTGGATCATGCTCTCGCAGATCACAGGGTTCACCTTGCCTGGCATGATGCTGCTGCCGGGCTGCGTGGCTGGCAGCAGCAGTTCACCCAGGCCGCAGCGCGGACCGCTGCCCATCCAGCGGATGTCGTTGGCAATCTTGCTCAGGCTCACAGCGATGGTCTTCAGCAGGCCGCTGGCCTCCACCACGCAGTCGCGCGTGGCCTGGGCTTCAAAGTGGTTGCCAGCTTCAGCAAACTTCACCTTCAGGTCCTTGCTGAGCACCGCACACACCTCGCGCGCAAAGCGCGGGTGGGTGTTGATGCCCGTGCCCACGGCCGTGCCGCCGATGGGCATGTTGAGCGCCATGGCGTCGCGCGCGCGGGCTGCGCGGCCCACGGCGTACTCCACGGCTGCTGCAAAGCCGCTGAACTCCTGGCCCACACGCACCGGCGTTGCGTCCATCAGGTGCGTGCGGCCGATCTTCACGTGCTTGTCCCACGCGCGGGCCTTGGCTGCCAGCGCAGCGTGCAGCCGCTTGAGCGCTGGGATCAGCTTGGCCTCGATCTCCACGGCACCTGCAATCTGCATGGCAGAGGGGAAGGTGTCGTTGGAGCTCTGCCCGTAGTTCACGTGGTCATTGGGGTGCAGCGGCTGCTTGCTGCCGATGGGCTTGCCAGCCAGCTGACTGGCGGTGTTGGCAATCACCTCGTTGACGTTCATGTTGGTGCTGGTGCCGGACCCAGTCTGGAACACGTCAATGGGGAAGTGCCGCATCACCTGCGCGCGGCGGTCTGCAAAGTCCTCCAGCAGCTGCTCGCACGCCTCCACGATGGCGGCGCCCTTGTCGCGGGGCAGCTCCTTGAGCTTGACGTTGGCCAGGGCGCAGGCGCGCT
Organism: Phycisphaerales bacterium; assembly: GCA_046350455.1. Taxonomy (GTDB): domain Bacteria; phylum Planctomycetota; class Phycisphaerae; order Phycisphaerales; family SM1A02; genus CAZXGD01. The sequence continues at coordinate 116,453 of JAXMAM010000006.1, read as the reverse complement.
TCAGCTCGAAGTACGCAGCCACCACCTGCGGTGGAATGGGCCGGCCCGACACCGGGAAGTTGAGCACCGCGCGCTGCGTGGTGGCGCCAAAGAGCGCGTCGTGTGGCACGCTCATCTGGCCCATGCTGTCGGACTCAACGCGGGTCTTGGTGGTGCGGTCGGTGGTACGGGCTGCCTTGGAGGTGCGCTTGGCCATGGGGGGGAACAGTCTACGCGTCCGCCAGCGTCACCTGGCACACGTGGTGCAGTGCTGGAACAGCCACAGTGGGGGCCAGCTGCCGGAAGGCGGTGCGCAGCTCTGCCAGCGCCTGGCTGCGCGCTGGCTGGGTGCGCGGGAAGTAGCTGGCGCTGGTGGCGCGGGCCAGCAGGCTCTCTTCGGTCACAGGCTGATTGTTGGGGAACTCCACCTGCCGCACGTGATGGAAGAGTGGACTGGTGCGGAGTGGCCCAGCCAGCTGCGCGCGGCGCTCGCCCTGCAGCGGGTCCAGCTGCGCGGTGGTGGTCACCACGCGGTTGTATGCGTCGGTCAGCGGGTCTACGCCCTCTGCGCGCAGGTTCCACACCAGCGCCAGCCGGCCGCCCGGGCGCAGCACGCGGTGAAACTCTGCCAGCGCGGCAGCGGGGTCGAACCAGTGGAACGCCTGCGCGCACAGCAGCACGTCAAAGGCATGGTCTGGCAGGCCAGTGTGTTCAGCAGGCGCAGCGTGGATGCACGCCAGCGGCGCGCCGCTCTGCTGCGCGGTCTGCCGCATGTCGGCGCCGGGCTCCACGCCCTCCACGCGCAGCGCCACCGGCGGCTGCATGCGCGCAGCAGCCCGCACCAGCGCCCGCGCAGAAATGCCTGTGCCGCAGCCCACATCCAGCACGCGCAGCACGCCGTCTGCGTGGCTGGGGTGCACGCCTTCCAGCACCGCCCGCATGGCTGCGTCTGGGTAGTCCGGACGCGCGGCCGCGTACACCGTGGCCAGGCCGTCAAACTGCCCAGTCACTGCTGGCTTGCCACTGGCTGCGCGCTCAGGGCTTGGCGGGGGCATAGGTGTTGATGATCTGTGTTGGAATCACGCCGGGCGGAAAGCTCAGCCTGGCCTGCGGCGTGGTGTTGCCAAAGTGGATCTGCGCTGCGTTCTGCTTGCCGCTGTGGCCGCCGGTGCCCAGCAGCTGGCCAATCTGCATGCGGCCATCGGTGTTCACCACCACCACCACAGCCCCAATCGCGTCGCGTGAGACTGGCTTGTTCTTCTCGCCGCGCAGCGTCAGCGTGGTGCCGCGCGCGCCGTGCTGCGATGCCTGGTTCAGATACACGTGCAGCTGCGGCGTGCCGCCCGCGGCCTTCTTCATCTCTTCAGTAAAGCGTGTGAAGCTCTGGCCGCACACGATGTCCACGTCGCCGTCCAGGTCAAGGTCGCCAATGGCCAGCTGGCCAGCGCCTGGCAAGTCCACGCCGCTGCCAGCGGTGGCGTCTACAAACTTGCGGCCATCTGGGCCTGGCGTTGCCAGCTGCCGGAAGATGCGCAGCCGCTGCTCAAAGGGCGGCTTGTCTGGATAGTCGCCGCTGGCCAGCAGCAGGTCCACCAGGCCGTCGTTGTCCAGATCTGCCAGGTCGCAGAACAAGTCGCCTTGGTTCCAGCTGCGGCTCTCTGGCCCATCACCGGGCGGAATGCGGTCCACATTGGCCCACGCTGGCGTGGTGAACGTGACGCCCAGCGCGTTGTTGGCAGCGCCTGCAATCAGGAATCGCGAGCGGTCCGCGGATGTCCCCGCCCACGCGTGCGTGATCTCCGCCACAAAGCAGTCGAACATGCCGTCGTTGTTCACGTCGCCCACGGCCATGTCAAAGGTGTTGCCGTTGGAGCGGAAGGGCTTCTCGGCCTCGCGTTCAAAGCGCTTGTCGGTCTTGGCGCGCTCCTCCAGCCACGCGGGATACGCGCCGCTGCGGTCAGCGTCGCCGTCAAAGCCCACCTGCGTGCTGATGTCGTACCAGCCCTCTGGCGGCGAGTCCTTCTCAAACGGCGCGTGCACATACAGGCGGTTCCAGCGGCGGCCGTAGTTGAGCTGCGCGATCTGCGCAGGCGCGCAGGGCGCATTGGGCGGAGACAGGCGCGCGATGACAGCGCCATACGTGGGCCGGCCAGCAGCGTCCTTCTCCTCGTCAAAGGTCAGGCCGTCTTCCGGCCACTTCACGCGCACAAAGCTGGCGGGCGGGCCTTCCGAGCCCTGCTGCACCAAGAGGTCTCCGCTGGGCGCATCCAGCGCCTCTCCATACTTGCGGTACCAGTTGCCGCGGTAGAGGTCCAGGCGCCCGTCGCCGTTCACGTCGCCCACAGCCAACGCTGCGGAATGCGCTGGCGCCAGCGCTGCAATGGTCACGGGCGTGCCAAAGGTGCCGTCGCCCTTGCCGGGGCAGTAGACAGCGGCTGCCTCGCCCTCCACAGGGCCGTCTGCGTCGCGCACCACCACAGCGTCGGTGTTGCCATCGTTGTCAAAGTCTGCAAAGGCTGTGACCGCAGACTTGCCCATGTCTGGCAGCGTGGTGGGTGCCTGCACAAACTTCCAGCCGCGCGGCAGCGACGGATCCGCCATGTTCAGGAAGACCAGGCGCCGGCCCACCACCAGGTCTGGGCGGCCATCGCTGTTCAGGTCTGTCAGCGCCAGGCGGGCGTCGCTCTGGCCAGCCACGCCCAGCTCTGCGGTGGCGTCCACAAACTGCATGGCGGGTGGTGGCGGCGGCGGAGCGGGCGGTGGCGTCTGGGCCTGAAACATGGGTCATTCCTCTGTTCTGAGTTGCGCCAGCAGGCCGTGCACCTGCTGCGATCGGTCCCGCAGCTCGGCCAGCGACGTATCAAAGTTCTCAAGCAGCGCGCCCAGCGCCGCCACCGCGGCCTCTGCCTCTGCCAGGCCAGCGTCCATGGTGCGGCCTTCGCGGTTGAAGTCGTCGCCGCGCTCTGCAATGCCCTGCAGGCGCGGTGTCAGCGAGTCCAGCTCGCGCATGCCCTGCGACAGGCACATGGACAGCTGCGATGACTTCTGGCTGGCCTCCTGCGCAGCGCGGTCGAACACCTCTGCAGCGCGGTCGCCAGCCTGCATGGCCTCATGCATGGCGGCCAGGTTGCGCTCCACCTGCAGGCTGCTGGCGGCGGCCTGTTCAGCCAGGCGGCGGATCTCGCGCGCCACCACAGCAAAGCCGCGGCCAGCCGGGCCGGCCTGGTTGGCCTCGATCTCTGCGTTCAGGCTGAGCACGCTGCTGCGGTTGGCCACCTGCACGATGGTCTCCAGCGCGCTGTCCACGGTGGCGGCGCGATCGCGCATCACCTGCAGGTTCCGGGCCAGCTCATGCCCGCGCTCCACCACGCCGCGCACGGAGCCTTCAATGGCTGCAATCTCCCGCTGCATCTGCGTGCCCGCCTCAACAGACTCGCGGGCCACGCCAGCCACTGCGTTGGCGTCATGCGCGATGTTGCCGCTGGCAGCCACGATGGCGCGTGCGCGGCGAGCGGCATCTGCTGTGCGTTCGGTGGCCTGGCGGACGGCCTTGCGGCGCTCCTCGGCAGTGGCAAGCAGGCGCTCGCAGGCTTCGCGCACGCGCTGAGAGGTGTCATCCGCGCTGCGCACGGTGTGCCGCAGGGCAGCCAGCGAGCTCTGCAGGGCCACCGCAATCGCGCCAGCCTCGCCGGGCGCGCGCACGTCGGGGCGCACGGTCAGGTCCCCCTGGCCAAACCGCTGCGCGACCACGCGGAGGTTCTCCAGCGGACGCACCAGGCGCCGCCCCGGAATGCCAGCCAGCAGCACCGCCAGCACGATGATCAACGCCACTGGCCCCAGCGCGGTGCGGATGGTGCGCCAGCCAGCCTGGTCCACCAGCGAGCCATCCAGGTCCACGCCCACCACCATGGCCACGTCGGTGCCTTCTGCGCGCACGGGCATGAAGCCGCTGAAGAACTCGCCGTACCGGTCCTCGTAGCCAAAGGCCTGCGGGTGGCGGTAGTCAAAGGTGCCCACGTCTGAGGTGCGCGTGATCCACGGCTCGCCGATCTGCGACTTGTTGACGGCCTCTTCCTCTGCGTCCACGGCATATGCCAGGCCGGTGGGCGACCGCGTGTCTGGCACCAGGGTGTACACGTAGCGCACGTTCAGTCCGGCTGCACGCCAGCTGTCCCGCATGCGGCGCAGCGCGCGCTCGATGGTGGCATAGTCCTCCGATGTAAAGGACTGCCCCTGCGCGGCGCGGGTGTTCTGCGCTGCGTCCACGCCCTGCGCGGCCGTGCTGGCCAGCACCACGGCCTGCGTCTCCAGCGCGCGGCGCATCTCGGCGCGGCCGGCCAGCCAAGTGGCCACCAGCGCGGCGCTTGCGGTGGCCACGGCGACCGCAGACACCATCAGGATCATGGCAGGGCGGTATCGCACGGGTGCGCATCGTAGAATGCCGCCATGGGCATCATTCAGGAATTCAAGACTTTCGCTGTCAAGGGCAATGCACTGGACCTGGCCGTGGGCGTGATCATTGGTGCGGCCTTTGGCAAGGTGGTTGACTCTGTGGTGAAGGACATCTTCAACCCGCCGCTGGGCCTCCTGATTGGCGGCGTGAACTTCAGCGACCTGAAGCTGATCCTGCAGAAGGCGGTCATGGAGAACGGCGTGACCACCACGCCCGAGGTGGCCATCCGCTACGGCGCGTTCCTGGACACGGTGGTGCAGTTCTTCATCGTGGCGCTCAGCGTGTTCGTGGCCATCCGCACCATGAACAAGCTGGCCGACATGCGCAGCCTGGAGGAGCTCAAGAAGATCTCCAGCATGGCTGGCAAGACCATCGGCCAGATCAAGGACGGCGACAGCAAGGCGGGCGGGGGCTGATCAGCCCACCCGCCAGCTCACGTAGCGCAGGTCCAGATACTCATCAATGCCATGCGGGCCGCCTTCGCGGCCAAGGCCGCTCTGCTTCACGCCGCCAAAGGGCGCTTGCGGGCAGGCTGGCAGCGCGTCGTTGATGCCCACGATGCCGTAGTGCAACCCCTCCATCATGCGCACGATGCGTGCGCCATCGCGCGTGTAGCAGTACGCAGCCAGACCATACGGGGTGTCGTTGGCCATGGCCAGGGCTTCTTGTTCGGTGCCAAACTCCATGACAGGCGCCACTGGGCCAAAGGTCTCCTCGCGCGCGCAGCGCATGGCAGGGGTCACCTGGTCTAGCACGGTGGGCTCAAAGAAGCGCGCACTGCCGCCCTCCACGCGCGCTGGCTTGCCGCCGCAGCGGATGGCCGCCCCGGCCGCCACGGCTTCCTGCACATGCTCGGCCACCTTGCGGTCGCCGGCGTCGTCAATGAGCGGGCCAACGTTCACGCCGGGCTGGTCGCCGCGGCCCACCTTCAGGGCGCGCACTGCAGCGGTGAACTTCTCTACAAATGCAGCACGCACGCTGCGCTGCACCAGGAACCGGTTGGCGCACACGCACGTCTGGCCGCTGTTGCGGAACTTGCTGGCCATGGCGCCCGCCACCGCCAGGTCAAGGTCTGCGTCCTCAAACACCACGAACGGCGCGTGGCCGCCCAGCTCCAGGCTCAGGCGGATCACGCTGTCTGCGCTCTGGCGGATCAGCAGCTTGCCAACCTCGGTGCTGCCCGTGAAGCTCACGTGCCGCACTGTCATGCCCTGGAAGAACGGCGCGCACAGCGCCGCTGCGTCCAGACCTGTTACCACATTGATCACGCCCGCAGGAAAGCCAACCTCGGCGGCCAGCTCTGCAATGGCCAGCGCTGAAAGGGGCGTCTGCTCCGCGGGCTTCACCACCTGCGTGCAGCCAGCAGCCAGCGCGGGGCCCATCTTGCGCGTCACCATGGCCAGCGGAAAGTTCCACGGCGTGATGGCGGCGGCCACGCCCACAGGTCGGCGCAGCGTGAGCAGGCGCTTGGCGGGGTCGCTGGACGGAATGCTCTGCCCGTAAACGCGGCGTGCTTCTTCTGCAAACCAGTCCAGGAAGCCTGCTGCGTAGGCCACTTCGCCGCGCGCTTCGGTCAGTGGCTTGCCGCACTCGCTGGTGCACAGGGTGGCCAGCTGCTCTTGCCGCTGCATCATGGCTGCGGCCAGCGCGCGCAGCAGGCCGCTGCGCTCCAGCGCGGTGGTGGCGCTCCACGCGGGGAAGGCTGCCGCTGCCGCGCTGATGGCCTGCGCTGTGTCTGTGCTGGTGCCGTCTGGGACTTCTGCAATCAGCGCGTCGGTGGCTGGATTGCGAACGGGAAAGGTCTTGCCGCTGGCCGCCCCACACCACGCGCCGCCGATGAGCATGCGGTCTTGCATGTGGGGCAGGATAGGTCCCCCGCCCGAACGAAACAGGAGGGTGCGCGCTCAGCCATGCGCGGGACCGGTGCACCCGCACTCTGGGCAGGTTTCGGCGCCCATCAGCGGATGCCCACAAGCTGCGCACTGGCCAGCCTTGGGATCATTGCGCTTCAATCGGAAGCCGATCCACGCAAGCGCAGTGAGGGGCAGCGCCGGAAGCCAGAGTGGAATGCCCACGCTGAAGTTCATGGGCGGCACCCCGCTCCAGAGGAAGGGGAACCATGTCCATGTAGTGAAGTGCGGGAGGTTGGCGCTGCTGGGCAGGCTCAGCCACATGTTCCATGATGGAACGTGCGTGCTGTAGCAACCAAGCGTGAGCGCGCCATTTCCAGCGGCGGCGCGCACCGTGGCGTCCGTCCATGGAATCGTGGAGGAGAAGGAGAGTCCCCACCGTGCGCCGACCGCCATGAGCACCGCCAGACCCAACACGGCTGCCACGGCGGGCCAGCGAAGACGGACCACCGTGGTCTTCAGCGCGCTCCTCTGCACGCGCGCGGGCGGAGAGGTTCGTTTGACGGCCCATGGCGCGCGCCGGGCATCGCGGAAGCCCACAGCGGCGACGAACGCGCACGGAGCTGCCGCAATCCAGAGCGGAAAATATGACTCTGCGCCCCGTTGTTCCAGGTAACACCAGTACCACAAGATGGGGGAGTCTTGTCGCTCGCACATGATGTGAGACACGTCCGGCCACCACAAATCGTTGGACGTGCGAAGCTGAAGCACGCCCCCCCAGATCGAAGCACTCACCCTATGTGGCAGCAGCGGAATGTCCGAATTCACCAGGCACTCCGCGGTGAACCAGCCGCTTGCGAAGATGATGATGGCAAGGAACGCGGCCACTGCGGCCGCCGGCCAGCGCAGGCGCACCACCAGGCGCGTGAGCAGACTTGGACGGGACTCGTCGATCATGGCGATGGGCCGCATCAGCACGATGGAGCGGATAGGCCGCGCGTCCACTCCGGGCGCTTGAGCCTGCCGACGCTCTACCGCATCTTGACAACTTCCATTGTGCAGGGGACGCGCACGGTTGCTGGGACCAGGTCTTCCGCTTTCGCCTGGGGGAGGCAGCGTGGCGCGATGCGCGCGTATTCCTGCGTTCGCTCCCAGAGACGGGCGATGCTCTCCGCTCCCTGCGCTGTCTTGGAAGAATTGACAAGCTTGAACAGTTCTCTGGCTTTGTTCACAGAGTCGGTGACCAGCTGAGCGTCGGAGCCCCATGGCAAGCGACTTGCTTCAATGGACCCCGCCGCCTGCTTGGCTCCCTCCCACTTCGTCTTCAAGCGCTCGGACAGGGTCCCCAGCTCCTTGCGTGCGGCCTTGCTGTCCTCCTTGGCACGCGAAAGAGCGTCCTCGCAGCTCCACCTGCTGGACTTTTCCTTGGCCATTCGAAGACGCTCTTCAGTGACCGTCGCCGTCACTGTCGGCTTCATCTTGGCCTGGAACTGTTTGGCAGTATCAACAAGACTCTGAAAGTGCTCTGTTGCCTTGGCAATCCGTGCTGACTCTTCCTTGTCACTCGGAGGTGCGGTTGTGCCGGCCAGCCCAAGTCCGAAGATCAGAAGACCTAGCAGAGCAAGCAGGCCAGGCGTTGGGCGGCTCGAATGCAATCGCACGAACATGATGCGCGTCCTCCGGGAAAGAGCTGCCCTTGTGATGCGAGCATTCCAGGTGGCACCACATCGCAGCGCGGTGGGGATGCTAGAAACGCCCCCGCGCACATGCAAGTTTGCGAGAGCCAATCCGCCTCATCAGTGAACCTGCTCCACCAGCGGGCTGCGCGTGAGTCCCACGGGTGTGATCATCATTCGGTCCAGCGGGAGACCACCGCTTTCCATGTCCCGGATGACTGCTTCATAGGGCTCCCAATTCAGGTCGCCAAGCCGCTCCCAGGTGCCGATGCGGATCCCAAGCGAGCGGTCGAACACCTTGTAGACCAGCTCAGAGCAGTAGATCTCATCGTCCTCCGGCGCGTAGCGGAAGTCGTACGGCCGGCCCAGCAGCGCGCGCACGCCGCTGTTCAGCGCCTGGCTGCTGTCTGGTGGCAACTCCTTCACGCGGTACACCGCCACCTTGGAGGCGCGGCCGCGCACCACCCAGAGATAGAGGGGCGTATAGCGCACTTCACCAATCGCCTCTGCGACATACCAGGTCCCGTCGCGGCGGATCAAAATGCCGCAGTGCGACCATTCTGATTGGGTCACGCCCTCGATGGTGTCCACCAGATCTCCATGCGGCAGCGACTGAAAGAGGATGTCGCCTTCGCGCTTGTCTGCCATCCAGTAGGTGGCCACTCGGTCCACTCTGTAGACGGCGCATCCGCCCAGCAGCACTGCAACCAACGCTGCAAGCCGCACTCGACCGCCGGTGGATGTTGGAAGGAACTTCATGGCGGAGGCCCGCACGAGGGCGCTTGCCGTGGAGAAGTACGCAGGGCAGAGGTGTGGAGGTTGCGGCGGGTTGTGGGCGGAACCGACATTCACCGTAAACTGCTTGCCTAAGTCTGGTAGGGTCTTTTTTCTCCAGGGTGCCATGCATGAAACCTAACGGCGCGATCGCGCAACTTGTTGGATCGGTAGCTATCGCGGTGCTCACCCATACGAGCGCGGCTGGCGGCACGGTTTGGTGTTGGGGATATCGAAGCGAGGGCGCGGACGTACCTGCTGATCTCGACATGGTCGTGCAGATTTCCTCTGGCTGGCGTCATGAGATTGCACACCGCGCTGACGGCACCATTCGTTGTTGGGGCGAGAACATCAATGGTTCCTGTGATGTTCCGCCAAACATCGGGATGGTCAAGAGGGTCGCCGCTGGACAGAACCATTCTGTGGCCCTACTCACCACTGGAGTGGTCCGCTGCTGGGGAGCGAACTTTGCCGGTCAGTGCGATGTGCCGGCAGGCCTACCAGCGGCCATTAACATTGCGGCTCACAATCACACTGTTGCAGTTCTGGCAGATGGCACTGCACGCTGCTGGGGCGAGAATTCAAGCGGACAATGCCATCCTCCGTCTGGTCTCAGAGGAGTGAAGCAGGTTGGATGCGGAGCCGCGCACACAGTGGGGCTTGATGTCAACGGGTCAGTGGTGTGTTGGGGCAGTAATGCCCTCGGCCAATGCAGAATTCCGGCGGATCTTGGGATCGTCATCCAGGTCGCAGCCGGCGCCGACCACACCTTGGCCCTTTTGTCCAATGGAGCACTCCGGTGTTGGGGAGTAAATGACTATGGCCAGATCGATGTGCCTTCTGATCTGGGGCCGGTTGCTCATGTGCAGGGCGGGATGTTCCATTCCGCAGCTGTGCTCGTGGATGGAACGGTCCGATGCTGGGGGTACAACGCTCAGGGGCAGTGCGATGTTCCGGCCGGCCTGCCTCAAGTACGTCAGGTGTCTGTTGGATGGCTTAGAACGGTCGCGCTCTTGGGCACGCCTGGCCCTGACATCGATGAGGATGACGTGCCGGACACGGTGGACAACTGCCCTGCCATCTTCAACCCGAGTCAAGCGGATTGCGACGGCGACGGCATTGGGGATGCCTGCGAGATTGTTAGTGGAGCGGCCGACCTCAATCAGGACGGCATTCCGGACAGTTGTCAGTGTCTTGCGGACCTCTTTCCAGATGGCCGGGTAGACGGATCGGATCTCGGAGTCTTGCTAGGTCACTGGGGCATTGCAGAGGCTGGATCCACTGGCGACATTAATGCGGATGGACTTGTGGACGGTTCTGACCTCGGCCTGCTACTCGGCGCTTGGGGGGTATGCCTGCGTTGATTGTGACCGACCGGCCCGACCCAACAGCTTCCCCATAGATGGCGCAGCCTCGGGGAGCGCGCTGATGCCAGATTGCCCTTGCCGCCTAGAGCCATCTGCACCCTTACTGACTCGGTTGTATTCCCGCATGTACACAGTGTCCAGTGGAAGTTATATTGGTCACACGGTCCATGTTTGGCTAGAATATCTATCACATGGCTCGACAAGTCGCCAAACTCCTCCCTGCCACAGCAAGGGCTGTGGAGCGTCTTGGGCTCTCACTCGCCCAAGCGCGGTTGCGGCGTGGGATCACCGCTGTGCAGATGGCTGAGCGGGCTGGGATGTCTCGTGCCACGCTGCGCAACCTTGAACGTGGCGCCCCAGGCGTCACGATCGGTGCGTATGCAGCGGTCTTGCAAGTGCTGGGACTTGCATCCGACCTTGCCAAGGTTGGACTGGAGGATCAGGTGGGCAGAGATCTCCAAGATGCCAAGCTGCTCAGGGCGCGGGGAGCGCGGCGAAGGCCGCAATAGGAAAGGGGCAGGCCGTGAGCACCGCCATTGAAGTTCATGCCGACTGGGGAGTAGGTGCTCCGGTTCTATTGGGGCACTTAGGTGTCCACGATGCCGGTGCGCGCGAAGTGTTCGACTTTGAGTTTGCGGGCGAAGTCATTTCAGACTCGACTCTGCTGCGATACCAGCTGGATCCAGAATTGCCCAACACCAGGGGAAGGCACATTTCCGCCACCGGTTCATTGTTTGGAGTGTTCCAGGACGCCAGTCCCGATCGCTGGGGCCGGAGGCTCATGGACCGTCGCTTTGCCCGGCAGCAGGGGCCTGGGCGGACCAACGCGCGCAAGCTCAAGCAGTCTGAGTACCTGCTGGGGGTGCACGATGCATTCAGACAAGGCGCACTGCGCTTTCGGCTGCCAGGTGAACACCACTTCGCCGAATCAGGTCATCCAGACTCTGCGCCTCCATGGATGCGGCTACGGGCGCTTGAGGCTGCATGCAGGCAGTTTGAGCTGGATTCCGGCGACTTTGGGGCTCAGCCAGATGATCAGCTCCAGCTTCTGCTGGCTCCCGGTGCGTCGCTCGGTGGCGCGCGACCAAAGTGCGGCGTGGAGGATCCAGAAGGCCGGCTCTTCATTGCCAAGTTCCCCAGCGTAAATGACACGCACGACGTTGGCGCGTGGGAGTGGGTCGTGCAGCAGCTTGCGGGGCAGTGCGGCATCCAGGTCCCAGATGCGCAGATCCGCCGCTTTGCGAGCAAGCATCACACCTACCTGGCGCAGCGCTTTGACCGCACGCAGGAACGGCGACGCATTCACTTTGCATCTGCCATGTCTCTCACCTCGCATCACGACGGAGACGATGCCTCGACCGGCGTGAGCTACCTGGAGATTGCAGAAGCCATCATGCGCTTTGGAGCTCAGCCCGCCGCAGACCTGCGCCAGCTCTGGACGCGAATCGTCTTCAACATTCTGGTCCGCAACACGGATGACCATCTGCGCAATCATGGCTTTCTGCTCGAACCGCACCGCGGTTGGCGTCTGGCGCCCGCGTACGACATGAATCCCAATCCCGTCGGACGTGAGCTGCGGCTCAACATCACGGAGTTTGACAACGCCTGTGATCTACAGCTGGCTTACAGCGCTGCTCCGTACTTCCGCGTTTCAGCGCCTGATGCGCGGTTTGTCGCGGAACAGTGCAAGACAGCGGTGCAGGGCTGGCGGGCGGTTGCGCTGGAGGCTGGCCTCTCTCGGCAGGAAGTCGAGTTCATGGCCAGCGCCTTTGAGCGTGCGTCCGTGGGTTGAGCGTGCTGGTGTCGGGGGTCTGCGCGAAGTGGCAGGAACATGCGGAGCCACGAGGTACTCTTCCTTGAACGCTGAGTGCGTGGAACGCTGTGCCGCCAGTGTGAGAGCAACGCTTGCTGGGAAACGCGAACATCCTTTAGGAGGCGTGGCTTAATGGCAGTACTTCCATTACGCACATTCTTGCGCTTGCTCTCACGCAGATTGTCGAAGCCAAGGATTGATCTTCGCCAGATTCGCGCTCAGTCAGTCGGGCTTGCAGGTCGGCATCGCATCGCAGTCCCCACATGGCTTCCGTTGCTGGATTCAGGCCTCACCCCTCGGAGCCGGGAGGAGGTGATCGGCCGGTCTCTGGCCATCACAGCGGTATCTGCCACCTGCAATGGCCTGAACAAGGAAGTGGCACGCGAGTGGGTCACATCAGAAGGACTCGGTGCCTTCCTGACTCCATCGGAGCACGGCTTTCTGTACGAGGGTTTGCGCGGCCGTCCGGCATTCCTCTTCCAGATCGAGGGCCTGTGGGCACTTCTCTGGGCTTTGGGTTTCGTGGACCAGTTGGATCACAGCCAAGTCTGCTCAGAAAGGCTCGTCACACTGCTGCCCGATCTGCGTGTTCCAGAGCCGTCAGGCACCTTTCGAGCGCTGGCGCGCCTACGGAAAGCTGATGAACTACTTCAGGAGCTCGATCTGGAGTACTGCCTGCACTCAGCCATTTGCGATGCGGAGCTGCGAGGAAGGGCGGACTCTCTCAGTCTTGTTTCGTACGCGGTGGTCGAGCGACGTCGCGCGCTGGAGTGGCTGATGTCAGGTGATGCGTGGGATGACGTCGAACTGAACACCTGAGGCACATCGCAATGGCCCGGACGAACAAGAGAGCGGCAAGGAAGGCCCCGCGCCTCCCTGCATCGCTCATCGCCTTCATGGAGTGGTGGTGGCAGGACGCGCTCCCCGGCAAACGCAAGCGGACGAGCGAAGGCTTGAGCGTGGGTTGGTAAGGTCACGGAAGAAGGACATCTAGACTCCGTCCAGAGGAGAAGTAGGGGAGCCATGCCTAAGTCGAAGAAGAAGCCGAGCCTGAAGCCAACCAAACCTTCCCAACGGGCCCGCCGTAAGAGACGGCGGTCCAGTAAAGGCCGGCTCATCGTGAAACTTGGCTATCACTTTGTACCCAAGGGTGAGGGCTGCATTCCCATTCCAATGATCGCGGTGCTTGCGGACTCGGCTGCGTTCAAGCAAATGGCCAATCTATTTCTGCGCTGGCATAGACGTGCGCTGAAGTACGAGTCCGGGGCGCTCCCGCCCGATCCGAGGAACGATCTTGGAATCAACTGCAATTGGCCACCTTTCGACCAAGACGGCACCGACCAATTGGAGTTCCGAATTGGCGCCATCGATGCGCGGTGTGAGGCGGAGTTTCTGGGGCGACATGGGGCGACTCCAGCGGAAGCGCAGCGTGGTGCGCTGATGCCGAGGTACGCCAAGGCGGCGAAGGAAGCAGAGCGGATGATGAGATTGCATAACAGGATCCTCCTTTCGCTTCCGTCCTCCAATAGGCGGTCTAGGCCATGATCGCAGGGCGCTCGACGCTCGGTAGGTCCGACTGGAGTTGAGTCATGACAGCCGGAGAACTGAGATCCCGGTCCCGCGCTTTGGCAGCCAGCATTGGCACGCAGATCGCCTCCCACTTGCCTGAATTGGGCTGCGATGCGGCACTGCGGCGTGTTGAGTTCAACTGCCAAGGCGAGGGCATGTGGGACCTGGCGTGGGCGCACGGACTTGTCGAGGCGAAGCGCCGCGAGAACGCGCAACACGCACTGTGGTGTGTCCATTCTGGTTGGGTAGGACCACGGAATCGCACGCATCAGAAACGGATCATGCCATGACTCCACGCGTCGCAGAGTTCATTGGGATGCTCGTAGGCGCGGGCACCACCGGCGTCCTCGTGTGGTACGCACACAAGCGGGCGCTCCGAATGCGACAGAACGATCAAGCGATCCCGGTCTGGGCAGGCACAGCGTTGCTCGTGGCCGCCACCCTCATCATCGGCTTGCTGCTGTGGTGGTACATCGGCGGGCAGTAGCCCGCCCGACTCCCAAATGGACCTGATCGGGCTCGAACCGACAACCTCATCCATGCCATGGATGCGCTCTTCCAATTGAGCTACAGGCCCAGCAATGTCTCTTGCCGGCTGCACTTCCTCGGCTGAAGGCCGGGGGGTGCGTCAGGCAAGGTGGGCAAATGTATCCGTTCTTGGCCGATGCCGCAACACGTGCCCATGCTCAATAACTGCGGCGGACGCGCCACCCGGCCGGGCGCTGCGCCTCCGCGCCACGCCTCCGCACCGCGCCACCGCCGCGCACCACCCACCGCTCCTCACACCGTTCCTCACACCGCTCCTCACATCGCAGCGGTCAGCGCGTTCACGTACTCAGCCTTGGGGCGGATGCCCACCCACTTGGCCACCGGCTTGCCATCCTTCAGCAGCACGCACATGGGGATGGACTGCACGCCGTAGTTCATGGCGGTCTGCTGGTTGGAGTCCACGTCCAGCTTGCCGATCTTGGCCTTGCCCTTCAGCTCGGTGGCAATCTGGTCAATGGTGGGGCCCAGCATGCGGCACGGTCCACACCATTCGGCCCAGAAGTCCACCAGGACCGGAACGGGCGACTTGAGCGCTTCCGCTTCGAAGTTTGCGTCGGTGAAGGTGAAGGTGTCGGCTCCGGCCATGGAGTGCTCCTGCAGCTGCTGCAGCGAAGGGAATGCGGACGCGGTGCCCAGACAAGGGCCTACCGCCAGATGAGAGACAGGCCGCACAACCGGAGTTTCCGGAATAGGTGCGGCGAACGGACGGGAAATAGTAGCCGCCCCGCAAGTGCGCGGATTTCCCGGCCGAATCCGCTGCTGATGCATAGCGCGACCTCTGATCTTTGGCTGGTCTCCAGCAACGGCAAAGGCGATGTACGGCACCGCCTTCAGCCGCCAGAGTCTGTGCGCATCGGCCGTTCCTCCACCAATGAACTCATACTCCCGGACCCCGCTGTGAGCCGAGAACACGCTGTACTGGACTGGATTCCGGACGACACTGGCACCAGCGGCGAATGGCGCGTCATGGACCGCGGCAGCAGCAGCGGCACCCGTGTGAACGGCGTGCCATTGCGCGTGCTGCAGTCGCTGCGCCTTGAGCCAGGCGACCGCGTGGAGGTTGGCCCAGTGGCGCTGGAGTTCGTGCAGCGCTGCGAAGAGACCGGCTCCAGCACCATCCACACCATGGCCGACACCATGACGGCCGAGAGCGTGGAGAGCGTGAATCCCACGCCGCTCACCGCCGAGCAGCTGACCGCGGTGCTGGACGCCAGCCATCAGATCCACGCTGCGGGTTCAGAAGAAGCCATCTTCAAGTCTGCAGTGGAGGTGCTGGCCAAGGCCACCGGCTTCCAGGATGTGGCCTTTGTGCGGCCCTCTCCAGACGGCGCAGACCTGCGCGTGCTGGCTGCCACGGGCAAGGCTGGCGAACGCCGCCTGAGCCGCACAGTGGTGCGCCGCGCTCGCGGCGGCCCTGTGATCATCACCGATTCTCGCGCCAGCGACGTGACCATGGTGGGCACGCTGGTTGGACTGGACAGCTCGCGCATCATCTGCGTGCCTGTCAGCGTGGGCGACGACTTCTTTGGCCTGCTGTACCTGACCGACCGCACCAACCGCGGCGCCAGCGTGGAGATGCTGGCTGCGCTGGCGCAGTCCATCGGCCAGGTGGCAGCACTGGCGCTCAGCAACCAGCTGCGCACGCGCATGGCCCGGCGTCTTGAGGAAGAGCAGCGCGCCATGTTCGACGGCACGCTGCACGCGCTCATCGCCTCTATTGATGCCAAGGACCCGTACACCCGCGGTCACTCTGCGCGCGTGGCGGATTACGCAGAACTTCTCGCACGCGCAGCGGGCCTGCCTGCTGCAGACTGCGAACGCGCGCGCCTGTGCGGCCTGGTCCACGACATCGGCAAGATCGGCGTCAGCGAAGCCGTGCTGCGCAAGGCAGACCAGCTGACAGAAGAGGAGTTCAAGCACATCGCCGCTCACCCGGTGATTGGCTACGAGATCCTCCGCGGCATCCCGCAGATGACCGACGTGCTGCCCGGCGTGCTGGAGCACCACGAGCGCTACGACGGCCGCGGCTATCCCAACGGAACGCAGGGCGAGTCCATTTCGCGCCTGGGCCGGCTGGTCTGCATCGCAGACTCGCTGGATGCCATGACTACCAACCGCACCTATCGCACCGCGCGCTCGCTGGAAGACGCGCTCGCTGAGATCCAGCGCTGCTCTGGCAGCCAGTTTGACCCCGCACTGTGCAAGGCGCTGTCCAAGGTGGACATCCGCGAACTGCGCCGCGTGGTGGGCGCGCACGTCATGAACGGCGTGGGCTTCCCAGAACCGCCAGAGCTGGCGCGCCCCTTCACGGAACTGAAGGCAGGGTGATCAGCGCCTGACGCTGAGCGCCCACGCGCAGCACCCACACGTGGTGCGTGGTGCGCGTGGTGTGCGCGGTGCGCGCGCCAGGCGCGGCGTCCGCGGCGGCTGCTGTGCTGGCGCGCGCTGGCTCTTCGCGCAGTGCAGCCTGCCACGCATCGGGGTCGCATGCCTTGCCGCGCGTGTGCACCACGGGCGTGCCGCTGTGGTGCTGGCGCAGCCACGCTGCCACCTTGTGTTCACGCGGCGGCAGCTGTGCCACAATGCGGTGCACCGTGAGCCACGGGCTGGGTGCAAAGGCGTCCGCTGTCAGAATGCCCAGGCCTGGTGCTGGCTCTGCGCCAGGCAAGAGATGCACCAGCCGCGCGCGCTCCAGCGCTGGGTCTGGCACCGCCAGCATGCCCAGCCACTGTCCGCTGCCAGTGCAAGGCGTAGGGCCTGGCGTGCCGGTGATGGTGGCGCCCACGCACACGCACGTGGCCGTGCGCTGCCCCGGCGCGTGCGCCAGGCAACCCGTCCACAGCACTTGCTGCACCAGCGTGCCATCCTGGCTGATGAACTCCACCTCTGCGCCCTCTGGCACCTGCCGCAGGTCCATGCCTGGGCCAAGCTTCACGCTGCTGCCTTCTGCGGGCGCCATCACGCGCTGCAGCTCTGCCAGGCTGGGCAGCAGGTCATCTTCTGTCCACAGCCGCGTGCTGCCGCTGCGGCGCGCTGGGTCTGCGTGGACCAGTGGAGTCTCCACAGGATGCAGCAGAGCGTTGCGCTGCTCCACCGGTGCGCGGCTGTTGCGCGCGGCCATCCACGCGCGGGCTTGGTCCAGCTCCACGCCACGTGCGGGTGCCACGCGGGCCAGCTCCATCAGGTCGCCGCCGATGCCGCAGCACAGGTCGGTCACAGCGCGCTGGCCTGCAAAGCGCCGGGCCTTCCACGCAGCCACAGCAGGGCTGCTGGCCATCTGCGCGCCTTCGCGGTCCAGCCACAGGTCTCGGGCGCGCGCGCCAAACTTGTCTGCACCGCGCGTGCGCGCCAGCTGCACTTCCAGCGCAGCGGCCACGCGTTCAGCGCCCCAGGTGCGGCGCAGTGCTTCAATGGCCGAAGGCGCTGGCGTGTCCGCCACACCAGCCAGCGCGTGCAGCAGTGGCGCAGCCTCTGGCGCGGCCAGCCACTCCAGCACTGCAGCACTCAGCAGCGGGCGAGGTTCCTGCGGGTTGCTGTGCGCAGCGCACACGGCCTACACCGTGGCGCGATCGGTGGTGGTGGAGGGAGGCGCTGGCAATTTTGCTGCAGGCTGCGGCAGGTTGCGGCCATCACCCAGCAGGATGCCCAGCCAGCGCAGGTCGTCTGTGCTGTCCAGCACGATCTTCACAATGATGGTGAGCGGCACCGCAAAGAACATGCCCACCACGCCCAGCAGGTAGCCCCACACCACCAAGCTCAGCAGCACCACCAGCGGGCTCAGGCCCAAGCGGCTGCCCAGCATGCGCGGCTGCATCACGCTGCCCACCACCACGCCCAGCACCACCTGCACCGCGCCCATGGCAATGGCAGCGCCCCAGCCCACAGTGACCAGCGCAAACAGCGCTGGAATAGCGCCGCCCACAATGGCACCCAGCGTGGGGATGTAGTTCAGGAAGAACACCATGAACGCCAAGAGCGGCGCAAACGGAACGCCCATGATCACTGCAGCGATGTACGTCATGAAGCCCATGAGCACGTTCAGCTGCGTGACCACCGCCAGGTAGCTGCGCACCTTGTCACCCACCGACGTCAGCCCGCCAGACACGCTGGCGCGCGGCAGCGCCACGCGGATCTTGTCTGGCAGCGTGGACGCCTCTGCCAGGATGAACGCGGTCACCAGCAGGATGAGCACTGAGTTCTGCAGTGCTGTCACCGTAGCGCTCAGGATCTCGGTGGCGTAGTCGGTGACTTTCCAGTCATGCATGCGCGCAATGGCGGCTTCCACATCCACGTCCATGCCGCGCGCCTTCATGGCAGCGCCAGCGTCCAGCATCAGCTGCTCAAAGCGCGCCTGGTACTGCGGCATCTGGTCCTTCACCTGCGCAATGGGGCTGGCCAGCAGGTAGCCCAGGCCAAGCACCGCGCCAATGGTGAAGCCCACCACCAGCAGCAGCGAAAGCCAGCGCGGAATGCGCAGCGTGCGCTGCAGCAGCACCAGGAGCGGCAACGCCAGCATGGCAATGAACCCCGCAGCCAGCAGCGGCACCACGATGCTCTGCACGGCGCGCAGCCCCGCAGCCACCACCACGATGGCGCCCATGATGAGCAGGATGGAGAGCCCCTTGCCCAGCGGAGAAGGCGTGCTTGTGGTGCCCTGCGGCCTGGGAGAGCTGCCGTCCATGGCGGAAAGCGTAAGGGAAGCGCAGCCCAGCGTGGTCAGGTGCCAGCTTCTGGCTTCACGCGGATGTTGCGGTACGCCACGCGGTCGCCGTGGCCCAGGAAGCCGATGTGCCCACTGGTGCGCGCCAGGCCCGGGTGCGGCTTGCCATCCAGCGTGCCGTTGCGCGTGGCCTCGTCCAGGTCTGCGTCCACGATCACGGCGCCATTGAGCGTCACGGTCACGTGGCGGCCGGTCACTTTGATTTCTTCGCTGTTCCACTCGCCAATCGGCTTCATGCCAGTGGGCTTGGCAGCCACCACGCCATAGATGCTGCCGTGCCTCTGCCAGGGCTTCAGCCAGTCCTTGTAGCGGGCGTCGTCGCTGTCCAGCACCTGCACTTCCATGCCTGCGTAGGCAGCGTCGCCTTCCAGTGGTGCGCGGATGCCAATGCCGTTGTTGGCGCCAGCGGACAGCTGGAACTCAAAGCGCAGCGTGAAGTTGCTGTATTCGCCAGCGGTGAACAGATTGGTGCCCTTGGGGCCGCAGACGATGGCGCCGTTCTCCACCACGTAGCCCGCGGTGTCGCCCACCCAGCCAGTCAGGTCCTTGCCGTTGAACAGGGGTGTGAAACCCTGCTCTGGTGCTGCGGGAGCGGCTGGTGCTGCGGGCGGCGCTGGCTTTGCAGGCGCAGCAGGCGGTGCGGTCTGTGCCAGTGCAGCAAGGAGCAGGGCGGCGCTCAACATGGCAGCAACCTACCACGCACGTCCAACTACGATGCGCGGCCACCCCACGGAGAACGTCATGCTGAACGCTGCACTCGCCTTGCTGCTGGCCACTCAGAACGCACCCGCTGCGGCGCCGCCAGCCACGCCCGCTGCGCCTGCGTCACCCGCTGCGCCTGCCACGGCGCCGGCTTCCAAGCCCGCCACGCCACCCGCCAAGCCGGTTGCAGACGCCAACGCTGCGTTTCCGCGCCTGAGCCTCTCGCGCGTGATGCCAGCCATGGGCTTCACTCGCCCCATTCAGGTGGTGTTCGAGCCTGGCGACAGCACGCGCATGTACGTGGTGGAGCAGCAGGGCCGCGTGCTGCTGGTGGACCTCAGCAAGCCAGACGCCACAGAGCCCACGGTGGTGCTGGACATCCGCCCGCAGGTGAACAGCAGCAGCAATGAGGAGGGCCTGCTCTCCATGGCCTTCCACCCCAAGTTTGCGCAGAACCACCAGGTGTTCCTGTACTACGCGTTCCTGGATGGCAAGAAGCGCAGCACCAAGCTCAGCCGCTTTGTGGCCGACGCTTCCACGCACGCCATCAAGCCAGACTCTGAAGAGCTGCTGCTGCAGGTGCCACAGCCATACTGGAACCACAAGGGCGGCACCGCGCTCTTTGGCCCCGATGGCATGCTGTATCTCAGCCTGGGCGATGGCGGCGCTGCCAACGATCCGCACGGCAACGGCCAGAACCTGGCCACGCTGCTGGCCAAGGTGCTGCGCATTGACGTGGACAAGCCTGGCACCGACACCAAGTACAGCATTCCAGCAGACAACCCCTTTGTAGCGGTGAAGGGCGCGCGCCCCGAAATCTGGGCGTATGGCCTGCGCAACGCGTGGCGCATGAGCTTTGACCGCAGCACAGGCGAGCTGTACGCCGGCGACGTTGGCCAGAACCTCTTTGAAGAGGTGGACATCGTGCGCAAGGGCGGCAACTACGGCTGGAACGTGCGCGAAGGCCTGCACGAGTTCCGCGGCGGCAAGCCCGGCGCGTATGGCAGCGACTACACCGAGCCCATCGTGGAGTACCCGCGCGATCAGGGCAACAGCATCACGGGCGGCTACGTCTATCGCGGCGCGGATGCTTCGCTGCAGGGCGTCTACCTGTACACCGACCTGTCCAGCGGCCACATCTGGGGCCTGCGCACCAAGGACGGCCAGCTGGTGGCTGGGCCCAAGGTCATCGGCCAGCTGCGCGGCCAGCTCCCCACCAGCTTTGGCGAGGCTGGCGACGGCACCCTCTACATCACCACCTTTGAGGGCAGCCAGGACTCGCAAGCCAAGGGCGGCATCTGGCGCATCGGCACCGCGCGGTAGTCCGCGGCTGCTGGCGTACCATGCGTGGCATGAATCGCGCGCCTGGTGCTGTCTTCTGCTGCTTGGTCGCCACTGTGGGGTGCCTGCTGGCCACTGGCTGCGGGAACGATGATGACAGCGCGCTCTGGGGCGACGCCATGACGCCTACGCAGGTGCAGCAGGCCAACATGGGCCCGGGGCCCACCACCGAGATCAATCCCGATGACTACGGCGAAGACCCCTACATGTCCAACCCCAACTACCCCTTCGTCGAAGAACCCTGGGAAGAGAACGACTGAGGCTGGCCAGGGGCACACCATGAGCGCACAGCACCTGCTGAAGCTGGAGGGTCTGTCTGCACAGGAACTCACTGCGCTGCTGGATGCTGCGGAAGCGCTGCTGCCGGTGGCGCAGCGCACGCAGCCACCGCGCCGGACGCTGGAAGGCCGCCTGGTGGCGCATCTCTTCTTTGAGGACTCCACCCGCACGCGCCTGAGCTTTGAGACAGCAGTGGCGCGGCTGGGTGGCCGCAGCATCACGCTCACAGAGAACGGCTCCAGCACCAGCAAGGGCGAGACCTTTCTAGACACAGCTCTGAACGTGGAGGCACTGGGGGTGGACGCCATCGTGGTCCGCACCAGCCTGAGCGGTGGGGCAGAGCTCCTGGCCACGCAGCTGGGCTGCACCGTGCTCAACGCAGGGGACGGCCGCCATGAGCACCCCACCCAGGGGCTCTTGGACTGCCTGACCATCCGCCGGGCGCTGGGCAAGCTGGCTGGACTCAAGGTGGCCATCGTGGGGGACATCGCCAACAGCCGGGTGGCACGGTCCGCGTTGCACGCGCTCACCACGCTGGGTGCGGAAGTTCGCTTGGTGGGGCCACCCACGCTGGTGCCAGGCAGCTTCCAACACGTAGCCAAATATCCCGATCGTGTGGTCATCTCACACGGTCTGGACTCACAGCTGGACGATCTGGATGCCATCATGATGCTCCGCATTCAACTGGAGCGGCAGGCTGGGTCTGCCATTGCATCAGATTATCGGACACAGTATGGCCTGACCCATGAGCGCGCCAAGCGCCTGCCAGAGCATTGTGTGGTGCTCCATCCCGGCCCAGTGAACCGAGGCGTGGAAGTGGACGATGACGTGGCCGACGACGCCCGCCGCAGCCAGATCCTGCGGCAAGTGACCCATGGCGTGGCAGTCCGCATGGCTGTGCTAGAACACTGCTTGCTGAGTGCCCCAACCCGTGGGGGTTTTGGCACGAACCCGGCCTGACTTGGGCCGTACGGCTTGAAACGGCCTTGGATCAAGCCGAGAGCAATGATGCAGGTACCCTTCCTGCCTTGCCGATAGCCCCACCGCACGGATGTACCGGGGCAGGACATCAGTTCTTGAGACCAGAGGCCCTTGTGGTAACCACACCGACCTTTCCTGCCGCCGGCACAGACCGGCGCCAAACTCGTTCGTTGCTCTGCCTGGCTGTGCGGGCAGGCGCTGTCGCTGCGCTGGCTGTGGCCACTGGCTGTGACTACGACAGCTGGATGGACCCCAGCCGCACGGGCTATTTTGAATACACCCCGACTGCCATCCCAGTGCTGCGGCGGCTGGATGTCATTGAAGTAGAGGAAGAGCCGTACGCCACCGAGGTGGGCGCCCCCAAGGGTGATGACCTGTCTGTGGCCCAGCTGGAGTACACGTTTGGCTCGGGCGACCAGCTGGACGTCCAGATCATGGACTTGTTCCAGGAAGGCAAGGCCGAGAACTTCCGTCGTACCGTGGACCAGGCCGGCATGATCTTGCTGCCGGTGGTTGGTTCAGTGCATGCCTCCGGCCTCACCCAGCAGCAGCTGGTGACAGAGATCTCCGACCGCCTCAGCCAGCATCTTCCCAACCCGCAGGTGGACGTCACGGTGGTGGAAGGCCGCGCATTCACGTTCACCGTGGATGGCGCGGTGCGGAACCCCGGCGTGTACTCGCTCAGCCGCCCAGACTTTGACGTGCGCCAGGCAGTGGCGCTGGCGGGGGGAGCACCTGCTGGCATTCGCAACGTGCTGGTGGTGCGCGTGATCGAGGACGTGGAAGCAGACGAGATGGAGGGCGCGCCCGCGACTCCAAAGACTCCTAAGGCTCCTGCTGGCAAGCCAAGCCAGCCTGCCAAGCCTGGAGATCAGCCCGAGCAGCCTGCTGCACCTTCGATTGATGACCTGATCAACCAGATCGCGCCAGCTGGCAGCGGTCAGGCCGCGCCGAGCGCGCAGCCGGGCGCGCAGCCTGGTGCTGCGCCAGCGCCCGCTCCCGCGCCAGCGCCGACCCCACCGCCAGCGCCCGGTTCAGAACCTGCGCCCACCACGCCTCCCATCGAGCCGCCAGCGCCGCCAGCCACAGCGCCAGGCGCCATGCGCACGCAGTCCGTGCCACCTGATGTTGCTCCGCCAGTCGAAGCGCCCAGCACGCAGGACAAGCCTGTGCCGAATCCCGCGCAGGCCACCGTGGCACCGCCACAGCGCGCATCTGGGGACGAGGCGCAGTACTACTTTGACCAGCAGAAGCAGGAGTGGATCCTGGTGCCCGCTGCAGAGGCGCGCGCCATCGAGGCTGGCAACCCAGCGCTCCGCCCCAACTCGCCGCAGGGCGCGGTGACAGGCGCTGTGGCGTCGCAGGCCACAGCGGGCGCGCTGATGAAGCCGGGCTCGTTCCGCCTGCCCACTGGCCAGAAGACCCGCGTGATCACCGTGGACTGGGTGCGCCTGCAGCGCGGCGACCTCCGCCAGAACGTGATCATCCATCCCGCCGACAAGGTGTATGTGGAGCCAGTCGAGGGCGTGGTCTACATCGACGGTGAAATCGCGCGTCCTGGCGTGTACAGCTTGCCGCAGGTGGGCGAGCTGACGCTCAGCCGCCTGGTCTCCGCGGCGGGCGGCCTGGGCCAGGTGGCCATTCCGCAGCGCGTGGACCTCATCCGCAAGATCAGCGTGGATCGCGAAGCCGCCATCCGCGTGAACCTGGCTGCCATCCGCAACCGCGCAGAGCCAGACATCGAGCTGCGCCCGGATGACCAGATCATCATCGGCACCAACTTCTTCGCCACGCCCTTGGCGGTCATCCGCAACGGCTTCCGCATGACGTACGGCTTCGGCTTCCTGCTGGACCGCAACTTTGGTAACGACGTCTTCGGTGCGCCACCCGTCAACGTGGTTGGCCAATGAGCCCATGGGCCTGACCCTGCATGAGTACCGCCGCCACGACACCAGCCGGGAGCCGCAGCGCTCCCAACCCAGCCGCGCAGACGGTGGTGGTGTCCAGCGGCAAGGCCTGGGCCTACGGCGGATTGCTTGCGGTGGTGTTCGTGGGAGTCTTCTGGGACTTCTTCTTCAAGCAGGCGCGCTGGGCCGTCAACGAGCCATCTGACTGGGGCCACACCCTGGTCATTCCTGCAATCTGCGGCTACTTCGTGTGGCTGATGCGGGACAAGCTGCTGGCCAAGCCATTTGAGCCCAGCCTGTGGGGCGCCATCCCGCTGCTCCTTGGCCTGGGCTGGTACGTGGCGTGCGCGTTCGGATTTGCAGCGCTGCAGAACCACAACCTGAACGGCTTTGGCGTGGGCATCTGCATGCTGGGCGTGCTCATCATGATCTTTGGATGGCGCGCCATGCGGTACCTGTGGTTCCCTTGGGCGTACTGGGTGGTGTTCGGCCAGACCATCTCCGAGAGCGTGCTCAGCCGCGTGACCGAGCGCCTGCAGGACCTGAGCGCGCTGGGCGCGGCGCTGCTTCTGAACAACGTGCTCGGCATCGAGACGGATCGCGTGGGCAACGTGCTGACGGTGGCGCTGCCTGGCGGCGGCACCTGCCCGCTCAATGTGGCGGAAGCATGCTCTGGCATGCGCACCCTGGTGGCCTTCATGGCGCTGGGCGTGGCCATGGCGTACATCGGGCTGCCGCGCTGGTGGCAGCGCGTGGCGCTGGTGGTGATGGGCGTGCCCATCTCGCTCTTTGTGAACGTCCTGCGCGTGGCCAGCCTGGGCGTGCTGGGGCGCTTCGACGTGAAAGCTCACAGGCGGCAATCCTACGAACTGGTGGGACTGCTGTGGCTGAACCTCAGCGTTCCTGCTCTTCCTGGGAACCATGGGTGATGCGCAACATGTTGGTGGAAGTGCCAGCCGACGCAGACAAGAAGCCAGCGGCCAAGACATCAGGAAGCGGAGGCGGCCATGCGGTTTGACCGGCGAATCATGCTGGTCTACTCCGTGGTGCTGGCGCTGCTGGCTGTGGGCGCATTCGGCTTCCGCGCTGGCGTCAAGTCGCTGGGCATCTTCCTGCAGAAGGAGCCCGTGGAGCTGCGCGCGGACTTCTCCACCATCCCCACGGCCATTGGCCAGTGGCGGCGCGTGGGAGAGGACCACCTGGAGGACGCTGCCAGCGTGGAGGCGCTTGGCACCAAGCAGTACCTGACCCGCAACTACGCCCTGGACGGCGACCCCTCAAAGGGCGTCATCTCGCTGCACATCGCCTACTACACGGGCGGCATTGACACGGTGCCGCACATCCCGGACCGCTGCTGGGCTGCAAACGGCCTGGTGCAGCTGGGGTCGCCAGAGGTGCTGTCGCTGGACGTCTCCTTCAAGCCGGAGGACGCGCCAGACACGCCAGTGAACCGCGCCACGGGCAAAAAGTACGCGTTCGGCATGGCGGCAGATCCGGTGACGCGGCGCATCCAGCGAGTGCCCCTGCCGGTGGGAGACCTCGGGCTCACCACGGTGACGTTCCAGGATCCCAAGTCTCCGCGCATCCGGCAGCTGGGCGGATATCTCTTCATCGCCAACGGCCGCCTTTCCGCCACCACCACGGGCGTGCGCATGCTGGCCTTCAACCTCACCGACCGTTTCTCGTACTACTGCAAGGTGCAGCTCTCCGCACGCTATCCAGAGTCAATCAAGCCGGAGCCCAAGGAAGCCTTCAAGGCGCAGGCCGAGCAGTTCCTGCGTGACCTCATGCCGCAGCTCATGCGCTGCCTGCCCGACTGGCCAGAAGTAGAGGCGCGCGACGCTCAGCGCACCGCGCCAGCCAGCACCGTGCAGGACAAGAACTAGGACAGAACGAACATGGCAACCAAGTTCAACAAGAAGTTCTTCGTCGTCGCAGTCGGTTTTGCCATCGCGGCCGCCGTGCTGCTGGTGGGCGTGGTGCTGGTGAACAAGTACTACATCCAGGATCCGGAGCGCAACGTCCGCCGCGGCGACAAGCTGATGGCCGAAGGCAAGCCGCGCGAGGCGTTCGCCGAGTACGGCCGCGCTGTGAAGAAGAAGCCCAGCGAGCTGCAGTACATCGACAAGATGCGCACGGCCCTGGACCAGATCAAGGCCGCCAACGCCACCCAGGCCAATGAGGATTACGGCGCGCTCATGGGAATCGCGCAGGCACGGACCCGCGCACAGCCCACGGATCCTGCGCAGTGGAAGGCGCTGCTCGAGCTGCTGGAGGACGAGGCCGAGATCTACAGCAAGGGCGAAGGCTGGGCAAACATCGAGACGATCGCCAAGGAGATGAAGGAGGCCGTGCCGGCCGACGCGCCCGGCGCGGAGCTGGCCGCTGTGTACCTGGGCCTGGCACGCGCGCAGCGCGACGCCACGCTGGACGTCCGCGCGCGCGCGGAGGCGCTGAAGGACCTGAAGGCGCTCTCCAAGACTGCGCCGGGACAGTGGCGCGTGTGGCACGCCCTGGTGACGATGCAGCTGAACGAGATTGACCGTGCGGTCCGCGCCGGCCAGGAAGACGTGGTGGCCGAGCGCCGCAAGGAGCTGGACCAGACGCTGCAGGACGCTGCCAAGGGACTTGCAAACGCCGGCGGCGACGCTGCCGCCGCGCTGGCCCGCATGAAGCTGCTGCGCCTGGTGTCGGACGCCCGCCGTTCTGGCCGCGTGCAGTCTGGACAGATCGACCCGCTGGCGCTCACTGCCGCCACCGACGATCTTGTGAAGTCGGTGCTGCAGTGCAGCAGCGGCAGTCAGGTGCGCGAAGCCGCCGGACTTCTTGCCGCCACCAACCAGAGCAAGCGCGCCATCGAGCTGCTTGACGAATGGGTCCAGAAGCACCCGCAGGATCTCCGCTCGCGCGCCACGGCCATTCTGATCCGCGCCCGCTACGCAGGACGCACCCCGGACGAGGTGGCCGCTGTGCGCGCCGCTGCAAAGGCGCTGGTGGATGAGCCGCAGCTGTCCACCAGCCTGGATGCCCGCATGCAGGAGACCCTGCGTGCGTCGGCCGTCGGCGCCATCCTGGGAGTGGAGCTCAACCAGCTCTCAGAGAAGTCCACAGATGCCGAGCGCAAGGCGGTCATCGCCGAGCTGGAGAAGATCCGCGCCCAGCTGCTGACGCTGCAGCAGAACGACGAGAACAAGCCGGCCATGCTGGCGGCAGACGCAAAGATCTTCCACATCAAGCAGGACTATGTCGCTGCGCAGAAGAAGTGGGACCAGTACTTCAGCGCAACCACCGCTCCCACAGAGGACGCGTACCTGTGGGCTTCGATGACAGCGCAGGCCCGCAATGACCTGGGTCTTGCGCTGCAGCGCGCCACGCAGGGCACCGAGGCCTACCCCGGCGACATTCAGCTGGCGCTGCAGCGTGCGGACATGAGCATGCGTCTGGGTCGCTGGGTGGAGGCTGAGTCGATTCTTTCCGACCTGGCGGTTGCGTTCCCCAACAATCCAGAGATGACGCGCGCACTGCAGGAGGTGCGCCGCCGCATGGGCTCGGCCACTGGCGAACCCACGGAACTGGCCAAGCGCATGAAGGCCATTGACGCAGCCATCCAGGCCAAGGACTGGGTGAAGGCGCGGCAGCTGGTGGCCGATCTGGTGGCAGCAACCTCCGGTGCCGAGGAGGCCATGGCCATGCAGGCCGGCATCGAGATGCTGGCTGGCGACAAGGCCAAGGCCAAGGAGCTGGTGCAGGCTGCGCAGGTCAAGTACCCGCGGAGCCTGGGCCTGGCGCGCATCGAAGCGGAGCTGGCCACCGACGATCCGATGCAGCGCATCGAGATGATGGTCAATCGCGTGATCGAGGACCCCAAGCGCCGCGATGCTGAGCTGCTTCAGGCGTTCCGGTCGCTGCGCTCGGACCTGAGCCGCCAGCTGCAGGCAGCCAGTGCCGATCCAGTGAAGATGGCCGAGCTGCAGAAGCAGCTCGCTGCCGTGAGCGCCCGCATCACCGAGGCAGAGAAGACCGCCATGCAGAGCGCGTCGGACGACCCGGCGGTGGTGCAGGCTGCGTTTGCCGAGGCGCTGGCCCAGTACCTGTCAGCCAAGGATGCGCAGCGCACGGATGAGGCGCAGGCTGCGCTGGGCCGGGCCCGCGCGCAGATGGATCTGGCGCGCAAGATCGCCAACTCGCCCGAGCTTCCCATCGTGCTTGAGTCGTACCTGATGGAGACACAGGGACAGGTGGCAGAGGCCGCGGCCATGGTGCAGAAGGCGCGTGCCGCTGGACGCACCGAGGCGGCGCTCACTGCCCGTCTGGCGGGACTGCAGGAGCGTCTGGGCAATGAGCAGGAGGCCCTGACGCTGTGGAAGGAGGCGTATGACCGCCGCCCCAACGATGCCGACACCGTCATTGGGTACGCCCGCGCCATGGCGCGCGCCAGCAACGGCGCACAGGCGCTGGAGATGCTGCGCGCAGCGGCCGAGTCCAACCCTGTGGACGCGCGCCTCGCCATGCTGCAGGCGCAGTTCGAGGCCACGTACGGCACGCGTGGTCGCGCCATCGAGGTGCGCGAGGAGCTGAACAAGCGCCTGCGTCCGATCCCCGAGAACATCGCCGCGCTGTACAGCCTGCTGTACATGCCGCCCTCGTATGACACGCTGAAGGGCACTGATGGCAAGCCGCTGAGCGCGTCTGCTTGGACTGGCCTGACGCCGGAGCAGCGCGGCCGCCTGTTGTCTGATCAGGCCCGCGTGAACCGCGCGCGCGCCGAGCAGCTGTACGCGGACATCATTGCGCAGAACCCCACCAACCTGCAGCTGGCGGTGCAGAAGGCGCGCGTGATGCGCGATCAGTCCATGCCAGCAGAAGGCGCAGCGGCCATCCAGGCTGTGATTGACGCCACCAAGGCCCGCG
Organism: Phycisphaerales bacterium; assembly: GCA_046350455.1. Classification (GTDB taxonomy): domain Bacteria; phylum Planctomycetota; class Phycisphaerae; order Phycisphaerales; family SM1A02; genus CAZXGD01. The sequence goes on along the minus strand of JAXMAM010000006.1, from coordinate 87,582 downwards.
GTCCAGTGCCCAGCAACATGTACCTAGAGCTGGGGGTGCATCATCTGGCGGCCAACCAGCCGGAGGCAGCAGAAGCTGCGTTTGCCGAGGCTCGCAAGGCGCAGGACCCACAGAAGCGCGAAGCCGACCTGGCGCTGGTGGAGATCCAGAACGGCCAAGGCAAGCCCAAGGAGGCAGCGGCAGCGCTGGCCAACTGGCTGGAGACCAACCCGCGCCTGGACATGCAGGCCCGTCTCTGCGAGCTGCAGATGCAGCTGGGAGACTTCGAAGCGGCAGAGGCCTCGCTGGCCAAGGTGCGTTCGCTGGCGGGCTCCAATCCGGCGCCATCCGCGCAGGCTGCCATCGAGATCCTGGGCGCCGCGCTGGACACCAACCGAGGCGGCAAGGCCGAGCGGATGGGCGATCTGGATGCCGCCCGCAGCTATCGCGACAAGGCGCTGGCTGCGCTCGCCAAGGCAGAGCAGCTGGCCCCGAGCGCCTACCTGGCGCCGCTGCGCCGCGTGGAGGTGCTGCGTGCGCAGGCCCGCGCTGGCGGCGTGATTGACCAGCGCACCTATGACCTGGCCGTGGCGGAGGTCGAGCGTCTGCTCAGCCGCAACGCTGGCCTGCTGGACGCCGCCATGATGCGCGCAGATCTGGCGCTGGACAAGGGCGACCGTGGCGGAGCCATCGGCGCGCTGGAGCGGTACCTGAAGGTGCAGCCCATGGATGAGCAGGCCCGCGCCCGCCTCATCCAGCTGTATGTGGTGTCTGATCTCATTCCCAAGGCACTTGACCAGTCGCGCGCGGCCGTGGAGCTGTTCCCCACCAAGGGAGCGTGGCGCGAGCAGCTGGGCGATCTGCTGTCCATCAGCGGCAACCACGCCGAGGCGGCCGCCGCCTACGAGCTGGCGTTCCGGATTGCGCCGGACATGACTGTGCTGCTGGCCAAGGCTGTGGACGAGCACACCGCCAACAACGCGCCGCAGCAGAGCCTGGCCATCGTTGCGGCAGCGCCCGTCAACGCGCAGTCCGATCCAGTGGTTCGCGCCGCGCAGGCGGTGGCGTTCTACAAGCTCAACCGCCAGGCGGAGTTCAACGCCGTGGCGCGCGAGGCCATCCTGGGCGCCCGAGCCGCGGGCATCGAGTCTCCAGCCATGCAGCGCGTGCTTCCGCGGCTGCGCACGGTCTTCCCAAAGGACAAGACCAAGGAGCTGGAGGCGCTCATCACGTCCACCGGCACGCCCAACTCGGCGGAGAAGGTCCTGATCGGCGCGCTGTGGGGCGACTCTGGCCCTGACGGCGCCGACAAGGCGCTTGAGTGGGCAAACGCGGCCCTGGCAGATGGCGACAAGGTGCCAGCCCCGCTGCGCGCCACCGCCATGAGCATGAAGGGCAACGCCCTCTACACCAAGGGTGATGCCAAGGCCGCAGTGGAGGCGTTCCGCGCGGCCGCTGACCTGGAACCCCGCAACGCCAACGCGCTGAACAACGCTGCGTACATCATGGCGGAGCAGAACGCAGACCTGGCCAAGGCGCTGGACTATGCGGAGCGCGCCGTGGCCGTGGCGCCAGAGACGCCGCAGTTCCTTGACTCGCTGGGCTTTGTGCTGCTGAAGCAGGCCGCTGCCGGCGACGCCAAGGCCTACCAGCGTGCGGAGGACGCCCTGAAGCGTTCGCTGATCATGCAGGAGACAGCGCCGGCGCTGCTGCACCTTGGCATGGTGCAGTCCGCCACCGGGCGCGCAACCGAGGCGCGCCGCTCGCTGGAGCGCGCCAAGCAGCTGCCGAACACCGCGCCTGACATCGCAAAGCAGATTGATGAGGCGCTCAAGGGCCTGAAGTGAGCCCACCCGCCAGAGCGACGTACCACGGAGAAGCACCATGAGCCAGAGCCCCACCCAGCCGTCCGGCGCCCCAGGCGCAGCGCCCACGCCCAGCGCAGCTCCCGCCCCGGGCGGTGCACCCGCGCGCAAGCCAGCGCAGCAGCAGCAGCGGCCCAAGCAGGTCGGCCCCACCATCGACCCGGTGCGCGTGCTGCGCCAGCACGCATGGCTGCTGGGTGGTGCAGCCATGGTCGGCGCGGTGATGGGCGTGGTGGTGAACTACGCGCAGCTCTTTCTGTACCCGGTCTGGTCAGGCTCCGCCGTGTTCGAGGTGGCGCCTGAGATCAAGGACGCCACCAGCGTGCTCTCCACCGACAACACGCTGGAAGAGACCGTGGCCCGAGTGGGGCAGACCGAGTCACGCCGCATGATCTCCAAGCGCGTGCTGGAGGCCGCCATGAAGCGGCCTGACATCTCCACCACCGCATGGGGCAAGGAGTACCCCACTGTGGATGAGCGCGTGGAGGAGCTTGAGAAGACGCTCCGAGCTGGCCACATCCGCGGCACATCCAACTTCTCGCTCAGCTGGAGCACGCAGGTCAAGGAGGACATCCCGGTGGTGCTGAACGGCATCGCCAACACGTACATGGATCAGCGGCGCAGCGGCGAGGACGAGCGCGCCCGCAAGAGCCTGGACGAGTTCGTGACCAAGCGTGACGCGCTGGACAAGGAGATTGATGACCAGAAGCGCGCGATCGAGAAGTACATCGCGACCAACAATGTGACGGACTCGGCCTCTGGCAGCGCCAACCTGGAGCTGCGCAACCAGATTGAGAACACACAGCGCCAGCGCGACGAGGCCAGCCAGGTGCTGGTGAGCGCCAAGACCCGGCGCATGCTGGTGGAGCGCAAGCTGGAGCTGAACACCTACGAGGACGCAGACCGCAGCAAGGCGCTGGAGGACTTCACCATCCGTCAGCTGGAGCGCGACTGCCAGCAGCTGGAGGTGGCGGTCAACTCGGCGCGCGTCCGGTACGGTCCGGAGCACCGCGAGCTGAAGCAGCTCGAGCAGCGCGCCCAGGCTGCGGAGGACAAGTTCAAGACCGGCCTCAAGGAGATCATGCGGCGCAATGTGAACGCCGAGAAGATTGATCTGGACACCCGCGTGGCGCAGTTCACGGCGGTGGTCCAGCAGCAGACCGGCGACCTGGAGGCGCTGGAGAAGCGACTGAACGAGCAGACTGCAAGGCAGCAGCAGCTGAAGGCGCTGCAGTCCTTGCTGGAGCAGCGCGAGAAGGCCCGCGAGACCATCCAGAACATGATCATGCAGCTGGAGCTGGTGCGCGTGCGCGAGGACGTGCAGCGTGTGCGCCTGGTGCAGCTGGCCGTCACGCCGCGCGAGATGACCTTCCCACGCCTGGAGTTCTACATTCCGATCGGCGCGGTGCTGGGTCTGGCCTTGGCGGCAGGCGTGGTGTTCCTGCGCGAGTTCCTGGATCAGCGCGTGCGCTTCCCAGCGGACATGGCGGGCATGGCGGGCTGCCGGCTGCTGGGCGTGGTGCCCGATCTTTCCGACGATCCCGGAAAGCCTGCTCGCGCAGAGCGCTGCGTGAAGGAGGCGCCCACCTCGGTCACTGCGGAGATGCTCCGGCAGGCCGCGGCGCAGGTGCGCAAGGGCATAGATGCCGGCGGATTCCGCGTGATCGCGGTGCTGTCGGCGCATCCCGAGGCCGGCGTTTCCACGGTGATCAGCAATCTGGCTGGCAGCCTGACGTCCGTGGGCCGCTCTGTGGCGGTGGTGGACGCCAACTTCCGCCGGCCCGGCCTGGCTGCGCTGTTTGGCGTGGATCCAGATGGCAAGGGCCTGGGAGACATGCTGCACGGCCAGTCTGTGGAGCCCACCATGGTGGATGGCATCGCTGTGTTTGGCGCCGGCACGCCATCGCAGCGCACCTTTGAGCTGCTGTCTGGCGACCAGATGGCGCGCATCCTGCAGGACCTGCGCAAGAAGTACGACATCGTGCTGGTGGACCTGCCGCCCACGCTGGTGGCTGGCGAGACGCTGGTGGTGGCGCACGCCTCCGACGCTGCGCTGCTGGTGGTCCGCGCCATGCAGGACCAGCGCGGCCTGGTGGGCAAGGTGATCGGCCAGCTGCTGGACACGCGCGCCGCGCTGCTGGGCGCCATCCTGATGCGCCCCGAGCACACGGCTGGCGGCTACTTCCGCAAGAACGCAGAGGTCATGACTGCCTACGCGCAGGGCAAGTCGGTCACGGCGGCAGAAGGCAAGGCTGCCAAGAAGGAGGCTGCCCAAAAGGAGGCTGCCAAGGACGGGCAGCAGAGCGGCTGACACAGTGGCCAACACAGCCTCCCAGCGCAGCGTTCTGGTGACCGGTGGTGCAGGCTTCATCGGCTCGCACCTCTGCCAGACGCTGCTTGGCCGCGGCGACCGCGTCACAGTGGTGGACGACCTCTCCACTGGCCGTCTGGCCAATCTGGACGCTGCACGCGCGCAGGCGGGCAACCGCCTGGAGTTCATGCAGGATCGCGTGGGTCCCGCGCTGCGGCGCATCAGCGGCCAGCGCTTCGACCAGATCTACCACCTGGCTGCTGCCGTGGGCGTGCGCCTGGTGGTGGAGGAGCCAGTCCGCACCATCGAGACCAATGTGCTGGAGACAGCCGCTGTGCTGGAGCACGCTGCGCGGCATCGCTCGCCTGTGCTGGTGGCCAGCACCAGCGAGGTCTACGGCAAGGGCTCGCGCTCGCCCTTTGCCGAGGACGACGACATCGTGTTCGGACCATCCACTGTCTCGCGCTGGTGCTACGGCATCAGCAAGGCCGTGGACGAGCATCTGGCGCTGGCCCACGCGCGGCGCGAAGGCCTGCCCGTGGTCATCACGCGCTTCTTCAACACGGTGGGTCCGCGGCAGACGGGGCAGTACGGCATGGTGCTGCCGCGCTTTGTGCAGGCTGCGCTGGAAGGCCAGCCGCTGGAGGTGCACGGCACTGGCCAGCAGGCCCGCTGCTTCTGCGACGTGCGGGACGTGGCGCCAGCGCTGCCCAGGCTGCTGGACACGCCCGCCTGCCATGGCCGCGTGCTGAACGTGGGCAGCGACCAGTCCATCACCATCCTCCAGCTGGCAGAGCTGGTCATCCGCACCGTGGACAGCCGCTCTGCCATCAAGCGCATTCCATACGAGGATGTCTACGGCGCTGGCTTCGAGGACCTGGCCGCGCGCCAGCCGGACCTCACGCGCATCCGCCAGGCCATTGGCTTCCAGGCCACCATTCCGCTGGAGCAGACCATCCGCGACGTGGCCGCAGCCCTGCGCCCACCTGTGGAGGGAGCCGCATGAACTGCGACTCCTTCACCGTGGATGTGCGCATGGCTGGCGCGCTGGAGCTCTTGTGGGGCTCGCTGCCCGCGCTCATCGGCGCATTTGTGGTCACTGTGCTGGCCGTGCCGCTGGCGCGGCGCGTGGCGCATGCCACCGGCGTGGTGGACAAGCCCGACCAGGTGCGCAAGCTCCACGGCCGCACGGTGGCCTACCTGGGCGGCGTGGGCGTGTTTCTGGGCATCTTTGGTGGCATCCTGGCTGGCGCGGTGTTCGCCAACGACAAGGTGGCGGACCTGGCGCCTGTGCGCCCCAGCATCGTGCTGGGCATGGTGGTCATCACCTTCACCGGCCTGGCGGACGACATCTGGAAGTTCGACGCGCGCCTGAAGATCGCTGGCCAGCTGGTGGCCGCTGCTGCGCTGGCGCTGGACGACATCGGCGTGAACGTGGCGGTGGGCGCGCTGGCGCCCATCATGGGCGGGCCCAGCGACCACTTCATCCACTTTGGCGCCTTCCAGGTGCAGAACGCCACGGTCTTCTACTGGACCGGCACTGCGGCGGTGGCCGCGTTTGTGCTGGGCGGCTGCAACGCCGCCAACCTCATTGACGGGCTGGACGGCCTCCTCAGCGGCGTGACTGCCATCATGTGCGTGGGGCTCCTGGCCATCAGCCTGGCCATTGTGTTTGCGTTGCCGCCCCACCCAGAGCTGGCCGATCCATCGGTCACCTCCATGGCGGGCGTGCGCGTGGTGCTCTGCATGGCCGCGCTGGGCGCGTGCCTGGGGTTCCTGATCTTCAACTTCAATCCCGCCAGCATCTTCCTTGGAGACGCTGGCAGCCTGCTGCTGGGCTTCGTGGCCGTGGCCATCATCATGTCGTTCGCCAACATCGGGCCCTTTGACTGCCCGTATGTCAGCCGCGCTGGCACAGAGCCTGGCGCAGACGGCCTCCTCCCTGGTCCCACCGCCGGCTACGACGGCTACCCGCTGCTCCTGGTCATGTGCGGACTGACGCTCTTTGGCCTGCCCATTCTGGACACGCTGCTGGCCATGATCCGGCGCAAGCGTTCAGGCGTGTCCTTCTCCACCGCCGACGCGCACCACCTTCACCATCGCTTCAAGCGCAGCATGGGCGGCTCGGTCCGCAAGGCAGTGCTGGCGCTGTACGGCGTGCAGGTGGTGCTGGTGGTGGTGGGCGTGGCGGTGGCGCTCTACCTGCTGCTGGTGGGCGGCCAGCTGCGCGTGCCCTTCCTGGTGCTGGTGGCGGTGTTCATCGCCGCGCTCCTCCTGGCCATGCGCGGCATGGGCGCTGCGCCACAGCAGCGGCCAGCAGACGCGCCTGCAGGGCCATGACCACGCAGCCTGCCACGCGCGGTGTGCCAGACCCATCCGGGCACGCGCCTGTGCTGCTGCAGCCCGTGGCAGACCTCCTGGCCCCGCAGCCTGGTCAGACCATGGCGGACCTCACGGCTGGCCGCGGCGGACACGCAGCCCTGCTGGCGCAGAAGGTGGCCCCTGGCGGCAGGCTGCTCCTGGTGGACCGCGACCTGGTCAACCTGGCCTACGCCCAGCAGCGGGTGGAGGCCACGCCAGACGTGCAGGTGAGCGCCTTCCACGGCAACTTTGCATCCCTCCCCAGCATCCTGGGCAATCTGGGATGGCAGGCAGATGGCCTCCTGGCAGACCTTGGCTTCGCCAGCACCCAGGTGGATGACCCGGCCCGTGGGCTGAGCTTCCAGCACCCGGGGCCGCTGGACATGCGCCTGGATCCCACCCACGGCGAGACAGCCGCCCAGCTCCTGGCCCGATTGCCAGAGGCAGAGCTGGCGGACCTGATCTTTCACTGGGGCGAGGACCCGTTTGCGCGGCGCATCGCCCGGGCCATCGTGGAGGCCCGCCAGCGCGCGCCCATCCAGACCACGCAGGACTTGGCCCAGGTGGTTCGGCAGGCGTACGGGGCGCGGGCGCGGCAGTCGCGCCTGAATCCAGCCACGCGCACCTTCATGGCGCTGCGCATCCGGGTGAACGACGAGCTGGGCTCGCTGGAAGGCCTGCTGGAGGCGGTGTCGCAGGCAGCCCGCAGCGTGGCGGCAGGGCGCGTCAGCTGGCTGCGGCCGGGCGCACGGGTGGCCATCATCAGCTTCCACAGCCTGGAGGACCGCCTGGTGAAGCACACCTTTGCGGACCTGGAGCGCGCTGGAGCAGGGGAGCGTCTCACTCGCAAGCCTGTGGAGGCGGACGACCAAGAACACGCGGCCAACCCGCGCGCGCGCAGCGCCAAGCTGCGAGTCTTCCGCGTGTGCGAATCACCTGCATCCGTTTGAAGGTTTTGACCAACCCTTTGCCGATGGAGTGGACACCCAGCAGCCGCGCGGACGGCTGCCCGGGGAATGGTTGGCAGAACTCGGCCCGGATGGGCCAAGGTGGGCGTCATGACGCGTGAGAACAAGCTTGCTCTGGTGGTCGGCTTCGGCCTCATCCTCTTTGTGGGGATCCTGGTCTCGGATCACTTCTCAGCCCAGCGCTTTGACAGCGCGCAGCTGGCCCAGGCCTCCAACAAGCCTGCCGAGGCAGACTCGCTGCTCATCAAGCCGCTCGCGCCGCTTCCAGAGTCGCTGGCGTCCAACCAGGGCTCGCAGACAGAAGGCCAGGGCACCATTGGTCCGGAGGGCACCACGGGTCCGGTGCCCCCCATCGAGCCAGTGGGCGACAAGCCTGGCATGGTGGTGCAGACCGCGTCCAACGACGACGCCAACACCAGCAGCGTGGCTGTCCGCTTCCACAAGGTGCAGTCTGGCGAGACGCTGTGGAAGATCGCAGCCAAGGAGTACGGCGATGGCAGCCTCAGCAAGGAGCTGGCTGAGTACAACAAGAGCGCGCTGACCAACGGCGTGCGCCTGTCGCTGAACCAGGAGCTGCGCATCCCGCCGCGCGAGGTCCTGCGCCCCGACGCCGCCAACAAGCCAGCGCTGAACGACGCCGACGCCCCCAAGGTGGCCTCTGCTGAGAGCAAGCAGCAGACCTACACCATCGCCAAGGGCGACACCGTCTACCAGATCGCCCGCAAGTACAAGGTGAAGCCGCAGGCCATCATGGCGGCCAACGGCATCTCTGATCCCGGCGCGCTGAAGCTGGGCCAGACCATCAAGATTCCAGCAGGCAGCTTCTAAGCAAGGGCATCGCCGTGCGCCTCTTCCTCAAGCTCACAGTCACGGTGGTTGCGCTGGGCGCCATGGGTCTGGCGCTGCTGGCCCTGCGCCAGCAGCGCTACGAGGCCAGCAGCCAGCTGAGCAAGGCGCACTGGCGCATCCTGGAGCAGGAGCGCGGCCTATGGCGCATGCGCTCCGAGATCGCCCGCAAGACCAAGCCGCAGGACATCCGCGCAGCCGCTGAAGCGCTCAAGCTGGACCTGGAGCCAGTCCCCAACCGCGTGGTGTCCGCCAACCCTGGCACCTGAAAGGCCTGCCATGCTGCAGCCTCAGCCCGCACTGACCGACGCCCAGCAGTCGCAGCGAATCGCCCGTTGGGGCCACGTGCTGAGCGCGGCGTGCTGCATTGTGCTGGGTCTCACAGTGCTGCGCGTGGTGCAGCTGAAGGTGGCGCCAGACGCGCGCCTGGAAGCTGCAGCAGGCAGCCGCACCACCACCAAGAAGGAGATCGCCCAGCGCGGCGACATCCTGGACCAGCGCGGGCGCCCGCTGGCGGTCAGCCTGGTGGGCCACCGCCTGTACTGCGACCCTGCCTGGATCTATGAAAAGGGCTGGGAAGCAGCCAAAAAGGCCTCCAAGAAGGACCCCAACGCGGCCGCAGAGTGCGACCCGTTCCGCGACGCGGCCATCGCGCTGGCGCCGGTGCTGCGCCAGCCCCCGCAGAAGGTCTACGAAACGCTCAAGGCGAATGCAGAGCGCCGCTACGTGGTGCTGGCGCAGGAGCTGGACGACGCTCAGTTCGACGCGCTGAAGTCGGTGGACCTGCCTGGCATCGGCCTGGAGCCCAAGCTGGTGCGCGACTATCCCGCTGGCAAGGTGGGCAGCGCCATCATCGGCAAGGTGGGCTTTGAGCACACCGGCCAGGCTGGCATCGAGTTCAGCCAGAACAAGCGCATGCTTCCAGTGGATGGCAGCATGACCTTCCTGCGCGACGTGCAGCGCCGCCCGCTGTGGATTGACCGCGACGACTACACCGCTGGCGACCCCGGCGACGACGTGCACCTGGCCATTGACCTGGTGGTGCAGGAGGCCGCTGAGCGCCACCTGCAGAAGATGGTGGACGACATGAACGCAGGCGGTGGCCGCCTGATGGTCATGGACGTGGAGACCGGCGACATCCTGGCCATGGTGGACATCCTGCGCCAGCGCAAGGGCTGGCACGAGGTCACCACCGACCCTGCGCGCAAGATTCACCCAGCGCTGGGCCGCAACCGCTGCGTGACCGACCCCTACGAGCCAGGCTCCACCTTCAAGGCCTTTGTGTGGGCGCGCGCCACCCAGCTGGGCAAGGCGCGCCCAGAAGAGATCATCCCGCTGGGCACAGGTCCGTACCGCACGCCCTTTGGCCGCGTGATCCGCGATGTGAAGTACCCAGGCCCAGTCAGCTGGAAGACCGTGCTGGTGAAGAGCTTGAACGGTGGCATGGCCATCGTGGGCCAGCGCATGAGCTTTTCAGAGATGCAGCAGACCCTGCGCGACTTTGGCTTTGGCCAGCGCGTGAACGTGGGCATCAGCGGCGAGACCCAGGGCCTGGTGACCGATCCCAGGAAGTGGAGCTCGTACACGCAGACTTCCGTGAGCATGGGCCACGAAGTGGGCGTGACACCGGTGCAGATGGTGCGGGCGTTCAGCGCGTTCTGCCGGCCCGATGGCACCATGGTGAATCCGCGCCTCCTGCTGCCTGCCGGATGGGACGGCCAGCGCGCCTACCAGGCCGGCTCTGCGCCGGTGCTGGAGCCCAAGGTGCTCGAGATCGCCCGCAGCGCCATGGCTGGCGTGGTGGAGGAGGGCACCGCCCGCAAGGCGCAGAGCGACAAGTACCGCATGTTCGGCAAGACCGGCACGGCCCAGCTGCCCAAGCCCAAGGACATGGGCCGCGGCTACTTCGAAGACCGCTACGTGGCCAGCTTCATCGCGGGCGCGCCCTTTGACCACCCCCGCATCGTGGTGCTGGCAGTGCTGGATGACCCAGACAAGGCCAAGGGCCACTTCGGTGGCTCCATCGCTGGCCCCGTGGTGCGCGACGTGGTGGACGAGACCCTGGAGTACCTGGGCGTGCCCTACGACCAGGACCAGGCCAAGGCCGACAAGATCCACTCGATGGCTGCTGCGCCAGGGCACTAGTCCACGCCTGCCATCCGCAGCGCTTCCGCACCAGCCGCTGGCAGGTGCGGCGGGCCTTCTACACTCGCGCTGTGGCCAAGGTGCGCACCAGCTTTGTCTGCCGCGACTGCGGGAACGTCCAGCCCAAGTGGGCTGGCAAGTGCCCGGACTGCGGCGCGTGGGATTCGCTGCAGCGCTTCACGGAAGCACCGGCAGAGGCTGGCAGCGCTGCGGCGCATGCGTCCATCGGCGCACGCGCAGGCCAGGCGCCGCACCGCGCGCAGCCGCTGGCAGAGGTCAAGCCCATGGATGTGCCGCGCGCGCCCACAGGCGTGCGTGAGCTGGACCGCGTGCTGGGCGGCGGTTTTGTGCCTGGCAGCGTGGTGCTCATCGGCGGCGACCCCGGCATAGGCAAGAGCACGCTCCTGCTGCAGAGCGCTGCCGCGCTGGCCAGCAGCGGAGCCTGCGTGCTGTACGCCACAAGCGAGGAGAGCGCTGCGCAGGTCAAGCTGCGCGCAGAGCGCCTGGAGGACACATCCACAGCCTCGTGCGGCGACCATCTGCTGCTGCTTTCGGAGCCCAACCTTGCCGTGGTGGTGGAGGAGGCGCGCCGCACTCGGCCAGCGCTGCTGGTGGTGGACTCCATCCAGATGGTCTTTCACACCGAGGTGGACGCAGCGCCCGGAAGCGTGGCGCAGCTCCGCCGCTGCTGCCTGGACCTGGTGGCCTTTGCCAAGACCACAGGCACCGCCGTGGCGGTGGTGGGCCACGTGACCAAGGATGGAGACCTGGCTGGCCCCAAGCTGCTGGAGCACCTGGTGGATGTGGTGCTGGCGTTTGAAGGCGACCGCCATCACGCCTACCGCACCGTGCGCGCGGTGAAGAACCGCTTTGGCAGCACGCAGGAAGTGGGCCTCTTTGAGATGACCGGCAGCGGACTGGCGCAGGTGGAGGAGGCCTCGCTTGCACCGGAAGCAGGCGACCCCGCAGCCCGCCGCCCGGGCAGCGTGTTTGCGCCGGTGTTGGCTGGGTCCCGCGTGCTCATCGCAGAGATCCAGGCGCTGACCGCCACAGGCTTCCTGGGTGCCGCCAAGCGCCGGGCGGGCGGACTGGACGCAGCGCGTCTGGCCATGCTCATTGCAGTGCTGGAGAAGCACGGTGGCCTGCGCCTGGCGGACCAGGATGTGTACGCCAGCGTCCTCGGTGGGCTGCGGATTATGGAGCCTGCCGCGGATCTGCCCACAGCGCTGGCGGTGGCGGGTGCCTTCCACCATCGCGCGCTGGGCGCAGGCGTGGTGGCAGTGGGGGAGATCGCACTGAGCGGTGAAATCCGCGCGGTGCGCCAGCTGGAGCACCGGCTGCAGGCCGCGCTTCGCCGGGGAGCGCAGGCGCTGGTGGTGCCAGCCACCCAGGCCGCTGCAGCGCGCGCCGTGGCTGGTGGTGCGCAGGTGGTGGGCGTATCCACCATCCGCCATGCGCTCGACCAGCTTGGCTAGACTCGCGCCCGCCATGGGCACACCACGCTCCGGACTCACACACGCGCCTGTTGTGCTGTTTGTGGCGGGTGCCGCATCGCTCGCAGTCACCGCATCGGCCGCCCCGCAGCCTCAGGTCCCGCCAGACCCGGCAGCCCAGGCAGCGCCGCAGGCTCAGCCCAGCGCGCAGGACGTGGAGCGCCGCTTCCAGCAGATGCAGGAGCAGATTGACACGCTGCGCAAGCAGAACGAGAGCCAGGCTGGCGAGATCAAGCAGCTGAAGACAGAGCGCGGCGAGAACTGGCTGTCAGCCGAACGCGCCGAACAAATCCGGGAAATCATGCGCGACGCGCTTGCGGACGCTGGCACGCGCGCCTCCTTGGAGGGCGACCACGCCACCGCGGGATACGACAAGAACTTCTTCATCCAGAGCGCGGATGGCAACTACAAGCTTGCCATCCGCGGCCAGCTGCAAACGCGCTTTGCCTTCACCCATGTGGATCCGCAGGTGGTGGCTGGCGTGGACCAGAGTGAGAACGAGTACGGCTTTGAGATCCGCCGCTTGAAGCTCTTCTTTCAGGGGCACGTGGTGGATCCATCCTGGAAGTACCAGATCGAGCTCTCCCTGGAGCGCAACGGCGCAGTCTCTGGCGCCACGCAGATTTCGCTGGAAAACGCCTACATCCAGAAGATGCTGGGCGACGGCATGTTCGTGCTGGTGGGGCAGTGGCTCAACCAGTTCAACCAGGAGGAGATGGTCTCCAGCGCCGCACAGCAGATGGTGGAACGTTCGCTGGTCAACCAGTACTTCGCAGTCAAGTGGGTGGAAGGCGCCCAGTTTGGCATCCAGCAGGACTGGTGGCGCGGGTGGGCCAGCTACAACGACGGCGGCGCCAACCGCGACATCCAGATCGTGCAGGCGGAAAACCTCACGGAGTGGAGCCTGACGGGCCGCGTGGAGTTCAAGCTGGCTGGATCCTGGGATCAGTTCGCCACCTATCAAGGCTGGATCGGCAGCGACTTCGCCATGATGATTGGCGCGGGCATCAACTGGCAACGCGGCACCGGCGTGCAGGGCATTCGCAACACCGTGGGCAACGGCACGCTGCCTGGAGCGCCCGGCGGTGGTGAAGGCGTCACGCTGCTCACCTACACCACGGATCTCAACCTGCGCGGCAGCGGCTGGAGCGTGTCAGCAGAGTTCCTCGGCAACGCCATCTACAACTTTGCTCCAACGCCGGTGCTCTCTGGTACGCCGCAGAGCTACGGCGTGGTGGTGCAGGGCGGCGTCTTCCTGGTTCCAACCTTTGAGACCACGCTGCGATACGAAGGCCTGTGGGTGACCAATGGCGTGAGCAACGCCACCACGCCCAACGCGCTGAACAATCAGACGCTCAACATCGTCACTGCGGGCTTCAACTGGTACATCTCCAAAAACACCCTGAAATTCAGCATGGATGGCGGGTATGCGTTCAACACCGTGCGCTTCAGCAGCGGCCTCTTTGGAGAGGGCATCAGCGGAGCAGAGTGGCGTCCCACGCTCAATGCAGCCACCGCACAGAACGGTGCGCCCGGGGAAGTGGTCATCCGCACGCAGCTGCAGCTGCTCTTCTAGATGGACCTGCCAGCATCGCGCTCCTGGCTTTGTTCGGGTTTTGCAGGGGCTCCCGCGAGAAAAATCTGAGGGGTTTTTCAACGCCTCCACACAACACCCGAACATGCAGGTGTGGACGAATTGTCATCCGCGAAGGACGCCGCTGCAACTGCTTGCAAATCATGGGTTTACGACTTCCCGCGGATGGGGTTCCGCAGGGCGCACGCTGCGTCCCGATATCGAACTCAACCCCCCCTCTAGACAGCAATCGGGTCCGCGCTATCATTCCCCCTTCAACCTCTCGGCCCTGAGTGGCCGATACGGGTTGAATCCCGTTGAGTCAAGGCCTCGGTGGTCTTGACGCCGAAACAACGGGACCTCGTCACTGGGACCGGCGGTCCAAAGTCAGAGCCCCGGCCCGAAACAAGGAGCGAACGCAAATGAGTCTGACCAAGTTTGTTGGGCTCCTCGCGGGCTCGACCCTCACGCTGACCAGCGTGAGCTTCGGTGCCACCGAGGCGAACAACGACACGACCGCCCAGCAGATCAAGGAACTTCAGGCTGAAATCAACAGCCTGAAGGCCCAGCAGGGCGAGCAGTGGCTGACAGAACAGCGCGCTGCACAGGTGCGCGGCATTGTCCAGGACGTCCTGGCTGATGCTGACACCCGCGCCAGCCTGCAGAACACGGCCGCTACGTCGGGCTATGACAATGGCTTCTTCATTCAGAGCGCCGACGGCAACTTCAAGCTGAAGCTGACCGCACTGGAGCAGATCCGCTTCGTGTGGAACAACCGCTACAACACGGCCACTGGTCCTGAGAACCAGTGGGGCTTCGAGAACCGTCGTACGCAGATCTGGTTCACGGGTAACGTCGTGGATCCGACCTGGACGTACGCCATTGGCCTCCAGTACAACAGCCAGACCGACTCCTGGACCAACGCCGCTGGTTATGGCGTGAACTACCTGTACGTCCAGAAGCAGTTCGGCGACTTCTTCGTCCGCGTCGGCCAGTTCTCGGTGCCGTGGACTCTCGAGTCGCAGCTCTGGTCTGCCGGCCAGACTCAGACGGGTGAATTCTCGCCCTTCGAGTACATGTTCGGCGTGGGTCTGGGCACCGGCGCAATGGCTGGCTGGTCCAACGACATGCTGAAGATCCAGGGTTCGTTCGTGAACAACCTGGACGGCAACGTGTTCTACAACCCAGGTGTTGCTACCCCTCCCACCTGGAACTCGCTCGCCAACAACAGCGTGGCCTTCTCTCTCCGCGGCGACCTCAAGCTCGCCGGCAAGTGGGAGCAGTTCGCTGACGAGTCGTCCTTCCGCGGTGAAGAGTTCGGCGCCAAGATCGGCGTCGGCTTCATCTACGCCAACACGCGCGCTCAGAACGCCCTCGCGTCTCTGAACAGCCCGCTCGGCGTGACCGTGGACGGCATGCTCGACTTCGGCGGCGCGAACATCATTGCTCAGTTCGCGTACAACGAAGACGTCATCGGTGGCGGTGGCGACCAGTACGGCTTCAACGTTCAGGGCGGCTTCTTCATCGCTGACGCTCTGGAACTGTTCGGCGCCTGGACCTGGGCACACGTCAACTTCGGCGTGCCAGGCATCGCTGACACCGACGGCAGCATCGCTCAGTTCGGTGGCAACTGGTACATCGCGAAGAACAACTGCAAGGCCACCCTGGCCTTCATCATCCCGATCGACAACAAGTTCCCAATGCCAGCCGGCATGGGCTTGAGCACCTTCGGTCAGGAGAACTTCTCGCTGATGGCGCAGCTGCAGGTGCAGTTCTAAGCCGAAAGGCCTAGAGCGACCTCATGTAACTCTTCCAGGGAGCCGGTCTCACGACCGGCTCCCTGTGTTTTTGGAATGTGACAGCCAGACCAAGGTTGGACCGCACCGGCGCAGTCTGCCGATCGTTGTACTATCCGACCGACCATGCGCCTTGACCGTGTGCCAGTCTTCTCTCTGGCGGCTGCTGCCGCGCTGGCTGGGCTGTGTGCTCAGGGCACCGCGCAGGCCGGTGCTGCGCCACCGCCAGAACCTGGCGCGCAGCCGCCCAGCACGGAAGAGCTTCTCAAGCGCCTGGAATCGCTGGAAGAGCGCAACAAGGAGTTGGAGACGCGCGTCACAGATCTGACGCGGCAGCAGGGCGAGACCTGGATCGGCACGCAGCGGGCGGAGCAGATCCGCGAGATCGTCAAGGATGTGCTCGCCGACTCCGACACGCGCTCGTCCCTGCAGGACAACGGGATGACCGCGGGGTGGAACGACGGGTTCTTCCTGCAGAGCGCCGATGGCCGCTTCCGCCTGAATCTGGGCGGATTCATGCAGAGCCGCTTCACGTGGAGCAACATCCGCGCTGGCTCGTACAACATCTTTGCCGGGACAAACCAGTACGTCATCGACCGCCGCGACGACCGCTACGGCTTTGGCCTGCCCAACGTGCAATTGTGGGCGGACGGCCATCTGTTCAGCCGCGACTTCCAGTACATGATCAAGGCCCAGTTCTTCCAGCAGGTGGCCACCACCTTCCAGAAGGGCTCCACGGGCGCTGTGCCAGGCGAGGTGGACTACAGCGGTTTCCAGCTGCTGGACGCATGGTTCCGCGTGAACCTGGATGACAATTGGAGCATCCGCGCGGGCCAGTTCCGCACGCCGTTCTCGCGCGGATTCCTGGTGCAGGAGCAGTACCAGATGTCTGCGTCGCGCAGCGTGGTGGACTACCACTACGCGCTGGGCTACACGCAGGGCATCGAGCTTGAGTACCTGAACGACGAGTTCCGCGCCCGATACAGCTACAACAACGGCGACCAGGACAACTTGCTGGGCGACGCCAACAACTTCACTGGCGGCAATCTGTTCAAGATCTACCCCAGCGGCTCGCTGGGTGGACTGAACGCGCCGTGGTGGGCGCAGAATGCGTCGCTCAGCATGGACGGCCGCATTGAGTGGAAGCCCGCAGGCAAGTGGTCGCAGTTCAAGAGCTACACCAGCCCAGCAGGCGAAGAGTTTGGCCTGCTGGTTGGCTTGGGCGCGCACTGGCAGCAGAGCCGGCCGTACCAGCCCAACGCAGACACGCCGGGTCAGCCTCATACCAACGTGTCAGACTGGGTGGCGCTGACGGTGGACACGCAGGCCAACTTTGGCGGCGCCAGCGTGTACTCGGCGTTCTTCTGGCAGTACGTCAATGCACCAGCGGCCATGGAGCCACTGTTCGGCACAGGCCAGCCAAACACCACGTTCAATCTGGGAAGCCTGAACATCCTGGCCTTCCAGCTGCAAGGCGCCATCTACTTCATGCCCAAGTGGGAGTTGTTCGGGCGTTATGAGTTTGCCTACATCAGCGGCATCAACGAGAACTTCATGAGCAACCCCGGCGCAGGCGGCAACCCGGCCCTGCAGGACCCGGACATGATGAACCTGCTGACCGTGGGCGTGAACTGGTACATCGACGGCCAGGATGTGAAGTGGACCACCGACTTTGGCTGGTCCATCACCGGCATGCACCCCTGGTACGCAGACCAGGAGGCTGGCTGGCGGCCCTCGCGCAGCGACGAAGTGGTGTTCCGCACCCAGATTCAGCTGATGTTCTGAACCAGCCTGATTTCACTTAGAATCCGGGGCTTCATGAGCGCTGTCCACCGCGTTGAAGTGCGTTCGCGCCCCGGTCAGACCGACCCCCGGGGGCAGAGCGTGATCCGGCAGGCAGAGGCGCTCCATCTGCCCACACCCGCGCGCGCAGAGCACGCTGCCGTCTACCTCATCGAGGGTGACCTGGACGTGCGCACGGTGGGGCGCATCGCCCAAGAGCTGCTGGCTGATCCCGTGACGCAGGAGGCGCACCTGACGCCGCCGGGCGGCCGCCCTGCGCCCATGCGTGCGGATGCGCTGGTGGAGGTGCATCCACTGCCTGGCGTGACAGACCCCGCTGCAGAGAGCGTGGAGCTGGCTGTGAAGGCGCTCTTCAGCGTGGACGTGCGGGTGCGCACGGGGCAGCGGTTCGACTTGGCTGGCGTGGATCGCGCCGTGGCCCAGGCGCTGGGCGAGCGCGCGCTGGCCAACAAGGTGATCCACGGCATCCACCTGGAGCCTTTCCATCCGGAAGCATTCCCCACGGGCCACCAGCACCCGCACAAGGTGATGGAGGTGCCTGTCACCACCCTGACCGACCCGCAGCTGGAGCGCCTGAGCCGCGAGGCGCACCTGTTCCTGAGCCTGGAGGAGATGCGCGCCATTCAGGCTGAGTACCGCCGCCTGGGTCGGGAGCCGCGCGAAATCGAGCTGGAGACGCTGGCCCAGACGTGGAGCGAACACTGCGTGCACAAGACGCTCAAGAGCACCATCCGCTACACGGAGTCCAATCTGGCTCCGGGGCAGCGCAGCATGCTGGAGGGCGCTGCCGCCAAGCCTGGCCACGCAGTGGAGGGCGCAGCGCTCACGGTGCGCAACCTCCTGAAGAGCACCGTGGCGGCGGGCACGTTCAACCTCACAAGTCCGGAGCGGCCGGACCGCGTGGACTGGTGCCTCAGCGTGTTCGTGGACAACAGCGGCGTGATCGCGTTTGACCAGGAGCACGCGGTGTGCTTCAAGGTGGAGACGCACAACCGCCCCAGCGCCATCGAGCCATATGGCGGTGCTGCCACCGGCATTGGCGGCTGCATCCGCGACGTGATGGGCACTGGCCTGGGCGCCAAGCCTGTGGCCTCCACCGATGTGTTCTGCGTGGCGCCGCTGGAGATGCCAGATGTGCCGCCGGGCTGCCTGCCGCCGCGCCGCATCCTGCAGCAGGTGGTGGCTGGCGTGCGCGACTACGGCAACCGCATGGGCATTCCCACCGTGAACGGCGCAGTGTGGTTCGACCCACGCTACGTGGGAAATCCGCTGGTGTTCTGCGGCGTGGTGGGCACCATGCCGCGCAGCATGGTGAAGGGCGCGGTGCAGCGCGGGGACCGCATCGTGGCCATCGGCGGCCGCACGGGGCGCGACGGCATCCACGGCGCCACCTTCAGCAGCGCAGAGGTTGAGCATGGCCACGCCAATGAGTTCAGCCACGCGGTGCAGATTGGCAACGCCATCACAGAGAAGAAGATGCTGGATGCGCTGCTGGCGGCGCGCGACTGCGCCGGCGGCCCGCTGTACCACGGCCTGACCGACTGCGGCGCTGGCGGCTTCAGCAGCGCGGTGGGCGAGATGGGCAAGGACGTGGGCGCCACCGTGCATCTGGACCGCGCGCCGGTGAAGTACCAGGGGCTGACGCCCACCGAGGTGTGGATCAGCGAAGCGCAGGAGCGCATGGTGCTGGCAGTGCCGCAGCAGAACATGGAGCGCCTGCGCTCCATCTGCTCGTCCTATGGCGTGGAGCTGTGCGAACTGGGCGAGTTTGGAACCGCGGACAACACCATCCGCCTGCTGTGGCACAACCAGGAAGTGGGCCGGCTGGACACGCACTTCCTGCACGAAGGCGTGCCCATGCCTGTGCGCACGGCGGTGTGGGACGCGGCATGGAGCGCTGGCGCGCACGCAACCGCGGGCGTGCACGCCGGCGGTGGAGGCGCGGGCACGCACGCACCGGCGCACGGCGCGCCCGGCCCGCGGCTGGTGGACACCACGCGCGCGCTGCTGGCGCACCCCAATCTGGCCAGCAAGGCGTGGATCATCCGGCAGTACGACCATGAAGTGCAGGGCGGCAGCGTGGTGAAGCCGCTGGTGGGCCCAGGGCAGGGCGGCCCTGGCGACGCTGCGGTGGTGCACCCAGTGCCAGGCAGCCCGCGGGCGTTGGCCATCGCCAACGGCCTCTGCACAGGCTGGTCCAGCGACCCATACGCCATGACGCTGGCTGCGCTGGATGAGTGCGTGCGCAACCTGGTGTGCGTGGGGGCCAACCCAGAGCGCATCGCAGTGCTGGACAACTTCTGCTGGCCCTCCTGCGACGAGCCGCGCAACTTGGGCGCCCTGGTCCGCGCTGCAGAGGCCTGCTACGACGGCGCGCTGGCGTACCGCACGCCCTTCATCAGCGGCAAGGACAGCCTGAAGAACCAGTTCCGCACGGCAGACGGCCGCGTGATCATGATCCCGCCCACGCTGCTCATCAGCGGCTTTGGCGTGGTGGACGACGCGCAACGTTGCTGCACCATGGACGCCAAGGCGCCTGGCAACGTGCTGGTGCTGGTGGGTGCCACTGGCGCGCGCATGGGCGGAAGCCACCGCGCGCAGCTGGGCGGCCTGGGTGGCGCGGACATGGCGCTGCCCGTGGTGGAGCCAGAGCGCGGCGCGCGCACAGCGCGTGCGGTGGCGCGGTGCATCAGCGGCGGCCTTGTGCGCAGCGCGCACGACTGCAGCGAGGGCGGCCTGCTGCCCGCAGTGGCGGAGATGTGCTTTGCAGGCGACGTGGGCTGCGCCGTGGACCTTGCGCGCGCGCCCGCGCAGCCTGGCGCTGCGCTCACAGATGAATGCCGCGCGTTTGCCGAAGACCCGCACCGCTACCTGCTCGAGGTGGAGCCCGCTGCGCTGGGCCAGGTGGAGCGCGCGCTGGAAGGCCTGCCGCACGCGGTGATCGGCACCTTCATGGCGGAGCCGGTGCTTGCAGTGAGCGGCGGCCCTGGCGCCACCGAACGCATGCCGCTGGCAGACCTGCGCAGCGCGTGGGCCAGCAGCGGGAGCACAGGAGGCTGAACATGCACGTACCCAAGGCACTGGTCATCACCGCTCCTGGCATCAACTGCGACCTGGAGCTGGCGCACGCCTTCCACGCTGCGGGCGCGCAGCCGGAGGTTGTGCTGCTTGGCGAGCTGGCGCGCCACCCAGCGCGCGTGGATCAGTACCAGCTGGTGGGCCTCCCCGGCGGCTTCAGCTACGGCGACGACGTGGCGGCTGGCCGCATCATGGGCGCGCTCATCCGCACGCAGCTGTATCCAGCGCTGGCTGCGGCCATCGAGCGCGGTGTGCCCATGATCTGCCCGTGCAACGGCTTCCAGATCGCAGTGCAGGCTGGCCTGCTGCCAGGCCCAGAGCTGGGCGCACCATGGCCCACCACAGCAGCGCATCCCACCGTGGCGCTGGCGGACAACAGCAGCGCCTGCTTCCGCGACGTGTGGACGCGCGTGGAGATCCCGCTGAACACGCGCTGCGTGTGGACGCAGGGACTGGAGGTGGACGACTCCACCGGCATGCTGCCCAGCGCGCACGGCGAGGGCCGTCTGGTGGCCACCGACACGCTGCTGGACGCGCTGGAGGCCAACGGCCAGGTGGCAGTGCGCTACCACGCGGCCGACCACTTCAACGGCTCCATGCGGCGCATCGCCGGCATCTGCGACGCCAGCGGCCTGGTGTTTGGCCTCATGCCGCACCCCGAGCGCTTCACGCGGTGGACGCAGCACCCGCAGTGGACCCGCCTTGCGCCGCACCAGCGGCAGGGGCAGCCGCTGGGCCTGCGCATGTTCTGCAACGCTGTACAGAAGGCATTGGTGAACGCATGACCACACAGACTGGCACACTCCGCTGCGGCGTGGTGGGAGTGGGCAAGATGGGCCGCCACCACGCGCGCCTGTGGACGCAGATCGAAGGCTGCGACCTGGTGGGCGTGGTGGATACCAGCGCAGAGCGGCGCCAGGCTGTGGTGGAGCAGTACGGCGGCAAGGGCTTCGACACCGTGGACCAGCTTCTTGCGGCTGGCGTGGATGTGGTGACCATTGCCACGCCCACCGTGCACCATCGCGCGGCGGCAGAGAAGCTGCTGGCAGGCGGCGTGCATTGCCTGATCGAGAAGCCGCTGGCGCCCACGCCGCAGGAGGCGCGCGCCATTGCAGACGCTGCCGCCCGCAGCGGCGCGCTGCTGCAGGTTGGGCACGTGGTGCGCTACGACCCGGTGATGATGGCCATCCGCGCGCTGCAGCTCAAGCCGCGCTTTGTGGAGGTGGACCGCATCAGCCCCATGACCTTCCGCAGCGTGGATGTGGGCGTGGTGCTGGACATGATGATCCACGACATCGACGTGCTGCTCATGCTGTTTGGCGCAGAGCCAACCACCGTGCACGCCAGCGCGGTCAGCGTGCTGGGCGAGGCGGAAGACGTGTGCAACGCACGCCTGGAGTTCCCGCGCATGGCCGATGGCTACACGCCGGTGGCCAACGTCACCGCCAGCCGCCTGGCCATGAAGACAGAACGCAAGATCCGCGTGATGAGCGACGACACCTACGTGAGCGCGGACTTCGTGGACCGCAAGGGCACGGTGGCGCGCAAGCACGCCAACGCAGCCAAGATCGCAGAGGTGCGTGAACTGCTCAAGCAGGGCGCAGACCTCAGCCATCTGAACTTCCTTGACCTGCTGCAGGTGGAGCCGCTGGAGGTGACCTCTGGTGAGCCGCTCAAGCTGCAGGCGCAGGACTTTGTAGATGCTGTGCGGACAGGCCGCCGACCCTTCGTGGATGCAGAGGATGGATTCGCCGCCGTGCGCACAGCGGATCGCATTGTGGAAGCAGCGCGCGCCGCTGGCTCCCGCATGGTGTAGCAGCGCCAGAGGAGCGTGACCCATGGTGACCCCTTCGTCAGATCCATCCAGTTCGCGCCAGCCGGCGCAGCCAGGGCAGCCAGCGGTCCCGGCCCAGCCAGCGGTTCCAGCCCAGCCAGCGCTGCCGCCGCTGCCGTGGAGCGACCGCCTTCCGCCGGAGTGCGATGTGGTCATCGTGGGCGGCGGCTTCAGCGGCCTGCTCACGCTGGTGGCGCTGGCGCAGGCTGTGCCCGCTGCGCGCGTGGTGCTGGTGGAGCGGCGGCCAGCGCGTTCACCCGGCGTGGCCTACGGCGCGTGCGACCCAGTGCACCTGCTGAACGTGCCTGCCAACCGCATGGGCGCGCAGACGTCAGACCCCGCTGCGTTCCACACCTGGCTGGAGCAGCGCTGGCCCGGCGCCTATGCGCCTGGCGCCTTTGCACCGCGCTGCCTGTACGGCTCCTATCTCACAGAGTTTGTGCTGGACCGTCTGAAGGGCGTGTGGAACCGCGTGTGCCTGGTGCGCGACGCCGTGGTGCATGTGGATCACGTGGCCGATGGCGTGGAGCTGCTCATGGCCAGCGGCCGCACGTGCGCAGCCAGCGCGGTGGTGCTTGCACCTGGCCTTCCGCCAGCGCGCGCGCCCTGGGCGCAGGTGGCCGCAAATGCACCGCGCCGCCAGCTGGTGGCGGATCCGTGGGACGCTGGCGCGTTCGACGGCATTGACCCTGACCAGCCCGTGCTGGTGGTGGGCAGCGGGCTGACCGCCATTGACGTGGTGCTGTCGCTGAAGGAACGCGGGCACCGCGCGGCCATCACGCTGGTGAGCCGCAACGGCAAGCTGCCGCTGCCGCACGTGGCGCCTGGCGAGCCACCGCATGCGTTCACGCGGGATCAGGTGGCCGGCGGCCCCGCCGCGCTCATGCACACGCTGCGCGCGGCAGCCAAGGCGCGCATGGCGGCAGGGCAGGGCTGGCAGCCAGTGCTGGACGCGCTGCGCCCGTTCACCGTGGAGGTGTGGCGCAGCTGGACTGCAGAGGAGAAGAAGCGCTTCCTGCGCCACGCCCGGCCGTTCTGGGAGATCCACCGCCACCGCGCACCGCGCGAGGTGCTGCAGCGTCTGGAAGCGTGGATGAAGGAAGGCTCGCTGCGGATCATGCACGGGCAGGTGGCGGGCGTGAGCGGCGCCCCCAGCGGCCTGCTGCATGTGCAGGTTTCGCCCGCGCCGCGCCAGGGCACCGCGCCCGATGGACGGGTGCAGACGCTGGAGGTGGCGCGCGTGTTCAACTGCGTGGGCCCCACCGTGAGCGTGCGCCAGACTGCCGATCCGCTGCTGCGCAGCCTGATTGCCAGCGGCGTGGCAGCGTCAGACCCTGCAGGCCTTGGCCTGCGCGTGGACGCAGAAGGACGGCTGCTGAATGCTGACGGCAAAGCAGATCCTGTGATGTTCCTGGTGGGCGCGCTGCGCCGTGCAGAGTCATGGGAGAGCACTGCGGTGCCAGAGCTGCGCGTGCAGGCCGAGGTGGCGGCGCATGCGGTGGCCAGCCTGCTGGCCGCGCGCGGCGGCGGGCTTGTCTCGCGGCGGCACTCGGTGGGCGCTGCAAGCGCAGAGGGCTGCGGCTGATGCTGGTGGGCAGCCATCTGAGCGTGGCTGGTGGCCTGCACCTGGCGGTGGAGGAGGCGCAGCGGCTTGGCCTGGACTGCGTGCAGGTGTTCACCAAGAACCAGCGGCAGTGGAAGGTGCGGCCGCTGCAGGCGGAAGAGATCGCGGCGTTCAAGGCAGCGGTGAAGGCTGCGGGCTGGGACGTGCATCCCGAGCGCCGCCTGGTGAGCCACAACAGCTACCTGGTGAACCTGGCTTCACCTGACGCCACCAACCGTGCGCGCAGCGTGGACTTGCAGCGACATGAGCTGGAGCGCTGCGAGGCGCTGGGCATTCCAAGCTGCGTGATGCACCCGGGCGCGCATCTGGGAGAGAAGGGCAGCGCTGCAGATGAGGAGGCCGGACTCCGGCGTCTGGCTGCCAGCCTGGACCATCTGCACGCAGACCTGCCTGGCTACGCCACGGTCACGTGCCTGGAGAACACGGTGGGCGCTGGCACCAACCTGGGCGGGCCGTTCGAGCACCTCCGGCGCGTGCTGGACCTGGTGAAGCAACCAGAGCGCGTGGCAGTGTGCTTCGACACCTGTCATGCCAGCGCCTTTGGGCACGACATGCGCACGCCAGCCGCGGCCGCCGCTGTGTGGGAGACCCTGCGCAGCAAGGTTGGCAAGAAGGCCGTGCGCGTGCTGCATGTGAACGACTCCAAGGGCGACGTGGGGTCGCACCTGGACCGGCACGAGCATCTGGGCAACGGCCTGTGCGGCAAGGCGTGCTTTGAGCAGATCGCGCGCGACCCGTTGCTGCAGCAGGTGCCGTTCATCATGGAGACGCCCAAGGAGGGCAAGCTGCGCCGGCAGGATCCAGACCGCGCCAACGCTGCGTGGCTGCGCGCGTGCGCCATGCTGGCGCTGGTGGTGGGTGCCACGCTGCTCCTTCCTGGGTGCAGGCCGTGGTCCAAGCCAGCAGGCGAGTACGCCGCCACGTCGCAGAACCTGGCAGCTGACCAGCCCACGCCAGAGCAGCAGGCCAGGCTGGACGCTGCGCGCGACGTGGCAGACCGCGGCGACTACCAGGCTGCGCTGGGCGAGTTCCGCCAGGTGCTGGCAGAGAGCCCCCGCCTGCCGCAGGCGCACGTGGCCAAGGCAGAGGCAGAGCAGGCTGCGGGCGATCCGCGCGCGGCCGAGGCGTCGTACCTGGATGCCATCAAGCTGGACCCGCGCAACGTGGATGCCCGCATGGGGCTGGCCATGCTGTACATGGGCACCAACCGGCTCACAGAGGCCATGCGCGAGTACCAGCAGGTGCTGGTGGACCAGCCAGGCAGCATGGCCGCGCTGCGCGGCATGGTGGATGCGCTCACCCGGCGCGACCAGCTGGCCATGGCGGTGCCGTACCTGCGGCAGATCACGCAGTCGCCCGAGGCGCGGCCGTCAGACTGGACGCAGCTGGGCCGTGCGCTGCTGGCGGCCAACCAGCCCACAGAGGCAGCGTCAGTGCTGGAAGAGGTGCTCACCATGGTGCCGCCAGAGCCGGGCATCCTGGGCCCGCTCACGCAGGCGTACACCGCAGAGGCCCGCTACGGCGAGGCAGCCAGCACAGCAGAAGAGCTGGCGCGGCGCTGGCCCAGCGCGCTGGCCTGGGAGCGCGTGGGGTGGCTGCAGTTCCGGCAGGGCGACTACGTGCGGTCTGCGGCCGCCTACCGGCGCGCTGCCGACTTGGAACCCACCAGTGCGCGCTCCTGGAACGGCGTGGCAGTCACAGCGCTGAACACCTGGCTCCTGAGCGACCGCCTGGACCAGGCCGCCCGCGAAGAAGCCCGCCGCGCCCTGAACCGCAGCCTGGAGCTGGACCCCAACCAGCCCGCCATGCTCCGCCTGCAACAGCAATACCGCCCCTGAAATTGGTGCCTGGCACTCCTGTCCCGGGTTTCAAGAAAGTGGTGCATGGCACTCCTGTCCTCCTTTCTGGAAAGGCGTGCCTGACACTCGGATCCCGGGTCTCCAAGCGGGCGAGCGAGTGCGCGGTGGTGCGCGGTGGTGCGCGGTCGCGCGGGCGAATGGGCGCGCGGGCGAGTGGGCCTCGTTCGTCCAGCGAGTACCGGCAAAGGGGTCCCTCCTGGCCCGTCCGAGCGGTGACGCGCCCGACCACGGCACGGGCGGTGCACCGGTGCACCGCCACCACCACCGCCGCACCGCCGCCGCCGCCATCGCCACCACCGCCGCACCGGTGCACCGTCACCGCCGCACCGCCGCCACTCTCCCGTAGGCTGTCGCTTTCACGCCACCTCCCCACCCCCCCTCTGGCAGCCGCGCCTGCGGTTCAGAAAGTAGGGACAGGAGTGCCAGGCACCAATTTTCATGCCCAACGCTGCGCTCATCGAGACGTTTCCCACGCCGAATGCCACGCCGTTTGTCATTGAGCACGTGAACACAGAGTTCACGTCGGTCTGCCCGGTGACAGGGCACCCGGACTTTGGCCGGATCATCCTGCGCTATGTGCCAGGAGCCACCTGCGTGGAGCTCAAGAGCCTGAAGCTGTATTACCAGAGCTTTCGCAACGAAGGCATCTACTACGAAGCCGTCACCAACCGGATCCGCGACGACCTGGTGGCCGCCATGCGCCCAGCGTGGCTGCAGGTGATCACCGAATGGAAGGGCCGCGGCGGCATCCACAGCCGGATCATGGCCAGCGCGGGTGACGTGCCAGCCGAGTGGCGGCGCGGTTAGCGGCAGCCGCACAGCGCAGACCAAAAAGACACGCCGGACGCCCGCGTGCGTCGGGCGTCCGGCGGATGATTCAAGTTGTCCAGCCGCAGCGCTTAGGCGCGACGGCGGCGGCCAACGGTCAGGCCTGCAGTTGCCAGCAGGGCCAGAGCGCCAGGAGCTGGCACCAACTGACCGAACAGGATGTGCGAGCCAGCCCAGCTGGTCTCTTCGACGTGCCAGGGGTTCCAACCGCCATCGCCGTTGGAGTCAGCCACGCCAGCCAGACCCGAGGAATTCATGCCCGAGGTCCAGACCCAGGCGTCGCCCTCTGGGCTGTTCATGATGACGCCGATGTTGAGCCAGTAGGTGCCGGGGCCGAGCACGTTGTTCAGGCCGCCTGCCAGCTGGTACTCGATTCCACCCGTCACGCCGATGTTGCCGGTGGCCTGCACGGCCAGTTCGCCCAGCGTCCAGCTCTTGTTGACCAGCACAGAGTTGAAGTCAGAGCTGAGGATCTGCAGCTGGAAGCCAGCCACATTGCCCAGGCCGGGGGCGTTGAAGTTCTCGCTGAAGCCCCAGAAGGTGAGCTGGGACAGGTTCCAGGTCTGGCCGGTGGTGAACCGGGAAGCCAGGCTCTGGCCGTAGTAGTAATTGCCGTTGGACGAGTAGGCATCGCTGAACGCGCCGATGGCCTGGTTGTTCTCGTTCACCGTTGGCAGATTGGCGGACACGATCGCGGCGTTCGCAGCCGAAGCCACAACCACAAGCCCTGCCAGTCCAAAGACGGACTCCCTCAAAATCAGATTGCGCACGACAATTCTCCCTTTTAAACCCTCACAACCTTCGGCCCCACCGACGGCGGGACCGGCCCACGAGCATGGGCTTCGAAGGGCATCATGCTACGGAAACCGCGGGAGGGAAGTTTTGTGCGTCAGAAAAGGCCAAAAAGGCATTGCACGATGCCTTTCCTGCACCACCAGAACACGTCCTATAAACAAAAAGCCATGTTTCTGCGCCCCCAGGCGCCCTCAAGGCGGGTCTGGCAGGCACCACGGGCTCCGTCACTTCGCCTGGACTGGGGCGGCCGAGGCGCTGCCCTGAAGGGGTACTCCGCGCACTTCCTGGGTGGTGGCCTCTGTGTTCCAGCCCTCACTGGCAGCCTTGGCCACCACCTTGGGCTGGAGCCCAGGCACCGCCTCGCACTGCGCTGGCGTCAGGATGGTCCGGATGCGGCGCAGGCTGCGCTCGTTGAGCTCAGACCGATCAAACCGCAGCCGATCCAGGGACCGCTGGCGCGACAGCTCTGCGTTGCTGGGCTGACCCGCCTTCTGGCTCTCCCCATCTGGGAACGCGATCTCTGCGGCCAGGACCCCAATCCGCTCAGTGAGCCCGGCGTGCTCTGCGTCGTGGTTGCTGCGCAGCGCCTCCAGCTGGCGCCGCTGCTCTGGCGACAGATCCGCCAGCGCCAGCGCCGCGGCCAGCTGGGTGTCTGCGTTCTTCTTGTCGTTGAACGCGCGCGGCGCCACAGCGCGGCACCACGCCGACAACAGCGCCATGCGCCCCTCGGGTGAGACAGCCGCCTCCAGCCGCTTCCGAGCCTCGGAGTTCTGCGCACCGCCCGCCTGCACCGCTTCGCGCGCCTTCTGGGTCAGCTTCTGGTGCTCCTCCATCACGCTCTGGTCAGGAGCGGAGACCTCGCGCTGCACGGAACGAGACTCGCTCCCATTGGCCGCGCGCCGCGTCTCGGTCATGGTCTGCGTCAGCTTCTCCTCCACCTCCAGGATCTTGACTGCAAGCCCGCGCATGGTGGCGCGCGTCTGCTCCATGGAGGCCACTGCTGCCGGCGACCACTCAGCCAGCACAGCGTCGGCTGCAGCCCGGTCAGCTGCTCTCAGGTTGCAGTTCCGGGCAAGCGTCGCCAGATCGTAAGGAGCGCGCAGATCGCGCAGCTCCATCTCCAGCATGGGAGAGGCTGGATACCCCAGCTGCGCCAGCCGCTGGCGGGCGCGCTCCTCCTTGATGCCCTGCACGCGGCTGTGCGCACCAGGTTGAGCGCTGCCCGGTGCGCTGGCGCCCACCGCGGCGCCCAGCGCGCCCAGGGTGGCGTCGTCCAGTTCAGCCAGCTGGCTGACGTAGGCGTCCAGGCGGCTGATGCCTGCGCGCATGTCGTCCATGGTGCGAGTGGTGCGCGCGGGCTTTGCTGGAGCGCCTGCGTCTGCAGCCTCTCCGGTGGTCTCGTCAATCATCACCGAATGCAGCGACGGCGGGAAGCCGTACAGCACCTCGCGCACGGCCTCGCCTGCAGTGTCGTCCAACGCCTTGAACTTCTGCGCATAGTCGGAGTAAAGCTGGTCCACCGCAGCCAAGCTCGCCTGCGGCCCGCCAAGCGCCTTGGCGTACTCCGCAAACTGGTCGCGCGTCATGGGCTTTGGAACCCGCGCGCCGCTCAGCTCTGATTCAGGGCCGCCGCCCGGACCGCCAAACACAAAGCCGCTCTCGCCGCTCAGACCATCGCCCATGGAGTCCGAGATCAGCGTGGCCACGCCGTCTGGGCCCACCATGATGCCGATGGGGCCGTTGCCAGAAGCCTCAAAAACCAGAGGCATTTCCATTGGTTCGCCTGGTTCGCCCGGCCCGCCGCCCTCGCCGCCTTCTCCGCCATCAGTGCTGGAGGTGCTCATCACCATGACCGCGGAGGCGAACTGGCGCGTGCTGTCGCCCGGCTCCGGGTCCAGAAGCGATGGAGGCGTGACATCACCACCGCCAAACTGGTGTGGCGCGCCCTTTTCCGGTGGCTCCATGAGCGGCTTGTAGAAGTCGGCGTGCGCTGTGTCCAGGGCCGCCAGCGCGCGCCATGCGGTGCGGTTGGCCGCGTCCCGCTCCTCGCGCGCCTCGCGCAGCTCCTTGAGGAGCGGCTTGGCATCCTCGCCCTGCGGGAACATGCCAAATGCGCGCAGCTTGTTCTCTGACTCCGCTGCCTTGCGCGTGGCGGTCCACCAGCTGCCCAGCCATGCAGTCTGCGCCGCATCCACAGCCGGCAGCTGCTCGGCGGGCCGCTTGCCCTTGGCCACCTCGCGGCGCATCTGCGCGAACGTGGCGCGCGGGCTGCGCATATCCATGGCCGACCTGGGCCAGATGCGCCGCGCAGCCTGCGCGTTCACCTGGTCCGCCGCCATGAGGCCCAGCGCCTGATCCAGCGCGGCCATGCCCTGTCCATGCAGGGTTGCCAGCTTGCCCACCACGGCGTCGAACTGCGCGGACGCCTCGCGCCGCAGCGGGTCGTTCAGCATGATGGCGAAATCCTGCTGCTGGCCTGGGTCCACTGTCTTTCCAGCCTGTTCGCGCAGCTTGGCCAGCTTTGGATCCACAGCCAGCCCCGCATCCAGCGCCTGCTCCAGCAGCGTGGTCAGCTGCGTCTGGTAGCCCACCAGCGCCTCCAGCGCGCGGGCCTTCTCCGCGTCGCTCAGCTTGGACTCCTCCACCATGCTCAGGAGATCCAGGCGCACTACGCCGCCAGACTGGCCTGCGCCCAGCGTGCGCCGAATGAGCCGACGCTGCGACGCCAGGTGTTCGCGCTCCACGGCCACCTTCTGCCCAGGATTGGCCAGCGCTGCGAGTCCTTCAAAGAAGGTCTGTTCTGCAGCGCGCATGCGCTGATACGCGCGGCGCTTGCTTGACTCCAGCTCTGCCTGGTCCCGCGCTGAGGCGGTGCTGTCTGTGGGCGGCGTGGCGTCCGCCTCGTCTCGCGCCGCCATCAGCTCGCGCTGC
Source organism: Phycisphaerales bacterium (assembly GCA_046350455.1). Taxonomy (GTDB): domain Bacteria; phylum Planctomycetota; class Phycisphaerae; order Phycisphaerales; family SM1A02; genus CAZXGD01. Next base: position 57,493 of record JAXMAM010000006.1, on the reverse strand, counting down.
ACGTCGTCAAAGAGCGGGCCGGCAGTGGCGCGCTGTCCAGCGTCGAAGTTCAGCGCGTCCATCAGCTTGTTGAAGTCGCGGCTGCTCATCACAGGCTGCGAGGCCGGGTCCGACAGCGCGAACTGCGCGGCGGCGGACGGGGCGGGCAGCATGGCGCAGAGCGCTCCAGCCAGGACAGGGGCAAGCAAGGGGCGGAAGAAGCTGGGCATGGGTGTCTCCTGGAGGGCGGAACGCAGCGGCCGTGCTGCTGGCAAGGGCACAACCCCGCTGCACGCGTGCAGCGCGAGGTTCTGGGATACACGCATCCGGACCGGTGCGCTTTGCAGGAATTCCGCCCAACGCGGTGCTAGTCCAGCCCGTGCTGCTTCAGGTACTCGCGGATCTCCCGGTTCCAGCGCAGGGTGGCGGTGCCGGGGATGGTGAAGTGCGTCTGCTCTGGCAGGATCTCGATGTACCCAGCTCCCGCTGCGCCCTCCTTCACCGGCGCCACCTGGTCCAGCGCGGCCTTCAGATTGGCCACCGCGCGCTCCAGATAGAAGTTGTCCTGCTGGCCCACCAGCAGGCGCACCCGCTGGCGGAAGAGCGGCGCGAAGTACTCCGGCTTGGTCCGCACCAGCCGCGTGATGTCGTACCGGCTCCACTCGCGCTCCACGGTGCCGCGGTCGATCAGGCCAGTCTCTGGATCCCACGCGCGGCGTGGCAGGCGCGTGCGCGGGTCCAGCGCGCTCCACATGGCGCTGTAGGTGTCCAGCTGCTCTCCGCTGTGGCCATCTGGGTCCACAGCGTGCTCCATGCCGGATTCATCGCGGTTGGTCATGTGCACCTTGTCAAAGTGCTCCGCCACGGTGGTGCGATAGGAGGGCCGCTCCTTGCCCTCTGCGTCGCTGAAGTAGCTGATGTCCGCGTAGAGGTTCACCATCTGGAAGGCGCTGAAGTCCACGGGGTCTGGGCTGCTGGCAAAGCACGCGCCAAAGACCTCTGGGTAGCGCAGCTGAAGCCACAGTGCGGTCCAGCCTCCGCTTGAGTGCCCGGTCACCAGCCGCGCATCCGTCCTGGAAATCAGCCTGAATTGCCGCTCCAGCTCTGGAATGAGCTCCTCCACCAGCGCCTGTCCGCGCGGCCCGTTGGCAGGGCCGTCCACAAATCCGTGGTGGCCCCAGGAACTCTCGGGGTCCAGCACCACCCACACCGCCTGCGGTGCCACGGCCGTGGAGCCTGGCGTGGAGAGCATGCGCGCGTAGCGCTCGGCGTCCACGTCGCGGCCGCCAAAGCCAGGCACCACATAGACGGTGGGCCACATGCGGCGCGGGCAGCTGGGATCGTCCCAGCCAGGTGGCAGCGCCACACCTGCGCGCATGTACACATCTCGCCCGGCAGCCTGGGACAGCAGCGTGCTCTTCATGTGCACGAACTGCAGGTTGCGCATCTTGGGGAGCGTTTCCTTGGGGATGGCGGTGGTCAGCTCCAGCGTGACAGTCTGCGGCGTGGCTGGGTCGAACGTCACCGTCTCAACCTGCGAGAGCAGGTTGCCGGGCGCAAGGTGCGACCGCTCTGTGTCATCGCGGTCCAGCACTGCCTGCACGCGCCATGTGCCAGCCAGCTGGTCCAGCGGCACTGGGTAGGACGCAGCGTCCACGCCCAGCTCCACCGCCTTGCCGGGCGTCAACGCATCCACCCCCACCGAATAGATGGGCTGTGGTGCCTCCCAGAAGGGGCCATCAGTGGGGTCGCCCGGGTTCACGCGGACATCGGTGCTGGCAAAGAACACCTTGATGCGACCGCGCTGCTGCGGTTCCTTCAGCAGGTCTGCGCTGGCCGCCGGCACCAGCACGCGGATGGTGTCGTGCGTGGGCTTGGCCTGCGGGGCCGGTGCGCTTGCCGGCGGCGTGGTGCTGGCAGGTGCGGCGGTCCCAGCCGGCCCGGGGGAGGCAGCCTGCAGGAGCACAGCGCACAAGAGCAGCGTGGTGGTCATGGCGCAATCCTACGAATGCTGGGCTGTCCGGGGTCGCCACGCCTGCCCGATAGACTTCTCCAATGGCCTTTGCAGCCCTCCGAACAGCGTGTGCAGCCGCCGTCCTTTGCCTTGCCGCATGCAGCGGTGGCAGCAGCGTGGAGCGCAGCCTGGACCACATGAGCTCGTCCATGAGCTTTGCGCTGGATGGCGCGGAGACCGAATCCCGCAGCGTGGAGCTTCCATGCCCCACCATCATGGACCTGGACGTGGAGACCTTTGCCGGCGACGTGGTGATCCGCGCTGGTCGCCAGACCGATGGCAAGGCGCTGGTGGACGCGCAGGTCCGCGCTGGCCACGGCCGCAACCGCAGCGAAGAAGCCCTGTCCGCGCTGAACGACGTGAAGGTCACTGCGGACGTGGTGCGGGGCGGCGACGTGCCCACGCTGCAGGTGCGCGCCACCACCACCAGCAAGGAGCCGTGGCTGCTGCGCACGGACTTTGAGATCCAGGTGCCGGAGGCGCGGCGCGTGAACGTGCGCACGCGGTCTGGCAAGGTCTACGTGTTTGAGAATCGCGGCGGCCTGAACGTGCACACCACCGATGGCGAGATCCGCATCATCACGCCGTGGACCATCACCGAGAACGTCACGCTCATCACGCGCGGCGCGGACATCGTCTACCGCGTGAATGTGGGCTCGTGCGGCAGCTTTGACGTGGACATCGTGAACGGCACCGTGCTCTCGCGCGTGGAGGCTGGTGACTGGCGCATCCTGGATCCGCGCAACGACCACGACACGCTCATCGCGCAGCTGGGCAACTGCACCAACCGGCTGCTCATGCGCACGTCCGACGCCAAGGTCATCATCAGCGTGGTGAAGGAACCACTCTCCCACGGCAGCGTCTTTGTCTCTCCGTAGCCACAGCATCTTTCCATGGCATTCATCAACCAGAACTTCCTGAAGCTGACCGCTGGGTACCTGTTCCCGGAGATCGCGCGCCGCGTGTCTGTCTTTGCGCAGGAGCACCCGGAACTGGCGCCGCGCATCATTCGCTGCGGCATTGGCGATGTGACCGAGCCGCTGCCGCCCGTGGCCATCAAGGCCATGCATCGCGCGGTGGACGAGCTGGCGCACCGCGACACCTTCAAGGGCTACGGCCCCGCCACTGGCTATGACTTTGTGCGCCACGCCATTGCGCAGGGCGACTACCGCAGCCGCGGCATGACCATCCAGGACGACGAGATCTTCCTGAGCGACGGCAGCAAGCCAGACGTGAGCGCGTTCCTGAGCATTCTGGGCCCCGGCAACGTGATTGCAGTGTGCGACCCGGTGTACCCGGTGTACGTGGACACCAACGTGATGGCGGGCAACACTGGCCCTGCTGTGCAAGGCGGCGGCTACGAAGGCCTGGTGTATCTGCCTGGCACGCCAGAGAACGGCTTTGTGCCCAGCGTGCCCACGCGCAAGGTGGATGTCATCTACCTGTGCTTCCCCAACAATCCAACCGGCGCTGTCATCACGCACGCGCAGCTGCGGCCCTGGGTGGAGTACGCGCTGGCCAACGACGCGCTCATTCTGTACGACGCTGCCTACGAGGCATACATCCGCGACCCCTCGTTGCCGCGGTCCATCTACGAGATCCCCGGCGCTGAGAAGTGCGCGGTGGAGTTCCGCAGCTTTAGCAAGAACGGCGGCTTTACCGGCGTGCGCGCTGGCTACACCGTGGTGCCCAAGGCGGTGGAAGGCCGCACCACCGATGGCAAGCACGTGGGTCTGCACGGTCTGTGGACCCGGCGCTGGAGCACATGCAGCAACGGCGTCAGCTGGCCAGTGCAATGCGCAGTGGCCGCGCTCTACACCCCAGAGGGCGTGCAGCAGGTGAAGCAGCTGGTGGACTTCTACATGGAGAACGCCCAGATCCTGCGCCAGGCAGTGGCCCAGCAGGGCCTGCCAGTGTGGGGCGGCCAGCACGCGCCCTATGTGTGGGTGCAGTGCCCCCACGGGATGGAGAGCTGGGAGACCTTTGACCTGTTATTGAAGCAGGCACAGGTGGTGGTGACACCTGGCGCTGGTTTTGGCGCCCACGGTGCAAGATTCTTCCGCATTTCAGCGTTCAACAGTCGAGCAAACGTGGTTGAGGCTGGCCGCCGGTTGGCCGTCCTCACCCGTTCGCCAGCCGCTGTGTAGGGCTGATTGTCTGGCACTGCGCGCCGGATTGTGCGCAGTGCAACCACTCTGACCGGCAAAGGAGCTCGCATGAACGAGCCACAAGGCAGCGTGCCCCCCGTGCAGGGGTGCTGCAAGGATCAGTCGTGCTGTTCGCAGCGTGGGTCCGACCATGGCGGTTGGGCTGCGCTGGCAGCGTCGTATGAAGCGCGCATCACCCGCATGGAACGGCGTGTGTCCAACACGCGGCTCTGGCTGGCAATTCTGGCCGTGGTGCTGCTGGTGCTGGTGGTGTTCGCCATGGGTGTCTCTGCTGGCAAGGATGAAGTGCGCCGCGAGCAGCACGCTGGCATGCGGCAAGGCCCACCGCCCGGCATGCAACAGGGGCCGCCCCAGGGCATGCAGCAAGGCCCACCGCCGGGCATGCGGCAAGGCATGCAGCCGGGCAGACTGCCAGCCATGGGCCCCGATGCGCGCGGCCGCGGCATGGACCGCGCTGATCGTCCCGATCGTCCAAATCGTCCGGACCGCCGCGACCGCGATGACCGCGATGATCGCGGCGACCGCGATGACGGCGATGACCGCCGTGGCCCCGGGCCAGACGACATGCGGCGCTAGGCAGACTCGCGCGGACGGCCCCAGCCAGCGCTCGGGGCCTTCTGCGGGAGCGATGGATCGCGGGGAGGCGGTGGATCGTTGCGTGGCCCGCGATAGCCGCGGCACACGATGAACATCTCCACGCTCTCCTCGCGGCTGGACTTGGGCTTGAAGCCGCGCGCTTCGTCAAAGAGGCCCTTGGCCGTGCGCAGCAGGGCGGGGTATTCGCCGCCCTCATACACCTTCATCACAGAGTGGCCGCCTGGCTTCAGCAGGTAGGGCAGCTTGTCCAGCAGCGTCTGGCACAGGTGCACGCTGCGCGCGCTGTCTGCGCTGGGCACACCTGTGGTGTCTGGCCCCATGTCGCTGATCACCGCGTCAAAGAAGCGGCCTTTGGCAGCGGGCGGCAGATCCTGGATGGTCAGGTCGCGCAGATCGCCCTGCATGAGCAGCACGTTGCGCGGCAGCCCACGGCGGTCGATCTCCTTCAGGTCAATGCCCACCACAAGGCCGTCCGGCCCCACCACCTTGGCGGCCACCTGGAGCCAGCTGCCTGGTGCTGCACCGCAGTCCAGCACGCGGCTGCCAGCTTTGAACAGCCGGTAGCGCTCCATGACCTCCAGCAGCTTGAAGGCGCTGCGCGCGCGGTACCCCTCCTCCTTGGCGCGGCGGAAATAGTGGTCCTGGACTTCCTTCACGACTTGCTCAGCCGCAGCACGGCTGCTGGCGGAATGTTCGCCAGCACCAGCTGCTTGTGGCCGTTGTGGCGGCGCAGCAGGTCCCGCTCATGCTGCGCGATGGCGCGCAGGTTGCGCCGGCCGTCGGGGCCCACCAGGCCGCTCTTGATGGTCTTGACGCCCGCGTAGCCAAAGTAGGCAAGTTCGCCGCCGGGCTTCAGCAGCTGGAACAGGCGATCGGTGATCTCCCGCACCAGCTCCACCTTGAAGTTGTTGAAGGGCAGACCAGACACGATGGCGTCGTAGGTGCCGGATTCCAGCGGCGCCTCCTGGATGGGCGCCTGGTAGAGCCGCACCTGGATGCCTGGATTGCGCTGCCGCCACGGTGTCAGCACGCGGCGCTCCAGCTGGCGGCAGAACTCAGGGCTCAGCTCCACCAGGTCAAACGTATCGCCCGGGCGCAGCGACGCCAGGATGTGCCGCGTGACTGGCCCAGTGCCGGGGCCCACCTCCAGCACGCGCTTGGGACCGTGCCGACCGCGGACACCCCGCGCGAGCGCCTTGCTCAGGGCAGGGGAACTGGGGCACACAGAGCCAACCTGCGTGCGATTCTTCAGCGCGACAGCGACAAAGTCAATCATGGGGCGGTGCGCAAAAGGATACAAGGTGGTGCCAGGAGTGCCTGACACCACCTTGATGGGGGTTCGTTGCGCCGGCGTCCTTAGCTTGCGGCGCGCTTCGCGATGTTGTCGAAGAACGCCCCGAAGTCATTCGCGCTCTTGGCAGCGCGGGCGGCCCGCGGCTTTCCATCCGCCCTCGAACTGGCAGCGGTAGGCGCAGGGTGAGCCTTTGGCATCGGGTACGAGGACGCCGGCGCGCGCAGGGGCTGCGAGGCAGCAGGCGACCCCGTGGTGGTCGTGCTGCCGTAACCCGTTCCAGCCGCCCGCGTGGGGGTCGAATCTGTGCCCAGACGGCGATTCCGGGCATCGTGGACGCCGCGCTCCAGGGCTTTCAAGTGCGCACGGAGCGCTGGGGCTCCTGGCAGTGGGTTCGGGAGATGGTCGGACATGCTCAGTTCCTCCTGGTCGCGGCATGGGTCCGAAACAACCCGGACCCACCGCAGACCGTCGAATTCGGGAAGGCTCCATGCAAGGATCCAGACCGAACATTTCGTGGAATCGGACCTTGCAGGGGGGCTCTGTGGCTTGCACAGCAGCACCCTCCCCCGTGAACTATGGGTCTTCCAGCCCCGTTGTGAGACACACCATGCTTTTTGACCCCATCCAGACCCTCCAGAACGCCCTCCGCGCCCGCATTGTCCAGGCCCCCCTGGCTGCCCTGGCTCCAGTGGCCGCCTTGGCCCTGGCTGCCGCTGCCCCCGCTGGCGCAGTGGACCTGCCGCGCTTCCCCGCTGTGAATCCGGAAGGGACGGTGGTGGTCTTCAGCTGGCGGGGCGACCTGTGGAAGGCGCCAGCCTCGGGTGGCGCTGCCATCCGTCTGACCTCACACCCCGCCAACGACACCCGCGCTGCCTTCAGCCCGGATGGTGCGCAGCTTGTCTTTGAGAGCGACCGCGATGGCGGCCGCAACCTGTTTGTGATGAACGCGGATGGCACAGGCTTGCGCCAGCTGACCTTTGGCGACTACGTGGCCACGCTCTCCTCCACTGGACTGGACGCGCAGGGCCGGCCGGTGGCGTTCTTTGAGGCTTCGCGCGAGAACGACCTGTACCGCGCGCCGCGTCCCTACCAGGTGCTGCTGGCAGGTGGCCCGGTGGAGCGCGTGCACAACGCCTTTGGCTCGCACCCTGTGGCCAGCGCAGATGGCAGCACCATTCTCTTTGAGCGCGGCGGCAGCGACTGGGGCCGCCGTGGCTACCAGGGCCCGGACGCTCGCAACGTGTGGACATGGACCCGCCAGGGCGACCGCTTTGCGCAGCTGACAGACTGGAAGGGCAACGATGGCGTGGCGTGGTTCGCTGGCCCGGACATCGTCTACCTGACGGACCGCGGCAACGGCCGCAGCGTGAACGTGTGGCGCCGCCCGGCAGCTGCACCCATGGCTGAAGGCGGCCGCGCCCTGACCAGCTTTGACGACGATGTCCGCGATCTGGTGGTGAGCAACGATAGCAAGACCGCCATCTTTGCTGTGTGGGACGCGCTGTACAGGCTGGATCTGGCAGACCCCGCTGCGCAGCCGGTGAAGATCCCGCTGTCGGCCTCGGAGGACGCGCAGGACCGCGTGCGCCTGAAGAACATGGGCCGCGAGGTCAGCGAGGCCCAGCTGAGCCCCGATGGCAAGACCATGGCGTTCATCGCCTATGGCGACGTGTATGTGAAGGGCACAGAAGAGCGCTCGCCCTTCATCCGCGTGACGCGCACGCCGTGGCGCGAGCGCGAGATCGCGTGGATGCCAGATGGCAGCAAGCTGCTCTTTGTGAGCGACTCGGACGGCAACGACTCCATCTACGAGGCCACTGTCACCGAGACGCGCAGCGAGCTTCGCAGTGCGTACAAGGACAAGACCAACCCCAAGAAGGAAGAGCCGAAGAAGGAAGAGCTCAAGAAGGAAGAACCCAAGGCAGAGGAAGCAAAGCCTGATGCGCCAAAGCCTGATGCGCCCGCGGCCGATGCGCCCGCGGCAAGCACACCCGCGGCAGACCAGCCCAAGGCCGATGCACCCAAGCAGGACGAGCCGAAGGCTGACGCGCCTAAGAAGGACGAGGGCAAGAAGGACGAAGGCAAGAAGGACCAGCCCGCTGCCAAGAAGGACGAAGGCGCCCGGTGGGCGGATGCGCTGAAGGTGGAGGTGAAGCCGTTCATCGCCACTGCAGCCAGCGAGCGCGCGCCAAGCCCTTCGCCAGACGGCAAGATGGTGGCCTACCGCAAGGAGCTGGGCGCGCTGGTGGTGCGCACTGTGGCCACGGGCGAAGAACGCGTGCTGCGTGATGGCTTTGACGCTGGCATTGACTGGCGCTGGAGCCCAGACAGCCGATACCTGGCCATCCAGCAGGATGACCCGGACTTCAACAGCGATATCTGGATTGTGCCTGCAGATGGCAGCGCGCCAGCGGTGAACGTGACTCGCCACCCAGACCCAGATGGCGCACCGCGCTGGAGCGCCGACAGCAAGGTGCTGGCGTTCCTGAGCAGCCGCGTGAACAACGAGAGCGACGTGTACCTGGTGTTCCTGGACAAGGACCTGGAGGGCATGTCGCGCTTTGAGCTGGACCAGTACTTCAAGGAAGCAGGCGACGCTGCCAAGAAAAAGGCCAGCGACAAGCCCGCTGCCAAGCCTGCCAAGGAAGAGCCCAAGGGCGATGGCAAGGACAAAGCAGAGGGCAAGGACAAGGCCGACGGCAAGGACAAGGGCGAGGCCAAGGACAAGGCTGACGCAAAGGACAAGCCAGCGCCCAAGCCGCTGGACCTGGAGGACGCGTACTTGCGCCTCCGCCGCCTGACCACGCTGCCTGGCAATGAGACAAGCCTGGAGCTGTCACCAGCTGGTGACCGCGTGTACTTCACAGCCTCTGACCAGGGCGGCGGTCTCTACTCGGTGCCGTGGTCTGGCGGCGAGCCCAAGAAACTGGGCCCCACTGCCAGCATCCAGCAGATCACCACAGATGGAAGCAAGCTGGTCACGGTGGCGCGCGGCACAGGCAGCATCGTGTCGCTTCCTGGTGGCGATGCCAAGCCAGTGGAGTTCACTGACCAGGTGGAGATTGACCTTGGGCAGCAGAGCCGCCAGAAGTTCCTGGAGGCAGCGCGCATCCTGAGCTACCTGTTCTACAGCCCCACCATGAACGGGGTGGACTGGCCTGCAGCCACAGCCAAGTGGGCGCAGCTGGCATCGGCCGCGCGCACGGACGAGGAGTTCGACTACGTGGCCAATCGCTTCCTGGGCGAGCTGAATGCCAGCCACCTGGGCGTGCGCAGCCCGCGCGATCCAGCAGACCGGCCAGCCTCTGGCCGCTTGGCGGCGCGCACGCAGCCGGTGGAGGGCGGCTACCGCATCGTGGACATCCTGCCAGAGTCGCCGTTGCTGAAGTCCGCCACGCCGCTGGCGGTGGGCGACATGATCGTGGCGGTGAACGGCCAGCCAGTGGCCGCTGCCGTCACGCTGGAGGAGATGCTCCGCGGCACAGTTGGCCGCGAGACGGTGGTGGCGGTGAAGCGCGGCGACCTGGCGCTGGAGGCGCTGGTCACCCCCATCAGCGCTGGCGCGCAGGGCCAACTGGCCTACCAGGCCACCCAGCTCCGCAACCGCAAGAAGGCCGCGGACATGAGCGGTGGCCGCGTGGGCTACATCCACATCCAGGGCATGGACCAGCCATCGCTGGACGACTATGAGCGCGACCTGTACGCCGCCGCAGAAGGCAAGGACGCGCTGATCATTGACGTGCGCAACAACGGCGGTGGCTGGACGGCAGACCGCCTGCTGGCTTCCATCATGGCCACGCCGCATGCGTACACCATTCCGCGCGGTGGCGACCCCAAGCGCGTGGGGCACTACCCGGCTGACCGCCTGTTCATCCAGCGCTACACGCTGCCCATTGACATGCTGGCCAACGAGAAGAGCTTCAGCAACGCAGAGATCACCGCGCATGCGTTCAAGACGCTGAAGCGCGGCACGCTGGTGGGGCAGCAGACCTACGGTGGCGTGATCAGCACGGGCGCAGCCTCGCTGATTGACGGCACCACCGTGCGCACGCCATTCCGCGGCTGGTTCCTGCCAGACGGCACCGACATGGAGAAGCATGGCGCTGTGCCGGACATCCTGGTGGTGCAGACCCCAGAAGACGAGAGCGCGGAGCGCGACGCGCAGCTGGAGGCTGCTGTGAAGGATCTGCTGCAGCGCATGGGCACGGGCGGGCAGCAGACAGCCAAGTAGGACGCGGACGCGCAGCGGATGCGCGGCGGACGCGTGGCACACACGCGGCGCACGCGCGGCGCGCATGCGTGCGCACAGCAGACGCGCAGCGCTACTCGCGCGTGGCGGCTGCGCGGATGCTGTCGTAGATGCTGGCCAGGAGCCCCACCATGGGGAACTTGCCGCCCATGGGGCTTGGGCCCATGCGGCGGAGGAGCGCGTGCGGCACGTGCTCTGGCAGCGTGGCGTTCAGCGCCTCATCCAGCGATGCGCCGGGGCGCCAGTAGTCCTCCACGCAGCGCTCCAATGGCGGCAGACCGCTGGTGTCTTCTTCTTGCGCGGCAGAGCCATGCGCCTGGCTCACGCCGCTGGTCTGCAGCGTGCGCTGCTCCTGCAGCTTCTCCAGCAGGCGCTCGCCCGCCAGGCCGCGCAGGGCAAAGAGCACCACAGGGTCCACTTCGATGCGCTCCGCCATCAGGTAGCCCGCTGCAGCCACGTGCTTGCAGGGCTGCGGCAGGTCGCAGTCGCATTCTGTCTTGAGCGGGTCTGCGTCAGCGGGCAGGAGGTGCCGGTTCACCACCGCAAAGCACTCCTCGATGCTCTCTGGCACCTCGCCAGTCAGGAGGCGTGCGGCGTACACCGCCTCGCCTGCCATGCGCTCGATGACCTTGTCCCACTCCTCGCGGCTCAGCGGGTTCACCGTGAGCTTCACGGTGTAGGGGCGCACGCCGCGGCCCTGCACCTGCGCCTCGATGATGCCTGAGTTCACGGTGTAGCCAGCCACCTGGCCAGCCTCGGCGTACTCCATGCCCAGCAGCTTGGCTTCTGGAGCGATGCCTTGCTCGATGGCCTGCAGGAACGCCTGCGCGTGCCAGGGCAGGCCTTCCAGGCCCTGCTTGCGGCGGAAGCGGATGCCATGCCGCACGCGCTTGGGCGCATCCAGCTTCTTCTGCGACGGGCGAATGTTGAAGCCGCTGGAACTGCTCACGCGCCTTCCTCCATCTCATTTCGGCGCAGCGTGAGCAGGTCACGCAGCTGGGACGTGCTGAGCTCGGTGAGCCACTGCTCGCCGCTGCCGATGATCTGGCTTGCCAGCTCGGTCTTCTGCTCGATCATCTGATCAATGCGCTCCTCCAGCGTGCCGCTGGAGATCATCTTGTGCACGTTCACCGTGCGCAGCTGGCCGATGCGGAACGCACGGTCGGTGGCCTGGTTCTCCACCGCGGGATTCCACCAGCGGTCGTAGTGGAAGACGTGGTTGGCAGCGGTCAGGTTCAGGCCCACGCCGCCTGCCTTCAGGCTCAGGATGAAGAGCGGTGCGGCCTTGTCCTCGCTCTGGAAGCGCGCCACCAGCGCATCGCGCTTGGCCTGCGGGGTGCCGCCGTGCAGGAACAGCGCTTCCACGTCCAGATCCTGCCGGATCATCTGCACCAGCAGGTGGCCCATCTGGCGGTACTGCGTGAAGATCAGCGCGCGATCGCCAGCCGCCAGCACTTCCTCCAGCATCTGCATCACGCGGATGCTCTTGCCGCTGCGCGCGCTCAGGCGGTCTGCGCGCGGAATGTTGGCGGGCACCACGATGGCGGTGCTGCCGCCGTTCTTGCCATTGCCTTCGCCGCTCTCTGCGTCGTCGTCGGCTGGCACAGCAGCCAGGCCTTCGCGCAAGAAGTGCGCAGGATGGTTGCAGATCTGCTTCAGCTTGACCAGCGCGCTCAGCACCAGGCCGCGGCGGCGGATGCCCTCTGCCTGGTCCACGCGCTTGAGCATGTCGGTGACCACCTGGTCGTACAGCGCAGCCTGCTCTGGCGTGAGCGGAATCTGCTGGCGCGTCTCCACCAGCGGTGGGAGGTCGCTGATGACGTTGGGATCTGTCTTCAGGCGGCGCAGGATGAAGGGGCGCACCAGCGCGCGCAGGCGGTCTGCCTGGCGCTTGTCGCGGTGGCGCTCCACTGGCACTGCAAAGCGGCGGCGGAACTCGTTCTGCGTGCCCAGGTAGCCCGGGCAGCAGAACTCCATGATGGACCACAGCTCGCTCAGGCGGTTCTCCACTGGCGTACCAGTGAGCGCCACGCGGAAGCGCGAGCGCAGCGACCGGATGGCGGCGGTCTGCTTGGTGGGGGGGTTCTTGATGTGCTGCGCTTCGTCCAGCACCACGCGGCGCCAATCCACTTGGCCAAGCAGCTCGCGGTCGCGCGTGACCAGCGCGTAGGTGGTGACCACCACGTCGGCGCGCTGCGCCAGGTGGAGGAAGCGGTCGCCCTGCGGGCGCTCCAGCCCGTGATGCACGTGCACCACCAGCTCTGGCGCAAAGCGGGTGAGCTCGCGGTGCCAGTTGCCCAGCACGCTCATGGGAGCCACCAGCAGCGTGGGGCCCACGCGTTCGCCGTCGGGCGCAGTCTGGCGCTCGTGCTGCAGCAGGGCGATGAGCTGGATGGTCTTGCCCAGGCCCATGTCGTCCGCCAGGCAGGCGCCCATGCCATAGTGCTCCAGGAACGCCAGCCAGCTGACGCCCGCACGCTGGTAGGGGCGCAGCGAGCCCTGGAAGCGCTCGGGCTGCTCCACCAGCTCCAGCTTGGTGCTGCTGCCCTCCGGGCCAAAGACGTCTGCCACCCAGCCGCGCGCATCCAGGCCCAGCACGGGCAGCGCGCCGTCTGCAGCGTCCACATGCGCCAGCGCCAGCGCCTGCACCAGCGTGGTCTCGCCGCCAGCGTTCTGCTTCAGGAACTTCATGGCGCGGTCCAGATCCTCGCTGCGGATCTCCAACCAGCGCCCGCCGATGCGCACCAGCGGCATGCCCTTCTTGGCAAGCGCCTGGAAGGCCTCCAGCGTGAGCGGCGTGTCGCCCAGCGCGATCTGCCACGAGTACGTCACCAGGCTGTGCAGGCCGATGCCGCTGCGCTGCTTGCCGCCGGCAGCGCCATCCGGGCCCATGGGCTCGCTGTCAATCAGGAGGCGCGCGCCCAGGCGGCTGCCAGCCTGGCCCCACCAGTCTGGCACCAGCACCTCGAACCCAGCCTCCTGCAGCAGCGGCTTGATGTCGCGCAGGAACTGGTACGCCTCGTTGGTCTTCAGGTCCAGGCCAGTGGGCGCGCCGTCCTCCAGCGCGTCCTCGATGCGCGGATACAGGCGGCTAGCGCGGCCAAGTTCCTGCAGCAGCAGGTCGCACAGCTTCTCTGTCTCCTGCGGTGAACGTCCGCGCCCGCCGCGGCCGCCGGCAGCGCGCGTCCACAGCGCCTCTGCGTCCAGCACGATGGGAGGACTGTCGCTGCTCACCAGTCCAAACTGCAGGCGCCACGGATGGTCGTCCTCATGGCCATCTGCTGTGCCAAGGAGTTCGCTGGGCGGCTCTAGCAGCTGCAGCAGCAGCTTCATGGCGCGGCCTTCGCCCACGTCCTCCAGGTTGGCGATCCACGCGCGTGCGCTGCGCACCAGGCTGGTTTCGCTGGCCAGCGGCTGGTTCACCGTGCTCTGCTGCGTGAGCAGGCCAGCCAGCCACGCCACGTGCGGATCCGCCTGCGGGTCACGGCCGCTGATGGCCTCTGCGTAGTCCTCTGCGATGAGCGCGCTGCGCACCCAGTGATCCATGAGCGCGCCCATGCAGTGCTCCACGATGCCGTTGGGCGTGCCAGCGCCCTCTGCAGCGCGCACCACCGCAGGCGTGCTGCGCACCAGCGCCAGGTAGCGGTGGTGGTTGGGCTGGTCGTGCAGCCACGGCCGCCACGCCGCCGCCATGGCGCCGCTGCGGTCCTGCATCACGGTGGGGATCACTCGCTGGTCGGCCAGCAGGTCATGCACGAACGCGCCCAGCGCAGCCCACCAGCGGGCTTCGTGGCCCCATGCGTGCTGGGCCGTGCCGGCAAAGTGGTACGCGTCTGGATCCGTGGGCAGGGCGTCCAGCAGCGCCAGCGCATCCGCTGGGGAGAGCGCAAGGGCTGGCACGTCGGTGGCGTGCAGCGAGCCTTCCGACTCCAGCGTGGCGGCCGCCACATCTGGATCGGTGGCCAGGCGCGCGCTGGGAAGATTGAACGGACCCTCTGGTGTCTCGGCGGTGGGCAGCAGCAGGCTGAGTGATGCATCAGCAGGGGACGCGCTAGGCAGCGTGGCCTCCAGGGCTGCGCGCAGCTGCTCAGTGGTCATGGCAAAGGCGTGCTGCACCACAGGCTGCACCAGCGCCGTGGCGGTGCTTCCTGCGCGCGCGCCGATCGCACTGCCAGGCACAGCCTGCGCAAAGCGCTCAGACGATTCGCCCCAGAGGTGCAGGTTCCCCTTGGTCCAATTGAGGTGCAGAACGAACATCCGTGCGTGTCCTGGGGTCAAGGCGCGGTTCCGCTGTTGCGCTGGCCATGCGCGAGTGATTGCGCTGGGACTCGAACCCAGGACCTAGCGGTTAAAAGCCGCTTGCTCTACCAGCTGAGCTACGCAATCTTGGGGGGCGGTTCCGAAGGGGTACCAGTGTAGGCAGAAACCCCCTGAACCGCCGAAAGGACGTCTTTGTGACCAATAACATTTTGCCGGACGCGCTCTGGGTTGCGATTTTTGGCAGCAAGGTTTTCGGTCGCACAGATTGAGCTGCTGGTGCGTAACGAAGGGTGGACATCCGGTTCCCGGAATCGGATGTTCAGACCAATAAGGCCGCGGAGGAAGGGCTGGTTCGGCTTCAGGAGACCCCCCGGTGTCTCCGATAAAGAAGCAGACCATCGCCCGCCACGCGGCCATAGGGAGGCTTACTCCAATGACTGAAACGCCCACACTTCCACTCATTCAGCAGTTTCTCAACTACCTGACCGACGAGCGCCACTTCAGCCCTTACACCGGGCGCTGCTACGGCCTCGACCTGCGCCAGTTCGTGGAGTTCATCGAGCAGCGCACTGGCATCAAGGTGGACCAGGACAAGGAACGCCGCGCCATGGACAGCAAGGGCGCGGACACCATTACTGGTCAGATCCTGAAGTGCGAGGTGGAGCTCATCCGCGAGTTCCTGTCCAAGCTGGGCGAGCAGAACTACTCCGCGGCCACCATGGCCCGCAAGATCGCCACCCTGCGCAGCTTCCACAAGTGGATGGAGCGCAAGGGCATCGCTGCCACCAATCCCATGGTGCTCATCCGCACCCCCAAGCAGGCCAAGCGGCTGCCCAAGGCCATCAGCGTGGATCAGATCGAGCGCCTGCTGAGCGCACCAGACGACAGCGAGCTCCTGGGAGCCCGCGACCGGGCCATCCTGGAGACGCTGTACTCCACGGGCATCCGCGTGAGCGAGGTAGTGGCCATCAACCGCATGGACCTGCACGACACGCAGCAGGGCTCCGAGGAGATCATCATCCGCGGCAAGGGCCGGCGCGAGCGCCGCGTGCCACTGGGCACCAACGCGCTGAAGGCGCTGCGGCACTACCTGCAGATGGTGGATGCCGACTACGCCAGCCGCGGCAAGAAGGCCAATCCTGACGAGCCGCTCTTCATCAATAAGAACGGCGGCCGCCTGAGCA
The DNA here is from genome assembly GCA_046350455.1 of Phycisphaerales bacterium. GTDB lineage: Bacteria > Planctomycetota > Phycisphaerae > Phycisphaerales > SM1A02 > CAZXGD01. The sequence continues at coordinate 41,748 of JAXMAM010000006.1, read as the reverse complement.
GCCGCAGCGTGCGCCGCAAGGTTGCCAAGTACCTGGTCGAGGCCAATCTGGACCCGGATATCAGCCCGCACACCATTCGTCACTCGTTTGCCACGCACCTGCTGGACCACGGCGCAGACCTGCGCAGCGTGCAGGAACTGCTGGGCCATCAGAGCCTGAGCAGCACGCAGGTGTACACGCACCTGACCAGCGGGCGCATGCGCGACGGCTACGACAAGGCACACCCGCGCGCCGAAGCAAGCTGACCCCGCGGTCACCAGCCACGCGCGTGGCGCGCGCGCTCTGCGCGCACAAGCCACCTATGACAAGCGGCCCCTGGCATCAGCCGGGGGCCGCTTCACATCAAGCGAGTTCAACACTCTGTCGAGTGTTCGAGATGGGGGCGCGGCTTCCACGCCAGGAGCCGCGCCCCCCTTTCTCGAGCAACCAACGCGTTTCCGAGGCGCGTTGGCCGGACACAGTTTCTGACGCTGTGTCCGATCCCTTTTCTGAACTCGCAACGTCGCCGGGTTGTTGGCGACGCAAACTCCGCCCCGATACCGGCTCCTGCACGTGAGTGGACATGCGAGGACGGCCGTGGCGTGGTTCAGAGACAGTCTTCTGACCCACTACGGCAGAAGACTGCGATTGTTCCGTGATGTCCCTGATCCCTTCGCACTGGGATGCCCGCGGGGTGCAGCAATCAACCTGTGCGGACCGAATGTGCCGTAGAAACTGCCCCCGGGGAAACGCCCAGCGCGCATTTGGAGGCATGTTCCGCATTTTGGGACTCCAAGGAAAGGGGCCTTATCGGAAGTCTCCGTAGCATAGTGCCTATGGCGACCGAGCCTCTTGTCGGCCTGATCATGGGCTCCCAGAGCGACTGGGACACCATGCAGCACACTGCAGCCACCCTGGAGCAGCTGGGCGTGCCCTATGAGAAGCGGGTGGTCAGCGCCCACCGGACCCCAGATCTGCTCTTTGAGTACGCAAGCGCTGCCGCAGGCAGGGGATTACGGGTCATCGTGGCGGGTGCGGGTGGCGCGGCCCACCTGCCTGGCATGTGCGCCAGCAAGACCCCGCTGCCTGTGCTGGGGGTGCCCGTGGAGAGCCATGCCCTGAAGGGTGTGGACAGCCTGTTGAGCATCTTGCAGATGCCAGCTGGCATCCCAGTGGGCACGCTGGCCATCGGCAAGGCGGGCGCTATCAATGCAGGCCTGCTGGCCGCGGCCATTCTGGCACCAGACCGGCCGGCCATTCGCACGGCGCTGGACCAGTACCGCGCAGCGCAGACGCAGCGGGTGTTGGACAATCCCATTCCTGGCGCGTGAGCGCGCGGGCAAGGCGCAGCAGCACCCAGCACTGGAGGCGGCACGGATGCGGATCGGCGTGGTCGGCGGCGGACAGCTCGGGCGGATGATGGCGCTGGCGGGCATTCCGCTGGGGCACTCGTTTGTGTTCCTTGATCCAGAGCCGCACTGCCCGGCCAGCGCGGTGGGCTGCGTGATTGCTGGTGCGTACGACGATGTGCGTGCGCTGGAGCAGCTTGCGCGCAGCGTGGACGCCGTAACCATGGAGTTTGAGAACGTGCCCGCCGGTGCGCTGGAGTGGCTGGCTGCGCACGTGCCAGTGGCGCCATCCAACCGCAGCTTGGCCACGGCGCAGGACCGCATCGCAGAGAAGGAGTTCTTTGCGCTGTGCGGCATTCCAGTGCAGCGCTACGCAGCGGTGAACAGCGCAGAGGAGCTGGCGCGTGCATGCGGCACCGTGGGCTGCCCAGGCGTGCTGAAGACGCGGCGCATGGGCTACGACGGCAAGGGACAGGCTGTGGTGCGCGCGGCCAACCAGGCGCCAGAGGCATGGCGGGCTGTGGGCGGCGCGCCCTGCATCTACGAGGAGTTTGTGCAGTTCAGCCATGAGGTGAGCGCGGTGGCAGTGCGCGCGCGCAGTGGCGCTGTGGCGGTGTATCCGCTCTGCCAGAACGTGCACCGCGCGGGCATCCTGCGCACCACGCTGGCGCCGGCTCCGTGCGCCACGCCAGCACTCGCTGCGGCGGCGCATGGCTACATGTCGCGCGCGCTTGAGGCGCTGGACCATGTGGGCGTGCTGACCATGGAGTTCTTTGTCACGCCTGGTGGATTGATTGCCAACGAGATGGCGCCGCGCGTGCACAACAGCGGGCATTGGACGCAGGACGGCGCGGTGACCAGCCAGTTCCAGAACCACGTGCGCGCAGTGACTGGCATGCCGCTGGGCGCGGTGGATGCGCGCGGCGAGTGCGGCATGGTGAACTTGATCGGCGGCATGCCGCCCGTGGAAGAGCTGCTGGCTGTGCCCGGTGCGTGCGTGCATCTGTATGGCAAGGCGCCGCGCGCAGGGCGCAAGATCGGCCATGTGAACGTGTGCGCACCCACGGCCGCGGTGCGCGACGCCCAGATGCGCGTGCTGTGCGCGCTGGCAGACCCGGCGGCGGAGGGGTGAAGCCATGCCGGGGTTCCACCTCTACCGCAGTGCAAGCACGCAGGCGCTGGCCGAGCGCTTTGTGCAGGTGGTGACAGACCCTGCGGCGCAGCTGCCGCCAGAGCAGGATGAGCTGGTGGTGGTGCAGGGGCGCGGCATGGAGCGGTGGCTGAGCCAGCGTGCGGCAGACGTGCTGGGCGTGTGGGCTGGGGCGCAGTTTCCGTTTCCGCGCGCTGCGGCTGGCATGCTGGCTGCGCGCGTGCTGGGCGAGACCCCCGCGGCGCGCAGCGCAGATGACGAGCAGGTGCTGGAGCTTGCGGTGGCCGCAGAGCTTCCTGGCCTGATGGCCGCGCGCGAAGGCGTGCGCGTGGCGCAGTATGTGGGGCAGAGCACCGAGCGGCTGCTGACGTTTGCCCAGCAGGCGGCAGGCGTCATGGATCAGTACCTGGTGTGCCGCGCAGACCTGCTGGAGCAGTGGGCGGCGTGCCGGCCAACGGCGCTGCCCACCGCAGACGAACAGTGGCAGGCCGGGCTGTGGCAACGGCTGCTGCGGCGCGCAGAGTCGCACCCGGCGCTGGCAGAGCTGGTGGGTTTCTGGCCGCGCGTGCGGCGGGCCACAGAGGTGCTGACGGCGCTGGATGCGGGTGCGCAAGCCACCGGCCAAGGCAGCGCGCCCGAAAGCGCGCACGCCAGCGCGCAAGGCGCCGCGCTCCGTGCCGCGCTGGGCGTGCAGCGCGTGAGCGTGTTTGCGGTGGCTGGCGTGCCGCCCCAGCTGGTGGAGTTTTTTGTGGCGCTGGCGCGCGTGTGTCACGTGCACTGGTATGCGGTGGACCCGGGCACCGAGTGCGCAGGCACGCCCACGCTGCTGGCTGCGGGCCTGGGTGCGGCCGACCTGCAGAGCGTGGCGCTGGTGCAGGAGCAGGTGGCCAAGGGTCAGGCGTCTGGGCTTCCTGTGGAGCGCGTGGACGTGCCGGCTGTCCTGGCTGCGTCGCGGGGTTCCCGTCTGGCGCGGGTGCAGGCGCTGGCACTTGGGCGCGCAGACGATGCGGCGGCAGAGTCTGGCGGCGGCGTGGATCGCACGCTGCGTGTGCACGCGTGCACGGGGCGCATGCGGCAGGCAGAGGTGCTGCATGACGAACTGCTGGACGCGTTCCAGCACCTGCCTGGCCTGAAGCACGAGGACATCGTGGTGCTGGTGCCGGACATCGCAGCCTTTGGGCCAGTGGTGGAGGCGGTGATGCGCGGAGGCCGCGGCATTCCTGCGCCGCCCTCAGCCAACGGCGCGGTGGCGCGCATGCCCTGCACTGTGGCTGACGTGGCTGACCGCGACGGCGCGCCTGTGGCCGCTGCGCTGCAGGCTGCGCTGCGCATGGCCGACAGCGACATGGGGGTGCGCAGCGTGCTGGAGCTGCTGAGCCAGCCGCCAGTGCGCGAGCGCTTTGTGCCAGAGGGTCTGGCTGCAGATGATCTGGTGGGCTGGGCTGAGGGCGCTGGTGCACGGCGCTTCATGGATGCGGAGCACCGGCAAGCGGCTGGGCTGCCACCGACAGAGGAGGCAACCTGGGGCCGCGCACTGGACCGCCTGTACGCCGGCTTGGCTGCCGCGCCCACCGACACAGCGCCGGTGCCTGGGGCGGGGCTGCTGCCGTCGCAGCCGTTCTTGCTGGATGAGCATGCGCTGGGGCAGCTTTCTGAGCTTGTGGAGTTGCTGCAGGCGTTGCGCCACCTGGCTGCGATGCCCGCGCAGCCGCTGCCAGCGTGGCTGCGCGAGTTCCGCGCGGTGCTGCAGCGGCTGGCACCCGCGTTTGGGCCGGGCGAGCGCGAGGCGCGTGCGCTGCAGCAGCAGCTTTCAGGCATGGACGAGGCGTGCGCGGCAGCTGGTCTGGATGCAGACGTGTCGTTTGCTGCCGCGCGCGTGTGGGTGAGCGCGCAGCTGGGGCGGGCGCAGCCAGGGCGCGGGTTCCTGAGCGGCGGCGTGACTGTCTGCCAGTTTGTGCCCATGCGCGCAGTGCCGTTCCGCGTGGTGTGCATGCTGGGCATGGATGACGACGCCTTCCCGCGCCCCATGGTGCGGCCGTCGTTCGATCTGCTGAGCCGCGAGCAGCGCCTGGGGGACCGCGACCGCCGCGCAGAGGACCAGGCGCTATTCCTGCAGAGCGTGCTGAACGCCGCGGAGCGCGTGGTGATCACGTACGGCGCGCGCGACCCGAACGACGGCCGCGCACGCGCAACGAGCACCGCTGTGGCCGAGCTGCTGGATGCGCTGCGTGCCGCTGCACCAGAGGATGAGGGCGCGGTGGTGCACCAGCCGCTGCACGCGTTCAGCCTGGGTGCGTGGACCGAGGAGGCCATGCAGCAGGGGCGGGTGGGGTTTGACAACGCCGCGCGAACCGCTGCAGGCCGGCTGGCAGCAGGCGTGCACGATGGCAGCACGGGCGCGTTCCTGCAGGTGGCCGGACACCAGGCGGCGGAACTCGGCGCACCAGAGGCTGGGGGGGAGCTTCCGCTGACAGAGCTGGTGCAGTTTTTGCGGAGGCCAGCGCGCACCACCTTGCGGGCGTGGGACATCCGCCTGCCGGAAGAGGCGGTGGCGCTTCCAGAGCACGAGCTGGTTGGGCTGGACGCGCTCCAGGCTGGAGGGCTGCGCAGCCAGGTGCTGCGCGCCATGCAGGAGCGTGGGCTGGCCGCGCAGCAGGACGTGCTGCTGCGCATGGCGCAGGACGCAGAGCTGCCGCTGGGTGCCACGGGCGAGCAGATTGGCGGCGCAGTGGCGCAGCAGCTGGCCGCGCTGTGGAACGCCGCCTATCCAGGTGGAGTGGAGTGGCAGGATGTACGGGTGGACGCAGGGAGCGTGGTGCTCACCGGGCGCGTTCCGGTGGTGTCTGGCGCAGTCTCTGCCGTGGTGAGCGGAAATCTGAACGCAGCGCGCAGGCTGGAAGCCTGGGTGTTGCAGGCGGCGTGGGCTGCGCACCAGGGTGGAGCGCCAGAGGGCATGCTGCGCTCGCCCGCTGGGCTGACGGACAGCAAGGGACGGATGGTGCTGGGCGCCAAGGATGGAGCGTGGGGACGAGCGTGGTTGGCCAAGCTGGTGGCCCTGCGGAGCGCCGCGCTCCTGCATGGCGTGCCGCTCTTTGGAGAAGTGTCGGCAGCAGCGGCATCCAGGCTGGCACGCGGTGTGCCGCTGCAGCATGTGCTGGCCTCTGCCCGCGAGGCAGTGCACCGCGGCGACCTTGAGCGGGAGGACCAGATCCTCTTCCGGGGCGTGGATCCGCTGACCGTGGATCTGGGCGCTGTGCCAGGCGTGGGGCGCGCAGTGTTCGCAGACGTGGCACGCGCGGTCTTTGAGCCCATCGCCACAGCAGGCCGTCCTGCAAAAGGGAGCGCGTCATGAGCGTGCTCACCTGGGATCTGGCGCAGAACCTGGTGGTGGAGGCCAGCGCTGGCACAGGCAAGACGTACACCATCAGCACGCTGGTGGGCCGACTGGTGGCGGAGGAGGGGCTGCCGATCAGGCAGATGCTGGTGACCACCTTCACAGAGGCTGCAGCCAGCGAGCTGCGGCACCGCATCCGCTCGCGCCTGCTGGAGATGGCGGGCGATGACAGCGACTACCTGCGCAGCGCAGACGCTGCGCAACGTGCCGAGCGCGTGGAGCGGCTGCAGCGCGCCGCGCACGATCTGGACCAAGCGACCATCAGCACCATCCACGGATTCTGCCGGCGCGTGCTGGCAGAGCTGCCGTTTGAGGCAAACGTGGATATGGGGCGCACGCTGGTGGAGGACGCAGCACAGCTGCGCGAAGCAGCGCTGGCCGACGCGTGGGCGCGGATCGCGGCCAGGCGCGCGCCGGCGCTCGATGCAGCGGCCGCGAGTGCGCTGGCCAAGTCGGTCATGCAGCATCTGGAGCTGCCCCTTGTGCCAGCGGGTGGCGCGTCTGACGCGCCCGGCCAGGCAGACCCTCATGAAGCCGTGGCAGCGCTGGTGCAGGAGGCGGCCGCGGCCGCTCGCGGGCTCCCACTGCAGCAGATGACTGAGCGGTTGATGGCCAACCGCAGGTGCTGCAAGGATCTGAAGCAGCTGATGCAGAGGCTGGACATGCCAGAGGCCGGCGGCGAGCGCCAGCGTGCCGTGCATGCGTGGCTGCAGGCGCTGCACGCAACCTACCCAGGCGACGAGTTCGTGCAGGACATGGTGAAGGCGACGCCAGTCAAGCATGCCAGCCACCGCGACGCGCACGCTGCGATCGGGCAGGCCATCATGGATCGCGCCCGCGCGCTGGTGGCGCTGGAGCAGCAGCAGGTGGATGCAGCGCGCGTGCAGCTGGCGCATGAGTTCCGCGCAGCGCTGGAGGCAAGGCGTCGGCGCGAAGGCGTCATGACGTTCCAGGACATGCTGCTGGACGTGCACGCTGCGCTGCGCGGTCCAGCGGCAGCCGCGTTGAAGCAGGCCGTGCGCCAGCGATACAAGGTGGTCCTGGTGGACGAGTTCCAGGACACCGACGCAGTGCAGTGCCAGATCTTCCGCGAGCTCTTTGAGGGCGATGAGTGCCGGGTGTGCTTCATCGGAGATCCAAAGCAGTCCATCTATCTCTTCCGCGGTGCAGATCTTGAGATGTATCTGGAGGCCACGCGCCCACCTGCGTTCCGCGGCACCACGCAGACGCTGGACACCAGCTGGCGCACAGACCGACCGCTGCTGGATGCTGTGGATGCGCTGCTCTCCGTGGATGGCAGGCTGGGCGGCGCTGCTGGAAGGATGCCGGACATCACGCTGCAGCGCCTGAACGCAAGACACCAGGAGGCACGCCTCCTTGGGCCAGATGGCAAGGGCGCCAGCGCGCTGCGGGTGCTGTATCAGCCACCACCTGCGCAGGATGATGAGGATGACGCTGGCGAGCTGAGCGAGTTCGAGATGCTGGAGCGGGTGGCAGAGTCCATCCGCCTGGAGCTGGCTGCCGGACTGCGAGTGAAGGACGGACACCGCGAGCGGCCTGTGGGACCAGGCGACTTTGCCGTGCTCATGCGCCGCAACCGAAGTGTGGACATGATGCAGGCCGCGCTGCGCCGCAAGGGCATTCCATCTGTGTCGCGCACGCAGGAGAGCGTGTGGGACACCACAGAGGCCGACGAGCTGGCGCGGGTGCTGGGGGCTGTGGCGGAGCCATCCAGCGTGCGCCGGCGCCGGGCCGCTGCGGCCACCGAGGTGGCGGGCGTGAACGCAGAGGCGTTGATCGCGCGTGATCCAAAGGCTGATGCTGCGGTGGCCACCTGGGTGCTGGCGATGCGCGCGGCCCTTGAGCAGGGCGGGCCTGTTCCGTGGGTGCGGCAGCTGCTGGATGGCAGCGCGCTGCCCGGGCTTGAGCCGGCGCGCGTGCGGCTGCTGTCACGCATGGGGGGCGAGCGGTCGGTGACCAACCTGCTGCACCTGGCAGAGATGCTGGGCGATGCATGGCGCACGGGCGTGCGCACCGCAGGCGAGCTGGCCGACATCATGCTGGCTGCGCGCACCGACGGCGGCCCAGATGGCGAGGGCGCCGAGCCCAACCTGCAGCGCGTAGAGAGCGACGGCGCTGCAGTGGAGGTGCTCACCATGCACCGCGCCAAGGGGCTGGAATGGCCGGTGGTGTGGCTGCCTTCGTATGCAGTTGGCAGGTGGTCTGACACGCCGCGTCCGGACGATGCGTTCCCAGCGGGCACGGGTGCGGAGCGCGTGCTGGCGGTGGCTGGCACCCTGCGGGACCAGGCAGAGAAGGAGCATGTGGACCGCAGCGCCACGGAGCAGTTCCGCGTGCTGTACGTGGCGCTGACGCGTGCGCGTCACCGGTGCAATGTGGTGTGGGCCAGCGCATCGGGGCAGGGCAATGCAGCGTCGCCGCTGGCACAGGTGCTGCATGGCCGCCAGGCGGCCGACCGGGACAGCGCCATCGCACATGCCAAGGCCGCGCTGAAGGACCCTGGTGCGATGCTGCGTGACCTGCAGGCCTTGCAGGCGCGCGCCTCCCAGGATGGACGCGCTGGCGCTGTGGTGATCGAGCGGCTGCCTCAGGCCACGGCAGAGCGCTGGACGCCTGCGAGCGCGGCGCCACGCCTGGTGAGTGCGCTGGATGTCAGCCAGCCGCTGCCCTCCGCAGCGCGCACCACCAGCTTCTCTGGATTGACGGCCGGAGCGCACGAGGCCTTTGGCGAGCTCCGCGTGCGCGTGGACGATGCGCAGCAGGGCGAGGCAGCTGGTGGTGCAGGCACAGCGGCGCTGGCGCCACTGCTCTCGCGCCGCACCCTGCCTGCGGGTCCCGCCTACGGTGACCTGGTGCACCGCATCCTGCAGGATGGCCTGCAGCACGGCATGGGCACTGCGGGCGCCGCGGGCACTGCTGGCGCTGCGGGCGCTGCGCACTTTGCAGCCATGGTGGAGCGAATGTGTGCGGCGGATGGTGGTGCGTGCGACGCGCCGGCGCTTGCCGCTGGCCTGCGCAGCATGGCGCAGCAGCGATTGCTGGCAGGACCAGTGCGCGGCGTGGACACCGGCGCCGCCACGCTGGCGGAGCTCGCCGCCAGCGGTGCACGTGCTGAGCTGGCGTTCCTGCTGCCTGCTGGTGGGGAGCGCCCGGTGACGGTGGCTGCGCTGGCCAGCGCCTTCCGACAGGGAGATGAATGGACCGCACGGTACGCCCCGCTGTGCGCGCAGCTGGATGCGCCAGCGCTGCGCGGCCACCTGGTGGGGTTCATTGACCTGGTGTGCTGCTGGCAGGGGCGATGGTTTGTGCTGGACTACAAGACCAACGCGCTGGGCACCACCGTGGAGGCATTCACGCCTGAGCGCATCCAGGAATCCATGCTGTCCAGCCAGTATGTGCTGCAGTACCACCTGTATGTGCTGGCAGTGCATCGGTGGCTGCGCACGCGCGTGCCCGGCTACAGCTACGCCACGCACTTTGGCGGCGCGCTCTATCTGTATGTACGCGCGATGGGCGAAGGACTGCCAGCTGGGTCTGGTGTGTTTTCGCATCGGCCCACCGAGGCGCTGGTGGAGCAGATGGATCAGATGTTCCGCGGAGGTGGCGCATGAGCCCAGCACCAGAAGGGCAGGCGGTGCGCAGCGCGGTGCTTGACACTGCTGCGCGCGAGTTTGGCGCCCGCTGCGCGCGCCTGCTGACTGCGCAGGGCCGTACAGAGGGCGACCCCGGTGCGTCCGCTGCGGTGCGCGCTGCTCTGGAAGAGTGTGCTGCGCTGCTCCTGGTGCGGAGTGCGCAGGGGCATTCGTTCCTTGACTTTGACGCCCCAGTGGTGCTGCACCAGCAGGGCGCAGCAGGCGAAGGCGCTGCCACGATGAGCCACGCTGGACATCTGCCCGCGCTTGAGAAATCTGGGCTGCTGCGCGCCACGCCCCAGCCGGGTGATCTCCTGGTGCTGGAGAAGCGCCGTCTGTACCTGCGCCGGCTGTGGGAGGACGAAGTGGCCTTGGCGCAGTGGCTGCGTGCGGCTGGTCAGCCAGGGACGCTGGATTCCTTGCCAGAGGATCGCCTGCAGCAGCTGCTTGCCGCAGCGTTCCCAGAGCGCTCGCCGCCAGAGCAGTCGGCGGCGGTGCGGGCTTCGCTGGGTGCGCGGCTCAGCGTGATCACAGGCGGCCCGGGCACTGGCAAGACGTATGTGGTGGCGCGGCTCCTCCTGCTGCTGGCCACAGCCCACGCGCTGGGCAGTGCGGGTGGGGCGCAGGGTGAGGCGGAGCGCGGTGCAGGTGCTCTCGCGCGCCCGCTGCGGGTGGCGCTGCTGGCGCCCACCGGCAAGGCAGCGCGCAGGCTGGATGCCGGCATGGCGTCTGCCGCGCAGGAACTTCCATCGCGCGTGCGGGCGCTGGCGAACGCGTGGCCAGCGGGCGCAGCAGCGCTCCAGAGCGCGCTGGCGCAGGTGGCTGGCCTGCAGGGGTGCGCGTCCACCGTGCACGCTGCTCTCCAGCCAGATCCTTCTGGCGCGTGGCGCTTCCGCCGCAATGCAGCGCACCCGCTGGACGCGGACGTGGTGGTGCTGGATGAGGCAAGCATGGTGTCGCTGCCGCTCATGCGCGCGCTGTGCCACGCTGTGGGGCCACACGCGCGTCTCGTCATTCTGGGCGACCGCGACCAGCTGCAGAGCGCCGAGGCAGGCAGCGTGCTGGCAGACATCACCGCGGACGGCGCAGCGCGGCCTGCGTGCGTCACCACTCGGCTGGTGGCCAGCAGGCGCTTCCCAGTCAGCGGCGGACTGGGGCGCCTGGCTGAGGCGGTGCGCACCGGTGCGGCGGACAGCAGCGGCGCGCTGGTGGCGCTTCAGCTGCTGGACAAAGATCCTGAAGTGCGCTCGCAGGTGCAGCTGGCAGAGCCCCGGCCCGGCACCACCACGCAGGTGGCTGCTGCGCTGGCGGCAGCGCACGCTGTTCCGGCCGGCACTCCAGAGGAGCGCCTGCTGGCGCTCGGCCGATTTGCGCTGCTCTGCGCGCACAGCCGTGGCCCGGGTGGAGCGCAGGAGATCAACCGCACCCTGCAGCGGGGCGCGCGCGCCGATGGCACGCCGGTCATCGTGCTGCGCAACTCGCCGGATCAGGGTCTGTGGAACGGAGACGTGGGCGTCCTCTGTGCTGCAGCGGATGGCACAGTGTGGGCGCATTTTGATGGCGGACGCAGCATTCGTGCAGAGCTCCTCCCAGAGCATGCGCCGGCGTACGCGCTCACCGTGCACAAGAGCCAGGGCAGCGAGTACCAGTCTCTGGGGCTGGTGCTGCCAGAACAGGCGAGCCCCGTGCTGACCCGCGAGCTGGTCTACACCGCGCTCACCCGCTGGCGCGCGACTGCGGAGGGCAAGGTCACCATCGTGGCCACGCGCGCAGTGCTTGAGGCTGCGCTGCGCGCGCGCACGCAGCGCGCGTCCACGCTGCGCGAGCGGCTGGACGGGTGAATGGATGGGTGTCCGCGCGACGCAACCCACTGGCGTCGGCGCGTTGAAGAGCTGCGCCTGATGCGGTTGCTCAGAACTTGAACGTGGCAAAGACGCCCAGCAGGCCGCTGGGGTCCACCGTCACGTCGCGCGGCTGGCCACCCTGGCTGTTCTCCAGCTGCAGCTTCTCGTAGAAGTTGAAGCCGGTGACAACATCCACTCGGAAGCTGCTGCTGAACTTGTAGCCAAAGGCAAACAGCATGGCCCAGCTCTGGTCCTCGCCCACGCCGTTGTTGATGGAGGCCACGTTGCTGTTGCCCAGGCGGAAGCGGCGCTGCTGCCACGCCACGCCCACGCGGAAGTCCAGGTTGGAGCCCTCTGGATCAAAGCACAGATCCAGGCCCACAAACGGGCTGGCCGGAGGCCGGCGCATGGTGCTGATGGACCACTCCTTGTCGAACTTCCAGTCAATGACAGGCACCGGAATGATGAGCGGATCGTCCTCGATCTGAGTGACGCCCAGCAGGCCGATGCCCAGCGTGAGCTTCTCGCTTGGCGTCCATGCAAAGGTGGCGATGCCGCCGCCATAGATCGAATCACCCACGTCGGCGTTGGTCTCGCCAGCGATGCCAAAGATGCCGCCCACGCCGATGGTGAACTGATCGCCCAGCTTGTACGCACCGCGCAGCTGCAGCGCAAACAGGTTCACGCTGCCGAAGGGGTCGCGCACGCCCAGCGTGCTGCGGCCCTGCCAGTGGTACCAGTCGAACTCGTAGCTCATGGCCATGCTGAGCGAGAAGTCCTCGGTCTTCAGCAGGCGCGCACCGAACGACGCATAGAAGCGGTCCGCGCTCATCTGCGCGCCGTTGTCGCTGTCCGCCCAGAACTGGTGCAGGTAGCCGCCGCTCACCGTGAAGGCTGGCTGTGGCTCGGGGTGGATGGCCTCAGCCACCGTGGTGGGCTGGCTGCCTGCCGCAGCGCCGTTGCCGGCAGCAGCACTGTTGCCCGCTGCCGCGCCGTTGCCAGCGCTGGAGCCGCCACCAGTCACCACAGCGCCGCCGCCCTGCGACTGCGAGCCGCCCTCTGGCACCTGCAGCGGCGCGCTGGCTGGCTGCGAGGCCGGCTGCGTGCCGGGCGCCGGCGGGTCTGGCCAGGTGAAGGAGTCCGCAAGTCCTGCGGGGGCCAGCGTCAATGCAGCGGCAGCAGCGAGCGCAGCAGTGGGCAACGTGGGGCGATTCATGGCGGGGATCCTACGGTCTGGCTGAAGTCCTGGGCCAGCGCCGCCGATGAACGCCCGGTATGCCCGCAGCGGGGTCGCTGGCGGACCTATGATCGCTCGTCCACGGATCAGCGCTTCCCTCAAGAGGATTCGAATGCACCTGAGCTACCCGAACGGAATCCACGGCGGCATGCCAGCCACCCCAGAGACTCTTGCAGCGGCCGGCATCGGCCGCGACATGATTCGGCCAGACCTCATGGCCAGCGTGGCGTACCAGCGCACCCGCGAGATGACCATTGACGAGCTGCTGCTGGAGAACCGGGTGGTCTTCCTCATCGGCGAGATCAACCATGCCAGCGCGGCCCGGGTGATCATGCAGATGCTGTACCTGGAGAACCAGAAGCGCGGCCAGGAGATCAACTTCTACATCAACAGTCCAGGTGGCGCGGTGGATGACACGCTGGCCATCTACGACACCATGCGCTTCATCAGCAGCGAGGTGGCGACGTACTGCATTGGCCGCGCGTACTCCGGCGGCGCGGTGCTGCTGGCTGCTGGCCAGAAGGGCAAGCGCTTCATCCTGCCGCACGCCAAGGTGATGATCCATCAGCCCTACGGCGGCGTGGGCGGACAGACGTCCGACATCCAGATCCAGGCCGAGATGATCCTGAAGATGAAGCGCCAGCTGAACGAGATTCTGGCGCTGTCCTGCGGCCAGCCAGTGGAGCGCATCGCCAAGGATGCTGAGCGCGACAAGTACTTCAGCGCTGAAGAAGCCAAGGCCTACGGCCTGGTGGACGAGATTCCCACCTTCCCGGACAAGTCCAAGAAGTGAGCCGGAATCCGCACCAGCGATCCCTGCGCAGCCTGCGCGCGCACCCGCTCTGGAGCCAGCATGGGCTCAGCGCGGCGCAGCTGCACGCCGCTGTGCATGCGCACGACGACGACGAGGACGACGATCCCCGCGGCCCCGTGCCTCTGGTGGTGGACAAGCGTGGCAAGAGCGAAGAGCTGGTGGACATCTACAGCCGCCTGCTGCGCGACCGCGTGGTGTTCATGGGCGGCGCTGTCACCGGACGCCTGGCCGACGTGGTGTGCGCCCAGATTCTCTTTTTGTCCAACGAGGACGCGAAGGCGGAGATCAGCCTGTACGTGAACAGCCCAGGTGGCTCGATCACCGCGGGGCTGGCCATCATTGACACCATGCGCTTTGTGAAGTGCCCGGTGGCCACGTACATCGTGGGGCAGGCAGCCAGCATGGCCAGCCTGATTGCGTGCTGTGGCACCAAGGGCCGGCGCATGGCGCTGCGGCATGCGGAGAACCTGATGCATCAGGGGCGCATTGGCGGGTTCGAAGGACAAGCGACTGATCTCGAGGTCTTCACGCGGCAGATGGTGCGCGTGGAAGACATGTGCAACCGGCTGTACGCGGATGCCACGGGCAAGTCGGAGGCGCAGATTGCGCAGGACTGCGACCGCGACCTCTGGCTCACCTCGGATGAAATGCTGGAGTACGGCCTGATCGACCGGATCATTGACAGGATGCCGGAACCTGCCGGCAAGGACAACGCATGACCCTCATTCCCATCGTCATCGAGAAGACTGGCCGCGGCGAGCGCGCCTACGACATCTTCAGCCGCCTGCTGAACGACCGCATCATCTTCGTGGGTGGCGGCGTGTCCGACACGATGGCCAATCTGGTGGTGGCGCAGCTGCTGTTCCTGGCCAACGAAGACCCCAAGGCCGAGATCAGCATGTACGTGAACAGCCCTGGCGGCAGCGTGAGCGCGGGCCTGGGCATCGTGGACACCATGCGCTTTGTGCCGTGCCCGGTGGCCACGTACATCATTGGTCAGGCGGCCAGCATGGGCAGCGTGATCGCGTGCAGCGGCACCAAGGGCAAGCGGTTCGCGCTTCCGCATGCTGAGAATCTGATGCACCAGCCGCTGATTCCGGGCGTGATCGAGGGCCAGGCCACAGACCTGGAGATCCACGCCAAGCACATCCTGCGGATGCGCGAGCGCATCTACAAGCTGTACAGCGAGAACACCGGCCAGCCCGTGAGCAAGATCCACGACGACTGCGAGCGCGACAAGTGGCTCACCGCGCAGGAGATGCTGGAGTACGGCCTGATCGACAAGATCATGGAATAGAAATTGGTGCCAGGCACTCCTGTCCCGGGTTTCTGAGAAAGTCGTGCCTGGCACGGGTGTCCCTACTTTCCGTGTGCGTTCACCGCTGGCGTTGGCGCGCCGCGCGTTCGGCTGGCTGCGCTGGGCCTGCGTGGCGGCGGCGCTGTTGACGGGGGCATTGTGGATGCGGTCGTACTGGCGCACCGATCTCCTGGGCATGCCCGCCTGGGGTGTGATGGACCACCACACCTGGAGCGTGTGCACCTACCCCGGCCTCATCCAGCTGCAGCTGGCGCCGTTCGGCATCAGTGGCTGGACGCTTCAGTCAGATGATGTCTCGCCCCATCTCCACCGCGGACTGTGGGAGTGGACGTGGCTGCGCGCCAGCGGCAGCGACATCATCACCTTTCCGACCTGGGCGCCTGTTGTCGTGCTCGTGCTGGCCGCGCTGGTTCTGCATCGGGCTGCCCGCGCAGGCAGCACCCCCGGCCTCTGCACCCGCTGCCGCTACCCCGTGGGTGCCGCCGCGCGCTGCCCCGAATGCGGAGCAGACGCCCGCGCGCGCCCGGCGTGAAGCCAAGGCGCGCGCGGGATGCACGCGATCACGCAGGACGTCTCACCCTCGGAAAGTAGGGACACCCGTGCCAGGCACGACTTTCCCGCCTCCGGAAGCCCGGGACAGGAGTGCCAGGCACCAATTTCCGACCAGGAAGAGGGGGAGCACGCCGCCAGCGGGCACGGGCTGCGGTTCAGCGCCGCTGCCAAAGACCCACGCGTCGCGGCTGCCGTCGGCCAGCACGCGCGTGTCCGCGCCAACCGACGCCCAGCTCCAGGGCGCGCCCTGGTCGCCGTTCCAGAAGTGCCAGTAGTTCTCGATGGGCCACAGGTCGCCCGTGCCGAACTCGTAGTTGGTGCCCACGCCGAGGCCCGTCACCAGCGTGCCAAACGAATACGTCTCGGTCTGCAGGGCGCCACCCGGCGCGCCGGCGGTCATCCACTGCAGCGCCTGCAGGCTGGTGAGCGGCTCGTCAAACCGCAGCGTGAACAGGTAGCCGTCGCCATTGGAGAAGTCCACCTGCACCGTGGCCACGCTGGCGCCTGTGCCCAGCTCATAGCTGCCCACGATGCTGGCCTCCGCCCCAGCAGAAACGGCGAGAAGAAGAACAAACGACCATGCGCCTTCGCGGCGCGTGCGCTGAGTCACCATGAGGTTCCTTCCTGAGTTGCGCAGGAGAACGATGTGTGCCTTGCTGCCGGTCGACCCGACTTGCCAGCCTTGCACGGCTGACCCACGGTGACGCCTTCGTTGCGGACTTTGACCGCATTCCCCCGGCAGCATGGCATCCGCCACGCGGCGGACGCGCGAACCATACCACAGCCCGCCGCACCCCCCGCTAGGATGCGCCCTCCGGAAACCGCCAATGGCAGAAACCCAGCAACACGCCGAGGCCTTGATCGCAGCGTTCCGTTCTGACTACGACCGGGTCAAGAAGGAAATCCAGAAGGCCGTGGTGGGCCACGAGGAGATCATTGACGGCGTGCTGGTGTGTCTCTTTGCGGGCGGCCACGCGCTGCTGGAAGGCGTGCCAGGACTGGGCAAGACGCTGCTCATTCGCAGCCTCAGTCAGGCGCTGACGCTGAAGTTCAGCCGCATCCAGTTCACGCCAGATCTGATGCCAGCAGACGTCACCGGCACCACCATCGTGGTGGAGACCGAAGGCGGCCGCGACTTCCAGTTCCGCAAGGGGCCGATCTTTGCGCAGATCGTGCTGGCGGACGAAATCAACCGCGCCACGCCCAAGACGCAGAGCTCGCTGCTGGAAGCCATGCAGGAGAAGAGCGTGACGGTGGGCGGCACCACGCACATCCTGGACAAGCCATTCTTTGTGATGGCCACCCAGAACCCCATCGAGCAGGAAGGCACCTATCCGCTGCCCGAAGCGCAGCTGGACCGCTTCTTCTTCAAGCTGGAGGTTGGCTACAGCACGCGCGCAGATCTGCGCGAGATCCTCAACCGCACCACAGCGGGCGACATCGAAGAGCCGCAGAAGGCGATCGACGCCGAAGCCATCCTCCGCCACCAGAAGCTGGTGCGCGCGGTGCGCATCTCCGAGCAGGTGCAGGACTACGCCGTGCGCGTGGTGATGTCCACGCATCCGCGGGGGCAGTTTGCCACGCCGCTGGTGAACCAGTTTGTGCGCTTTGGCGCCAGCCCGCGTGCGGCGCAGACGCTGGTGCTGGGCGCCAAGGTGAAGGCGCTGCTTGCTGGCCGCTCGCAGGTGGGGCACGAGGACATCAAGGCCGTGGCGCTCCCAGCGCTCCGCCACCGCGTGCTGCTGAACTTTGAAGCAGAGGCCGAAGGCCGCGGCTCAGACGAGATCGTCCAGAACATCCTGGAGACTGTGCCCACCAGCGTGCCGGAGTGACGCGCGAAGGGCGGCTGCGCACGCCGCGCGCCTCGCCCCCTCAGCTCTCAAACTCAATTGCTGGCAAGCCGCCCGGCATGGGCCCGTGCGTGCGCTCTGCGTCCGGATCCTGCCGATGCGCTGGCAGCGTGACTGTCATGCGCGTGCCACGCGGCTGCACATCCTGATGCTCCACCGCGCCGCCGTGCTGTAGCGCCAGACGCAGCGCCACTGCCAGCCCCAGCCCGGTACCGCGCTGCCCCTTGCTGCTTGAGAAGGGCGTGAACAGCGTGGCGCGCTGCGAAGCCGGCACGCCCGGACCATCGTCCTCCACGCTGACAGCGAACACGCCCGCGTGTTCATCCACCCGCACCGCCACGCGCACGTGTCCAGTGCGGTCGGGCGCCGCCTCCACAGCATTGGCCAGCAGGTTGAGCAGGATCTGGTGCACAGCGTTCGCGTCCACTGGCGCGGACGGCAGGCCATCTGGCACCTGCGCCTCCAGCTTCACGCGGCGGCGCTCAGCCGAGGCGCGCATCAGGTCGCACACGTCGCGCACCAGCGCACCCATGTCGGTGGGCGCAATCTCCAGCGGCCGCTCCTTGGCGAACGCCAGCATGTTCATGACCAGCCAGCTGATGCGGTCCAGGTTGCGCGCCACGATGGGCCAGCCCTCGCGCGCCATGGCCAGGTCGCCCTTGCCCAGGGCCAGCTCCACGGCATCTGCACCGCTCCGCAGCCCCTGCAGGATGTTCTTCACGCTGTGGCTGAGCGTGGCCACTGTCTGGCCGATGCTCTGGAGCCGCGCTGGGTCTGCCGACGCTGGCGCGTCACCCATAGCGCCGTTGCCAGCCGCTGCGCCCGCGCCCCCCGCGCCGCCGCCACTCGCGCCACCACCACCCGCCCCCACCCTAAACACAAACGCTGTCTGCCCGCACTGCACGCGGTCGCCTTCCCGCAGGCGCGTGCGGCTGCCGATGCGCTGGCCGTTCACCAGCGTGCCGTGCGTGCTGCGCAGGTCGGTGATCCACCACGCGCCTTCGCTGGGCGTGAGCTCTGCGTGGCGGCGGCTGACCGTGGGGTCATGCGACCCCAACGCCTCGGTGCTGCGCCCAATCAGCTGCGGCTCGCCGTCTGGCAGCAGGTGGCACGCACCAGCGTCTGGCCCTGCGATGACCTCAAGCTGATGCACGCCAACCTCCTGGCTGTGTCATTCCTTGGCCAGCAGGCGGCGAAGCGCCGTGGCGCGCTGCGAGTCAATCAGCGTGAGCTGGTACTCCTGCTCGCCAGCTGTCTTCAGATCATGCGTGTGGAACGCAGCCAGACCCAAGACATAGCGGGCCTGTGCATTCTTTGGCTCTGCAGCAACGATCGGCTCCGCCAGCTTGCGCGCCTCGTCCCACTTCTGCGCCTTGGCAGCCTCCACTGCGGCCTTCAGCTGCGTGGCCATGGTGGTGGCGGGCAGCGGCGCGGATCCACCCGCTGCAACCGCCTTCTCGAACGCCTTGGCTGCTGCGTCGGACTCGCCCATCTTGTCCAGCGTCACCGCCCGGTTGTGCAGCGCGCCGGTGTGATCGCTCTTCAGCTGCAGGGCGCGGTCGAACGCTGCCAGCGCCTCCTGATGGCGGCCCAGCTTTCCATAGGCATAGCCCAGCGCCACCAGCAGCTCTGCGTCCTTGGTGTCTGCTCGCGAAGCCTCATCCAGCGCCTGGGCAGCGTCGCCCCAGCGCTCAAGTGCAAACTGCGCGTAGCCCAGTGCGATCTTGCCCTCCAGGCTGTCCGGCTGCGCGCGGAGCGCCGCCTGCGCCTGGTCCAGCGCGGCCTGGGGCTGCTTCTGCTGCAGCAGGATGACTGCCATGTTCACATGCAGCGCGGCGCTGGCCGCACCGGCGGCCTCTGCGGCCCGCAGCGTGGCAAGCGCGGCGTCGGCTGCTCCGCCTTGTGCCTGGATGCCCGCCAGCGCCACGGCCGCGCCCTCCTGCGCAGCGTCGCACTTCAGCGCTTCCTGGTAGCTGGCCATGGCCAGGTTCATGTCGCCGGCCGACTGCGCCACGTGGCCCACCACAGCTGCTGCGTGCGCGCGCTTCTTGCTGTCCTTGCCCTCCTGCAGCTTCAGGCCATGCTGCGCCTGCTCCAGCGCTTCCTTGGTGTTGCCAAGCTTCTGCAGCGCCAGGCCCAGGTTGGTGTAGGCGCCAGCCAGCTCTGCATCCAGGCTGATGGCAGTGCGATACTCCTTGGCAGCGGCCTCAGCATTGTTGGCGCGCTGCGCCTCCAGCCCGCGGTGGAAGGCCTCGCGTGCGTCGGCCCTGGCCTTGGCCAGGCGCTCAGCCTCCACCACAGCTGGATCTGGCGGTGGTGGCGGTGGCGGCTGAACAGGCGGTGGTTCTGGCACCGGCGGCGGCGTGGGCTCCGGCTCTGGCTGGACTGGTGGCGGTGGCGGCGGTGGTGGCGGCGGAGGCGGAGCTGGCTTGAAGAAAATGATCGCCAGCGGCACACCCACTGCCACCAGCAACACCAGCGCGATCCAGAGGCCTTTGCGACGGTCCACGCCCGTAGCGTAGCCGCTGGGCGGCCACCTCTGCCTACTGCTGGAACTCGTAGATCGGGCCAGTGCCCAGGAGGCGCGTCAGGTCGTCCAACGCTGCGCGGCTCTCGCGCAGGAGCGCTGGGTCTGCAAGGTCCGACGGCGCCAGCTCCGCCCGGTAGTGTCGCTCCACCCACGCCACCAGCGCTGCGTGTTGCGTGGGCGACCACAGGCACCCGGGCGTGACCGCCTCCAATTCTGCGCTGGTCATGGGCACGCGCAGGCGCAGGCAGGCTGGGCCGCCGCCGTTGCGCATGCTCTCGCGGACGTTCAGCACCACGGCCTTCTGAATGGGGCATGCAGGGTCATTCACCCAGGTGCGCACCACGCGTTGCACGCCCTCGTGCGAATCTGCTTCTTGCGGCAGCACCAGCGCCATGCCGCCATCAGGCAGCGACACCAGCTGACTGTTGAACAGGTACGTGCGCACGGCGTCCGCCACGCTGACTTCGCTCTCCTTCACCACGATCACCTGGAGCGCCGCACCAACCAGGGCATGCAGCTCATCCAGCGCGCGGTCTTGGTCCGCCAGCGCATGCTGGTGCATGAGCAGCACGTTGCCGTTACCCACCGAGATCACATCGTTGTGGAACACTCCCTGATCAATCGCAGCTGGATGCTGCTGCGCAAACACGCAGCGCTCCAGCCCCAGTCCGCTCTGCCGCGCCACGGCCAGGCTTGCCTCCAGCGTCTGCCGCGCGGGAAAGCGCGCTGGCTTGAGTCCGGTGCCGTCCGCTCGCGCGCCGTACACAAACAGGTGCACGCCGGCCTCCTCGCCGCCGTTGGCTGCGCTGGTGGTCAGCCGCGTGTGGTTGGCAGCGCCTTCGTCGCCGAATGGGCTGTCGGGCGGCAGCGCATCATGCACGCGGAACACCTCGGGGTCTCTGAACACCGCGCGCAGCGTGCGCAGCGTCTGCGGGGGCTCGATGCGCCGGTGCGCCATGGCGCGGAGGTTGGCCACGCTCAGGTGCACGCGGCTGTCTGCGGTGTCTGACGACGGAACCACTGTGGCGGCATTGGCGGTCCACATGCAGCTGGCGCTGCTGGCCTGCGCCAGCAGGTGCGGAGCCTCTGCCGCGGCCCTGCGGATCACCTCCTCTTCGGTGCCGCCAAAGCCCTGCGCGCGCAACGTGGGAATGTGCGGCCGCTCCTGTGGCGGGAGGTAGCCCTGGGGGATGCCCATCTGCGCCAACGCCGCCATCTTGGCCAGACCCTGCAGCGCAGCCTCGCGCGGGCGGCTCACAGCGCCCTGGTTTGCGCTGCTGGCCACATTGCCGCGCGAGAGCCCCGCGTAGTTGTGGGTTGGACCGACGATGCCGTCGAAGTTGGCCTCTGGCACGGGGCGGAGGGTACCGCAGCGCAACTACACTCACTGGTTCATGGCCCGCGCTCAGCCATCTGCCGCAGGCAAGTCCGCCAAGTCTGGCCCCGATGCGTCCATGCGCATCGTGGTGCTCACTGGCAAGGACAGCTTTCTGCGCGTGGAGCGCTCGCGCCAGCTGGCTGCTGCGCTGGAGCAGGCCTACGGTGGCGTGGACCGCTTTGAGCTGGACGGCGCCACAGTGCCGCTGAGCGGCGTGCTGGATGAGCTGCGCAGCTACGGGCTTCTCAGCCAGCACAAGCTGGTCATCGTGGACAACGCAGAGGTCTTCATGGGCGCAGAGGATCGCCGCCGCGCCATGGAGCGCTACGCGGAGAATCCGCAGCAGGAGAGCACGCTGCTCTTGCGCGCGGCTGGGCGGTGGAACCCGGGCAAGTTTGACAAGCTGGTGGAGGCGGCAGGTGGCGCCATCATCAAGTGCGAAGCCCCCAGCGACGTGGACGCCATCCGCTGGTGCGCGGCGCGTGCAGAGAAGCACCATCAGGCCGCGCTGGAGCCGGGCGCTGCAGAGCTGCTGGTGGAGAAGATCGGGCCCGAGCTGGCCCGCCTGGACAGCGAGCTGGGCAAGCTGTGCGCGGCTGCGGCTGGCAGCGGTGCGCCGGTGAAGATCAGCCGCAGGCTGGTGGCGGAGTTCGTGGGCCTCTCGCGCGAGGAGCAGGCCTGGGAGCTGCAGGGCGTGCTGCTGCAGCAGGGCACCAAGGCCGCGCTGGAGAAGCTGAACGAACTGCTCCGCGTGAGCGAAGTGCCTGAAGTGATGATCGGCTGGAGCATCGTGGACATCCTGCGCAAGGTGCACGACGCAGCCCGCCTGCTGGATGCCGGCGTGAACGAGTTTGCCGCTGGCAAGCAGCTGCGGCTGTGGGGCGACGCGCAGGGTGCGGTGATGCGCGCCGCGCGCACGCTGGGTGCAGAGCGGGCCGCGCGCCTGCTTGACCTGGCAGTGCGCACCGACGCCCGCACCAAGAGCGGGTGGAGCAGCGACTCTGCCCGGACGTTCGAAGGACTGGTTGTGCTCGTCGGAGAACAAGTGCGATGAAGACGCGTGCGCTGCCTCTGGTTGTTGGCGCCTCTGCCTGCCTGGTGCTGGCTTCGTGCGGTGCTCCGCCCAAGCCCATCGAGCAGGCGTATCCATCTCCCGCACCTCCGCGCGCGCAGGATGCTGGCGCCTCCAGCGCTTCAGCGCGCACCGTGGATGCCATTCCGGCTGATGATGCGCGGCGCGCCTTCCAGCAGAGCGCGGTGGCGCGTGGTGCAGACAAGCCGCTGCCGCCGGTGGCGCGTCCGGCGCCGCAGAGCGCGCAGGCTGCAGCGATGGGCGCGCCCAGCACTGCAGAAGAAGTGGTGCAGCCCGTGACCGTGGCGGCCGAGCCGCCGCGCGAGCCCGAAACCCTGCCAGCGCCGAACATCCCAGCGCGGCGCACGCAGCAGACGCCTGAGACGCCAGTGCCCACCGAGTCTGCCATGCTGCGTGGCAACCAGCCGCAAGGCAGCGCGCCGCAGCCTGAGCCGGTGAAGCCAGCGCCCGAGCCGGTCAAGCCCGAGCCCGCAAAGCCAGCGCCTGAGCCAGAGCCGGTGAAGCCAGCGCCAACTCCTGAGCCAGAGCCTGTCAAGCCCGCGCCCGAGCCAGTCAAGCCCGAGCCAGCGCCGCAGCCGCAGCCAGAGCCTGCAAAGCCAGCGCCTGAACCAGAGCCGGTGAAGCCGGAGCCGGTGAAGCCAGCGCCGCAGCCAGAACCAGAGCCAGCCAAGCCAGCGCCGCAGCCCACGCCGGAACCCGCAGCGGAGCCCGCCGCGGAGCCACCTGCAGAGCCTCCGCAGCAACCTGCGCACGAGCCTGGCGAACCAAAGAAGCTGCCCGTGCCCGAACCAGAGCCTGGCACACCCCAGACGCTGCCTGCGCAGCCAAAGCCAGCGCAACCCCTCCCAGGCGCAGAGCCAAACAAGCCAGTGAATCCAGGCTCGGACGCTGGGCTGAAGCCTTCGCCCAACGCGCCTGCGCAGCCCGGCGATTCTGATGGCACCATGAAGGTGCAGCATCTGGCGCTGGCCACGCGCGTGAAGAGCTACGGCCAGGTCACGCCGCTGGATCCAGCGCAGCTTCCGCCGAGCGGCCGAGCCATCGTGTACTTCGAGCTGCAGGGCTGGAAGCCAGTTGTCCGCGACGACGGCATGCAGCTGACCGAGGTGCACTACACCGTGCAGCTCCTGGACAACAGCGGCGCGCCCGTCTGGTCGGACATGCTGCAGAAGGCCAAGGATGTCTCCCGCGCTGAACGCAAGGATCTGTACGTGACGCGCCTCCTGACTGTGCCAGCCTCCATGGTGCCTGGCAAGTACTCGTTGCGGGTGGTGGCGTCAGATCCAGCGACCGGCGAAGAGGCCAGCGCTGTCATCCCGCTGGAAGTGAAGGGTCTGGTTTCCAAGTAGCATTCGACGGTTCGGCGCGCGGCGCCCCTTTTCCTTGAGTTCTGAGAACGCCCAGACCGCCCCTTCTCCTGCTGCTGCGCATGTCCCGCAGGAAGTGCACGCTGGCCCCCACGGGCGCTTGCTGCCGCTGGCCATTGGCGCCGTGGGCGTGGTGTTTGGCGACATCGGCACCAGCCCGCTGTACGCACTCCAGGAGACCATCTTCAAGCACGGCGCAGCAGAACGCGAGTTTGTGCTGGGCATCCTGTCGCTGGTCTTCTGGGCGCTGGCGCTGGTGGTGGTGGTCAAGTACCAGTTCTTCATCACCCGTGCCACCAACCGCGGCGAGGGTGGCCTGTTTGCGCTGCTTTCGCTGGTGCCGCGCGCGCTCACGCGCAACCACGGTACGCGCCTGGCGTTCTTTGGCTTCATCGCCATCCTGGGCAGCGGCCTTCTCTTTGGCGACGGCGTGATCACGCCCAGCATCTCGGTGCTGTCCGCCATGGAAGGTCTTGAGCTGGTGGATCACCGGCTTGGCCAGTACGTGGCGCCGCTGACCACCGTGGTGCTGGTGGCGCTCTTTATGGTGCAGCGCTTTGGCACAGGGCACATCGGCAAGGTGCTGGGGCCGATCATGGTGGTGTGGTTCCTCACCATTGGGTTCCTGGGCGCCATGGCCATTTCAGACGAGTGGCCCGTGCTGGCAGCGGTGAACCCCATGTACGCGCTGGAGCTGCTGTGGGACCGCCCCGCTGAGACCTTCATGCTGCTGGGCGCCATCGTGCTGGTGGTGACCGGCGCAGAGGCGCTGTACGCGGACATCGGGCACTTTGGCATCGGCCCCATTCGCCTGGGCTGGTTCGCGCTGGTCTGGCCCTGCCTACTGCTGAACTACTTTGGCCAGGGAGCCTGGGTGCTGGACCATCCGCCCGAGCAAGGCATGGACCTGCACCTGTACAAGCCCTTTTTCGGCATGGTGCCGCGCACGTGGCTGATCCCCATGGTCATCCTGGCCACCGTGGCCACCATCATCGCCAGCCAGGCCATGATCTCCGGTGTGTTCAGCATGGCACGGCAGGCCATCCGCCTGAACTACCTGCCACGGCTCAAGATCATCCACACAGACCGGCACACGGAAGGGCAGATCTACATCCCGTTCCTGAACTGGAGCATGATGGTGGGCTGCCTGACCACCGTATTCCTGTTCCGCAACTCTGCGGCGCTGGCGGACGCCTATGGAATCGCTGTAACAGCGGTGATGGCCATCACCAGCCTGCTGTGGGCGGAGGTGGCGCGCCGCACCTGGCGCTGGTCGCGCGGCGTGGTGTATCCGCTGGCAGGCATGTTCCTGTTCATTGACCTGGCCTTCATGAGCTCCAACATGATGAAGCTCTTCCACGGCGGCTGGTATGCGCTGCTCATCGCTGCGTTTGCCGGCGTGGTGATGATCACCTGGCGGCAGGGCACGTTCCACCTCAGCCGGCTCATTGCAGAGCAGACCGAAGGCATCCACGAGTTCCTTGGTCGCCTGTGGAGCGAGGCCGTGCCACGCGTGCCCGGTACCGCGGTGTTCCTGACGCCCGCAGCGCAGGCGCCCTTTGCGCTGGTGACCTTCGTGCGACACGCGCACGTGCTGCATGAACAGGTGGTGCTCTTGTCCATCATCCCCAAGGATCAGCCCTATGTGGCGGAGTCACGCCGCGTGCATGTGCGGTGGATGCCAGACGGCTTCTGGGCCGTGACGGCAGACGTGGGCTTCATGGAGGAGCCGGACACGCTGCGCATCCTCACGCGCGCCCGCGAGCTGGGCCTGCCGTGGGACGAGGAGTCCACCACCTACTTTGCGCGAAAGATGAAGGTGCTGCCCGGTGGGCCTTCGCCCATGCCTGGCTGGGGCAAGCGGCTCTTTGCCCTGCTGCATACCAACGCCGCCACCGCCACCGACAGCTTCCACCTGCCCACCGACCGCGTGGTGGAGTTCGGCACGCAGATGAAGATCTAGCCCTGTGGCCGCCGCCGCCCGCGCCGGGGCGGTCCGGGCCGCATACGCTTCTAGCCCCCATGAGAGTCATCGCCATCAAGATGCTGTTTGGCGACACCGCCAAGTTCTACGGCATCCTTCTGGGCCTGAGCTTTGCCACGCTGCTGATCGCGCAGCAGGCGGCCATCTTTGTGGGGCTGATGACCCGCACCTACGCGCTGCTGGACGAGACCCCGCAGCCCGACCTGTGGGTGATGGATCCCACGCTGCTCTTTGTGGACGACGTGAAGCCCATGCAGGTGACCGCGCTGCAGCGCGTGCGCAGCGTGGAGGGCGTGCAGTGGGCGGTGCCGATCTTCAAGAGCCTGCTCATGGCCAAGCTGCCCAACGGCTCGCGCCAGATGTGCGACGTGGTGGGCGTGGACGACGCCAGCCTCATCGGCGCGCCACCGCGCATGGTGGAGGGGTCGGTGGAGGCGCTGCGGCAGCCTGACACCATCATCATCGAGACCCGCGGCGCGCGGAACCGCCTGGCGCAGCCAGAGGACCCAGCCAAGCCAGACGGCGCCAAGCGTCCCATCGGAATTGGCGAGGAGCTGGAGCTGAACGAACGGCGCGCGGTGATCGCCGGCATCGCAGAGACCAAGCCCACGTTCCAGAACGTGCCCACCATCTACACCACGTACTCGCGCGCCATCTCGTTCGCGCCCGCCAACCGGCGCACGCTGAGCATGGTGCTGGTGAAGGCTGAGCCGGGCGTGGACATCAAGGACCTTCAGCGGCGGCTGGCTGCAGAGACAGAGCTCACGGTGCTCACTCCCAACGAGTTCGCATGGAAGACGCTGGACTTCTGGATGAAGCAGACCGGCATTCCCATCAACTTTGGCATCGCCATCGTGCTGGGCTTCATGGTGGGCGTGGCCATCTCGGGGCAGATGTTTTACAACTTCACGCTGGACAACCTGAAGTACTTCGGCGCCATGAAGGCCATGGGCGCCACCACTGCGCGCCTCTTGAGCCTGGTGGCGCTGCAGGGCATGGTGGCGGGCGTGCTGGGACTGGGCATTGGGCTGGGCGCCACAGCGCTGGTGGGCCTCACCATTCCGCAGGACCGCCTGGCGTTCAAGCTCACGTGGCACATTCCGCTCATCGCCGCCGGCGCTGTGGTGTTCATCGTGGTGGCCAGCAGCCTGTTCAGCATGCGCAGGGTGGTCAAGCTGGATCCATCCGAGGTGTTCCAGGGATGAGCGAGCTGCGCGAGAGCATCGTGTGCCGCGGAGTCACCAAGACCTTTGGCGTGGGCGACTCTGCTGTGCGCGCGCTGACCGGCATCACCATGGAGGTGCACTACGGCGAGATGATGGCCTTGGTGGGCCCCAGCGGCTGCGGCAAGACCACGCTCATCTCCATCCTGGCCGGACTGCTGGGACGCGACCACGGCGAGTGCCACGTGCTGGGCGCAGACCCAGGCTCCATGAACAACCACGAGCGCACCGTGTGGCGTGGCCAGAATGTGGGCTTCATCTTCCAGCAGTTCAACCTGATCCCGCAGGTGACGGTGGTGGAGAACGTGGCGGTGCCGCTCCTGCTGCGCGGGCATCCCAAGAAGGACGCGTTCGAGCGCTCCGCCGTGCTGCTGGAGGCGGTGGGCCTGAAGGGGCGCGAGCGCACGCGGCCCACCAAGCTGTCGGGTGGCCAGCAGCAGCGCGTGGCCATCGCGCGCGCACTGGTGCATGAGCCGCGCCTCCTGGTCTGCGACGAGCCCACCAGCGCGCTGGACGGAGCCACGGGCCAGCGCGTGATGCACCTCATCCGCGATGCCGCCATCAATCCTGAGCGCGTGGTAATCCTGGTGACGCACGACGAGCGCATCTTTCACTTTGCCGACCGCATCGCCCACCTGGACGACGGCAAGGTGACGCACATCTCCACGCCAGCAGAGGCCTTGCGTGAGAGCGCCGCCAAGCTGGGCAACCTGGACGAGGAGGAGTGGAGCCGCATGGCTGCGCTCCGCAAGGCGGAACAGGCCAAGTAAATCGCGTAGAGTGGAAGAAGCCCCATGAACTGGAAGTTCATCGTCCTCCCAATCCTGGCCGTGGCTGGCATCGTGGCCGCCATCGTCACTGTGAAGCTGCAGGCCAACCCTGTGATGGTTCCGCCGCCTACGGTGCCTCCCAGCGCCAGCCCCTTCACAGACCGCGTGAGCGGCAGCGGCGTGGTGGAGCCCAGCACCGAGCTCATCGAGCTGGGCGCGCCGGTGAGCGGCATCATCGAGAGCGTGACCGTGGTGGAGGGACAGCAGGTCAAGAAGGGCGACCAGCTGTTTGTGATTGATCGCCGCGCGCTGAACGCGCAGCAGCAGAACTCGCAAGCCAGGCTGGCCGCCGCGCAGGCGCGGTTGGAGCAGGCTCGGGCGCTGCCCAAGGCGGAGACGCTGGCGCAGGCTCAGGCACGCGTGGATCAGGCGCAGGCCGCAGTGAACGACGCAGATGGCCGCCTGAAGCGCCTGCTGGCCATCGGTGAAGAGGGCGCCATCAGCCGCAACGAGCGCCCCACGCGCGAGTTTGAGCTGGCCAACGCCAAGGCCAAGCTGGCCGAGGCGCAGGCGAACCTGGAGTTTGTCCGCAAGGGCACGTACCCAGAGGACCTGAAGGTGCTGGAGGCGGAGGTGACCGCTGCGCGTGCAGAGGTGGGCGTGATCGAGATGGAGCTGGAGCGGTCCATCGCGCGCGCGCCTGTGGATGCCACAGTGCTGCGCATTGACGCGAGGCCTGGCCAGTACGCAGCTGCTGGACCGGGCGCCAAGACGCAGATGGTGCTGGGCAACCTGCAGCCGCTGCACGTGCGTGTGGACATTGATGAACTGGACGCGTGGCGCTTTTCCAAGGACGGCAAGGCGGTGGCGGCCCTGCGCGGCGCCAAGCAGGCCACGTTCCCGCTGAAGTTCGTGCGCCTGGTGCCGCTGGTGGCGCCCAAGAAGACGCTGACTGGCGAGAACGCAGAGCGCATTGACACCCGCGTGATGCAGGCCATCTATGCGTTCGAGGAAGCCAATCCGCCAGTGCTGCCAGGCCAGCTGCTGGACGTGTACATCGAGACGCTGAAGAGCCGCAGCGCTGCGGCCAGTGGCACGGCGGGCGGGCAGCCCGCGGCAGACGCGCCGCCCGCGGCGGGCGCGCCACCCGCGGCGGGCGGCCAACCCGCACCAGGCGCGCCACCCGAAGCTGCAGCGCAGCCGGCTGCCGCTCCACCCTCGCACTGAGCACGCACGCATGACGGCCCCTGGTGCGTCCAACCCCGCTACGGCGCGTCTGGAACACCAGGCTGCAGTGGCCGCGGTGGTAGCTGGCGTGGCGCTGATGGCGGTGAAGTTCGTGGCGTGGCGCCTGACCGGATCCAGCGCGGTCTACAGCGATGCCATGGAGAGCATCGTGAATGTGGCGGCCAGCGGATTTGCGTTCTGGGCGGTGTGGAACGCGCATCGCCCAGCAGACCGCACGCATCCGTATGGGCATGGCAAGTTTGAGTTCATCAGCGCCACTGTGGAGGGCGCGCTGATCGCGGGCGCAGCGGTGACCATCGTGTGGCAGGCGTGCCACCGGCTGGTGGAGGGCGGCCGCAGCCTGGAGAACGTGGATCTTGGCCTGTGGCTGGTGGGTGGCACTGTGGTGGTGAACGGCGCGCTGGGCCTGTGGCTGATGGGACTGGGCCGGCGCACAGGCAGCGTGGCCCTGGGTGGCGATGGCCGGCACCTGTTGACCGACGCAGCCACGTCATGCGCTGCCATCGGCGCACTGCTGGTGGTGCGGACGACGGGGGCTGAGTGGGTGGACCCTGTGGTGGCGCTGGGCATGGCGGCAGTGATCCTGGTGGTGGGCTACCGCATGGTCCGCCGTGCGCTGGGCGACCTGGTGGATGAACAGGACCCGCATGACTACGCCGCGGTGGGCGCCATCCTGGATGCGCATGTGGAGGGCAGGCCAGGCGCGCGGGCGCCCTTCATCCAGAGCTGGCACAAGCTGCGCACGCGGCACCTGGGGCGGCACCACTGGGTGGACTTCCACATCCAGCTGCCTGGCACCATGGATGTGGCCACAGCGCACGAGATCGCCTCGCAGATCGAGCTGGAGATCGAGCAGCATCTGGGCGGCGGGCAGGAGGGCGGCAACGCCACTGCGCACATCGAGCCAGCAGCCAAAGAGGCGCGCTGAGCGCTACGCGGCGCGCGACCGCCGCGCGTGACGCGGCCGCTACGCCAGCAGCCAGTGGCCGTACGCCGCTGCAGCCGCCACCACGGCCACCACAGGCATGCGGGGCACGTGCAGCAGCAGCAGGCAGCCCACCGCCAGGCAGAACGACCAGCCATCGCGCACGCCCGCAGGAAACACTGGGTCAACCAGCGCTGCCGCCAGCACGCCCACCACTGCTGCGCCAGCGCCTGCCACAGCGCCGCTCGCAGCAGGCCAGCTGCGCAGGCGGTGCCACCACGGCCACGCCGCCAGCACCAGCAGGAGGCCAGGTAGGAACACCGCCACTGTCAGCATGGCAGCGCCGAAAACGCTGGCCACAGCTGTGCGCCCAGCCTCTGCGGCCATGGCGGCACCCAGGAACGACGCCAGCGTGAACAGCGGACCAGGCACCGCCTGCGCCAGCGAGTATCCCGCCAGCACAGTGCTCTCCGGCAGCCAGTGGTTCTGCACAAAGGGCGCCTGCAGGAGCGGCAGCACCACGTGCCCGCCGCCGAAGACCAGCGCCCCAGCGCTGTAGGTGCTCGCGGTGGCCGCGCCGAGCGCTGTCTGCGGCGGCACCAGCCACGCGCACAGCAGCAGGGCCGCTGCGGCCACGAGCGCTGCTGCGCTTCCCAGCGCATGGCCGCGCGGAGGTTCGGACGTTGCAGGTGCGCGGGTGCGCAGCAGGAGCGCCCCCGCCAGAGCGCCTGCCGCGATGGCAAGAGGCTGCGCCCACGCTGCGGCAGAGGTGGTGCGCGCCGTGACCACCAGCGCGCCAGCCACTGCGGCGGCCACTCCAATCCGCACCACAGAATGGCTCAGCCGTCCCGCCATGCCGATCACCGCGTGCGCCACCGCCGCCACCGCCAGCGCCTTGAGTCCCAGCAGCCAGCCTGGCACATCGTCCATGCGCCCTGCCAGCGCAGCGCCGGCCACGCCCATGGCCACAGCGCTGGGCAGCGTGAAGCCCAGCCACGCTGCCACGCCGCCCGCCAGCCCGCCGCGGTGCAGTCCCAGCGCAAAGCCCAGCTGCGAGCTAGCTGGTCCCGGCAGGAACTGGCACATGGCCAGCAGGTCGGTGAACGTGTCCTCTGTCACCCACGCCCGGCGCTGCACGAACTGCCGGTGGAAGTAGCCCAGATGCGCCACAGGTCCACCAAAGCTGGTGCAGCCCATGCGCAGAAAGGCCGCAAAGATGCCAAGCGGTCCATCCATGCTGGGCGCAGCGTAGCGGGGCTACGCTGTGTCCATGGCTTCGGCACTGTCCACGGCGCCCATTGATCTGAGCACGCTGCGCAAGCTGTGGAAGCCGCGCCGCGACTCGTACGCAGACGCATTGCTGTACGAGGACAACCGCATCCGCATTCACCGCGCGTTCACGTGGCTGGAGCATGCTGCCAGCTGCACCGATGAACAGCTGGACGACCGGCTGCTGGCGCAATGGGCTGGCATCGCTGCGCTGTGCGCACGGTGGGACAGCAGGGCCAAGGCGCCCATCGCAGAGCGCGCAGCGCTGGCGGCGTTTGTCAAGCAGGTCATGGCGCACGATCAGGACGGTCTGGTGCCCACAGCCCTGCAGCGCGAGCGCACGCTGGTGCAGAGCATGTTCAGCGATCGCTACCTGGCGCGGTTCTTTCCGCAGGGCGTGGATCTGGCGGACCTCTACCAGCGCCGGCGCTGGGAGCGCGTGCTGTCGCTCCTGCTTGAGCGCGCTGCGCTGGTGCATGCGCAGCTGGCTGGCGGCGGCGCCACCTACGGCAGCAAGGAGAACCGCACGGTGCTGAAGCGCACGTGCATGCTGCTGGACGTGCTGGCCATGGCCTTTGTGCAGATCGTCACGCATCACGGCTACGCGGACGACTGGGGTGGACTGTGCTGGCCACCCGCGCGCAAGGATCGCTAGTCCGCGCGCACCGAGCGTGAATCGCCGGGCGGGGCCCCGCCGTGCTTTGGGCCGCGGCGTGTCTCACTGCTGCGCGTCTCGCTGCTGTGCGTCTCACCGCTGCGCGCCCCGCTGCCGCGCACTGCTGCGCCTCGTCCAAAGCGCGCCTCGATGGCGTCGGCCACGCGGTCCAGCGTGCGCTGCTTCTCAGCGTGCGCGTCGGTGAACAGGTCTGGCACGAACGCGCCCAGGCGCTCCAGGCGGATGCCAACCAGCCGCACCGGCTGGAAGCTCCTGGCCGCCCACTGCTCAAAGGTCTGGCGAGCGCACGCCCACACTTCGGTGGTGGAGTCGGTCTCTGTGGCCAGCGTGGCGCTGCGGGTGATGGTCTCAAAGTCGCTGAAGCGGATCTTGAGCGTGAAGCGGCGGGTTCGTCCACCGCTGGCGCGAAGGCGCGCGCAGGCCGCCTGCACCAGGCTGTGCAGCTCGCTCAGCACTGCGTCCGGGTGGTCCAGGTCGTGCCCAAAAGTGCGTTCCTTGCCCACGCCCTTGGCCTCGTGCTCGGTGTGCACCGCGCGGTCGTCGTGGCCCAGCGCCAGTTGCTGCGTGTGCAGGGCGTGGTCGCCCAGCAGCTGCTGGAGCGTCTCTGGCGGCATGCGCTGCAAGTGGCCAAACGTGCGGATGCCCGCGGCGTGGTAGTGCGGCAGCGTGCGCGGCCCCACGCCCCACATGCGCTCGATGGGCAGCGGCGCGAGCCATTCCTGCAGTCCCTCCATCGGCACCGCCAGCAGGCCGTCTGGCTTGCACAGGTCGCTGGCGATCTTGGCCACGAACTTGCAGGGCGCCACGCCCACGCTGACTGCCAGGCCAAGTTCCGCGCGCGTGCGGGCGCGGATGTCCGCGGCGATCTTCCCGCCGCTTCCGAACAGGCGCACGCTCCCCGTGACGTCCACAAAGGCCTCGTCCAGGCTGAGCGCCTCGATCAAGGGGCTGAAGCTGCCCAGGATGGTCATGAACTGGTCGCTGAGCTCGCAATATCGATCAAAGCGCGGCCGGACCACCACCGCCTGCGGGCAGAGAGAGCGCGCGCGGCCCATGGGCATGGCGCTGCGGCAGCCAAAGGGGCGCGCCTCATAGCTGGCGGCGCACACCACGCCGCGGTTGCCCGTGCCTCCCACCAGCACGGGGCGGCCCCGGAGCGATGGGTCATCCAGCTGCTCCACCGAAGCGAAGAATGCGTCCAGATCGGCATGCAGGATGACCCGCTGGCCTTCCACCCCCCAAGTGTACGAACGCATGCCGTCCGGGTACGGTGATGGCATGTCTTGCGCCTTCCTTCTCAGTGCCGCGCCTGCGTCTGCTGCTGCGGACCATGGCGTGGATTTTCTGGCCGCGCTCGCCACATCGGTGGGGCGGGTGCATCCGATCGTGGTGCACTTTCCTGTGGCGCTGGTGCTGGCCGCTGCTGGCGTGGAGGCGTGGCGCGCTGTGCAGCGGCAGCACGCGCTCAGCCGCTTCACACCGCTGGCGCTTGGGCTGGGTGCAGCCGCCGCTGCGGTGGCCTGCATCACAGGCTGGCTGTTTGCAGCGGACGAAGGTGGTGGCGCGGATCTCTTCTGGCACCGCTGGCTGGGCATCCTGGCTGCGGTGCTGCTCCTTCCAGCCACCTGGGTGGCGCTGCGCGCTGTCCGGCCCGGCGATGTCATGGGCGCGCAGCTGGTGCCGCTGGTGCGCGCGGTGCTCTTTGGCACAGCGCTCCTGGTGGGGTGGGTGGGCCATCTGGGCGGGGACATGGTGTGGGGCAAGGACTTTGTGCTGAAGCCGCTGCAACACTGGGCTGAAGGCAGCGCGCCGCAGCCGCCCGCCAGCCAGGCTGCGCAGCCGAATGTAACTCCGCCGAACTCCGGGCAGGGCGGACCACAGCGCGCACCGCAGCCGCCACTGGCGAACGCTGTCTTTGCCATCTTCAACGATCGCTGCGTGGAGTGCCACAACGATGAACGCCACAAGGGCGGCCTTTCCATGCAGGATCCCTCGCAGCTCTTTGTGCAGAACGACCATGACGAGTGGATTGTGAAGCGCGGCGATCCGGAAGGCAGCCTGCTGCTGCATCGCATTCAGCTGCCAGCAGGTGACGACGAAGCCATGCCACCCAAGGGCGACCGCCTGACCGCAGAGCAGGTGGCGCTCATCCGCTCCTGGATCGCAGCGGGCGCGCCGCTGCCCGCAGAGGGTGGTGCGGCGCCGACATTGGAGGCGCCTCAGGTGTCGCCACCCCGCGCGAGCGCGCCACCGCCACCCTCGCTGCCGCTGCCAGCGGTGCCCCCGCGCAGCGCGGATGCAGACCGCGCGGTGGAAGCGCTGCGCCAGAAGGGGGTGCGCGTCCAGCCAGTGGCAGAAGGTGCTGCAGCGCTGGAGGTGAGCGCCGCCAACCTGGGCGCTGAGTTTGGCGATTCGCAGCTGACGTTGATGGCGCCGATCGCACCCTATGTGGTGGAGCTCACACTGGCTCGGACCAGCATGACGGATGCGGGGCTGGCATCGCTCCCCGCCATGCCAGCGCTGGTCACCCTGCGCGTGGATGGCACCGGGGCCGGCGATGCCTTTGCAGCCGAGCTGTGCCGAAAGATGCCAGCGCTGCGGTCGCTGAATCTGGTGGGCACACCCTCCACCGATGCTGCCCTCCAGGCTGCTGCGAAGCTGCAAAGGCTCCAGCGCCTGTTTGTGTGGCACACCAAGGTGACCTCGGACGGCCTGAAGGCCCTGCAGGCCGCCCGCCCAGCCCTGGTCATCGAGACTGGCGCTGGAGCGCCAGGGGCGTCATCCAGCAGCCCGTAGCCGTGATCTGGGGCTGAAACCAACGCATCGCCTGCCGGTAGGTGGGGGCATGGAAGCTTCGCGCCGACAGTTTCTCCGTACCAGTCTGGCGATCGGTGCAGGCGCTGCGGCAGCTTCGGTCATCAGCCAGTCGTGGGGTGGCACGCTGCAGAGCGCCGGCCAGCCAGCCACAGCGCCGCAGCCCATCTACACCGGCGCTGGTGCTCAGCGCTATGCCGTGCAGCACGATTGGCTGAAGCCGCCAGCAGAGTTTGTGTGGGGCGACACGCATGGCGTGGTGCAGGACGCTGCGGGGCGGATCTACGTGGCGCACACGGTGCACCCCACCAGCCCGCGCAAGGAAGCAGTGCTGGTCTTTGGCCCTGATGGACAGTTTCTGCGCGCCTTTGGAACAGAGTTTGCAGGCGGCGCGCACGGCCTGGACCTGCGCACCGAGGGCGGCACGGAATACCTGTACCACTGCGACACGGGCCGCCGCTGCGTGGTGAAGACCACGCTGGATGGCACGGTGGTGTGGACAGCCGGCATGCCCAAGGAGGCTGGCGTCTACGCCAAGCCTGAGGAGTGGTGCCCCACCAACGTGGCGTTCGGTCCAGATGGCATGCTCTTTGTGGGCGATGGCTATGGCGCTGGCTACGTGCATGTGTACGACGCTGCGGGCAACTGGAAGCGCATTCTTTCCAAGCCAGGCAAGGAACTGGGCCAGACCAGCTGTCCGCACGGCATGACTGTGGACACGCGGGGCACCATGTTCACCAAGGAACCCACGCTGGCGGTGGCTGACCGCGGCAACCGCCGCGTGCAGTACTTCGCGCTGGACGGCAAGCCGCTGGGCTTTTGCCAGGCTGGCATGCGCATGCCGTGCGACATGAAGGTGCGCGGCGATCTCATGCTGGTGCCGGATCTGGAGAGCGTGGTGACCATCGTGGACGCCAAGAATGCTCCGGTGGTGCAGCTGGGCGATGGGCATCCATCGGGGTTGCGTGGAGCGCGGCGCGAGCAGTTCATCCCTGGCAAGTTCGTGCACCCGCACGACGCGATCTGGCTTGCAGACGGCAGCATCCTGGTGGCCGAGTGGGTGCCCATCGGGCGCGTCACGCGGCTGGTGCCTGCGCCAGTCTGAGCAAGCCTGGGCCATCCTGCACCATCCGGCACCTGTCTACGCCAGCCAGTCCTGCACAAGCCGCACAGGCGGAAATCTGCTGCGCCTTCGGTTGCCGGCCGCACGCCGCATCCGACAGTGTGAGTGTCTCGGGAACGATCCGTCGGGTGACCTTTGGTCAGGGCGGTGCTTCCTTCAGTCGGACGATGGGCGCTTCGGCGGATCGTCCGACTGGTTTCCCGACCTCCTGCTGCCTGCCAGCCTGCAAGATCGCGCGCATCCACGCCTGCACCAGTGCATCCGCCTGCCGTTGCTCCAAGGCAGCTGGCTGCATGTCGGGCCGGATGCGCGCTTGCAGCTGGGCCAGCCTTGGCAGCGAGCGCAACTGGCCTGCCAGGAGCGGATCCGCCGCCACCTGGGCGGCCAGGGCGGAGGCGCTGGGCAGGGACGCTGCGCCATCCACCACCGCGCGCCATGCAGGCAGGAACGGATTGCCCACGCGGTGCGCCAGGGCGGCTGCCCGGGCGCGGCACCTCCGCGCGAGCGCTGGGACTTCCATCTGGGTCAGGATGCCCTGTGCCGCCAGCGCATGGCAGGCGTCTTCCAGCGCATCCGCCAACTGCGCCACCTGCAGCTGTGCTGCATGCCGGGCTTCTGACGTCACCCACCCAGCAGCAGCTGCGGCGTGCACGCGCTGCGCAAACAGGGCAGGGGTGTGCAGTGGCGCCAGGCCTTCGTCCTGAAGCGCAGCCTGGAGATCAGCGCTGACCACAGCACCCTCTGGCCAGTGATCGTGGCGTTGGCCGCCTGAACTGGCAGCCGCCAGTGCAGCGCAGGCCGCCCGCCCAAGCGCTGCGCGTTCCTCCAGGGAGAGCGCTGGCACAGTCTCCAGCGCAGCGCGGATGCCTTCGAGCACCGCCGCAGCCGGTGTGCCCGATGCTGGCTCGTCGCAGACCATCGGTGGAGCAGGCGCGTCCGGCTTGGCTGCGCTGACCGCAGGCGAGTGCTGCTCTTCCAATGCAGCCCGGAGCGCTGCTGCCAACGGCGGCTGGAGCATCTCTGGAAGGAGCGGCACACGGTGCTGGAGCGCCCACGCCATGGCCTGCGTCCGCTCTGGAGCGGGCAGTCCAACCAGCGCTGGCAGCCACGCCTGGCGTGCCACCGATGCCGCAGCGTCTGCAAACCCACCCTGCGCCAGCAGCGCTGAAGCAGCAGACGCATTGGCTGCTGTCCACGCCAATGGCACGCCGTCCTCATCGGCGGAGCCTGCAGCTGTGCGGAGAATTTCCACCACCAGCGGGGCGTCGCCCGCCGCCGCCGCTGCGAACACTGCGTTGCGGGTGTGCAGCCGCTGCGCGGCGCGCTGCGACTCCTGCTGCGCCCATGCCGCGCTGGCGGCAGATGCTTCCGCGGCGCTGCCAGCGAAAACGCTGGACAGGGTGATGTCCGCGCACAGCGCGCCGCTGGCGTACACCCGAATCACCTCTGGCACGGCGCACGCACCTTCCGGTCCAGCCGCCCCAGCGCGCGGCTGGCTGCGGAACGAGATCACCACGCGCCTGCCACCCGGCGGATGTGCCAGCGCGGACTGCGCCCGGTGCTCTACGGAGCGGGCTGCCTGGCCCGGCACCTCCTCCACGATCTCCACGGCCTGCGTGGCAGCGTGCATCAAGCGCAGCGGCCCCTGCTCCAGGAGCAGCCAGCGCAGGGCGCCATGGCTCAGCACCCAGCGCTCGGTCCGCACCATGCTGCCATCCTGGCGGCGCACCGTGCGCACCACGATCTGGGCGTCCTCGCCAGCAGGGGTGGGCGCGGCGGCGCCTTGCCATGGCTCCACGGCCACCAGCGCTGGCGCCCCACGCTCCTGGGCGCGCAGGGCATCGGCCACGCAGTACAGCTCTGGTGGATTGCAGAAGGGAGCCGTTGCGGCAGGCCAGGCTTCTGCGGCATCCTGCCCCTCGGCGGTGCGTACCAGGCAGCGCTCGCCGCTCCACTCCACCGTGAGCCCTGTGGGATCCAGGGGCCAGTCCAGCCACTGGGCCGCCAGGCAGGGCTCGCACCATGCTGCCAGCGCTGTCACCTGCGGCGTTGGCTGGCATGTGGACTGCACCACCCATTGGATGAGCGGCGCTGCATCTCCGGCCGCGCCGCGGTGCGCTGTGCTGCGCGCTGCGGCCGCCACGCTCTCCTGTCCGGCCCATGCGCGCAGCGCATCGGCCACCACGCGTGGATCGTGGCTCCACTGCTGCGTCCACGCGTCCTGGCTGTGCTCGGCGCAGAGGCCGCGCAGCATGGGCGGCGGTGGGATGCCAGCATCCACGGCGCGCACCAGCAGCTGCGCATCCTCCAGCAGCCACGCTGCCAGAAGCGATGTGTCCACGGTGAGCTTCCGCGCCAGGAGCGGCTGGTAGTCCGTGCCAGACTCGGCAGCGTCCAGGTCCATGCGGATCTGGTCGGCTGCAGCGCGCACCTGCTGCTCCAGCGCAGCCAGCGCCTGGCTGCGGCCTGTCTCCTGGACTCCCCCGGCGTCCTGGGGCTGGCCTGCCGCGCGTGCGTGCCCAAGCACTGCAGGCGAGGACATCAGTGCGCACGCCACAGCGCACACCCGAATCGTTCGCTGATGCATGGCACACCCCCTTAGTTGCACTCCAGCGAGACAAACGCAGTGGCATCGAACGAAGACGATCCGTTCTCGTCCACGGTGCCACCCGCAGTGGCCACCGCCACGCCTGTGGCGCGCTTGATGACCGGCTTGTTGGTGAAGGCGCAGTAGGTGCGGTCGCTCTTCACGGAGTAGCTGGCGGTGCCGCTGGCGCTGCCTGCACCCTCCAGCGACCACTCCACCACCTTGCTGATCTTTCCCTCCATGGAGGGCGAGCTGTCGTCAATCACAGCGCCAAAGGAGCCGCTGAGCGTGACCGCATGGGACATCTCGTTGTAGGCCACCGAGCCACCCACGTTCTTCTCATCCAGCGTGGCATTGGCATTGCCCAAGGACGAGCACGCACCGCTCACGCTGCTGCTGCCCGTGGCGGCGCATCCCGGCTGTGCGCTGCAGGTGAGCGTGATCATCAGGCCGCCGCCGCCAGTGGCTGCCAGCGACACCAGCCGCGGGCATGGCACGCCACTGCCAAGCCAGCGTTCGTGCTGGATCACGGCGTAGCGCGCTGCGGCCGCACGGGTGAAGGAGCCAGCCCGCCAGAACTGGCTCCAGCCAGCGCCCTGCACGTGCGCCTCGCAGTAGCCGGGCAGCGACCGTGCCTGCCGCAGCCACAGCCACCGCGTGCCGTTCAGGTTGGTGTTCTGCGAGGACTCATCCAGCGGCACCGCAGGCATGCAGCTGGCCACCGCCTGCTCGGTGACCCACACTCCGGTGCCGCACGCGCAGTCGCACAGCGGCTGGTAGGTCTGCCCCTCTGTGCCAGCCAGCTGGTCGCACGTGACCTCCAGCGCCATGGGGCAGGGCGGCCGGTTCTCCGTGGTCTGCATCGGGTTGCCGAGCGGTTCCTCCTTGTCCAGCGCCTTTGGACCAGCCACGCACGCCACGGCTGCGACTGCTGCCAGTGCCGTTCCCGCTCCCCACATCTTCCACTGCATCATCGTGCCCTGTCCCTTCTGCTGCCACGTGGGATTGGCCATGCGCCCACTCCAGGCGCTGCGCGCAGCGCGGCATCCGCGCTGAATGACCTACCAGTCACAGCACGCGCACAGTACGCAGGCCATTCAGTCACGCCGGTATCCTTTGCCAAAGTTCTTGCGCTTCTCCATGCTGCATCACCACCGGACCACTTGCCATGCACTGGTTGCGAGTGCCTGCGCGCTCCTGGCGGGTTGTTCGCAGAGCGTGTTCTTCCAGCCTGACCATCTGGACCGCGGGACGCCGGCAACTGAAGGCATGTCCTATCAGGAGTGCCGCTTTCTGAGCGCCGACGGCACCAGCCTCCACGGCTGGTTCATTCCCGCAGCCACCGTGGCCGACTCACGCCAAGCCGTGGGCACGGTGGTTCACTTTCACGGCAATGCACAAAACATGACCGCCCACTGGCACCAGGTCTCCTGGCTTCCAGCGCACGGATTCAACGTGTTTGTGTTCGACTACCGCGGCTACGGCGCGTCCGAAGGCAAGCCGGACGCGCATGGTCTTTCGGAGGACTCATGCGCGGCGCTCCAGTACGTTCGCGCGCTGCCGCAGGTGGATCCCGCGCGTCTGGTGGTGTTCGGACAGAGCCTGGGTGGGGCGAACGCCATCATTGCAGTGGCACGGAGCGCTGCGGGATGCGTGAAGGCGGTGGCCATCGAGAGCACGTTTTCGTCCTACTCCGCCATGGCCAGACAGAAGTTCCCCCCATCCGCCAGCTTCATGGACGATGCCGAAGCACCCGACCGCGTGGTGGCCAGCCTGAGCCCCACGCCCATCCTGTTCATGCACGGCCGCGACGACACGCTGATCGCCCCAGCGCACTCGCAGACGCTCTTTGCGC
Organism: Phycisphaerales bacterium; assembly: GCA_046350455.1. Taxonomy (GTDB): domain Bacteria; phylum Planctomycetota; class Phycisphaerae; order Phycisphaerales; family SM1A02; genus CAZXGD01. The sequence goes on along the minus strand of JAXMAM010000006.1, from coordinate 1,766 downwards.
TGGCTGGGCAGCCCAAGCAGTTGCTGCTCGTGCCAGGCGTGGGACACATGGAGGTGATGACTCTCGAAGGCCCGGGGAGCCCGCGAGAGATCCTGCTCAAGTTCTTCCAGGACGCATTGCGTCCGCCGCTCAGCCGCGGTCGTTCGGAAAGTTCCACTGCTGGCCAGGCACGTAGCCAAGCAGGTCGTACAGCTCCTTGCGGGTCTGCATCTGCGGCAGCACCGAAGCCACGGTGCCATCCTGCTTCAGCGCGCGCAGGCCGCGGGCCACATGACCCATGGCTAGCCGCATCATGCTGAGCGGATAGATCACCACCTGGTAGCCAAGCTCCTGGAAGCGCGCGGCTGGAATGTCCGGCGTCTTTCCAAACTCGGTCATGTTGGCCAGCAGGGGCCCAGGACTCTCCTTGGCAAAGCGCTTGAACTCGTCCTCGGTCTGCAGGCCCTCAGGGAAGATCATGTCTGCGCCAGCATCGCGATACGCGTTGGCGCGGCGCACGGCGTCCTCAAAGCCAGAAACGTGCCGCGCGTCGGTGCGTGCGATGATCACAAAATCGCGGCTGAGCCGGTAGCGCGCCATGGCCGCCACCTTCTCTGCCATGGCCTGCATGCTCACCAGGTCCTTGCCATCCAGGTGGCCGCAGCGCTTGGGGAACACCTGGTCCTCCACGTGCAGCGCCGCAGCGCCAGCGCGCTCGTACTCCACCACCGTGCGCACGCAGCACTCCACCTCGCCGTAGCCAGTGTCTGCGTCCACAATGACAGGCAGCTTGCTGGCGTCGGCAATCTCGCGAATGGTGCGCGTCATCTCGGTGAGCGTGATGAGCCCGATGTCCGGGTAGCCCGCCACGTTGGCTGTGGCGCCGCCCGAGATGTAGCACGCCTCAAAGCCAGCCTGCGCCACCGCGCGCGCCACCAGCGCGTTGAACGCGCCCGGCACCATGACCACGCCGCGCTCCCAGGCCTCCCGCAGCCTGCGCCCGGGATGCGTGCTGCTCCTGCCGCCTGCCATGTCCATGCCTGCGCTCATTCCTGCTTCTCCGCTGGTGCTGGTGGTGCGGCCTCTGCTGCACCAGCCGCTGGTGCCGCTGGCTCCGCTGGTGCCTCTGCCGCGGCCTGCGGCGCCACGCCCTCTTTCTTGAACACGTACGGGCCCAGCTTGGGCCCCCACACCTGCTGGCCCTTGTCATCCATGCCGCGGTCCCAGCTCCACAGGACCTGCGGTGAGATCTTCACCTGCGAGATCACGTAGCTGGCGCCACGCAGGTTGGTCTGGCATTCCTGGCCGCGTGTCTCGCCTTCAAACACGCCAGGGCCGATGGGCGCCAGCCGCACGCTGCAGCCCATGCGCGGCTCCATCATGGTGGGGTCCAGCGAGTTCAGTCGGTCTGGCGCACTCCATGCGCCGGCGTAGGCCAGCGGGTCTCCCGGAAGCTCAAAGATGATCACCTCCACGCGGCCAGCGCCAGCATCCACCAGGTGGTAGATCCGCTGGCGGTAGGGCTGCTGTTGCTGGTCTGCCATGGCCTGCTCCACGTACAGCCATGGGCCATCCACGCGGTCAGTCCAGATGGGCGCCATGTGCAGGCGCACGTCGAAGTAGGACGGATCAGCTGCCGCCTGTTCAGCAGAGGAGTAGTTGCCCGCCATGGACTGCGCCACCACGCCCACGTTGCTGCCAGCTGGTGGGGCCATCTGGCCGAACTCGTGCCGTGGGCCTTGCACCATGGGTGGACCGCAGCTGGCCAGGGTGCCCACGATCATCAT
>JAXMAM010000005.1:0-160693 GCA_046350455.1 Phycisphaerales bacterium | reverse complement strand
CAGTTGGGCTAGCAGCGCCGAGGTGCGGCCGGACCACGCACACGTCGTCTCAGATCCATCCACGACTGGTGTACGAAACGAAGCCCAGGAACGACAGGTCCGGGCGGCGACGCACGGCTTTCTTTGCGAAGCGGATTAGCTGCTTGTACCGCTTCACGAGGCATCCCCGTTGCGGTTCGGAAGTCATGAAGCCGTACTTTGCAAGCGTAGTTGCGCGATTCTGTGGCGTGAGCATGCCAACGCGGATCTCCAATTCGTCGCTGAGCTTGCTGCTGAAAGGATGATCGAGCGCCACCAGATGATGGTGGTCGTCGGCGTCGTTCTGCTGGACCTGAAACTCTGTCGGCATCTTCGCGGCGCGATACGCGAAGTACTTCGAGAGCCACTCAAAGCCCTCGCGATTGCCCAGTATCAGCAATTCCGGGACGGCGTAGGGCTTTGCGCCCGATGTCTCGACGAACAGGCGCTGCCGCAGAATCAGTTCGGCGTGTGCAGAGGGTTCGGGATAGGGCGGTGTCGGGGAGGCCATGATGAATGCAGGGTAGTCCGGAGCGGCAGCGACGAAGGAAACAATCGTTGCCGCGATCGCCCCGGGCTCTGCGAAAGACCCATCCATGCTTCGCCCAACGCCAAGTTGTGCCGCACGCCGGCGCGGCCAGGGAGCGCTCGCTCCCGAGCAAATGCTAGCCCGCGCCGCGTGTCGGCACCAACGCTCAGTTAGCTGCCCTGCGTGCGCAACTGGAGTAGAAAGTCATCTATGGACCACTTGATGTGGGCGTCTTCGCCGTCAAAGCGGGCTACGTCATTCACGGCGGCGGCGGATGATTGCGCCATTTGTACAAGAAATGCTGTCTGCTCCGGAGAAAATGGGCTGCTTCTGTGAATGATGATTGACAGGCCGAGCGCCCCGAACAGATCGAACATGAACTCAGTGTCGGGCTCTGGGGACGCGAGCGTCTCAACGAGGTACTCAAGGTATGCGCGCAAGTAGTAGGACAGCGCCTCGCGGGTCAGCACCGCCCAGGGCTCAAGGTAGGCGCCCGTACGAAGGCCATTCTCTCTCAGGGTGCGGATTTCCTTGAGCACCTGCGGCCAAGACTTGTTTCCATAAAACCACTCGGCGCTTGCCTTCTCGTGCTGGGCGAGCCCATCGTGCTCGACGATGGTTTCGGCGGGCGGCATGTCCCCATTGCCGAAGAGCGCCTCAATTGATGCTCGCTGGGAGGCCATGTGACGCAGCTAACGTTGCGTTGTGCCGCACGCGAGTGCGGCCGAGGGCGAACGCCCTCGCCCTGAATGCTAGTCCGCACTTGCGTGTCGGCACGAACGCTCAGTTAGCCGGGCCGGAATCGGCGCCGCGCTCGCGAACTACTTCCGGCGCGTCTTGGCCTTTTTCGCGGCGGCGTTGTCCGCGTGCATGCGTCGAGCCTCGTCGCGTCGGTTTCGCTCAATGATGCGGCACTTGCGGCAGCGCTTGGGCTTGTTCCAGACGCTGCCCTTCGCGACCTCGAAGTACCACTTCTGCTGCGTGGGAGTCCAGACCTGGCCCGCGCCACAGTCGACGCACGTGAAGGGGATGTCGGCGTACTGCCCGCGCTCCACGAAGTCGGGCCGCCCGTAGCTTCCGTCAGGCGCAAGCGCCTCGATGTTGACTGGCTGGCGGGGCGACTCGCGCCTAAGTTGCGCCTTGAGGCGGCGAGCATCTCGACGTCGCTTCATGTCCTGCGCGTGCTGCTTGCCGCTCTTGGGATGTGTCGCCATGTGTGTGTCGAAGCGGCGTTGCACGCTGGAGCTGCGCGACCGTCGGTCGCCTGCTCCGGCTAACGTTGCGTTGTGCCGCACGCGAGTGCGGTCGAGGGCGCACGCCCTCGCACCTTGATGCTAGCCCGCACTTGCGTGTCGGCACGAACGCTCAGTTAGATGGGCTTGGTGGCTTCGGCCGCTTCGAGCGCCCGCTGTCCGACAGACCAGCCGACCTGAACCGTAGTGAATATTCGCATTTGGGCCTTCAAGACTTGGCCGGGATTCGGAATTAATACGATCCGTGAGGTAGATGCAGCATTGCGGACGAGGACAAGAAAGTAGGAGTCGCCCTTGTCTCGGGCAGTTCTCCATTCCTTTTCCGTGAAGGTCACTCCGCCATTGGTGCCGGCTAGTCCCTTCACCTCAATGAACGCGCGAGCAGCATCTCCAACAATCTCAAAATCGAAACCGCACTGCTCGTAACGTCGGTCAATCAGCTGCCCAGGAAGCGGAATCGCGTGCCGTGCGTGGAACTCCATGAACGCTCGCTCCGCTCTTTCTCCCGTAAGGCCACGGAGGCAGAAGGTGCTCGCCGCATCGCCTTCCAGCCCATCTGGGTCGCTAATCGCCGCAAGCAGCTCTTCGGCAGTTTGGCCTTCCGGTGCTGCGGCGATCGAAGTCACGAGCGTCAGCAACTCGTCATGCGCTAGATCTCCGAGGGCTTCAATGGCCCTCCGGCGAGAGGGATACATCTCGCGCTTGTGCCAGCCTTGGCGCGCATTGTCGTGAACAGGATCGAACTCATCTCGCCAGTTCTTGATTGACTCCGCCGGCACGTTAAGAGCCGTCCCCAGTGCCTGGTGCGTCGCCTGATGTGTGCCGTAGCCAAGATTCTCGTACGCGACGTCGTCGAACCGCGAGAGGTAATAGCCGCAGACCATTCCAAGGACATGGTTGCGTTCCATTGCGTGCTCCGATCCATCTAACAACGAGTTGTGCCGCACGCCGGCGCGGCCAGGGAGCGAACGCTCCCGCGCAAATGCTAGCCCGCGCCGCGTGTCGGCACCAACGCTCAGTTAGGCTTGTGGCAACTCGCCGGTGAACTAGATGATGATCGTCGGCTGACCGGGAATGTCAATCGTGCACGACTCGTACTGCGGCCCGTCGTCGCCGATGGTTAGGTGGTGTCCGGTAGCAAAGATGAGGGTGAAGGACCTGGGTGCGTCGACGCTGAAGCTCACCACAGGGATGCCGATGATCTCATGGACGCGATAGTTCTCCCGCTGCTCAGGCTCTTGCGCGGAATCAATCAGCGTCCCGGTTGGACCGCGAAGGTCCCAGCACGTCGTGGGCGAGATTCGAATGCCGCCCTCGAAGCTGAAGTCGAGCTGGTAGCGGCTGACGTTGACAGCGAGCAGGTCGCGGCCGATCAGTGAGCCAAGCGGTAGATCTGCGGGGACGCCGTGCATGATGCGCGTGATCGGCTAGCAGCGGGCCACCCGATACCACCAGCCTAACGAGTGATTGTGACGATTTCCGGAAGGGGAACCACTCGGTGGAGGATATCGCGTTCTGCAGAACTGGGTCAATGGGTTTGGTTCTGCGATGGGTGTTGCGCGGTCCGAATTGGGGCTTTCTGCGATGGAATCCACCCGCTTTGCTGCCCACCCTGGTGCGTTTTCGCAGCCTTCCGCAGTCCCACACCGCTCGCGCGGTACGGTCGCCCGGCATGCCTCCCACACTGCGTGAACAATTCGTGTCTGTGATCCGGCGCAAGCACTATGCACGCCGTACGGAACGTGCGTATTGGGCGTGGATTGTCTCGTTCCTCAGATTCAACCGCGTGGACGGCGCCTGGCGCCACCCCACCGCGCTGGGTGCGCGTGAAATCGAAGCCTTCCTCTCGCACCTGGCAACACATAGGCGTGTGGCAGCTGCCACGCAGAACCAGGCGCTCAATGCCATTGTGTTCCTCTACAAGCAGGTGCTGGAGCTGGACCCTGGCACGTTCAACGCCGTGCGGGCGCGGCCCTCGCAACGCGTGCCCACTGTGCTCAGCCGCCGCGAGGTGCAGGCTGTGTTGGCTCACATCCCGCCACCATTGCGCATGATCGCAGAGCTCATGTATGGAAGCGGACTGCGGGTGGGTGAAGCGTGCTCGGTGCGCGTGATGGACCTGAACCTGGAGCGGCTGCAGTTGACTGTGCGCCGCGGCAAGGGTGACAAGGACCGGGTGACACCGTTGCCCGAGCGGCTCGCGGCCCCGCTTGGCCAGTTGATCGAGTCGCGCCGCGCACTGCACCAGCGCGACCTGGCCGCGGGAGAGGGATGGGTGGGACTGCCCTATGCGTACGAGCGCAAGGCCCCTCGCGCTGCGTGGAGCCTGGGCTGGCAGTACCTGTTCGCAGCCAGCGGCCTGAGCCTGGATCCAGTCTCCGGCCGCAAGGGGCGCTGGCACATCCATGAGTCCACCGTGCAGAAGGCGGTCAGCATGGCAGCGGTGGCGGCCGGCATGGATCGCCGCGTCACCAGCCATGTGTTCCGCCACAGCTTTGCCACGCACCTCTTGGAAGAGGGCTACGACATCCGCACCATCCAGACCCTGCTGGGGCACACCCACCTGGAGACAACCATGATCTACACACACGTGGTTGAGCAAGCCTCGCGCGGCGTGTTGCGGGTGCGCAGCCCGCTGGACTCGCTCGGTGGCTGAGGAAGCCCACCCTCCGTCCCGCAAGCCTTCCGCCCGCAAGCCCTCCATCCCGCCATTCCACACACCCTTCTTCACCTGCTACCCAACCATCCCCTCCACCAGCTCCGCCGCCCTCGCCGCACCATCCTCCCCTGCCATCCTGCGCCCACACTCCGCGGCCTTCTCCTCTGCCTGCTGGTCCCGCAACACCACATCCAACGCTGCCGCCAGACGCTTGGCTGTCACGCGGTGGCGCGGCAGCGTCTGCGACACGCCCATGCGGAACACACGCGCTGCGTTGTCCCATTGATCGTGCGCGTGCGGAATGACCACCGTGGGCCGCCCCGCACGCAACGCCTGCCCCGTGCTGCCCACGCCACCGTGATGCACGTTCACCGCACATTGCGGCATGACCGCTGAGAACGGCGCGTACTCAAACGCTCGCACACCCTCTGGCAGGCGCGCCGCGGCCAACGGCCCGCTCTGCAGCCGCGTGGGCCCCACCAAGAGCAGCCCGCGCCGGCCCAGCAGGCGGCACGCCTCTGCTGCATGCTCATAGAAGTCCCCAGCCACGTGCACCGCTGCAGTGCCCAGGCAGAACAAGATGGGTGGCTCGCCCGCGTCCAAGAATCGCTGAACCTCTTGCGGCGGCGCCTCCACCTCTGCGTGCTGGTCATGCCACGGAAAGCCGCACATGCGCCCCTGCGGTGGATCGTCTGCCAGCGGCCCGCGGAACACCGGCGACCACATGGCCAGGTTCAGCGTGCCGCCGCGCATGGCATCCATGATGAGCCCCTTCTGCGGCGGCAGGCCAAGCTCTGCGCGCAGGCGGGCCAGCGGCGGATCAAACATGTGCCGAAAGATGGGCAGCATGATGGCCCGCAGCAGCGTGCGCATGAACCACACTGGCTCTGGTGGCATCCATCCATTGCCCACCAGAGGCTCCATGCGCGACACCCAGTTGATGGGCGCCAGCACCACATGCGCGCACGGAATGCCCAGCCGCTGCGCTGCCCACATGGCGCCAGGGCAGATGCAGTGGCTCACCACCGCATCCACGCGCTGCGCTGCCGCCAGCTGCTGCACGCGGTGGAACGCATCGCGCGACGTGGGCACCAGCATGGTGTCCACCACCACCTTGGTGCCGCGGTGCGGATGCATGATGTCCGGCATGTCTTCGCCAATGCGCTTCAGGTCCATGTACTCGCCGCACGCCTGGAACTCCACGCCTGCATCAGTGATCTGCCGCTGGTAGTACGGGTTGGCCACCATCACCGCCTGATGTCCGCGCGCGCGCAGCGCACGCCCAATGGCGATGAACGGGTTGATGTCCCCGTGCGATCCTGCAGTCACCAGAAGCACGCGCATGCCGCAAAGCGTAAACGGACCCAGTGCCGCGCGGCGCCCCATCGCGACGGACCAGCGCGACGGCCTAGCGCGGCACTAGCGCCCCGCGCATGATCACAACGGACCTTGTCGCGCCGCGCTGCGCGCCTATCGTGAGTGCATGCCCACCACACCCACTGCTGCCGCCGAAGGTTCTGCTGGCGCTGCTGCGGCGTTCAAGCGCGTCTCGGCTGTGCTAGATAGCCCGCCTATGCACTGGGTGGGGGACGGCTTTGCAGTGCACGGCCTGTTTGGGCCCAACACAGTGGGCGCCCGCCTGAGCCCGTTTGTGCTCATGGACTACGCAGCGCCCCGCCACTATGAGCCCGCCACTGCGCCGCGCGGCGTGGACCAGCACCCGCACCGCGGCTTTGAGACCGTCACGGTGGTCTATCAGGGTGAGCTGGAGCACCGAGACTCTGCTGGCCACAGCGGCTCCATCGGCCCTGGCGATGTGCAGTGGATGACCGCTGCCAGCGGCGTGGTGCATGAAGAGAAGCACTCTGCCGCATTCACGCAGCGCGGCGGCACCATGGAGATGGCGCAGCTGTGGGTCAACCTGCCGGCCGCGCACAAGATGGACGCGCCCCGCTACCAGACGCTGCTGAAGGCCAGCATTCCTGTGGTGGAGCTGCCCAACAAGGCTGGCACTGTGCGCGTGATTGCCGGCGACTTCCGCACCACGCATGGCGCAGCCCGCACAGTGACGCCAGTGATCCTGTGGGACCTTGCCTTGAACGACGGCGCCACTGCAGACCTCCCTGCTCCAGATGGCTTCACGTTCAACCTGTTTGTGCGCAGCGGCACGCTGGTGGTGGGCAGCACGGTGGCCTCGCCTGGCACGGCGGCCTCGCCCGGCACGGCGGCCTCGCCTGGCACGGTGGCCGCGGCGGGCACGCTGGTGGTCATGGACCGCGCTGGCAGCGGCGTGCGCGTGACGGCGCAGGGCCCATGCACCGCGCTCATCCTGGGCGGTCAGCCGCTGAACGAGCCCGTGGCCTCCTACGGGCCATTCGTCATGAACACCCCTGCCGAAGTCCAGCAGGCCATCGCCGACTATCGAGCGGGGCGGATGGGTTCGCTCTAACGGCAGCGGGCGCTGGCCCCGGCCTGCTCTCGCCGCACCCCGCGCGCCCCGCCTACCCTTCCCCACCATGGCAACCATTCCACAGCAGGCACTGGACACGCTCTTCAACAACGCACGCACGCACAACGTCTATCTGGACAAGCCAGTGGACGACGCCGTGCTGCGCGAGCTCTACGACCTGATGAAGTGGGGCCCCACCAGCGCCAACTGCAGTCCGCTGCGCGTGGTGTTTGTGAAGGGCAAGGAGGCCAAGGAGAAGCTGCTGGCCTGCATGGCGCCCGGCAACGTGGACAAGACCCGCTCTGCGCCGGTGTCTGCCATCCTGGCCCTGGACGCGCAGTTCCACGAGAAGCTGCCCAAGCTCTTCCCGCACGCTGATGCACGCAGCTGGTTTGCTGGCAACGACAAGCTGATCGCAGACACCGCGTTCCGCAACAGCAGCATTCAGATCGGCTACTTCATTTTGGCTGCGCGCGCAGTGGGCCTGGACTGCGGCCCCATGAGCGGCTTCAACGCAGAGGCTGTGGACAAGGCCTTCTTTGCTGGCACCACGCATCGCGCCAACATCGTCTGCAATCTGGGCTACGGCGACCACAGCAAGCTCTTCCCACGCTCGCCCCGCCTGGACTTCAGCGAAGCGTGCCAGATTGTCTGAAACCGCACATTCGCCGCGCACGGTGCATCCCACCTGCGGCTGGCCCAGGTGGTAGGCTTTTTCTGCACCCGCTGGCCGCTGTGCCTGCGGCGTACGCACGTTCCCCTGAAAGGACTTCCACACATGACCCGCTCCTTTGTCCTGGTCTGCGCCCTGGGCTGCACCGCTGCGTGCATCACCACCGCCTGCCAGACTGTGCCGCGCACTGAAACCGACCGCAAGACGCTGGCCACTGAAGTGCAGACTGCCATCAGCGATGCCAAGGCCAACAACCCCAAGGTGGCTGGCCACTTCAAGGACTGCTACGCCTACGCCGTGCTGCCCAAGGTGGGCAAGGGCGGCCTGGTCTTTGCTGGCGCCTATGGCCGCGGCGAGGTCTACGAGAAGGGCAAGATGATCGGCTACTGCGACCTGAACCAGGGCTCCTTTGGCGCCCAGATCGGTGGCCAGTCGTTCAACGAGTTCATCTTCTTCCAGAACGCTGCGGCGCTCAAGAAGTTCACCTCTGGCCAGTTTGCGCCCGCCGCCAATGCGTCGGCAGCAGGCGGCGACGCTGGCTCTGCGGTGTCCAACGACTACCAGGATGGCGTGGCTGTGTTCATCACCGGCGTGGGCGGCCTGATGGCCGAAGCCAGCGTGGGTGGTCAGCAGTTCAACTTCACCGCCATGGATGCCGTCAAGCCAGGCACCACCAGCAAGTAAGCGCCAGGCATCGCCTGTGATCAACGCGGCGCGCGAGCTGTCACGCTCGTGCGCCGCGCTTTCCTTTGGCGCACCTGTGGCGGTGGTCTACAACCCGCTTGACTACGCCTGGCACGCACACCGCTGGTACCTGGAACGCATGGCCCAGCCTGGCGTGCGGGCGCTCTTTGTGGGCCTGAATCCAGGCCCGTTTGGCATGGTGCAGACTGGTGTGCCGTTTGGGCAGGTGCAGGCGGTGCGCACGTTCCTGGGGCTGGAGCCCAGCGTGGCGCGCATCCGCGCACCAGCCACGCAGCACCCCAAGCGGCCCGTGCTTGGCCTGGCCTGCCCGCGCAGTGAAGTGAGCGGCGCGCGCGTGTGGGGCTGGGTGGAGCGGCGCTTTGGCACGCCGCAGGCCTGGGCGCAGCATGCGTTCATCTGGAACTGGTGCCCGCTGGCGTTCATGTCCACCACCGGCAGCAACGTCACGCCAGACAAGCTGCCGCCCCGCAGCCGCGCACCGCTGGTGCTGGCGTGCGACCGCGCGCTGCTGCGCGTGGCACAGCACCTGCGCCCCACGCACGTGGTGGGCTTTGGCGCCTTTGCACACGCGCGCACGGTGGCCGCGCTGCAGGGCAAGGTGAGCGCCCAGTTCCACCAGGTGCTGCATCCAAGTCCAGCAAGCCCTGCTGCCAACAAGGGCTGGGACCGCCACATGGACGCGCTGTGGCGCACCATTGGCGCCTAGGTCCAGCGCCACACGCGTATCGTGCGCCGCATGCTCAACCGCGTGGCGGTGCTCAACATCGTTGGCCTGACGGCTGGCACGTTTGCCGGCGGGCGCGCCCCGCGCTTGGCTGAGTTTGCGCGCCAATGTGGCGGCGTGCGCCCCATGCAGGCAGCGCTTCCGGCCGTCACCTGCACGGTGCAGAGCTGCATGCTCACTGGGCGCATGCCCACGCAGCATGGCATCGTGGGCAACGGCTGGTTTGACCGCAGCTACCAGGAGGTGAACTTCTGGAAGCAGAGCAATCACCTGGTGGAAGGCCCCAAGGTGTGGGACACGCTGCGCACTGTGGCAGATGGGCAGCCGGTCACAGTGGCCAATTCCTTCTGGTGGTTCAACATGTACTCCAGCGTGGATGTCAGCGTGACGCCGCGCCCGCAGTACCGCGTGGATGGCCGCAAGGTGCCAGACTGCTACACACAGCCGCCAGAACTGCGCGACCACCTGCAGCGCGCGCTGGGGCAGTTCCCGCTCTTTGAGTTCTGGGGTCCTGCCAGCGGCATCGGCAGCTCAGACTGGATCGCTGCTGCAGCGCTTGAGGTGGAGCGGCGCTACAGCCCCACGCTGCAGCTGGTCTACCTGCCGCACCTGGACTACTGCCTTCAGCTCCTGGGCCCAGATGACCCGCGCATTGACGCAGAGATCCGGGAAGTGGACCGCGTGTTCAGCGTGCTGCACAGCCAGCTGGCCGAACGCGGCGTGCGCGTGATGGTGGTGAGCGAATACGGCATCACCGCAGTGGACGACGCAGTGTGGCTGAACCGCCACCTGCGCCAGGCTGGCCTGCTGCGCGTGCGCGTGGAGGACGGCCGCGAATGCCTGGACGCAGGCGCAAGCGATGCATTTGCCGTGGCAGACCACCAGGTGGCGCATGTGTACGTGCGGAACCCCAGCCAGCTGGAAGCGGTGCAGCGCCTGCTGCGCACTGTGCCCGGCGTGGAGGAGGTGCTGGGGCCAGCCGAGAAGCGCGCTGCTGGCATGGACCACGCCCGCGCGGGCGACCTGGTGTGCGTGGCCACGCCGCGCCGCTGGTTTGCCTACGGATGGTGGCTAGACGATGCCAGCGCGCCGGACTACGCGCGCACCGTGGACATCCATCGCAAGCCTGGCTACGACCCGCTGGAGCTGGTGTGGGACCCTGCGCTGCGCGCGCCGCGCGCCTACGCCGCAGCCAAGCTGGGCATGCGCAAGCTGGGCATGCGCTCTGTGCTGCGCACGGTGCCGCTGGACACCACGCTCATCCGCGGCAGCCACGGCCGGGTGGCGGTTGACCCAGCGCACCTCCCGGTGTGCATTGCAGACCAAGGCGTGCTGCCCGACCGCGCGCTCCACTGCACAGACGTCCACGACATCATGCTGCGCGCCGTGGCCGGCGAACGCGCAGCGCCCCGCTCGCCCGCAGCGCCCCGCTAGCCACCAGGCCGCTCCAGCCTAGGATGCAGCGGTGCGCGCACTGTGGACCCTGGTGATCCTCTTGCTGGCTGCTGCAGGTGCAGCGGTTTTTTGGTGGCCCGCCGCACCCGCGGCACCCGCCGCACTGCCGGCACCAGAACCGCAGCCCGCACCCGCGCCGCCCACACCAAACCCTGCGCCACAGCCACCAGCTGCCACTGCGCCCGCTGCGCCGCTGCCTGCTGCGCCGCCACCTGCCGCGCCGCCGCCTAACGCGCCGCCACCCGCTGCGCCGCTGCTGGCTGGGCCAGCTGTGGCACCCAGCGCTACGCCTGCGCTGCAGGCTGGCCCGCCTGCCACCATCGAACATCTGGATGAGCACACCGTCCGCCTGGATGGCCGCTACACCGTGCGCGGCAGCGGCACAGAGCAGGATCCGTTTGCCATCACCTGGGACCTGCTGGCCAGTGCCAAGGGCCCCATCAACGCAGAGCAGAATCACTACGAACTGCCAGGCCGCCTAGCGCCATTGCAAGGCGCATGGGTGCAGATCAGCGGCTTCTGGGCGCCACCGCTGCAGCGCTTTGAGACCAAGGACATCATGTTCATGATGAACAAGTGGGACGGCTGCTGCATTGGCGTGCCGCCCACGCCCTTTGACTCGGTGGAGGTGCAGCTGGCCGCACCGGTGGCTGTGACGGGCATGCATGTCTTCCGCTACGGCACCATCCGCGGGCGCTTGCAGATTGAGCCCTTTGCAGCAGGCGGATTCCTGCTTGGGCTGTACCGGCTGACCGACGCCACGCTGGAGTCCTCGTGAGCCATGGAGACCAGCCAGCCACATGCGCGCGCGCTCTGCATTGGTCCGCTGCAGCTGGCAACGCCGCTCCTTCTTGCCCCCATGGCGGGGCACTGCGACCTTGCCTTCCGCGTGCTGTGCCGGGAGCTTGGCGGCGTGGGCCTGGCCAGCACCGATCTGTTGAACTGCCACGCGCTGCTGCGTGAATCACCGCGCAGCCTGGAGCTGGCTGCCACGTGCCCAGAGGATTCGCCCTGCGGCATGCAGCTGTATGGCAACTGGGAAGACCCCCTGCCAGAGGCAGCGCGCTGGGCCGTGGACCACGGCGCGCACCTCATTGACATCAACATGGGCTGCCCGGTGGACAAGGTGGCCAAGAAGAACGGCGGTTCGCTGCTGCTCTGCCAGGCGCTGGACACCGTGCGGCTGGCAGAGCGCATCGTGCAGGCGGTGCATGCGCACAGCGGCGGCCGCGTGCCAGTGACCGCCAAGATGCGCCTGGGCTGGGACCCAGAGCACTTTGTAGCGCCGCAGCTGGCGCGTGACCTTGAGAGCGCTGGCATTGCTGCAGTGACAGTGCATGGGCGCTGGACCGTGCAGCTGTTCAGCGGCCGCGCAGACTGGCAGCGCATTGGCGCAGTCACGCAGGCGGTGCGCTCCATTCCAGTCATCGGCAACGGCGATGTGAGCACCCCGCAGGAGGCTGCTGCGCTCATGCACACCGCTGGCTGCGCTGGTGTCATGATCGGCCGCGCTGCCCTGCGCACGCCGTGGCTCTTTCAGCAGACCTGGGAACTGCTGGCCACTGGCACAGCTGGGCCAGAGCCCACCCAGCAGGCCAAGCTGCGCACCATCCTGCGCCACCTGGAGCTGCTGGCCCGCCATCACAGCCCAGAGCACACACTGCACTGCATGCGGTCGCGTATCAGCTGGTATGGCAAGACCATGGGGCACATCAAGCCGCTGAAGGAGGCTGTCCGCACGGCGGCCACCCCAGAAGCCATGGTGGACGCTGTGCAGGCGTGGCTGTCAGCCTGTGATGACGATGCCAGTGTGGTCCTATAACCACACACCGCTCACCCAACTCTTCGTCCGAAAACCGCGTCCATTCCCTGCCACCCACCGAACGCTCGGTCCAAACTGGAACGAAACGCGGAATTGACGCTGGTTGTGCTTGCTTTGCCGCCTGTGCGGGCTACTTTCTGCACGCCGCGGCGCGTGTGGGCGTCTGCTGGCGACAGTCTGTGTCTGCTCACATGGTCGACCTGAGGGAAAAGGGTCTGACCAGCTCCCTGGAGGAGGGAATATGGTCTCGTCTACGTTTTGGGCTTCGCTCGGCGCAGCGGCACTCACCAGCACGGTGTGCGCCAACGCTGTCGTGGTGAACCAGGTGTTTGTCAACAACACCAACGCGGTGCAGAGCTACACGTACACGCAGTGGCTGCCGGGCGTCACGTCCATGCAGAACGCAGTGATGGGCGGCTCTGTCTCTGCCACGCTGACTGACCTCAACGGCAACGGCGCCACCCTGGGCTCGCAAGGCGTCAGCGCGGTCTACACCGCGCTGGTGGACAGCGCGCAGGTGCAGCACCTGGTCTCTGGCGGTCTGTGGTTTGCTGTGGGCCAGTTCCAGAGCGGCAGCATCACCCCGGAGACCTTTGGCTCTCCCATTCCCAACCTGCCTGTGCCAGACGGCACGCCAGATGGCCAGATGGGCATCCAGCTGAAGTTCACGCTCAGCCCTGGCGACGCTGTGGCGTTTGCCAGCACGTTCATCATCCAACCAGTTCCCGGTCCTGGCGCCCTGGCGCTGCTGGGCTGCGTTGGTCTGCCCGGTCTGCGCCGCCGGCGCAGCTAGGCAGCAGGTTTCCGCTCTCCTTTCGCTTGTCGTCGCGCCAATGCGCGGCAGTGTTCCCACGAGGCACGAGAAAAGGTTCAAGACATGAAGTTCGCTCCCGCCACCGCCGCTGCGCTCGCCGCAGCCACCGTCATGGGTTCCGCACTCGCTGACGGTCCCACTGTGCAGTTCAACCTGTCCTCGCCCGGTGGTGGCACTGCGTGGAACTCAGCTGGCGTCTACTCCGGCAGCGGCAACACCTACCAGTACATCGGCAGCCAGAACGGCAGCGGCTGGTCGGTGGCGTACAACATGATTGGCTCTGACACCTGGGCGCAGTCGCTGGGTGTGCTGGGTGGCAGCCTCACGCTGACCAACACCTCGTCTGTCACGCAGACCTTCAGCCTGTCCATCCTGCTGCCCACGCTGGCGCAGGGCACCAGCAGCATGACTGGCGGCTCGGTGAGCGGCGTGCTGACAGCCGACGCAGATGGCGGTTCGTTCACCTCTGCTGGCGGCCTGGCTGGCTGGACGGCCTTCTTGGTGCCAGCGGGCGGCGGCTCGCCGTTCACGCTGGCCTCGCTGCTGAACGCACCGTACTCGGTGACAGCGCTGCCCTTTGAGGTGGCCAATCTTCCTGGCGAATCCTTTGGCGACCCCATCCCCAACCTGCCATCGCCTGCCATGGGCGACGGCATGGGCATCACGCTGAACTTCCAGCTGGGGGCGGGCGACAAGGTGGACTTCACCACCGTGCTGGTCATGCAGGCTGTGCCAACCCCAGGCGCTCTGGCGCTGGTGAGCGCAGCGGGCCTGCTGGGCAGCCGGCGCCGCAAGGCCTGAGCCAGGCTCACCTACATCCGCAGGTCTTTGGCGCTGGGCAGTTCGTCCAGGCGTCCGATGCCGAATTGGCGCAGGAATTCGCCAGTGGTGCCGTACAGCATCGGGCGGCCCACTTCATCAGCGCGGCCCACGATCTTGATCAGGCGCCGCTCCATGAGGCCGCGCAGCACTTCACCGCAGGCCACGCCACGGATGGCTTCCAGATCTGCGCGCAGAATGGGCTGCCGATACGCGATCACCGCCAGCGTCTCGAGCGCTGCCTGAGTCAAGCGGCCCTGTTCGCGCACGCCCTTCAGGCGCGCCACCAGCGGTGCAAACGCAGCGCGCGTGAGCACCTGCCAGCCACCTGCCACGCTCTCGATGCGGAACGCGCGGCCTTCTGCGTCGTACCGGCTGTTCAGCGCATCCACCGCCTGCTGCACGGCATGCGTGTTGCGCTTGCCGCCCGTGGGAATGCCCAGGAGTTCAGTCAGACGGCCCTCTGACATGGGGCGATCGGCCACCATCAGCAAGGCCTCTACGCGCTGCTCCAGCGGCAGGTCTGCGCAGGGCTCGCCCTCTGTCTCTGCGGACGTGGTGCGTTCAGGCGCGTCTGTGGCCATGCACGTAGTGTGCCACAAAATGCCGCCATCAGCGGCCGGCTGCTGCCACCTTGGCGCGGGCCAGCGCCTGGCGGCGCTCCAGCGCAGCGCGCTGGTCCAGCGTCATGGGCGTGTCGTTGGCGGCTGTCACGGCGCTGTTGGCATCGGCCAGCTCGCGCTGGGCGGCTGCAGCGTCAATCCCCTTGGGCTCCAGCGCGCGCTCGGTGAGCAGCGTCAGGCGGTCGCCATCCATCTGAGCAAAGCCGCCATCCACCACAAAGGTCTTTGAGCCACCCTGCTGCAGGTCCACGCGCACCAGGCCCACGCCCAGCTTGACCAAGAAGGCGCTGGCGCCAGCCGCCACGCCACGCTGGCCATCCCACGCCTGGAAGGAGGCGTAGCTGGCTGGGGCGTCCAGAACAGAGTCAGACGGGGTGACAATGGCGCACTGGAATGGCATGAAAGCTCCGGGGAAAGGCCAGCCATGGTAGCCGAAACCACCTGCTGGCAGTTACCCAGCCTGCCCACCGCCCAGGCCTGCCTGCCGGGCCAGGTGGTAGTTCCGGAAGGCTGGTTCATGGGTCACTTCCCGCTCCACCCATGGGGCCAGCCAGGGGGGCAGCGTGAGCACCGTGTGCTCGGTGGGCAATTCGCACTCTGCCAGCACCAGCGGCAGGTCCAGGAACTGGTCCACCTCCCACACCAGGCCATCGTGCGGCACCCGCGTGCGCTCCTTGCGCAGCCTGCAGCCCAGCGTGCGCGGCCACGCAGCGTTGAACTCCTGCTGGGTGATGGTGCGTTCGTGCTCCTGCCGCACCAGGCCCACGCCTTGCTTCACCGTGTGCACATGGCGCACCGTGCCATCTGGCAGCGTGGTGCGCCGCAGTCGGCCCTCGGCGATGGCCTGTGTTGGGTCGGGGGGCAGGTACCCCTGCTCGATCATCCAGCGCTGGCCTTCCGGCATCTGTGGCGGCATCTGCCGCAGCAGGTAGACGCGTTCGATCTCAACGGCCACGGCCAGCGTGCTCCCCGCGCGCGGCAGTCCGCGCTCCCCACTGCGCCACCAGGTTGGAGAGCGCGTGCTTCAGGTTCACGTTGCTGCGCACCTGGAACTCAAAGTCAGCCAGCACGTCCTGCGCGGCCAGTGCGCGGGCCAGCGCGTGCGCGTCGTCTGCAGCCGCCTTCAGCGCCGCACGCACGCGCAGCCCCAGCATGCGGGCCAGCAGCCGAGTGCCCAGGCGGTTGGCAGCGTCCTTGGAGGCGTGCTCGTCCTGATCCACCACGGTCTTGGCCACGCCTTCCACCAGCTCTCCCAGGCGGTCTGCCAGCATGGGCGGATATGCGCCAGATTCCAGCTGGTCCAGCAGAGGTGACAGCTCCTTGTGCCAGCCAGCCAGCCCAAACTGCACGGCGCGCTGCACCATGCCTGGCGCTCCCTCTGCAAAGGCATCCACAAACGCGCGCTCGTCTGCTGGAACCTCCACGCCAGAGCGCTCCCACCACGCTGCCATGGCCGCAGCGTCCAGCGGGCCAAAGGCCACGCGCTGGCAGCGGCTGCGCACCGTGGGCAGCAATCGGTCCTCGCGCGAAGTCACCAGCACCATGGTGGTGTTGGCTGGCGGCTCCTCCAGCGTCTTCAGCATGGCGTTCTGTGCGTCTGGGTCCAGCAGCTCTGCTTCATCCACCACAAAGACCTTGCCGTGGCCCATGGCAGCCGTGCGGAAGACAGCGCTCTCGTGGTGGCGTCCTTCGCCATCCACGCCGCCCAGCATGCGCTCGCGCAGCAGGTCCAGCGGAATGTTCAGCTGCTTGCGTTCGCGCAGCTCGCGGCTTTCGCTCACCGCTGCCAGCTCCTTGCAGATGACGTGGTAGTCCGGGTGCGTGCCAGCCTGGATGAGCGCGGCCACTGGCGTGCCGGTGGGTGGCTCCAGCGCATCCATGTTGGCCGCGGTGGCCGTGGGGTCAAGCACGATGCGCGCCAGCGCCTGCGCGGCCCGCATCTTGCCCACGCCCACAGGCCCATGCAGGATCCAGGCGTGGTGCAGGTGGCCGCCGCGCAAGGCCGTGGCCAACGCGCGCCGCGCGGCAGAATGCCCCAGCAAAAATGGCTGCGATTCTGTGGCGTGCGTAGCGGCCATGCGCTCAGTGTATGAGCGGCGCTCAGATCTTCGGTATCTCCACCAGCCGGGGCCCCTGCGGAACGGTCTTGGCGTTGGGCATCTTGGGGTCCACGGGCACCAGCACTTCCTCGCCGTTCACCAGGCTCTTGGGGAACTTGCGCATGAGCGCCTCCACCTCGGGCGCATACAGCGTGCTGCGAGAGTCATATGCATCTGCACCAAACACACCCACCGTCACGGTGCTGGTCACCGTGTCAAAGTCGTGGAAGTAGTAGGCCTCGTACCCCTGCGAGCGCAGCTGCTGCGCATACGCCTCGGCAGCGCGCTTGATCTCCGGCATCTTGAGCTCGTTTGAACCCAGCGCGCTCCACACGGCCACCTGTAGCGTGTACAGCGTGCTCTTGGGGCGCTGCACGCGCACGGATCGCAGGTCGTGCGGGCCGGGTGGGCCGCTGTCGCCGGTGGCGCCGATGCGCGAAAGCATGGAGCGCGCAAACGGCTTGGGGAACCCAGTGCCGATGTCCTTCACGCGCTTGAGTTCTGCCTGCGCAGCGGGGTCCTGCGGGTTGGGGAAGTGCCCAATGAGCACCACGCTGCCGCGGGAGGTGCTGCGCACATAGGCCTGGCGCAATTCTGGGTACTTGCTGACGATGGCGTTGCGGGCTGTCTCTGCCAGCGAACGATGGTCGTCTGATGAGAATGTGGCCAGAAGCACGCCCCAGCCTGGGCGCTCGTCGCCTGTGCCCTTGGCAGCGCCGCGCGACTTGGTGGCTGGCCCTGCCAGGGTGCCTGAAGGTGTGGTGGCTTGATCGGTGGTGGGGCGCTGGGCTGCAGCCCTGGCGCTGGCTGGCACCCGGCCGCCGGTGGCGTTGCCGTCTACTTCTGCGCCAGGGTCCATGAGCTGCGCTGTGGGGTCTGCAGCTGGGGCGGAGGCTGGAGCAGCGGCCTTGGTGCTGGAGGGCTTGCTGGGGGCTGGCGCAGGAGCGGTCCCAGCATTGGCCTGGAGCCTGCGCGGGCCAGCGGCTGTCTTAGCGGGGGGCGTCTGGCTGCCCTGGGCTGTCTGCGCTGGCTGGCTGGGCTGGGCTGTCTGGGAGGACGGAGCGGACTGGCAGCCTGCCAGCACCACAAGCAGCGCGGCTGAGAGGGCAGACAAGCAACAGATGGAGGTGCGGGCAAGCATCATGGCGGTGTGGCAGGTAACTTCCGTCTGTCCCGCCAGTTGTGTTCCAGCGGGAGCGGCGGCCAACGATTCAAGGATCGCTGGCCCAACCGACGATACCACTCCTTGCCCCAGCAGCGTATGCAGGGGGTTTGGCCGCACGGATGTTGGTGGCCAGGCGAAGAACGAGGACGCGGAGCAACGGACTGCCACGCGCGCCTCAAGGAGCACACGATGAACGACATCGGCCAGGTTGGACCTTCCTCCCCGCTCGGCGCCATGGGCGCTGCGCAGCGGCTGAGCGAGGCCACCGCCGCCCTCCGCGCGGCGCAGCAGTCCGAAGTGGCGCCATCGGGCCCCCGCTGGGCCGAGGGCCGCGACCGCGTGGAACTCTCGGAGCACGCCCGGCACCTGGAAGCCATTCGTGCGCTGCCAGAAGCGCGCATGGCCAAGGTGGAGGCCATCAAGATGGCCATCGCCCAGGGCTCCTACGACACTCCTGAGAAGCTTCAGGTAGCGCTCGACCGGCTGCTGGACGACGTGCGCGGCCTGAGCTGATGATGCCCGATGAATTTGCCAGCCTTGGTCTTGCGCCGCAACTGATTGCGGCGCTTGGCCGCATGCGCATCACACAGCCCACGCGCCCGCAGCGCGCTGCACTGCCACCAGCGCTGGAAGGCAGAGACGTGGTGGTGGTGGCGCCCACAGGCACTGGCAAGACGCTGGCGTATGTGCTGCCTGTGGCGCAGCGCCTGCTGCAGAACCCACCGCCCAAGGTGCGCGGCCGCCCGGTGGACGCGCGGCGCAGGCTGCGCGCGCTGGTGCTGTGCCCCACGCGTGAACTGGCGCAGCAGGTGGCCCGTGAAGCAGAGCAGCTGTTCAAGGGGAGCGTGCTGCGCGCAGGCGCGGTGTATGGCAAGAGCGCGCTGCCGCCGCAGCGCCAGATGGTGCAGCGCGGCGTGGACTTGCTGGTGGGCACGCCTGGCCGCGTGCGCGAGCTGTGCGAGCTGGACGCCATGAGCCTAGCGTGGGTGCAGCAGGTGGTGCTGGACGAGGCAGACCGCATGCTGGACCTGGGATTCATGCCGCAGGCCAAGGACATCCTGTCGCGCGCGCCGGCTTCGCGGCAGCTGCTCTTCTTCACAGCCACGCTGCCCCGCCCTGTGGAGGCGCTGGTGCAGGAGCTGCTGAAGGACCCCGTGCGCGCGGATCTTTCGCACGGCACGCCAAACAAGGTGACTGGCACACCACAGCCGCGCCACGATGCGGGCCAGCTGGTGATGGACGTGCCAGACGAGGACAAGCCTGCGCTCACGGTTGCGCTGGTGAAGGATGCAGACCGCAAGGGCGTGATTGTGTTCTGCCGCACGCGGCGCCGCGCTGGATGGGTGGCAGAGGCGCTGCGCCGGCACAGCATTTCCGTGGCGCTGCTGCATGGCGACCGCAGCCAGAAGCAGCGGCAGCTGGCGCTGGAGGAGTTTGCGGCTGGCCGGGCCCGCGTGCTGGTGGCCACCGACGTGGCCGCGCGCGGACTGCACGTGCCGGCCACGCGCACGGTCATCAACTACGACGTGCCGCTGCTGCCAGAGGAGTACGTGCACCGCGTGGGCCGTGCAGGGCATGGCGGCGGCTTTGCAGAGGCCATTTCGTTCCGGTGCCCAGCAGATGCAGAGCGCTGGCGGCGCGTGGAGCGCCTGGCCAAGGTGGAGACCACGGTGCGCACCCCGCCGCCGTATCGCGCGTATGTGCGCGACCGCATGGGCCGCGCGCCCGATGTGGAGCGCCCCGCGCCCAAGCCACTGAAGAAGGCCAAGCCAGATCGCCGCGCTGCAGACGAGCCGATGTCGCTGGCTGCGCTCATCCGCCGCGGCAAGAAGGGCGCAGGAAAGCGCAGCGGCCTGAAGCAGCGCCGGCACACAGCGCGCAAGGCGCCCATTGCCAAGGGCCAGAAGCCCGGGCGCGGCGTGAAGCGGGCGTGATTAGTTCACTGGCAGCATGGGCACAATGACGCGCACCAGGAGCGCGAGCGCCACAAACAGCGCCACCATGCCCACCACGATCTGCGCGCTCATCTTGAGCACTGCGCGCCAGTAGCCATCCAGCTTCTCAAGACGCACCGCCTTCCAGGCCATGCTGATGAACAGGCTGAGCGGCAGCACCAGCACCCACCACCAGGTGGCGGCGTGCGGCGCTGGCTGCACAAACGGGATCCATGCAAGGACGGGGTGCATGAAGTGCCAGATGCTAGCGGGCCGAACGGAGCGCCACGGACGCCACCGCAGCAAGGGCCATGATCAGCGGTGGCGCGGCCACCATCACCGCGCGGAGCACTGGCCGCTGGTGCAGGGCAAGCCGCGCAGACACCGCAGGCACGCATGCAAGGCCAGCGCCTGCAGGCGACAGCACCATGAGCCACCAGCAGGTGGTGGGCTCTGCTTCGTCTGCGTAGCCCAGGCACATGGCTGCCAGCGCGCCCAGCATGCCAGCCCACGCGGCTGCGGTGGGTGCGCCAAGCGGCATGGGCCGCATGATGAGGCCCAGCACGCCGACGGCTGCAGCCATGGCGCTGAACGCACCCGCCACGATGGCTAGCTTGGCGCTGCCTGCCTGGAGCGCCAGCCCAGGGAGCGCAGCAGCCGTGCCCCACATGGCCAGCGGCGCGCCAAAGGTGGTGCGCCGCAGGGAGGATTGGTGAGATGAGGACCGCTGTGATTGTGGCGATTGTGGTGACGCTTCAGGCGCTGGCGATGCTGCAGGCGTAGGCGATGCGGCAGGCGCTGGCGACGCTGGCAACGAAGGCACCGCTGCAAACGCAGGAGCTGCGCACGCGCCTGCCAGCCCGGCCGCTGCAGCCAGCGCCACGCGCGTTCCCATGCTCACGCCTGGCGGTGACAGAAGTCCTACGCCAGCTGCGGCTGGCACTGCAGCAGTGAGCGCGCCGCGCCACCCACCGCCGCGCCACCCACCGCCGTGCACCACCAGCGCTGCCAGCACCGCGGTGGCGGCAAACGAAGCTGGCAGCCACTCGGCTGCGATCGCTGGCTGCCAAGGCGGCCTTCCCGCCTGCTGCCACGCAGACCAGATGGCCGCAGCAGCCAGTGCCAACGGCACCATGCGCGCGCTGCTCAGCCAAGAGCACCAGCCGCGCAGCGCGCGCAGCACCGCCAGCACTGCGGCCACCACAGCCACAGGCAGCAGCACACCGTAGAGGGCAGCGTGGAATTCCACAGGGCTCTCAGGAGGACCAGCGCAGTTGCACCAGCGTGCAGGTGCCGCGGATTACTTCTTGTCCACGGTGCCTTCCAGGCCAACCACCACGCGCACGTCGTTGCCGATCATGTCCTTCTCCACGCCGTAGTTCACGCCAAACTCGCTGCGCTTCACCGTGAAGACGGCCTCAAAGCCAGCGCGGGCGCCGCGGCCAAAGTCCGCCGTGCCGATGAACTCCAACGCAGCAGTCACCGGCTTGGTCACGCCGTGCATGGTCAGGTTGCCAGTCACTTCGTACACGTTTTTGCCAAGGCTCTTGGCGCCCGTGCTCACAAAGGTCATGGTGGGGAAGTCCTTGGACGAGAAGAAGTCTGGCGACTTCAGGTGCTTGTCCAGGTCTTCCGTGCCAGTGTCCACGCTGTCAATCTTGATGCTGACGTCAAACTTCATGCCGTCTGCGCTGCCAGGCATGAACTGAAAGCTGCCCGTCACATCGTTGAACCGGCCCCAGAATGGGCCAGCGCCCAGGTGCTGCACCCGGAAGAGCGCCTTGGAATGCACTGGGTCAATGGTGCATTTCATCAGCTGGCCAGCAGCAGGAGCCGTGGCAGCAGGCGCAGTGGGCGCAGCGGGCTTGGCGGGAGTCTGCTGGCTGGGCGCAGCAGCAACAGCCAGCACACCACCAGCAGCCAGAAGGGCGGTCAGGCCAACGACAGAGCACGAGCGGCAGAGCATGTCAGGTGATCTCCAGAGAGGTGAGTGTCTGAACGGAATCGGGAACGGGAGCGAAAGCGACAGCGAGAGCGAGGCCGAGAGTGAGGTTGAGAGTGGGAGCGAGAGCGTAGCCACGCTTCCGTCAGCCGTCTGCACAATGCCAGACCAAATGGATGTGGTGTTATAGGACGCTCACTCAGTGCACGGAGCGTTCTTCAGGTGATCAGACGCCCAAGGAGCGATCGTCTGTGTCAAAGCCGATGCGCTGCATCAGGCCATCGAACTCATCCAGGCTGAAGAAGCGAATGCGCAGTTCGCCCACACCCTTCTTGCGCGTGAGGCGCAGGGACACGCGCGTGCCGAGGTGCGCCTGCAGATCGCGTTCCAGTTTGGCCACATGGCTGGACTGTGTGGGCCGACTGGTGGTGGACGTTCCACGTGGAACATGCGTCTGGCGGACAGCGCCTTCCAGCTGGCGCACAGACCACTCCGAGGCGGCACACGTTTCGGCAAGCGCTACACGGCGCGTGGAGTCCGCCACACCCAGCAGCACCTTGGCGTGACCAGCGCTCAGCTGGCCAGTGCGCACCAGGGCAGCCGTGGTCGGGTCCAGGTCATTCAGGCGCAGCAGGTTGGTGACAGTGGCACGATCCAGGCCAACCCGTTCTGCCAACTGCTGGTGAGTGAGGGTGAACTCGTCTGCCAAGCGGCGCAGCGCGCTCGCCCGGTCCATGGGGTTCAGGTCTTCGCGCTGCAGGTTCTCTATGAGGGCCAGTTCTGCTGCTTCCTGGTCAGGCACAGCCCGGACGATGGCTGGAATCAGCGGGCGGCCCAGCTGCTCCATGGCCCGCCAGCGGCGCTCGCCCGCCACGATTTCATATGTGCCCGGCTCATCACCCAGCGGTCGGACCACGACTGGCTGCATGAGGCCGGAGGTAGCGATGCTCTGTGCCAGAGCAGCCAGCGCCTTGGGGTCCATGCCACCACGCGGCTGGTACTTGCCAACACGCAGCGACCGGACAGGGAGGAACTGGACCTGGTCTTCCGTTGGGATGGTGCTGCCCGGCAACTGTGCTGCAGGGGCGCCCGGGCTCGCCTGCCCCGGGCGCCTCGTTGGATGCCGGCGATGTGGGCGACGCTGCTGCACCACCATTGCGCCTGCTGCGGCCGCAGTTGCAGAACCAGGCGTGGAAACAGGCGCGCGGGTCGTGCTGGGTGCAGGTATGGTCGCAGGCGTGGGTGCAGCCGCGGGCGCAGACGCAGGTGCTGCCACAAAGCGCTCGACAGGCCCGCGTTGCGCTGGAGTGCTCGGCGGCGCTGCAGTGCTGCTCTGCTGCGGCGGCGCGATGGGTACCGGAATCAGGTTCCCAAGGCCCCGGCCCAAGCGAGAAGGAACAGTCTTGGCACGATCAGATGTGTCTTTGGCCATGCGAGTCTCTGGCGCGCCATGCTACGGCTGCGTTTCCGCAACTTGGATGTTCCACGTGGAACATCGCTGAACTCGCTTTGGACCGTCGTCCGCGTTGACAGGCTGCTCACGGGTCATCCACGAGGCATGCACCCAGCTGACCAGCCGCAGCACAGGGGACGGGTGCACCGCGTCGCTGAGCGTCACTTGCTGTGAATAGCATTGAACACGCTCCGATCCGCGTTGATTGTGTGCCAATAACGCGTCATTGTGCCGCTTAGACGGATTTGCGGCTACAGCGTGCTTGCTGCCTTTAGCCGCGAACGCGCCTTGATCTGCGTCGATCTGCATCGTTCTGTGCAGGTCTGTTGGGTCTGCGTGGCTCTGTGCGGCTCTGTCCGGCTCCGTGTGACCTCGCGTGACTCTCCGCGACTCTGCCCGGACCCACCACGATCAACTTTGATCCGTTTTTTGCAGCGCGCGTGGGCCAGGTGTGGCGACCGTTCCCCCCGCTCCGGCCTAGTCCAACAGCAGCGTCTCTTGGAATGCTGGCGTCTGCACCGTGGCGTGGAAATGGCCTCCCACGCGTTCGGCCAGCGCGCCGCGTGCTCCCGGGTCACCGTGGTTCAGCACCACCAGGTCTGGTTGATGCCCAGACCCCACCAGCCACGCCTCCAGCTGCGCTGGATCTGCGTGACCGCTGAAGCCTTCCATGCGGCTCACCCGCGCGCGCACCTGGATCTCCATGCCGTTGATGCGCACGCGCTTGGCACGCCCATGCGCCAGGCCGTGCGCCAAGCTCCCAAGCAGCGTGTGGCCGCTGAAGACCACGTGTCCGTTGTCTTCTGGCAGCGCCTGCTGCAGGTGGTGCAGCACAGGCCCTGCATCGCAGAAGCCGCTGCCGGCCAGCACCAGCCCAGCGCTCTGCCGGCCTGCCACGCGCAGCGAGTGCTTGCGCGACCACAGCAGGAACAATTCGTCAAAATCCAGCGGGGAATGGCCGCTTTCCAGATCCGCGCGCGCTGCGGCAGAGAGCAGGTGCGGATGCATGCAGCACACCTCGGCGGTGCGCGCAGCCATGGGGCTGTCCAGATACACCGGCATGCCGCCAAGCTTGCCAGCACGGCTGAGCTGCGCCAGCTGATGCACCAGAAGCTGCGCACGGCCCACGCTGAACGTGGGCAGCACCACCATGCGGTTGCTGGCCCGCGCATCCGCCACCAGCTGCTCCAGCGAGATGACTGGCACCAGCCCACCGCCGCCCTGCGCTGCGTGCGGCAATGCACTGCCAGGCGCCCCAGCATCTGCGCCACTGCCTGGCTGCGCTGGCACAAGGCTGCGCGCGCCGGTGGTGGACTCCATGATCACAGCGTCTGCCTCGGGGCACATGGCGCGCGGCGCAAGCAGGCCGCTGTGCGTGCTGCCCAGGTCACCGCTGAACACCACGCGCACGTGGTGCGCCTGATGCTGAATCTCCAGCTCCACGCTGGCGCTGCCAATGATGTGCCCAGCGCCGTGCAGGCGCATGCGCACGCCAGGCGCAATCTCCTTCCACACGCTGAAGGGCACGCCCACCACAGATCGCCCCACCTTCTCTGCCTGTCCGCGCTGGTACAGCACGGGCGGCGGACCAGTGCGGCGCTGCCACTCCAGGATGGCTGGATCTGGCACTGGATCCAGCACCACAGCCTCTGGCGCTGTGCCCTTGCGGTACTCCTCAAGGCGCACGCCCTGCAGGGTGGCGCTGCTGTTCAGCACCCGCGGCAGCAGCTCTGCCGTGGCCTGATGGCAGAAGACGTACCCCTCGTAGTCCAGGCCTGGCAGCATGCCCAGGCGCCCGCAGTGGTCCACGTGCGCGTGGGTGCAAACCACCGCATCCAGCCGCCGAAAGTCCAGCGCGGGCGGAATGAGGTTGCGCTCCTCCTGCGCTGGCGACCCCTGAAACAAGCCAAAATCCACCAGAACGCGGGCGCTGTCTGTCTGGACCAGCGTGCAGCTGCCAGTCACTTCCCCTGCTGCACCAAAGAAGGTCAACGACGGCGCCTTGGACACTGGCCGGAGCATAGGCGAGAGGACCACGCACGCGTGGCGCGCCTATCCTCGCGTCATGAGCACCACCAACGCTGTCCCCTACGTGACGCTTGGCCGCAGCGGCCTGCGCGTTCATCCACTGTGCCTGGGCGCCATGACCTTTGGCACCGACTGGGGGTTTGGCAGCGACGAATCCACCAGCGTGCAGGTGCTGCAGCGCTATCTGGAGCTGGGCGGCAACTTCATTGACACCGCCAATATCTACACCAAGGGCCACAGCGAGAAGATCATGGGCGACTTCTTCCGCACTGGCCCTGGCAAGGGCCGGCGCGACCGCGTGGTGATCGCCACCAAGTTTGGCGGCAACATGTGGCTGGGCGACCCAAACGGCGGCGGCAGCAACGCCAAGGCCATGCTGGATGCAGTGCACCATTCGCTGCGCCGCCTGCAGACCGACTACATAGACCTTCTGTGGTGCCACTTCTGGGATCGCACGGTGCCGCTGGAGGAGCTGATGCGCACCATGGACCACTTGGTGCAGCAAGGCAAGGTGCGCTACCTGGGCCTGAGCGACCACCCCGCCTGGGTGTGCGCGGTGGCGCAGCACCTGGCCATCCAGCACCGCTGGGCGCCGCTGGTGGCGCTGCAGATTGAGTACAGCCTGCTGCAGCGCACGGTGGAGGCAGAGCTGATCCCAGCAGCGCAGCATCTGGGCATGGGGGTGACGCCGTGGAGCCCGCTGCGCGGCGGCGTGCTGAGCGGCAAGTTCACGCGCGCCAACCGCCCCAAGGACGACGGCTCAACCCGCGTGCGCAGCGACAGCAAGCACCTGAACGACCGCACCTACGACCTGCTGGACGCGCTGGGCGCCATGGCCGCAGCCAAGCGCTGCACGGTGGCGCAGCTGGCCCTGCGATGGGTGATGGACCGGCCGGGCGTGCAGAGCACCATCATCGGCGCGCGCACGCTGGCGCAGCTGGAGGACAACATGGGCGCCATGCACGTGGCGCTGACCACTGCAGAAACACAGCAGCTGGACGCGCTCACCAAGCCAGAACTGCCCTTCCCAGCAGAGTTCCTGGAGTACATCCGCCACGGCGTGCAGAACGGCACCACGGTGAATGGCCTGCCGAGCGACCCATGGCCGCTTGGCCCCAAGACAGACAGCGAACGGTGGTGAGCGGCGCCCCGCTCAGTCCCAGCGGAAGACGCCCTTGCGCCACGCGTAGATGTACGCGATGACGCTGGTGGCGATGAAGAACAGGATGCGGGCCAGGAACAGGCCTGCTTCTGCTGACCGTGGCTCCAGCTGCGAGTACGCCACTGCCCAGGGGTAGAGGAAGATCACTTCCACGTCGAACAGCAGGAACGTCATGGCCACGATGTAGAAGCGCACGTTGAACCGCTTGCGCGCGCTGCCAATGGCGTTCATGCCGCTCTCGTACACCGTGCCCTTGACAGCACCAGCCAGCCGCGGCCCCAGCGCCCAGCTGGCGCCAATGTTGACCACAGCAAAGATCACTGCCATGAGCAGGGCGATGCCAATGGGGACGTAGTTGGCCAGATCAGATTCTGCCAGGACCAGCATGGAGCGCGGGATGGTAGCGGAAGGCAGGGCCACCTACCGATGGCGGGTGGGGGAATCGTTCTTGGACAGCGGGCGCTCGCCAGGCCACAGGGCTGCTGCGTTGCGCGACGTCCGCGCGGTGGCGCCCACCGCACCCGGATGCCCCATGATTTGCTGGCCCTTCTGGACATTCTCTGGCGAGAGCAGCTTGTCTGCGCCGCCCTGCTGTGGGTAGTTCACCAGCACCTCATCGGGCACATCGTCCAGGCTGGTGAAGAGCGGCCCAAGGCCGATGCCTGCCGGGTATTCACGCGGAGCAGCCAGCTTGAAGGGCGTGTCCAGGAAGTACGACCACGCGATGCGGCGGTTGTGGTCCGAGGGCGCGCCAAAGCCATCCACCTCTGCGTTCTCGCTGGCCGAAGCACGCGAGTCCATCCGCATCTCGCCGCACTCAAACGGGATCCAGCCCACGCTGCCGATCCAGAACTCGCCCCACATGGCCATCTTGGCTGGGAAGGTCATGCCAGTGTCGTCTGGAATGACCTGGAAACCCACCACCACGCGCGCCGGAATGCCCACTGAACGCATGGCAGCCACCGCCAGGCAATGCGCGTCGTTGGCGTTGCCGTTGCCTGTTGCCGCAAAGCTCTGCGCGCCCACCAGGGTCAGGCCGCGCACCATGTCTGGCGTTTCGCCATAGGGCTTGGGGCTGGCCTGCGCAGCAGCAGACTTGGCCAGAAGCAGCGCTGTCTGCCATGGCGAGCGGTCGTGGGCTGCCTTGCCACCCAGCGCCGCTGCCACAAACTTCTGCACTGGCGGGTTGTCGAACTGCAGATAGGGGCTGCTCTGCAGGAACACCTGCAGGGACTCGTCCGGCTTCACCCATGGCAGCGCGGCTGCCTGCTTCCAGTCCACCTTGGGCTGGTAGCTGCGGGTGTGCAGCTCAATGCCGATGCCGTACTTGGCTGCTTCTGGGTTGTCTGCTGGGAAGCAGTTGGGAGTGCAGCACGCGCACACAGGGGAGGAGATCAGCTGGCGCCACTCGGAGCCATCCGGCGCCTTGCGGTCGCCGCCCCAGTGCCAGCGGCGCTTGGTGCCTTCGGCGTATGTGAGCTGCATGGGGCGTGCATCAATACGGCCGCGGTCGCCTTTGCGCACCCAGGCCATGCTGGTGGCGTCGCTGTCCACTTCTGTCCAGCTGGACTGCACGGACACGGGAACCCAGATCATCCACACGTAGCAGTCCTGGATGCCAGCGAGCGCAGGAGACGAACGGATCTGCGCTTCACGCACCAATTCCTGTGGGCCAGGGATCTCGCGCGGCGTGGGCTCACCCACCTTGCAGAACTGGTAGGCGGGATCCACCACCACGGTGAGCCAATGCTCCTTGGGGTCCGACTTGGTGATGGCAGGACGGGCCACCTGCATGCCAGCAGTCATGCCAACCGCAAGCAGCGCTGCAGCGGCCAGCCAGCCGGCGCGGCGGAATGCAGGAGCAGTGCTGCCAAGAGCAGCCGCAGGGAGTGCTGAGGTCGTGCCGGCCGCGGGAGCCGCGGGAGCCATGGGAGCCATGGGTGCCGCGGGAGCTGTGTGAGCCGTGCCGGTTGTGCGCGTTGAACTCATCGCGTGCATCCTCCAGAAGTGTGCGATGGAACCACAGGAAAGGCTACCCCCAGTGGTACGCAGAAGCATCGGCAAAGGGAGCCAGCATTCTGGGAAGCCAGCCTCAGCTGGCTGCAATCCGCGGCCGCAGCGCGCCAGCGGCCCCCCAGAGGCCCAGGCATGCCACGCCCAGCCACGGCTGCCCCAGCAGGAAGCAGACCGCGGCGTCCATGACCGGAATGGTGCCCAGCCAGAGGCCCACTGCAGCTGGCACGCCCTGCCGGCCCATGAGCGCGTTGCGGGTGCCAAGGACAGCGCTGGGGAGCGCGATGCCACCCAGCACGCCCAGGCCTGCGGCCAGCGAGAGGTTGTCCGGCCGCGGAATGTCGAGGAGCAGAAGCGCTGCGGGCCACAGCGTGAGGAGCGGCACCGCCAACGTGCCAACGAGCGCTGCCTTGCCCATGCCGCGCATCTCGTCGCGCGCTGCAGCGCTGAGTGCTGCCACGTACAGGAACAGCCCGCCGCCCACCAGGTTGATCACCGGCCAGTCGCTGCCAGGAGACACCGCCAGTGCGGACACCACAATCACCGTGCCGCGGCACAGCGCCAGAAGCAGCCACGAAAGCGGGATCTGCCGGTGCAGCGTGTCGTACAGCAGCACAGCAGAGCCAAGAAGGAGCGCCCAGGGCAGCGTCTTCTCGCCAGCGAACACCAGCACGGTGGTGCCCGCGGCAAGCATGACCACCGCAGTGTTGCGCGCCAGCTTGCGCGGGATGCGCCCGCTGGGAATGGGGCGGCCTGGCCGCTCCACGCGGTCGGTGCTGACGTCGCAGGCGTCGTTCAGCATCATGCCAGCGGCGTACACCAGCAGCACGCCCAGGAGCAGCATGCCCATGGTGTCCAGCGGCGGGTTGATGCCGCTCAGCCGCGCCAGCATGCCCACCGCCACGCCAGCCAGCACATTGCTGGCCACCGTGGGCGCGTTGGACAACCGCATGAGTTCAAGCCAGCTGAACATGGTTCACATGCCTGGAGCGCGCGGGTGGTCTGCTGCGCCCGCCGCAGCCTGGCGGGCCTCTGCCAGCGCCTGGATGGTCCAGCGTAGTTCGCGGGCGATGCCAGCAGTGAGGTCCGCCGCTGCGCTGCCTGTGTTTGCTGCGCCATGCAGCTGACCTCTGCCGCCCGGTCGCCCTGCGTCTTCGGCGAGCCCTGCAGCGCTGGGCGGCAGCACGTCCCACGCGTAGGTCTCCACCTCGTACTGCGGCTCTTCGTCTGCGCTCCACTGGGTGGTCACTGCCAGGCACTCCCGGATCTGCGCCTGCGTGGTGGCCAGCGCGCCCAGGCGTGCGGCAAAGACAGGCACGTGGAAGTGCGTGCGCCATTCGCCAGGCGGCGCTTCTGCCAGCGCGCGCGGGAGGTCCTCAAAGAAGTGCATGCGCCCCATGGCGCGCACGCAGGTCTGATGCAGATAGCGCGCCTCGGCAAAGGAGGCCAGCACCGCCAGCTCGTCCGGCGCGCCGCTGCAGCAGGGTGCGCTGGAGATCTGCACCTTGCCCACGCGGATGCCAGCCTGCCGATACGCGCGCAGCACCTCCTGCTGGCCTTCAAACATCACCGCGGCGTGGCACACGTCGTGGCACACGCCGATGTACCGCCGCGGGTCTGGCTGGCCGCGGCGCTCCACCAGCGCGCTGGCAAAGAAGCCAGTGACGTCCTCTGCGCGCTGCAGCATGCAGCCCGGCTCTGGCTCCAGGTCCACGTGCACGCGCACGCCAGTGCGGTCCTCCACGCGCGCCAGGTGGCGAACCAGCTGCTCAAGGTGCGCGCTGGCCACGCCCATGGCGGCGCCATCGTGCTCTGCCAGGAACGCGGGCCGCCAGCCCAGCGGAACAGTGGAGATGCTGGCGTGCGTGGCGCCAGGCGGAAGCAGCTCTGGCAGCAGCTCTGCCAGCTGCACGGTGTAGAGCAGGCGGCGCGAGTCCGCCCAGCTGGGCACATACACCTGCTGCTTGACCACCGGTCCGTGGAAGTCCGCGTATGGAAACGCATTCAGCGTGACCACCGCCAGGCCGTGGTGCGCCAGCCAGTCGCGCAGGCGGCGCGGGCCATCTGGCTCTGCGCAGAGATCATGCGCAGCCCGCGCAGAAAGCCAAAGCCCCAGCGGGAGGACCCCGCCAGGGGCTACGTGCTGGCGCACCGCTGCAAAGACGCGCTCCAGATGGGTGCGCGTCTCCTGCAGCGAGTGGCCAGCGACCACATTGGTGCAGTACGCCGGCTCCACAAAGCGACCGGCTCAGTGGCCGGACTTCTGGCCAGACGAGTTGCTGCTGGAGCTGGAGGAGGACTTGCTGTCCTTGGAGGAGTTGCTGCTGGAGTTGGAGGAGGACTGGCTGTCCTTGGATGTCTGGCTGTCCTTCGAGGTCTTGCTGTCCTTCGAAGTCTGGCTGTCCTTGGAGGACTTGGAGTCCTTGGAGGTCTTGCTGTCCTTGGAAGACTTGCTGTCCTTCGAGCTCTTGCTGTCGCGGGCCGTGCTGCTCTTGGCCAGCGCCACGGCGTCGTTCAGCTTCTGGTCAGGCGAGCCGATGTAGCTGACCTTGCCAGTGCCATCCACCACGAACGCGCAGGGAATGCCATTCTGCTTGGCAGCTTCCATCCAGTCCTTGCCCATGGTGCCATCGCCGTCGAAGAGGACGGTGTAGTTCATCTTGTCACCCTGGGTGTTGACGAAGTCCTTCAGCTTGGAGAGGCGCGCATCGCCCTCGCCGCGCTCGAAGCCAGCCACACCGATGACCGTGACTTCCGGGTTGGCCTTGGCCAGCTCGGTCAGGTGCGGGATGCTGGCGCGGCAGGGTGGGCACCACGTGGCCCAGAACTCGACCACATACACCTTCCCCTTCTCAAACGACTTGACGTCCTTGCCCTTGACGACGGTATCCGTGGTCATGGCGGGTGCGGGCTTGCCAGGCAACAGCGCGTCCGCGTGAAGAGCCAGACCAACCAGCGCAGCGATCAACATGGTGTGTTCCTTTCAGATGGGCGGAGCGGGCCACGTGGCACGCCACCGCACCACGCAAAGGCTACCCCTGCTGGGCAGCCATCACGAGGCGTTTCAGCACCCCGAGCCCCATTTGCGGGTCTGGAGTCCGTTCTGGGTGCCATTGGACCCCCACATAAAAGGGCCGAGATGGGTCCTGGATGGCCTCAATGACCCCATCATCTGATGTTCCGATGACCTGGAAGCCCTGGGAGTCCCCCAGGGCCTGGTGGTGGGAGCTGGCCACCGGACCATTTCCCAGCGAAGACTGCACTGGGTGCTGGCGGTCGCCCTGATGCCGGTCTGCGTCGGGCAGATGGTCGTGCATGTGCTGGATGAGCCTGCACCCGTTGTGCACCCCCATCAGCTGCATTCCCAGGCAGATTCCCAGCACTGGCATGGCGGGGCGGGAGCGCAGCGCGTCCAGGAGCGCCAGTTCCGCCTCCTGCCGCACGGGGTGCATGACCTCTGCCTTGGGGTGGAGGGGCACGCCAAAGGGGGTGGTGTCAATGTCGTCCCCGCCAGTGAGGATCACGCCGTCCACCGCGTCCAGACAGGCTGCTCGCAGCGCTGGGACGGCTGGCAGCACCAGGGGGAGGCCCCCAGCCTTCACCACGGCGTCTATGTAGGCGGCGCGCACCCGGTGCCAGAGGCGGCCGCTGGGGTCTGTGTGGACGTCTGCAGTGATGCCGATGCGGGGGGGTGAGGCGCCTGGGGGCATGGAGATCTCTGCTGGTTGAATCGGCGCACCGGACCGGGGATCATGCAGGAATGCGCACACCCTGCTGGCCTGCCACATCATTCTCCACCATCTGTGCCCACGCCGCGGTGGCGGGGCTGCTGGCTGCGCCCGCTGCAGCAGATGTCAAGCTGCCTTCTGTCTTCACCGACCACATGGTCTTGCAGCGCAACATCCCAGTGCGCGTGTTTGGCATGGCGCAGCCCAATGAGTCGGTGGCTGTGGAGCTGCGCGACGGCTCTGGCGGCCCGCCGGTGCGCAGCGGCAAGGTGCTGGCCAACACCGACGGGCACTGGAGCGTGAACCTGGAGGCGCTGCCAGCCTCGGCCAAGCCCATGCAGCTGGTGGTGAGCGGCGCCAACACCCTGACCGTGAACGATGTAGTGGTGGGCGAGGTGTGGGTGGCTGGTGGCCAGTCCAACATGGAGTGGACCATCAGCGGCACTGGCACGCAGGTGGCCGCGGCGCTGGCGGAAGCGGACGATCCGGACATCCGCATCCTGAAGGTGCCGCACGCCACAGCCAACCGGCCGCAGTTCAACATTCCAGCCCAATGGGTCACGCTGGGACCGCAGACCGTGAATGACTTCAGCGCAGTGGCCTTCTGGTTTGCAGTGGACTTGAAGAAGAAGCTGGGCGTGCCCATTGGAATCCTGTCCATCAACTGGGGCGGAACGCGCGCCGAGCCATGGGTGGACCTGACCACGCTGGCCACGCATCCGCGCTACGAGGCCGAGGTGGCGCGCCAGCGCGCGCGCGTGGAGATCTGGGACAGCACGCCCGAGGCGCTGCGCGACAAGGAGTGGAGCGTGACCTGGACCGAGTATCAGCGCTCTGCCAACAACTGGTGGAAGGCGGTGAACACCGCTGAACCCGGCGCCAAGGGCAAGTGGTACGCGCCATCCGTGGAACCCAAGGCTGGCGAGGATGGCTGGAGCGCAGGCACGCTGCCGCAGAAGTGGTCGGCGGTGCCAGAGCTGGCTGGATTCGACGGCGTGGTCTGGTACCGGCGCATGGTGGACATCCCAGCCGAGTGGTCTGGCAAGGCCTGCGTGCTGGAGATGGGGCCAGTGGATGACGGAGACGTGGCCTACTTCAACGGCCGCGCGGTGGCCAACACCATCAACAACTGGACCAGCGAGCGCCGCTATGCGATCCCGGGCGACCTGGTGAAGCCCGGCGCTGCGCTGATCTCGCTGGAGGTGGTGGACCTGCATGGCGAGGGCGGCATGGTGAGCGGCCCCGTGGTGCTGCGCTGCCCGGATGCGGGCGACGCGGTAGTCGCGCTGGACGGCGAGTGGCTGTGGAAAAAGGGTGGCGCTGCAGCAGACCTGCCAAAGCCGCCAGACCGGCCCATGCCCGAGGCCGCTCCCGCCACGCGCAACACAGACATGGCCGCGCTGTTCAACGCCATGATCGCGCCGTTTGCCGGCTACGGCGTGCGCGGCGCCATCTGGTATCAGGGCGAGTCCAACGCCAATTCCATGGAGGAGGCGCAGGCGTACCGTGACTTGCTGCCGCTGGTGGCGCGCAGCTGGCGCACCGCGTTCGAGCGGCCCGACATGCCCTTTGGCGTGGTGAGCCTGGCGGCATTCCACGACCACCAGCCAGATGCGGCTGTGGCCGGCGTGTGGCCCGAACTGCGCGACGCGCAGCTTTCGCTGGAGATGCAGGTGCCCAATGCCGGCGTGATCCCCACCATTGACGTGGGCGATGCGCGCGACATCCACCCGCGCGACAAGAAGGCCGTGGGCGGGCGCCTAGCGCGCTGGGCGCTGGCCACCACGTACGAACAGCCAAAGGTCTCGTGGCGCGGCCCGCGCGTGATGCGGCTGCGCACGGACAAGGACGGGCTCATCGTGGAGTTTGATGTGGAGCGGCCGCCCTTGACGCTTCGCAACGGCACAGTGCTGGGCGGCTTTTCCATGGCGGGCGAAGACGGCGTCTTCTACCGGGCGGAGGCGTCCATCGCCACGCCAACCACGGTGCGGCTGAAGTGCCCCGCTGTTCCCAAGCCCAAGGAAATCCGCTACGGGTGGCAGGACAATCCGCAGGACGCAAACCTCATGGACGCCAGCGGCGAGCTCTCGCTGCCAGCGCATCCATTCCGCATCAAGGTGGGGAATTCATGACGCAGGCACCAGAACCAGCTGCATCGCAGGTGGCAGACACGGATGACGGACCAGGACTCGCGCGGTGCGTGCTGGGCGCGTTCATCGGAGCCATCGCCTTCCTGACGGTGATGGGCGTGGGCATCGCCCTCATCCGCATCATCATGCGCCCAGATGACCTCATGCAGCCTGGATCGTGGCAGTCCGCCACCAACCTGGACGTGATGGCCATCATGCTGAGCGCGCTGGGCGCGTTTCTGGCTGGATTCCTTGCGCGCATCGTGGGCGGCGCTGGAAAGGCGGTGGCCATGCTGGTGGTGGCGCTGCTGTGCGCCACGGTGGTGTGGGGCATGCTCCGCACCAGCGTGGGCCAGGACATGACCCGCACCGCGGAGGATGAGGGCGCCATGGCGCTGCGCATCGTTCCCGGCGCGCTGTGGGTGTGGGGCGTGCCAGTGGCGGCGGCTGTCGCAGCGCTGCTGGGCGGGCGCCTGGGCGCGCGCGTGCTTCACGCATTCTTGGGCGGCTGAGCGCTGCCGCGCGGCAGCGGCTGGCCTGTGGGCAGCAGGCGCACGGCGGTCAGGCACGCCGCGGCGAACGCTGCGGCCGCCACCAGGCTGCCCGCAGCCATGCTGGTGGCCACAATGGCGCGCACCTGCGGTGCCTCTGGCTGGGTGTTGGCGCGTTCGACTGCCTGTGGATCATCTGCCCGGAAGCCGTGGCGGAGCGCCTCCACCTGCGCATGCGTGAGCTCTGACACGCGCGCCTCCTGCATGGACTGCACCAGCAGCACGCCAGCGGCCACCGCAGCAAGGCCCACGCTGGCGCCCACCTGGCGCAGCGTCTGCACCAGGCCGCTCACCTGGCCACGGTCCTCTGAGGGCGCACGGCTGAGCGCGTCGGTGTTGCTGGGGCTCAGCGTGAAGGCGATGCCTGTGCCCATGACCAGCATGCCCAGCGCCATGACCGCGTAGTTCTGCATCCATGCGCCCAGCGCCTGCACCAGCTGCCCCACGGTGGCCAGCGCTGTGCCTGTGATGACTGGCTTGCGCACGCCAGCGCGGTCGTACCAGCGGCCAGCCACGTGCACCATCAGGATGACTGGCGCCAAAAGCGGCAGCAGGCTGGCGCCAGCCTT
Organism: Phycisphaerales bacterium; assembly: GCA_046350455.1. Classification (GTDB taxonomy): domain Bacteria; phylum Planctomycetota; class Phycisphaerae; order Phycisphaerales; family SM1A02; genus CAZXGD01. Next base: position 125,377 of record JAXMAM010000005.1, on the reverse strand, counting down.
GGCGGGTGAGTAGCCCAGCACCTCACGCGCGTAGATGGAGCCCTGGATGACAAACCCCGTCATGCCAAACTGCATGCACGCGATGACCACAGCGCTGGCCAGGATGGGCCGGCTGGCAAAGAGGTGCAGCTTGAGGAGCGGGCGCGCGCTGTTCCACTGGTGCCGCGCAAAGACAGCCAGCGCCACCACGCCCCACACGATGCAGCCCACTGCTGCAGCCACCGGCACCGAGGTGGCTTCCACGCCCTCTGCGCTGCGCGTGCCGCCCGCTGCAGCGCCCAGCTCCTGGATGCCAAAGACCAGCGGTGGCAAGCCAAGAAGCAGCAGGCCGCCGCCAGCCCAGTCAATGCGGCGGTCCTGGCTGCGCACCTGGTGGGGGCGCGCCACAGCGGTCAGCAGCACCGCCATGGCCGCCACAGGAAGGTTCAGATAGAAGACCCATCGCCACCCAAACTGCTGCACCACCACGCCGCCCAGCGCTGGGCCCAGCGCCATGAAAAGCAGGGGGATTCCTACATAGACAGCCATGGCTTTGCCGCGCTCGCCCTGCGCAAAGCTGCTCACCACCAGCGCGCCAGAGGCTGGCTGCATGAGGCACGCGCTGATGCCCTGCGCCACGCGGCCTGCGATGAGCATGGTGCCATCCTGCGCCAGCCCGCAGATGGCGCTGGCGGCTGCAAAGCCCACCACGCCTGCGATGAACGCTGGCACGCGGCCCAGCAGGTCGCCCAGCCTTCCACCCAGCGCCAGCAGCGACGCCATGGTCAACAGGTACGACGTGACGATCCACGCCTGGCCTTCGGCGTTCATGTTCAGGCTGCCGCCAATGGAGGGCAGCGCGATTCCCACCACGGTCATGTCCACAAAGATCATGGACAGGCTGCCGGTCATGGCCAGCAGGACCAGCCAGCGCCGGGGCTGGTGGTCTGCATGCGCATGCACGTGTGCGTGCGCGTTCTGTTGGGAGTGCTGGTGCGTCACGGGTCAGCAGCGGGCGCTAGCGGATGACGTCGGGCGCTGTGGGGCGCAGCGGCTCGCAGTTGAAACGCTGGCTCTGCGAGAGGAAGGTGCGGGGATTGTCAAAGGTCACCTTGCGCACCAGCGCCTCCAGGTGTCCGCGGCGGCGCATCTCCATCTGCGCCTTGGCCACAGCCAGCGGGTCGCTGTGCCCCCAGTCGCCAGCGCTGTTCATCCAGATGCGTTCGGAACCGTACATCTCGATGATGTCCACCGCGCGCTGCGGCGTGCACTTGGTGTCCGGGTACAGCGTCATGCCGCACCAGAAGCCGCGGTCCAGCACCAGCTTGGCGGTGTGCTCCTCCACGTGGTCAATCAGCACGCGGCCTGGGTCCAGCTTGCTGAAGCCAGCAATGGCGTCCAGGATCAGGCGCGTGCCCTTCAGCTTGTCCTCCAGGTGCGGCGTGTGCACCAGCACCATCAGGTTGTGGTCGCTGGCAAGCTGGAGGTGTTCGTGCAGCACCTGGAGCTCGTTGCGGCTGTTCTTGTTCAGGCCGATCTCGCCGATGCCAAGCACGTTGCCGCACTGCAGAAACTTGGGGATGAGCGCGATGACTTCCCGCGCAAAGCCAGGGTCCTCCGCCTCCTTGGGGTTGATGCAGAGCCAGGTGTGGTGGCGGATGCCGTACTGCGCGGCGCGGCGTGGTTCATGCTCAGTGAGCTGGCGGAAGTAGTCAAAGAAGCCAGCGGGGCTGCTGCGGTCGTAGCCAGCCCAGAAGGCTGGTTCGGTGATGGCCACGCAGCCGGCGCGCGCCATGCGGACGTAGTCGTCCGTGGTGCGGCTGACCATGTGGATGTGGGGGTCGATGTACATGGCTGCCGTGCGCTCAGCGGGTGTGTGGGTCGTGCGCGCCAGTGGCGCCCTTCATGGGAGCCTTGGCGATGGGGTCCGTGGATGGATCGCTGAACAGCTCCAGCACGCGGCGTGCGCGCTCTGGCTTGCCATCGGACAGGATGGCCAGCGCGCTGCGAAACGCAGCCATGCGGAAGTCGTCTGGTGTGGCGGGCGCGGTGGACGCGCCCTGCGCGGTGGGCGCCGCGCGCTCCACGCGGTCCAGGAACGCTGCGATGTCCAGCACGCGCGCGCGGTGCTCCATGAAATAGCCGTCCACCACCTGCTGCCGGGTGAGGGGCATGGGAACGCTTGTGGGCATGCGGGGAGTCTAGGTGGCGCGGGGTAGCCTGAAGGCATGCTGATCAGCGCACTCCTGAGCGTGGTGTTGATGCTTGTGCCGCAAACCGCTGCGCCGGGTGCCACGCCTGGGCAGCTGGTGCCGCCCGCTGGCCAGCCTGGCCTGCATGCCATGGTGGATCCGCGCGTGGAGTTCATGAGCGCGGTGGCGCGCACCGCCGGGTTCGAGGAGTACGCCATGGACAACGCCACGTCGCCGTACTCCAAGCGGGTGGACGAGTTGTTTGCGCCCTACAAGAACCATCCTGCGTTCACCACGCTACGCAGCCTGCGCAACCAGCATGGCGTGAGCTTTGACGCGGTGATGTGCCTGGCCATGCACGTGACAGCGCCGCCGCTCCTGCAGGAGCGCGTGGATTTTGCAGCAGGCGCGCCCCGCCTGGACAAGCGGCTGGACCCCGAGGCCACGCGCGCGCTCCTGGTGCAGCTGCGCGACCTGGCCAAGGCCGTGAAGTGGATGGACTTCATGGAGCGCGAGAACAGCTTCTACGTGAAGGCCGCCGGACGCCTGGCAGCAGCAGCCAACCAGGCTCCGCTGGTGGAGTGGTTCGACGCCAACCTGGGCGTGCGTATGGGGGCTTCCTACGTGCTGGTGCCAGGCCTGCTGAACGGCGGCGGGTGCTACGGCGTGGGTGTGCAGTTCCCAGACGGCAAGGCAGAGGAGCTGCGGCCTGTGATTGGCTGCTGGAAGTGGGACAGTGAGGGGCTGCCGGTGTTTGACTCCAACATCGTGCCCCTGGTGGCGCACGAGCTGTGCCACTCGTACACCAACGCGCTGGTGGACCGCCACGCTGCCGAGCTGACGGAGCTGGGCAACGCGCTCTACGCCGTCAACCCAGCGCGCATGCAGCGCCAGGCGTATGGAAACGGAATCACCGTGATGTACGAGACGCTGGTGCGCGCCTGCGTGGTGCGCTGCATGCACGACATCCTGGGGCCAGACGCTGGCAAGAAGGCTGCCGAGGAGGAGGTGAAGGCGGGCTTCCTGTGGGTGCCAGCCCTGGCGGAAGCGATGGCCACCTATCAGAAGGAGCGCTCCACCTATCCCACGCTGGATGCGTTTGTGCCACAGATCAAGGCGGTGCTGGAGAAGGAACTGGCCGCCGCGCAGAAGGTGGCGGGCGATGCGCCGCGCCTGGTGAGCAGCCAGCCGGCAGCAGGCGCCCAGGGCGTGAAGCCAGGTGACACGCAGCTGCGCCTTGAGTTCGACCGGGCCATGCGCACCGACAGCTTCAGCATTACAGGGAGCAAGGACGACGTGCCCGCCAACATCAAGCTGGTGCGCACAGAAAACGACGGCAAGGTGTGGATCTTCAGCTGCACCATGGCGCCAGGGCGCACGTACACCATTGGGCTGAACAGCCCCAAATTCCAGGGCTTCAAGGCCAGCAACGGCACGCCGCTGGAGCCTGTGCGCATCCGGTTCTCGACTGCAGCGCAGTAGGACGCGTGGGGCGGGCCGCGGAAGCGCGGGCCCGCGGCGGTGCGAGCGCGCGGAAGTGCGAACCCGCCAGTCAGCGCTGCGCTGCGGCGAACTCCACAGCCATGCTGGCGGCGCGCGCCAAGAGCGCGTGGTCCAGCTGGTGCACGTCCACTGGCGCGCCAATGCCGGTGAGCAGCGTGAGCGTCAGCTGGCCGCCCAGGTGCTCGCGGAACTCCTCAAGGCCTGCTGCCAGCGGCGCCGCGTCTGCTAGCAGCGGATGGCTCACTGGCAGGCCAAGAGCATGCAGCGTGCGCAGGACGCGCTGGGCTTCACTCATGGGCAGCATGCCAGCGCAGGTGGAGTAGAGCGTGTCCACCGCCACGCCAATGCTCACCGCCTGACCGTGCGCCAGCTGGCCATTCGTGAGCGCCTCCAGCCGGTGCGCCAACCAATGGCCGTAGTCCAGCGGGCGGGCGCTGCGAGTCTCAAACGGGTCGCCACCCGTCACGATGTGCCGGTAGTGCAGCAGGCCGCTTTGGTGGATCACAGGCAGCGCTGCCTCCATGCTGCGCGCGGCAATCTGCGGTGCGGCGCGCTCGATCTGCGCAAAGAAGTCAGCCGAGCGCAGGAGCGCGATCTTCACCGCTTCGCTGAACCCGCCAGCCCAGGCCCATGCTGGCAGCGTGGGCAGGAACGCCGTGTCGCAGATGACGCCCCAGGGCACAGAGAAAGTGCCGGTGAAGTTCTTCTTGCCACCTGTGTTGATGCCGTTCTTCACCGCCATGGCAGCGTCGCCCTGCGCCAGCGTGGTGGTGGCGATGCGCACCAGCCGGCAGCCGCGGTGCGCGATGGCTGCGCCGTAGCCCACAGCGTCCTGCACAGCGCCGCCGCCGATGGAGAGCACGTAGCTCTGGCGATCAATCTTGTGCGTGTCCACCAGCTGCACCACGCGCTGCGCAGTGCGATCGTCCTGCTTGGTGGCCTCGCCAGCTGCGGTGCGTTCCACGCAGCAGAGCTCTGGCATGTCTGGGAACGCGCGCAGCGTGCGCTCCAGGTCCTGCGCCAGCGTGGGCCATGCGTCTGCCACGCCGCCATCCACCAGCGCGATGGCCCGGCGCGGCGCTGGCGTGGGCTCTGCCAGCAGCGTGGCCAGCGATGGATTGCGGCCATCCAGGCAGTGCTGCGTGAACAGCACGCGGTGCCGGTAGGGCACGCTGAATGGCGAATCAAAGGTGGCTGGCAGCATGGGGCGAACCAGCAAGGATAGCCCTGCTGCGCAGTGGTAGTGGGGTGGCGGCGGCAGGCCCGCGTGTCCCAAAACGTGAGCAGCGCGCCGCAAGGGAACGTCCCGTTGCGGCGCGCTGCGTAGGAGAGAAGTCTGTCAGGTGCGGCGGAGCAGCACGAAATTGGTCTGGCCTTCGCGCTCCACCAGCAGGCGCACGCTGCGGCCTTGGGCCAGGGCCTGCGCCACGGTGGATTCAAACTGCGCGGGGTCTGTCACGGGCGCAGTGCCCATCTGGCGCACGATGTCGCCAGCCCGCAGGCCAGCGCGCGCTGCAATGCTGGCGGCTTCAACCTGAGTGACCAGGATGCCGTCCAGATCTGTGATGCCGCGCTCCTTGGCCACAGCAGGATCAATCGTGGCTACGCGCATGCCCAGCTCCACCTGCGGACGCAGCGCTGCCTTGGGTGTGACGGCGCTGGGCAGGGTGATGCGCGGCACTTGCTGCGTTGGAGCACCAGCCTGCGCCATGGCGGTGGCGTAGTCGTCCAGCTGCGCGGTGAGGGTCTTGCTCTCGCCGTCGCGCACCACGTTGATGGGGCAGGTGGTGCCTGGCTTGCACAGCTTGATGGCGCGCTGCAGGCGGCTGACGGTGGGCGTGATCTCGTTGTTCACGCTCACGATGATGTCGCCCACCTGCATGCCGGCTGCCTCTGCAGGGCTGCCCGGCGCCACGCGGCTGATGAGCACGCCCTGGCCGTCAAAGCCAAAGCTGGCGGCCATGTCTCGGTCCAGCGGCTGCATCTGCACGCCCAGGTAGCCACGCGTGGGTGCGCTGCCGCTCAGGATGGACTCCACAGCAGCCTTGGCCATGTTGCTGGGAATGGCGAAGCCAATGCCGTCCGAGCCGCCGCTGCGGCTTTCGATGGCGGTGTTGATGCCCACCACCTTGCCTTCCAGGTCAACCAGCGGGCCGCCGCTGTTGCCAGGGTTGATGGTGGCGTCGGTTTGCAGGTAGCTCTCCAGCGGGCTCAGGCCCACTTCGCGCCCCTTGGCGCTGATGATGCCGGCAGTCACAGTGTCGTTCAGCCCAAAGGGCGAGCCCAGGGCAATCACCCAGTCGCCCACTTCGGCAGCGTCGCTGTCGCCAAAGGCAAGCGGCTGCAGGTCGGTGGCCTCCACCTTCAGGACGGCCACGTCTGTCTCGCGGTCGGTGCCCACAAGCTGGGCGGGCAGTTGCTTGCCGTCTGCAAAGACCACGCGCAGCTGGGCGGCGTTGGCCACCACATGGTTGTTTGTGACGATGTAGCCGTCTTCCGCGATGACAAAGCCTGTGCCTTCGCCGCGCACTTCTGGCATCTGGCCCATGGGGCCAAGCATGAACATGCCGCGCTGGCGCAGGGCTGGCCGGGCAACGGTCTCAATGGAGACCACGCCCGGCGACACCGCGCGCGACACAGCGCGGAAGGCCTTGCGGAGCTGCTTGGCGTGTGCGATGGCCTCCTTGGCGTCCGCTGGCACTTCGGCCGGCGGCTTTGCCAAGGCGGCAGACATGAAGAGGGTTGTCGAGAGGACGCTCGCGGCCGTCAGTGTGAGGCGCATGGAGACTCCTTGCCTCCAACTACGCGGACATCCCGGCGGTGGTTCACGGGGGAGCAAAACAGGGCGAAAAGCCTTATATCAGGACCTTTCTGGGGCCAGTCGGTCCAGGCAGACAGCGGCAGCCACCGCCACGTTCAGGGAGTCCACCCCAGGCGCCATGGGGATGCGGACCTGCATCTGGCAGAGGTCCAGCGTGGCTGGCTGGAGCCCGACGTACTACGCGCCCACCAGGAGCGCGATGCGGCGGGCGGGAGTGGCGACGGAGACGGGCGCGGTGGATGTAGCGGGCGCGGTGGGCGCAGCGGGCGCGGTGGACAGCGCGGCCGCGGCCTGCGCCACCGTGTGCGGTGCGCGGCCCGTGGCGCCGATGAGCGTGCAGTGGTGCGTAGCGTGGAGCTGCTGCAGGTCGCTGTGCCAGCTGGTGCTGCGTGCAAATGGAACGCGCAGCGCGCACCCGCAGCTCACGCGCAGGCTCTTGCGGTAGAGCGGGTCGTGGCAGTCTGGGCTCAGCAGCACGCCGCAGCAGCCCATGGCCGCAGCCACGCGGAAGAGCTGGCCGATGTTGTCCATGTTGTTCACGCCCTCGATGCACAGGAGCGCGGCGGGCTGCGGCGCGGGTGGAAGAAGCTGTGCGAGCGCTGGCTGTGGCGGCCGCGCGCCGATGGCAAGGAAGCCGCGGTGAATGTTGAACCCCGTGATGGTTTCCAGCAGCGCGTCTGGCGCTACAAACACCGGTGGCTCTGGCTGGCCAGGCGCACGCGCGTCCAGCATGGCCTGCGCGCGCTCCTGGTGGCGCGGCGCGATCAGCAGGCTCTGCGTGCAGCCTGGGCGCTCCAGCATGGCCTGCACCACCAGCGGGCTTTCCCCCACAAAGAGGCCGGGCCGCGCGCTGGGGCCAGCAGCGTCGCGATCACGGATGAGCGCGTAGGGCTGCAGGCGCGGGTCATCAGCGTGCTGGATGGCGTGGAAGGGCATGTGGGCGCGGAGGTGGTGCGGCGCGGAGGTGGTGCGGCGCGGAAGCAGGGTGGACTCAGGGGTGGTGCGGTGAGCGTGATGCGCCCTTATAGTGTCCTCTCATGTTCGGTGCCATGCTGCTGAGTGTGTGGTTGGCCGCGTCTGCGCCCCTGGCGGCGCCAGCACCACCGCCACCGCCGCCAGAGGACCTGGCCACGCTGGTGGCTGCAGAGCCCAAGGACGCTGCCACCGCCAAGCGCATGCTGAAGGAGAACGGCGTGCCTACCGAGCGCCGCCTGCAGGCGCTGACGCTGTTGGCCACCGAGGCAAAGAAGCCCAAGGCCGAAGTGCTGCTGGACATGGTGGCAGAGTGCGCGGGCACCTGCGGCGGCGCGCAGGGGCTGGGTGACTGCATGGTGGCCGTGGCTGCGGACATTGCTGCCGACCAAGCGCTGCTGGAGCGCACCCTGAAGCTGAGCGCAGATGCCGCGCAGCCAGGTGCCGCGCGCATGGCTGCGTACCGCGCGCTGTGCGCGCTGCCAGCGGAGAAGCGCCCAGAGGCTGCGCGCGCGTACAGCATTCGCAAGGTGGCGCTCAAGGCTGTGGCTGGCGCCATGCAGTACGACGTCAAGGAAATCAAGACCAAGCCTGGCGAAGCGCTGGAGATCACGCTTGAGAATCCAGACACCATGACGCACAACTGGCTGCTGGCTGCGCCCAACAAGCTGGCGGAGGTGGGCGTGGCCGGCGACAAGATGGGCGAGACGCCCGCTGGCCGCGCCAAGCAGTGGACGCCCGACTTGCCCAGCGTGCTTGAGGTGATGGGCCTGGTGGATCCCGGCAAGACTGGCCACTTGTTCCTGTTTGCCCCGGCAACGCCAGCCACGTATCCGTACGTCTGCACCTATCCCGGCCACTGGCGCAGCATGAACGGCAAGCTGAAGGTGCAGGCCCCCTGACCACGCACGCGCGCATGACTGGCCAGCCGCCCGCCATCTCCATCGTCACGCCCATGCACAACGAGGAGTTGTGCATCGAGGAGTTCGTGCGCCGGACCAACGCGGCCATGGAGGCCATCGGCCGCACCTTTGAGATTGTGGCGGTGAGCGATGGCAGCACCGACCGCACCAACGACCTGATCCGCCAGCTGCACGCGCGCTACCCAGCGCTGCGCGGCATCCTGCTCAGTCGCAACAGCGGGCAGTGCAACGCGCTGTACGCGGGCATCCAGGAGAGCCGTGGCGACGTGGTGGTGGTGATGGACGGTGACCTGCAGCACCTGCCGGAGGAGATCCACCTCCTGGTGCACAAGATGGACGAGGGCCACGGCCTGGTGAGCGGCAGCCGCAAGCAGCGCTCGGAGAGCCTGGTTCTGCGGCGGATTCCAAGCATGCTGGCCAACTGGATGCTGCGGCGCGTCACAGGCTGCCCAGTGCGCGACATGGGTGGGTTCAAGGCCATGCGCGGCGACCTGGCGCGCAGCCTGCGCCTGCGCGCGGGGCATCACCGGCTGCTGCCAGCGCTGGTGTGGATGCGCGGCGGCAGCGTGACCGAGGTGTTCGTGAGTGCGCCGCCACGCTTTGCAGGCAAGAGCCACTACGGGCTGAGCCGGTCGCTGGATGTGCTGTTCGACATCCTCATGCTGTGGTTCCAGTCCAGCTTCAAGAGCCGCCCCATCTACCTGTTCGGGCGCGTGGGGCTGGTGTTGTTTGGCGTGGATCTGGCGCTCAGCGCCTGGCTGCTCTACGACAAGCTGGCCAAGGACCAGGCGCTCACAGAGCGGCCGCTGTTCTTCGTGGTCATCATGCTGTTCCTGGCGGCGCTGTTCACGCTAGCGAGCGGATTCATGCTGGAGCTGCTGAGCGACACGCTGAACACCGTGGGCCGTGTGCGGCCGTACATGGTGCGCGAGCGCATTGGTGGCGCAGTGCACGGCGCGGGCGCGGCGGGCGCCTGAACCCGCGCTGGCTGCGCGGCTTAGTCGTTGGCGTTGTAGAGCGCTGGGCCGAGCGGATCCCACACGATCTTGCTGACGTTCCAGTCACCGTTGGGGTACGCCGGGTCGCGCGAGCCCTTTGAGTTGGTGGTGGCTTCGTCGTTCAGGATCCAGCCCACATGGCCATCGCCGAACACCATGTGTCCGCCGCGGAAGTGGCGGCCGGCGAAGCGCTTCCAGTCAGCGCCCTGGCGGGTGAGGTCCAGCGTGCGGTAGGGGTCGTTCTTGTTGACCTCGGAGGCGTTGGCGCGCATCTCCAGCATGAGCACGGTCACCTCTGGGCGATGCAGGTTGCCCAGGCGGATGATCTTGTCTGGCGCGTAGTCGTCGTTGGCGGCGCCAGCAGTCAGCGTGTTGTTCAGCGCTGTGTTTGGCACGTAGTTGAAGTACCACTGGTGCGGCAGGCCGCCTGGGCCCTGGCCCTGATACGAGTAGGGCTCTGGGTTCTCTGGCTGCGCTGCGGGGTCAATGAAGATGGATTCGCCATCCGCAAAGGGGACGGGCGTGCCATCCTGAAACGCGCGTTCGCTCAGATCCTTGTATGCACCCGCGCCCACCAGCGGACCGACCGCGTTGGCCCACCATGCTGGGTTGGCCATGTTGGTGGGCATGTCCACCGGATTCAGCTTGCCTTCCCATGGCAGGCGCTCGTCCTGCGAGTTGGCATAGGCAAGCGTGCCAGCACCCCACTGCTTCAGGTTGTTCTGGCTCTTGTTGGCCAGCGCCTGGCGGCGCACCATGCTCAGGCCTGGCACCAGCAGCCCGATGAGGACGCCAATGATGGCCATCACCACCAAAAGTTCAACAATGGTAAAGGCCGTGTTAAGACGCCAGCGCTGAGGCTGCCATGCTGCACAAGAACGGGTGGACATGCTGCTCACCACTCGACTGTACGGGAAGGACAGAGGCGTTCGAGCCATCAATCGCTGGGAAACCGGTTCTGATAACTAAATTGGTGCCTGGCACGGGTGTCCCTACTTTCCATGACGCAGGGTGACGGGTTGAACCAGAGGACGCTGGCTTGCTGGGTGGATGGCCGCCTGTGCGACGTGAACTGTCCATGTTGTGCGCGCTGCAGAGGAGCGAGTTTGCAGAATTGGTGTGATGGATGGAAACGCCTCCGCTAGCCTCATGCCAGCGCGCCCGTGCCGCGGAGGGAGAGATCGGGAGGGCATGGGGAGGGCATTGGGATCCTTGAGAAAGGCCATCCATGCACACCACGCGTTTCCTCTCCATCGCTGCGTTGTTCCTGGCCACCCCGGCTCTGGCGATGCCGGATCTGCTCGAAGCCGGCGCTGGCTACGCGGGCGGCGGCTTCGACTTCTGGGGTCCGACCTCCATCGCGGGCACGCAGCACATCGCGGTTGGGAGCCTGGGGCCGGGAAATCTCCCGCAACCCAATGTCCCCTACACCACGGGCTTCGCTTACAGCTGGTTCGGTGCGGCCTACAGCACGTACCTCACCGCGGTGTACTCCACGTCATCCACGGCCACCACGACCACGATCACTGGCACGATCTCACTGACATGCCAGATCACGAACGCCACGTCCACGCCGGCCTACATTGACGCGTCGGCCTCGTTCAATCTGCCCATTCAGATCACGCAGTCCTGCTTCGTGACTTCCACGTGGTGGTCAAGCACCGGCGACCCAGCGCTGGGCACCGCCTCCTATTCGGCGCAGAGCGTGTTTGCCAACTCCGGCTTCGGCCCGTCGAGCGTCATTCCGACGTTTGCCTCATCGGGTGCGTTCAACGCGGGCGCAGCGCAGGTGTACGCCGGCGTCCAGCTGGATCACATGCTGGTCACCGACGGAGACGCCGCACCACAGACCGTCACGCTGAGCTTCCAGATCTTCGCGGAGGTCCCGGGTCCGGGCGGTGCTGCAGTGCTGATCGCAGCCACGCTGTTCCGCTCGCGCCGCCGGCAGTAGGGCCGCGAACCCATCGCGTGGCCGCACTCCCCGGACCGCGCGGAGGCCGCGACACGGGGTGCCTGCGGTCCAGCGCGCCCCGAAAGTAGGGACACCCGTGCCAGGCACCAATTTCACTCGTCGAGGGCGGGGCCCAGCGGGTCCCAGATGAGCTTGCTGGTGTTCCAGTCGCCGCTCGGGAAGCTGGGGTCGGTGGAGCCCTGCGAGTTGGTGATCGCCTCGTCGTTGAGCACCCAGCCCACGTGGCCGTCGGCGAACATCATGTGCCCGCCGCGGAAATGCCGCGCCGCAAAGCGCTTCCAGTCTGCGCGATGACGCTTCAGGTCGCGTCCGTAGTGCACGTTGTCCGGGCTGAGCTCTGATGGGTTCGCGCGCATCTCCAGCATGAGGATGGTGTTGGACGACTTCTTGATGTTGGCCAGGCTGATGCACTTGTCTGGCGAGTACTGCGGGCTGTTGCTCTGCGCCAGCAGCTGGTTGTTCAGCTGCGAGTTGGGCACGTAGTTGAAGTAGAACTGACGCTGCAAGCCACCGGCTCCCGGCTGGCCGTAGCCCCACGGCGTGTCGTTCTCTGGAACAGCGGAGGAGTCGATGAAGATGGAATCCTCGTCGCGGAACGGCACGTTGGCCTGCGCGTCGAACGCCGCCTGCTGGATCTCCTTGTACGACTTGGCGCCCACGAACGGCGGCACTGCGTTGGCCCAGTAGTTGGCGTTGGCGATGTTGATCGCCATGTCGTTGGCGTCCTTCAGGCCTTCCCATGGAACGCGCTCATCGTGGCAGTTGGCATAGGCGATGGTGCCCATGCCCCACTGACGCAGGTTGGACTGGCTCTTGGTGGCATGGGCCTGCCTGCGCATCATGCCCAGACCAGGAACCAGCAGCCCCATGAGCACGCCAATGATGGCGATGACCACCAGCAGCTCAACGATGGTGAACGCGCGCCGAGTGTGCTTCATCGCAGTGCCTTTCAACCCCACGCGCCCAGCAGCAGACCAAGGTCTGTGCCGTCGGTGGTGCCGTTGCCGTCCAGATCCGTCGCGCCCGGGTTGCCCCAGTTGCCCAGCAGCAGGCCCAGGTCGGTGCCGTCCACCACGCCGCTGTTGTCCAGGTCCGCTGGGTTGCTGGCCGTGTAGGCGCAACCAGCAATCGGCAGCGCTGCCAGCGACTGCGTGACCACCGTGGTGGATGGGCACACAGTCCAGGTGTTGGGCGAGCCAAACGTGCTGCGCGAGTTGTCGTCGTCGTACGCAGAGCTTGCGTCCACGCGGCCCGTGATGTCGGCGCGCAGGCGGCACACATCCTCAACGCCCACGCTGCCGCGGCCATAGAAGGGCGAGCTCCTCGCTGCGTGGCGTCATCACCACCGTGCTAACCGCGTCGCGGATGCGCAGCGACCACTTGTCGTTGCTGGTGCTGAACTGCCCAGAGATGCGCGCCGGTGGACGTGGTGCCTGGACACCAGCGCAGTGTCAAAGGTGTTGATGTTGATCCAGTTGTCGCCAGTGCCTGGCGAATAGGTGAGATCCGTGTCCTGCTCCTGCGCAGTGGTGTTCTGCGCGTAGAAGGTGAGGATGGTGCCAGCGCGCATGTCGCTGAGCGCAAACTCTGCCAGGCTGAATGGATGGCGCCCGAGGCAATCTTGTCCGCCCACCCGGGCCTTCCAGCCGCGCATGTCCACGTGGTCGGCCACCACCACCAGTTCAAACCAGTTGCCGCCGTTGCCCAGCACTCGGCCAAAGATGCTCGTCCGCCGCCTGGCCACCCAGGGCGTCAGCAGCCTGCGTGCTGCCGCCCAGATACCCGGTGGCAGACACAGCGTATTCATTCAGCGCGATGGGATTGCACGCGCTGCAGAGTTCTGCGCGCACTGGTGCGCGCAGCGCCTCCAGATCCTGCCACACCTTGCAGCCGGACAGCGCGTCCGTCCAGCTGTTGGGCTGGCCAAAGCTGGAATTGTCTGCGCCGGCGTACGAGGAATACGCGGTGACAGAAGCCGTGGGATTCTCCTTCAGGCGCACCACTTCACGGCTGTTCACGCCGCTGGCACCCCAGGAGGACTGGCCTTCGCCGGTGAGGCCCTGCACCACGTTGCCATCGGCGTCCACAATCATGCCTGCCCAGTTGTCGTTGCCGATGTCCAGCGGATCGTTGTACGTGGGGTTGTTGACATCCACCACGTTGGCGTTGCAGGAGATCAGCGAGGCGTCAAAGCAGTTGGCGTTGATCCACCAGTCGCCCTGGCAGGGATCGAAGGTGGTGTCCGAGTCCAGGCCGCCCAGCGCGGCGGTGTTCTCTGTGATGGTGATGATGGTGCCAGCGCGCAGGTCGGCCCACACAGGGCTGTTGGAGAAGACGATCTCGCCCTGCGGCACGTTGCCAGCGCCGTACCAGATGTCGGTGCCGTCGGCGTCGCCACCCTGCGTCTCGATCCACTGGACGCGCCAGCCGCGGATGTCGGTGTGGTCCTGTGTGACCACCAGCTCCATCCAATCGCCGCCGTTGCCCTGCACGCGTCCAAAGTAGACGTCGTCGTTCGTGGAGCACGTGGAGCCGCCAGGACCATCCGGCGTGGGGCAACCGGCGGTAGCGCCGCTTGGGTTGCCCAGCCACTTCTGGCTGCCCACGCAGTTCCATTCGTTCAGGATGAGTTTGCCCGCGTGCGCGGTGGTGGCGAACGCAACGCCCGCTGCAAGAGCGGCGGCAGTGACAACGGCTGAAGCGAATGGCTTGTTCACGGGTACTCCTTGGCAGATGGGCGCCAGCGGGGACATCCTTCGTTGGTGAGAAGCATCCCCTTCCATTGTTCAGACCAAGTTCAGAACGCGTCAGGCCGAGGTTAGAGGCACGTGTTCAAACAGAACCTTCACCCTGTACATGTTGCGGCGTCATGCAACAGGGCTATGTTGGACCTCCCAACGTCCGCGATCTGATTCCCTTTCCCTTTCTTGGAGACACACATGAAGACGTTCTTTGCCGCCCTGACGGCGGTGGCTCTCTCTGCCTCTGCGTCGGCCGCGGTGGTCACGCAGTGGAACTTCAACGGTTCCACCGCGAACCTCACCCCAAGCACTGGCGCCGGCTCTGTTCAGTCCGTGGGCAGCGTGACCTTTGCCGACGGCAACGGCGCCTCAAACGGCGGCAGCTCTGATCCGGTGGGCAACGTCCCAACCAACCGCGGCCTGCAGACCACCACCTACGCGGCGCAGGGCACGAACAGCGGCGGCGCTGGCGTGCAGTTCAACGTCAGCACCGTGGGGTACGACTCCATCGTCATCACCTGGGACCAGCGTCACAGCAACACCAGCAGCCGCTGGGTGCAGCTGCAGTACTCGCTGGACGGCGTGAACTTCACGGCTGCTGGCCTGGCTGGCGACGGCCTCTTCCAGGGCACCTCGGGCGACACCTGGTTCAACGGCCGCTCGGTGGACCTGAGCAGCATCGCTGGCGCCGCCAACAATGCCAACTTTGCGTTCCGCATCGTGGCGGTGTTCGCCCCCAACACCAACGCGTACGCCCCGTCCACCAGCACCAGCTCCTATGCCACCAGCGGCACCTGGCGCTTTGACATGGTGACGCTGAGCGGCAACGTGGTTCCTGCTCCCGGCGCGCTGGCTCTGCTGGCTGCTGGTGGTCTGGTGATGGGCCGCCGTCGCCGCTAACCCAGCGCACTGGCCCTCCCAACAGGCTGACCGCCTGCTGGGCAGGACACAGCGCCATCCTCTGCCTCTGTTCCAGCAGCGGGCCCCCGATGTACGGGCCCGCTGCTGTGTTATCTGGGGTCTTGCGGACCCTCCTACACTGGCTGGTCTGGCATGAACGACCCCGCTGCCCACGCACCGCCTGGCCTGTCGCCAGAAGCCCTGGCCCGCACGCTGGCGCGCCATCCGCGCCCGCTGGGTGGCGACACCGCGCGCTCCATCGGCCCTGCCAGCGTGAGCCTGAGCGGCATGGTGCTGAACAACGCCGGCGACGATGCGCGCAGCTTCCAGCGCATCGGCAAGAAGCCAGACTGGCTGCGCGCGCGCGTGCCGGGCGGCGCTGGCTATGAGCGCCTGAAGGGCATCATCACCGAGCACCGGCTGCACACCGTGTGCCAGGAGGCCAACTGCCCGAACATGGGTGAGTGCTGGGGCCGCGGCACCGCCACCATCATGATCCTGGGCGACACCTGCACGCGCAGCTGCGGCTTCTGCAACGTGAAGACTGGCCGCCCGCCCGTGCTGGACACAGACGAGCCCCGCCGCGTGGCCCAGAGCCTGGCGCTGATGAAGCTGAAGCACGTGGTGATCACCAGCGTGAACCGCGACGAACTCCCCGACGGCGGCGCGACCATCTGGGCAGAGACCATCCACCGCGTGCACGAAGCGTGCCCCGGCATGAGCGTGGAGTGCCTGGTGGGCGACTTCCTGGGCGACGAGAAGGCCATCCAGACCGTGGTGGACGCGCGGCCAGAGATCCTGGCGCACAACATGGAGACCGTGAACCGCATGCATCCCGCGGTGCGGCCGCAGGCACGCTATGAGCGCAGCCTGGCTGTGCTGCGGCAGTTCAAGGCTGGCGGCCTGGTCACCAAGACAGGCATCATGGTGGGCATCGGCGAGCACGACGACGAAGTGCTGCAGCTGATGGACGACGTGCGCGCGGCCAGCAACGCGGACATCCTGACCATTGGGCAGTACCTGCAGCCCACGCGCAACCATCTGCCGATCGCGCGGTGGGTGCACCCGGACATCTTTGCCATGTACAAGCAGCAGGCCTTGGCGAAGGGCTTCAGCGTGTGCGAGAGCGGCCCGCTGGTGCGCAGCAGCTACCACGCAGAGGAACAGGCAGACCAGCTGGCTGGGTGACGTGCGCGGCGAGCGCGGCAGGAGCGCCCGTGCGGGGTGATCGGCTCAGAAGAAGCGCAAGCCGGCTTCGTGGTGGGTCAGGCGGCCAACAGCATCGCGGATGCCGCGGCACCACACCACCATCACGGTGCGATCAATGGGGAGCTCGCCGGGATTCAGGCACACGGCCACGCCCGTCATGCCCTCCAGCAGCGGGCAGGTGGCGCGCACGCGCGCCCCGCACTCGCTGGTGTCCACGGTCTCGTAGGCGCACATGCGCGACGGCTCATGGTGCCACAGGAGCACCAGGTGCCCGGCGTGCTGTGCGCGCTGCGGCACGCGCCGGTCCAGGGTGTCCATGAAGGCCCGGTCGTGCCGGACCTGGCTGTGCTGACGGGGGCTGTCCATGCACCAACTGTCCATTCCCACGCAGCGGAGACAAGTGCATCGATTGTCTTTTGATTCCACCTGTGCGGCCTGCGCGGCCTGCCCTACGATTCGCCGCATGAGCGTGGAGTTCAAGCAGGCAGAGTTGCCCAACGGCATGACCATCCTGGCAGAGTGCGATCCAACAGCGCACACCTCGGCGGTGGGCTTCTTTGTGAAGACCGGCGCGCGCGACGAGCCGCGCCAGGTGATGGGCGTCAGCCACTTCCTTGAGCACATGATGTTCAAGGGCAGCGAGCGCCGGAACGCAGAGGCCGTCAACCGTGACTTTGACCGCATCGGCGCGCAGCACAACGCCTTCACCAGCGCAGAGGCCACGGTGTTCCACGCGCACGTGCTGCCTGAGCACCTGCCAGCCGCCACCGATGTGCTGGCGGACATCATGCGCCCTGCGCTGCGTCAGGCTGACTTTGACGAGGAGAAGGGGGTGATCCTGGAAGAGATCGCCATGTACGACGACAATCCCTTCTGGGTGCTGTGGGAGCACGCCAACGAGCGCTACTTTGGCGCGCATCCGCTGGGCCACCGCGTGCTGGGCACCCGTGAGAGCGTGAAGGCGCTGACGCGCGACCAGATGCAGGCGTACTTTGACCAGCGCTACTCCGCGGACAACACCGTGGTGGCTGCTGCTGGCGCGGTGGACTTTGACGCGCTGGTGAAGCAGGTGGGCAGCCTGTGCGGGCACTGGAAGCGCACGGGCGCAGCGCGCCATCATCCAGCATTCCACCACCACGAAGAGCGGATGCACCTGCCGCTCAAGCAGGCCAGCCGGGCGTACCTGGCGCTGCTGTGGCCTGGCCCTGGCCAGAATGATCCGCGCCGCTACGCCATGGCCATGCTGGCGCAGATCCTGGGCGACACAGAGGGTTCACGCCTGTACTGGGCGCTGGTGGAGCCAGGCCTGGCCGAGGAGGCGCAGGCGCAGTACGAAGGCCACGACGGCGTGGGCGAATGCGTGGCCTACGCAGCATGCTCGCCAGACGATGCAGACCGCGTGGAGGAGATCATGCGCGCCGAGCTGGCGCGCCTGCCAGACACGCTCACCGACACCGAGCTCTCCAACGCGCGCGCCAAGGTGGCCACAGCCGTGGTCACGGCGGGCGAGCGCCCTGCTGGCCGCATGCGCCGCCTGGGCATGCTGTGGCTGTACCGCGGCGCGTACGCGTCGCTGGAGGACGAGCTTGCGGAGATCAACCGCCTGACGACCGCGGACCTGCGCCGGGTGGCGCATGACTTCCCGCTGCGCCCGGCGATGGCTGCGCGCGTGGTGCCCGAGGCGTAACGAACACCGCGCGCATGGTGTGCGGCTCTGCGCCCAGGATGTGCCGCAAGTAGGTGGCCAGCAGGCGGTTGGCGCGGTCCACCACCTGTGGACCAAGCGCTGCCGCTGCGTCTGCCGCGCCACACGCCACGCTGCGCAGGCACTCTGCCGTGGCGCGCCGCACCTTCCAGCGCGGGCCCAGCACGGTGGCGTCGCTGCTGAACCCGCCTGCTTCTGGCACAAACTCCAGCACGCTGGCGTCGTGCGGCACCTCGATGCGCGGCTGGTAGCCCGTCTCGGTGAGCAGCGCCCACTGGAACTGCAGGAGCGCCATGCCGCCGCCTGTGTCTGGCTCGCCCGGCGTGGTGGGCCGCCCCAGCTGGCGCAGCGCGTCTGCAAAGGCGTCGTACAAACTTGGGTGCGGGTCCGCCGGTTGCATCATGCGACCCACCAGGTCTGCCATGTAGAAGGCGGCGCGGTTGGCGGCAAGATCTGCGCGCAGGCGCGGGAACATCTCCAGCAGGCTCCACTCGGTGAGCGTGGCCAGCTCCTGGCCCGGCTTCAGGATCACGCCAAACGCTCCGCGCGCAAGCAGGTCAATGCCGCCGTCGAACGCACCGCGTTCGCGCCGGGCGCCCTTGGCCAGTCCGCGCACCATGCCCAGCGTGCGCCCAAAGAGGCTCACCGTCTGGCTGGTCTCGCTGAAGTCCCAATGGCGTATGCAGATGCCTTCGTCGAATGTGGGCGGCATGCACTAGCGCGCCACGCCGCGCATGCTGTTGCATTCCACGCGGTTGCGGCCCGCTGACTTGGCACGATAGAGAGCCGCGTCTGCTTCTGCCAGCAGTTCTTCTGGCGAACGGGTCTCTGCCGAGAGCGAGGCGATGTCCGCCACGCCTAGGCTCACCGTCACGCGCAGGCCCTCAACGCCGGACCACACGTGGCTCTCCAGCGCGCGGCGGTAGCGGTCTGCCACATCCATGGCCTCGTGGGCCGGGATGTTGGGCAGGATGACGCCAAACTCCTCGCCGCCATAGCGGCACGCCACGTCGCTCACGCGGCCAGACTGCAGGATCTTGGCGAACACTTCAAGCACATGGTCGCCAAACGGGTGGCCGTGCTGGTCGTTCAGCCGCTTGAAGCCGTCAATGTCGCACATGACCAGCGACAGCGGGCGGCCAAAGCGGATGGCCTCGGAGAATTCCTGGGCCAGACGGCGGTCAAAGTAGGTGCGGTTCCACAGGCCAGTCAGCCCGTCCACCTGCGCCTTCTGCGCCAGCATCTTCACCAGATGCTGCACGCGCAGCGCACTGCGCACGCGTGCCTTCAGCTCCACCACCTCGAACGGCTTGCCCACAAAGTCCACCGCGCCAAGGTCCAGCGCGCGCACGCGGTCCTCCATGCTGGCCGTGGCCGAGATGAAGATGACCGGAATGTCCTGCAGGTCTGGATCTGCCTTCAGTTCCTGCAGCACCTGGAAGCCGTCCTTGCCTTCCATCTCGATGTCCAGCAGGATGACGTCGGGGCGCAGCTCGCGCGCCAGGCGCATGCCTTCTTCGGCGGTGACGGCCCCGTGCAGCTCCAGATTCTCGTACTGCAGGCGCACCTGCAGCAGACGATGGATCAGCTCCGAATCGTCAATGGCAAGAACCTTGGGAAGATGCGAATCAGTGCGCGTCATGTGAATGTCTGCGAGTTACTCACGAACCCGCGCCGCCAGGGCGACGAGCGTGCCCATGCGGCTTCGCACGACGTTGGGCTCGAGATCTTCCTTGACCGCTGCTTCGACCAGCGCCGCTGCTTCACCGATCTGCGGGAAGCCGTAGCCGCCAGCCGCGCCCTTCAGGCGGTGGGCCAGCATGCGGAGGCGTTCGCGATCGCCCTGCGAGATAGCTTCCTGCATGGCCAGCGTGCGCTTGGGGAGCTCGTCCACAAAGAGCGAGATGATGCCCTTCATGTCCGGGTCGTCGGCGTACTCGCTGCGAAGATAAAGTTGGTCTGCGGTCAGTCTCATGCCACTACGCTCCCTGATCGGCGCTCAGGGAGACGATCAAGAGTGCGATTTGTCAGTTCCGGAAGCAATGCGTATGCCAGTGTTTTCGGCTGAACAGGGACGATAACGCAAGCGGACCCGGCTGCGCGGGTTAGGATGCGCCCTCGCACCTTCAGCCCCGCTGCGCGAAAGCGCTGCGCGAGGAGATTCAGCCATGGTTCCACGGATGCCTCCACAGGAGGCCCGTCTCGGCTTTGTGTATTCCCGTCCTTACCGCATCCAGGGTGTGTCGGTGGCTGGTGAGCAGGCGGTGGTGCAGGTTCCTGAGCTGGACCTGGCCTTTGATATCGGCCTTTGCCCGCGACCTGTGCTGGCAGCCCAGACAGTGGCGCTGACGCACACGCACATGGACCATGTGGCAGGCCTGCCCTACTGGTTCAGCCAGCGGTGGTTCCAGAAGATGCCAAACCAGGGGCGCTGCCTCTGCCACCCCAAGGTGGTGGAGCCCATCCGCCGCATGATGGCCAGCTGGGTGGACCTGGAGCGCCAGCGCACGCCCCATGAGATCATCGGCGTGGAGCCAGACACGGACTTTGAGCTGCGCCCCAATCTGGTCATCCGGGCCATCGAGGTCAGCCACACCGTGCCAGCCGTGGCGTGGGTGGTCATCGAACGCCGCAGCAAGCTGCGCGAGGAGTTCGTGGGGCAGCCCCAGGACAAGCTGCGCCAGCTGCGTGCAGAAGGCGTGGCCATCACCAAGGTGGTGGAGATTCCCCTGGTGGCCTACACAGGCGACACAGAGCCTGGGCCCTTCCTGCTGCGTCCGGAGATCTGCAAGGCACAAGTGGTAGTGACAGAGTGCACGTTCTTTGAGGACGAGCACCGCGATCGCGCCAAGATCGGCAAGCACATCCACGTGGACGACCTGCGGCCGCTTCTGGAGGCGTGGGAAGCGCGGGATGTAGTGATAGCCCACGTCAGCCGGCGAACGCTGATGCCGTTCGCGCGGGAGAAGCTGGAGAAAGTGGCCGGCCCACGAGGCGCAGCGCGCCTGCATCTGCTGATGGACCACCGCACCAACAAGGCACGCTACGAGGCCATGGTAGCAGCAGAGGGCGCTGAGCCAGAAGCTCCAGCACCAGATGCGATGAACGCTGAGGAAGTTGGTTGACGAAGCCGCGAGACTGATCTACATTTCGCCCCGCTGTTCGTCGCGTGTCGGAGTGGGCAGACTCCGAACCGCTTCAACTTCGTGAAAGTCGTTTCCGTCCCGGCACACGCCCTGCACTGGCGCTGGCCCGGACCTTCGCGCTCCATGGCTTCGGGAACTTCTTCCGATCGGCGAACCGCAGCAGCGCAGCCTGGACCCTCGGGGGACATGCGCGACCGACTGCTGGCATACCTCCGCAAGTCGCACGGCGACATCTGCCGGCATTGGTTCGACAAGATTGACGTGCTGGGCATGGACCAGAGCGGCCTGGTGCTGCTGATGGAAGAGCCCGTGCGCCTGAGCTACCTGCAGCGGTGCTGCACGCCAGCGTTCACTGAAGCTGCGCAGGCCGTGACCGGGCGCCTGGTGGGCGTGCGCTTTGTGGGCGAGCGCGCTGGCATGGCCCCGCAGGCGCCGGTGGCCAGCAACGCTGCCAAGCCTTCCTCCGACGCGCTGTTCGACGAGCAGATCATCCTGTCGCCGGACTATGTGTTCGAGACCTTCGTGGTGGGGCCCGCCAACCGGCTGCCGCACGCTGCGGCGCTGGCGGTGGCCTCCAAGCCGGGCCGCGTCTACAACCCGTTTTTCGTGCATGGCGGCGTTGGCCTGGGCAAGACTCACCTGCTGCAGGCCATCTGCCAGCAGATGCTTCGGCAGGACCCTGGCGCCAGCATCGTGTACATCAGCTGCAACACCTTCATGGATCTCTTCCATGAGGCGGTGCGCGCGGGCCGCATGCATGAGTTCCGTCACCGCTTCCGCCATGCGGACATGCTGGTGATTGACGACATCCACTTCCTGTCCAAGCACGAGCAGACGCAGGAGGAGTTCTTCCACACGTTCAACGCGCTGTACCAGGCTGGGCGGCAGATCGTGCTCAGCTCGGATGCGCCGCCGGAGCAGATCCCCGATCTGGAGGATCGCCTGGTGAGCCGCTTCAACTGCGGCCTGGTGGCGCGCATTGATCGCCCGCCATACGAGACGCGCGTGGCCATCCTGAAGGCGAAGGCCGCGCTGCATGACCTGGAGCTGCCTGACGACGTGCCGGCGTACATCGCAGCGCGCGTGGACAGCAACATCCGCGAGCTGGAGGGCGCGCTCACGCGCCTGCGCGGCCTGTCCATGGCCAACGGCGTGCCCATCACGCTGGAGCTTGCCAAGCAGGCGCTGGCAGATGGCCGCGAGCGCGCAGCAAGTGGCGACGGCGCCACGCAGCCCACGGTGCAGCAGATCATCGAGGCCGTCACTCGCTACTACGACATCAAGCTGAGCGACCTGATGGGCAAGCGCCGTCACAAGAGCATCGCGCTGCCGCGGCAGATCTGCATGTGGCTGGCGCGCAAGCACACGCGGTACTCGCTGGAGGAGATCGGCGGCTACTTCGGTGGCCGCGATCACACCACGGTGATGCACGCCGTGCGCACCGTGACCACCAAGACTCAGGCCAATGAAGCGCTCAACCACGACGTGAACCGCATCGAGCAGATGCTGTCGCGCCGCGAGGCCTGACGCAGCAGCCTGGAAGGGACGTCGGCAGCGCAGGATGGCGCGGGGGCGGCGTGTGGACAACCTGCCCAGTGCGTTCGTCCTGGTTCGGAGGCGCGGAAGGCCCTGGTGGCCGGGAACCGTGTTCAGAACGCGTAAGCAGGGGTGCAGCGACAGGCAAGGTCCGCGCTGCGAACCCGGATGGCGACAGACGAAACCTGATTGACAGGTCGTCCCACGCCAGCGGCGCAATGCACAAGCTGCGCAGCCAAGGACTTACGCGTGACGGGTCCCGGGTTGTCCACAAGTTGACAGCACCCTCTTCTAGGAAGAGGAGATGAATTACTTCTCTGTCTTCTTCGGACCTTGGCGCACAGCGCGCCTGTCGGAGGGCTTGCTTGGGCGCTCTCCCGCAGCGCGCGAGTTACCACGGCCTGCAGCGCTGTGCACACGTGGTTGACAGGCGGGGCACCACACCGTGGTCCGGCCTGCCACCTGCGCCTGGCGCAGCGTGGTGGCGCAGCGCACGCATGGAAGGCCGCCGCGGCCATACGCAGCGAGCGTGTGCTGCGCGGTGCCAGGCGAGCCATCGGCAGAGCGGTAGTCACGGATGGTGCTGCCGCCACGCGCCACCGATGCGCCCAGCACCTGGCGGAGGTGGAGCGCAAGGCACGCAGCCTCTGCAGCGCTCACGCGGCTGGCTGCGCGCGTGGGCGCGATGCCAGCGCGGAACAGCGCTTCATCAGCGTAGATGTTGCCCACGCCTGCGAGCGCAGACTGATCCAGCAGGACCGCCTTCACCGCACGCCGGCCGCGCAAGGCGGCGTGCAGCGCAGCGCCTGTGATGTCCAGCGCATCTGTGCCCAGCCGGGCCCAGGCACCGGAGCGCAGCGCTTCAAGCGACGCCGCGGCGTGCAGCCCACCAAAGCGGCGCGGATCGCGGAAGATCAGCGTGCAGGGGGTGGCGCCTGCGCCGCGCCGCGCACTCCTGCGCGGGTGCAGGCGCCACTCCACATGCCGGTGGTCCTTGGGGCGCGGGGTGCTGGGCGTCTCAACCAGCACCTGGCCGCTCATGCCCAGCTGCACCACCAGCACGCGGCCATCGGCTGCCTGGATGGCCAGCTGCTTGCCCAGGCGGTGCAGGGCGCTGACGGTGGCGCCATGCAGCAGGGCGTGGCGTGGCATCCAGGAGCCGCGCGTGGTGCGGGATTGCGGCGATTCCGCCCGGCCGCTGCCGCGGGCGCGCATGTCATGCGGGCCCATGCGCAGCACATGCAGGGTGGCGCCGGTCAGCACAGGCGCCAGCGCGCGCCGAAGTGCCTCAATTTCAGGGAGTTCCGGCAAGCGCGGAACTATACTCACGCCATGCAGCAGCCATCAGGCGAAGCGTCCGCATCTGTTCGCACGCCCGCCGATGTGAAGGCTGCGGTGGAGCGGCTGAGAGCCAGTGTGCACGCGGTGATCGTGGGGCAGGACCGCGTGATTGACGAAGTGATGATCGCCATGCTGTGCGGGGGGCATGCCTTGATCGAGGGCGTGCCGGGCCTGGCCAAGACGCTGCTGGTCTCCACGCTGGCGCGCAGCATGTCTTTGGGATTCGCGCGCGTGCAGTTCACGCCGGACCTGATGCCCAGCGACATGACCGGCACCGAGGTGATCGAGGAGGACCGCACCACGGGCACGCGCCGGCTGCGCTTTGTGCCTGGCCCCATCTTTGCCAACGTGGTGCTGGCCGATGAGATCAACCGCACCCCGCCCAAGACGCAGAGCGCGCTGCTGGAGGCCATGCAGGAGCGGCAGGTGACAGTGGGTGGCGTGAACCACACGCTGCCCAGCCCCTTCTTTGTGCTGGCCACGCAGAACCCCATCGAGCAGGAAGGCACGTATCCGCTGCCAGAGGCGCAGCTGGACCGGTTCATGATGCACATCAAGATCGGCTACCCCACCGAGGCGGAGGAGGCGGAGATCGTCCGGCGCACCACAGGCGCTGGCGGCGCCGCGCCCGACCGCGTGGTGAGCGCGGCAGACCTGCACGCCATGCAGGAGCTGGTGCGCCAGGTGCCGGTGGCAGACCACGTGGTGCGCTACGTGCTGCGGCTGGTGCGCGCCACGCGCGCGGCTGGCCAGGAGGAGGGCGGCGGCGCTGCTGGTGGTCGGGGCGCAAATGGCGCAGTCCGCCCACGAGTGGTGAGCGACTATGTCTCGTGGGGCGCTGGGCCGCGCGCCAGCCAGTTCCTGACGCTGGCTGGCAAGGCGCGCGCGCTGCTGGCTGGAGCGGCGCACGTGACACCCGATGACATCCGCGCAGTGGCGCACCCGGTGCTGCGCCACCGCCTGCAGCTGAACTTCAACGCGCAGGCCGATGGCGTGGACACCGAGCGCGTAATCACCGAGCTGCTGCAGGCTGTGCCAGTGGAGGATGCTGGCGCGCCTGGCGTGAAGGAGCTGGAACGCCTGGTGAAGCCCTGACGGGCGGAAGGACGCAGGCCCGCCGTGCGCGCAGAGCAATATCTGGCTCCAGAGACATTGGCCCAGCTTGGGCCCATGGAGCTGCGCGCCAAGTGCATCGCCGAAGGCGTGATGAGCGGCATGCACCGGTCGCCCTACCAGGGGCTGGCTGTGGAGTTTGCCGAGCATCGGCAGTACGTGCCCGGCGACCCGGTGCGCCACATTGACTGGAAGGTGTTTGGCCGCAGCGACAAGCTGTACCTGAAGCGCTACCAGCAGGAGACCAACCTGGACGTGCATGTGCTGGTGGATGCCAGCGCCAGCATGAAGTATGGAACGCTGCGGGTGAAGAGCGGCTGGGGCGGCACGCGCACGGGCCGCGAGCACCTGTGGACCAAGTACGACCACGCCACTGCGGCCGCGGCAGCGCTGGCCTTTCTTGCGCTGGCGCAGCGCGACCGCGTGAGCGTTGGGTTGTTCGGCCCCACGCCGCTGCAGGGTGCGCGGTGCAGCAACGCGCAGGGACATTGGCGCAGCGTGGTGCAGGCGCTGGCCACCGCGCCTGTGGATGGCCGTGCGGATCTGCTGCGCGCGGTGGACGAGCTGCTGACGCGCGCGGCGCATCGCTCGCTGGTGGTGGTGGTGTCGGACTTCCTCATGCCGGCCGAGATGGTGCGCGACAGCGTGGCGCGGCTGCGGCACCGCGGACACGACGTGATCCTGCTGCGCGTGCTGGACAGGCAGGAGCTGCGCTTTGATCTGGATGAGACAGCGCCGTTTGCTGGACTGGAGGGCGAGGACGCGCTGGAGGTGGACACGCGCGCGGTGCGCGCGGCGTATCTGGAGGAAATGGCAGCTGACGAGCGCAACCTGGAGCGGTTGGCCCGAGGCATGGGCGTGGACCTGGTGCGCCTGGACACGCATGAATCGGTGGGGCCCGTGCTGGCAGCGCTGCTGGCGCGGCGCGAACGCATGCTTGGCCGGGGAGCAGGGCGATGAGCGTGTGGTTTGCGTCGCCAGGGCTTGCAGTGGCTGCGGCCGCGGCGGTGGCGCTTCCAGTGCTGGTGCACCTGCTGCTGCGCCGCCGTCGGCAACCGGTGGAGTGGGCCGCCATGGAGCTGCTGCGCCAGGCCCTGCGTCGCGTGGAGCGCCGCCGCCGCATGGAGCGCTGGCTGCTCCTGGCAGTGCGGTGCCTGCTGGTGGCGTGCGCTGGGCTGGCCATTGCGCGCCCGCTGGTTGGCGCAGCGCAGCAGGGCGCCACAGTGCCGCGCACGCTGGTGGTGGTGCTGGATGACTCAGTGGCTTCGTCAGAGGTCTTGGCAGATGGACGCACCGCGCTGCAGTGGGCCGCTGGCGTGGCGCGGCAGCAGGTGGAGCAGCTGGGGCAGGCGGACCGTGTGGCGGTGATCCTGGCAGGACGCCCGGCAGCCGGCCCGGACGAGCCGCCCACGCTGGACCGGCGCGGGCCGCTGCGCGCGCTGACGGAGGCAGAGCCAAGCCAGCTGCCGGCGGACATTCCAGGCGCACTGCAGCGCGCGGCGCGCATCCTGGAGGAAGAGGTGGTGCGCGGCACCGAGGCGCGCGTGCTGCTGGCCAGCGCGTTCCGCTCTGGGACCGTGCGCGAGCAGCCTCCGCTGCCGCAGCTTGGCGGCGCGTCCATGCCAGTGCAGCTGTGGTGGAGCGCGCCTCCACCTGCTGTGGGCCAGAACGCGCAGCTGGTGCTGGTGGAGCCGCAGCGCACGCCTGGTGCGCAGGACCAGCGCCTGGTGCACGTGACCGTGCGGCGCGATCGTGGCGATGGCGAGCTTGCCACCACGCTGCGCATCGTGGGTCCAAGCCTGGTGGCGCCTGTGGAGCGCAGCGTGCGGCTGGCGGCGTCGGAACGCGAGCGCTCGCTGGACCTGGCAGTGCAGGAGCGGCCGGCGGATGCAGCGGCGGCACTCCGCCGCGCTGTGACCGCAAGCCTGAGCACCGACGCGCAGCCACAGGACGATGTCCGCGCCAGCGTGCTGGCGGGCGGCGAGCGCCTGCGCGTGGCGGTGGTGGATCGGCGGTCGTTCCAGAGCAGCACCGGCATTGATCAGCTGCCAGCCGGCGAATGGGTGGCCCGCGCGCTGGCACCCGCAGAGGACGCGCCGGTGGAGTGCGTGGCGCTGGACCCGGCGGCGCTGGATGCGCGCGCGCTGGCAGCCGTGGATGCGCTGGTGGTGGCGCAGCCCGGCTTGCTGGACGCAGCACAGTGGAGGCTGGCGGCGGAGTTTGTGGCGCGCGGCGGAACGCTGGTGCTGCTGCCCTCGCAGGCCGAGCGCGCGCAGGGCTGGACGCCGCGCCTGCGCGAGCATCTGCAGGTGCCCTGGACCGTGGCGCTTGAGGCGGAGGACGTGGAGCCAGCAGCCGCGCTGCCCAGCGAACAGCCTGGCAACGGGCTGCTGCGCGGGATCGCAGCAGAGCTGGCGGCGCTGGCCCCCAGCGTGCAGGTGTCGCGCCTGCTGCCGGTGCAGGTGGGCGCGGATGCGGGCGCGGTGCAGCTGGCCGCGGCAGATGGACGGCCGCTGCTCCTGGCGTGGCGGCCGCCGGATGCGCGCGGCACCGTGGTGCTGTTCACCGTGGCCATGGACCTGGCGTGGAGCACGCTGCCTGTCAAGCCAGCCATGGTGCCAGTGTGGCAGGAGGTGGTTTCTGAAGCAGCGCGGCAGGCGGCTGCTGCGCGCGCTGTGCTTGTGGGAACACTGCCGTGGGTGGATCGCCCAGGCGTGGTGGAGCTGCGCATGGTGGGTGCGGACGGCGCGCCCGTGCCTGGCGCACGCATGGTGCCGGTGGGTGCGGGTGGGCGCGCCACGCGGGCGGTGGACCGCGCAGGGCTGTATGAGATGCTGGACAGCGGCGGCCGAGTGCTGGGTGTGTTGGCGGCTGTGATCAATCCGGCCGCAGCAAGCGTGGAGCCCGTGGACCCAGCGCGCGTGCAGCAATGGCTGGGCGCAGCATGGCGCCCGCTGCAGGCAGAAGATGGCAGTGCTGGCAGCGGCGCGGGGGACGGCGTGGGAGGCAGCGCGGGGGGCACCGCAGGGAACAGCGCGGGCGCACCCGCGGAGTCTGCTGCCGCAGCGGGTCGCTCCACCGCGGGGACGATGGAGTGTGCACTGTGGATGCTGCTGGCAGCCTGTGTGCTGGGCGTGCTGGAGTCTGTGCTGGCGCGGAGGTTTTCGCACCTCCCTGTTCGGGCGGAGGCGGCACCATGAGCAGCGCATGGGTGCGATGGCTGCTTGGCATGGACGTGATTCCAGCAGACGCGGGGCCGCTGCGCCTGGCGTTCGATCATGAGCTTCCGCCGTGGGGCTGGGCCCTGGTGCTGGCCGCTTCAGCAGGCGTGGCGTGGTGGAGCTACCGCCGCCTTGACCTGGCGCGTTCCAGGCGCGTGGCACTGGGCTGCCTGCGCGGCGCGCTTCTCCTGCTGCTGGCGGTGCTGGCATGTGGTCCTGCGCTGGAACTGCCGCGCGAGACACGCGAGCCAGACGTGGTGCTGGTGCTGGCGGATCGCAGTCGCAGCATGGAGGTGGAGGACGTGCAGCGCGCGCCGGGTGGGGCGCGTGGTTCGCGCGACGCTGCGCTGCGGCAGCTGCTGGCCGGCGCAGATCACCTGCTGGCCAAGCCTGGTGAGGCGCACCGCGTGCAGTGGTACGGCTTTGGCGACAGCCTGGTGCCGCTGGCCGCCACCGCGCAGGGCGTGGATGCTGGGCCAGCCACAGGCCAGCGCACGCTGCTGGCCTCAGCCATGGAGCAGGCCTTGGCCCGCGCAGGCAGCAGGCCGGTGAGCGCGCTGGTGCTGCTCACCGATGGCCGCACCACCGAGCCACCAGACCAGGCGCTGCTGCGCAAGCTGCGCAACGACGGCGTGCGTGTGCTGGCGGTGCCGCTGGGCGCGGACCAGGCGCTGGGCGACGCAGCGGTGACCGAGGCGCAGGCGCCGCGCCGGGCGTTCGCGCGCGACCTGGTGCCGGTGGAGGTGGTGGTGGAGCGCCGCGGCCCGGCGCTGGACCGCGAGGCGCGCGTGGAGCTGGTGGACACAGCCACCGGCACGGTGCTGGACCGCACCGAGCTGCCTGCTGGTGGCCAGGCGCGCCAGAACGTTCAGCTGGTGGCGCGCCCCGGTGCGCCAGGCGACACGCAGTGGGAGGTGCGCGTGGTGGATCCTTCCGGTGCGCAGGACCTGGTGCCGGGAAACGACCGCCGCACGCTGCCTGTCACGCTGGTGGACCGGCCGCTGCGCGTGCTGTACGTGGAGGGGTATCCGCGCTGGGAATATCGCTATCTGAAGAACCTGCTGCAGCGCGAGTCCACGTTCGAGAGCGCGGTCATGCTGCTCTCGGCCGACCGCAACTTTGCGCAGGAGGGCAACACGCCCATCACGCGCCTGCCGCGCACGCGCGAGGAGTTCGAGCGGTTTGATCTGGTGGTGATCGGAGACATCTCCGCGGGGTCGTTCACGCAGGAGCAGCTGGCGGAGCTGCGCCGGCTGGTGGGCGAGCGTGGCGCGGGCCTGGTGTGGATTGGGGGTGCGCGCAGCACGCCGCGCAGCTGGCAGGGCACAGCGCTGGAGGACCTGCTGCCGTTCACAGGTCCGCTGGAGCTGGAGCGCGTGGCCACTGCGGTGAACATGCGTCCCACGCCAGCGGCGCAGCGGCAGGGCGTGCTGCGCCTGTCTGACGATGCGCGGCAGATGTTCCCCGCAGAGCTGGAGGACACCAGCGCGGGCTGGAGCCAGCTGGAGTGGGCGCAGCGCATCCAGGCTTCGCAGGTGAAGCCCACCGCAGAGGTGCTTGGTACCAGCGTGCAGCAGGTGGAGGGCGCCAACGTGCCGCTGGTGCTCAGCATGCGCTATGGCGCAGGCAGCGTGCTGTATGTGGCCACGGATGAGATCTGGCGCTGGCGCTATGGGCGTGGCGAGACATACCCAGAACGCTTCTGGCTGCAGCTCCTGCGCATGATGGCGCGTCCCACGCTGGCCCGCGGTCGCGAGGAGGTGCAGGTGGCGGCGGAGCCCGGACGCGCCACGGTGGGCGACGCTGTGCGCGTGGAGGTGGAGCTGCCCTCCGACGTGCAGCTGTCCACGCTGCCGCTGGAGGCGGTGCCCGACACGCCCGGTGTGCCCACCGCGGAACTGGAGGCCCGGCTGCTGCCAGGCGGCCGCCTGGTTGGAACATGGACACCCGATGCAGAGGGCCGCTGGACGATCCGCCCGCGCGATCCAGCGCTGGCGGCCCGTGCTGGCAGCGGCGCGCAGGTGCAGGTGGTGCGCAGCGACCGCGAGCTGCGCGACGCAGAGGCGGACCCGGCGCTCTTGGCCCAGCTGGCGCGCGAGACAGGCGGGCGCACCTTCACGCTGGACCAGGTGGAGCAGGTGGCTGCGTTCCTGCCCAACCGCAGCGTGGTGTCCGAAGATCCAGTGCGCGAGCCGCTGTGGAACAGCCCGCTGGCGCTGGCGCTGGTTCTAGGGCTGCTGACAGCAGAATGGGCTGGCCGACGCTGGCTGCGGCTGGCATAGTCTTCAGGAGAGCCGAGTGCGAACACTGCTCCACCAACTGGAGGCCTTCCGGCGCCGAGCGCGCGCCGCGTTGATCGCGGAGCGGCTGCTGCTTGCCGTGGCGGAAGGGTGCGCGGTGACGCTGGCGGCGGTGGTGCTGGACCGCGTGCTGCGCCTGCCCGCGCCGGTGCGCGTGGTGGAGCTGGCGGTGCTGGCGTGCTGCGCCGTGGCGTGGGTGTGGCTGCGCTTCCGGCCAGCGCTGCGCTTCCGGCCGCCGCTGGTGGAGGTGGCGCTGCGCCTGGAGCGGGGCCAGCCGCAGGCGCGCGGCCTGCTGGGAAGCGGCGCAGAGTTTGAGCGCAAGCGGCTGGAGGGCCAGATGGCCGGCACCACCATCCAGGCTGCCAGGGATGCGGCGCCCAACGCCATGCAGCAGCGGCTGGACCTGCGGCCTGTGCGTCGCGCAGCGCTGGCTGCAGCGGCAGGCGCAGTGGCGTGGTGCGCGCTGCTGGTGGCCGCTCCCCAGACCGCAGCTACCGGGCTGGCTCGTCTGCTCACGCCGTGGGTTGACGTGCAGTGGCCAGCGCGCACGATGGTGGAGCCCGCGCTGGCGGGGCATGTGCATCCGCGCGGCGTGCCGCTGCCGCTGCGCGCGCGGCCCGTGCGCGGCCAGCCAGCGGACATGCATGTGACCGCCGAGTACCGCGTGCTGCGGCAGGGCGCTGGCGAGTGGCGCAGCGTGGTGCTGACCCTGCAGCCAGATGGTGTGTTCGAGCGGCTGGTGGAGACAGATGGCCAGTCTGTGGAGGTGGCGTTCCACACCCCGGACATGGAAACCTCTGTGGAGCGCGTGACCCTGGTGGAGCCGCCCAGCGTGGCCAGCGCGCAGCTGCGCGTGACGCCGCCGGAGTACGCGGCCAGCACCGTGGATGTGCGCACGGCAGAACTCGGCACCGGGACCGACCGGCGCGCCGTGCTTTCGCCGCCAGTGCTGGAAGGATCGCAGGTGGAGCTGGTGCTGCAGATGAAGGGCGCTGTGGCAGCGGGCAACCTGGAGGACAACTTTGTGCTGGCGGATGGCGCTGGTGGCCGCGTTGCGCTGGACGTGCGGGCCGACACGGCAGCGCCGCAGCGGTGGACGCTGCGCTGGACCGCGCGCGGACCTGGTGTGCTGGAGGTGCAGCCGCATGGAGAGGAGGGCGTGGGCCCGGCGTCGCGCATCGCATTTGAGATTCCAAGCGTGCCAGACGCGCCGCCAAGCATCGCCATCGTGGAGCCAGCCAGCGACGAGACAGTCACGCCGGACGCAGCTCCGCTGGTGGTTGCGGAAGGCCGTGACGACCTGGGCGTGCAGGGGACCTGGCTTGAGGCAGTTCGTTCCAAGGGCAGCCTGCTGCGGACCTTCCCCGGAGAACCAGCGCCCGCGGCGCGCGTGGCCGCCACAGTGCCGCTGAAGGAGCTTGGCCTGCAGCCTGGCGACAGCGTGGTGCTGACCGCGTACGCCGTGGATGCCTACCAAGCTGGTGGCACGCCCCGCGCGCCGGTGGCCAGCAGCCCGCGGGTGCTGCGCATCATCAGCGTGGCGGAACTGACGCAGCAGGTGCGCAGCCGGCTTGGGCAGATGCGCGACGCCGCTGGACGGCTGCGCCAGGAGCAGCGCGGCATCCGCGATGCAGCAGAGGCCGCGGCGCGCACCACGCAGGCGGAGGGTGCGGAGTCCACCGCGGCGCAGCGCTCGCAGCTGGCTGGCACAGAGGGGCGCATGATGGACCGCATTGGATCCTTCGAGCGCGGGCTGGCAGAGCTGGAGGGGCGGCTGGAGCGCAACGGCACGACAGGCGACGGACTGAAGGAGTCCATCCAGGACGCTAGGCAGCAGGCTGCGCGCGCAGCAGAGGCGGCCCAGCGAGCCGCAGCAGAGCTGCCCAAGCAGGATGGCGCTGCCAAGGGCGCGCAGGCCGCGGCCGAGGCGGAGCGCGCGCTGGGAGAGCTGGAGAGCGCCCTGGAGCGAGACCAGGCCACCGCGCAGCTGGTTCGAAAGCTGGATGCGCTGTCTGAGCGCGTACGCCAGGCGCAGGACGCCACGCGCGCGCTGGAGGGCCGCACCGCGGGCAAGGAGGAGCGGGAGCTGGGGGCGCAGGACCGCGCGGCGCTGGAGCAGGCGTCGCAGGCGCAGCGCGAGGCTGCCGCCGAGGCGCGCACGCTGACGCAGCAGCTGCAGGACGCAGCGCAGGAGGCGGAGCGCGCAGCCAAGCCAGACCCTGGCGCAGCACAGGCGCTGAAGCAGGCCGCGGAGGAGGCGGAGAAGCGCTCGCTGGCGCGCACGCTGGAGGACGCAGCCAAGGACACCCAGCGCAACCAGCTGCAGTCTGCGCAGGAATCGCAGCGCCAGGCGCAGGAGGCGCTGGATGCCATGCGCCAGGCGATGCGGGACCAGCAGCGCGCCCGCAACGAGGAGCTGCGCCGCAGGATGGCCAGCCTGGTGGAGAGCCTGCGCGCGCTGCTTGGCAGCGTGGATGTGCAGGCTGGGCTGCTGCAGGCAGTGGCGGCGGACGACAGGCCGGGCCTGGAGGAGAGCGTGCGCGGCATGCTGGCGCTCAGCCGCAATGCCAGCAGCATCACGCAGGATGCGCAGACGGCAGGCAACCAGTCCGCGCGCGTGGCCGAACTGGTGGACCGCGCTGCCACGCAGTTGGACGAGGGCGCCAGCGGCCTGCGCAGCGCGCCTGTGGACCTGCCCGGCGCGCGCGGCCTGGTGGGACAAGCGCGCGTGAGCGTGCAGGAGGCGCTGACCACAGCGCTGGCCATCGAGCGCCGCGCGCGCAGCGAGTCAGAGAACCGCCGGCGCGCAGAGTTGCGCGACCTGTACGGCAAGGTGCTGGAGCAGCAGCACTCCGCGCGCACCAGCACAGAGGGCATCCTTCCACCACCAGGCCAGCAGCCCACGCGGCGCACCCTGGTGGAGAGCCGGCGGGTTGCTGGCCAGCAGAATGCTGTGTCAGGGCTGATTGCCAACCTGGGTGCGCGCCAGGACGTGGCGGGCAGCGAGCTGTACCGCACTGCCAACGAGGAGATGGCGGAATCGTCGCGGCTGGCTGGCGCGGATCTGTCCACTGGCATGCCATCGCGTCGCACGGTGATGCTGCAGGACCAGGTGGAGCGGCAGCTGAGCGCGCTGGTGGAGTCGCTGGCAGATCCAGAGCGGCCAGAGGATCCGTTTGCACAGGGAGCAGACCGGCAGCCGGGCGGAGGCCAAGGCGAGTCTGGTGGCGGAACTGGTGCGGAGGGCAACCAGCGCATGCCGCCCATCGCAGAGCTCAAGCTGCTGCGCACGATGGCGCAACAGGCGCTGGAGGACACGCGCGCAGCGGCAGCGCTGCAGGAGGAAGATCGCGCAGGCTTCATGGACCGCATCTCCAAGCGGCAGGAGCGCCTGGTGGACCTGGGCCAGAAGTGGATGAAGCGCATGAAGGACGAGGGCGCCAAGAAGGAAGCACCGCCCGGTGGAGAGGCACCGCCCACGCAGGGATTTGGAGCGCAGGGTGCGCCACCAGTGGCACCGCCGTCTGGGAAACCAACGCCGTCATCCGCCCCACCAGCGTCGGACGAGCCGTCCTTGGATGATGTGCTTGGCCTGCCTGGCAAGCGCAGCAAGACAGACGACGCTGCTGCGCGCCAGGAGCAGCTGCAGAAGGCGCTGCGCGATGAAAAGCCAGCGGACCTACTGTCATCGGCGCTGGATGACCTGCGCCGCAGCGCGGGGCTGTTGAAGGAGAACGAGCCAGGCCTGTCCACGCAGCGGCTGCAGGAGAGCGCGGTGCGCAAGCTGGATGAGCTCATCCAGGCGGCGCGGCGCATGCAGCAGGAACAGCAGCAGCAGAATCAGCAGCAGCGCAACCAGCAGCGGCAGCAGAACCAGCAGAATGGGGAGCAGCAGAACGGCGAGCAGGCCAAGCAGCCCACGCCAGCGCGCCCGCAGAACGACCCCAGCCGTTCCAATCAGCCTGGGGCGCCGCAGCAACCGGGCGCCAACGAGCCACCACCGCGCGTGGATCCAGCGCAGGACATGGCGCAGTTTGATGAAAGCCGCACCGCGTGGGGCCAGCTGCCTGCCCGCGTGCGCGACGCTGTGCGCCAGGGCATGCGCGACCCAGTGAGCGCTGCCTACCGCAAGATGACGCAGGACTACTATCGCCGCATGGCAGAAGAGGCCCGCAAGTGAACCTGATGGGTGCGAGCGCCCTGGTGTGGAGCGCCGCCATGCTGGGGCCCGCGCAGACCGCCCCGCCGCCGGCTGCGCCCCCCGCTGCGGTGCCACCTGCTTCCGCGCCATCAGCGCCGCCAGCCGCTGCGCCGGTGCCGCCGGCTGCTGCGCCCGTGCCGCCTGCCGCTGCGCCCGTGCTGCCAGCTGCTGGCGGCTCAGCGCAGAACGCGCCCATGGCTGGCGAGATGACGCCCGAGTGGAACCAGGCATGTGAGAAGGGCCTGGCCTGGCTGGCTGCAAACCAGAACGCGGATGGCACGTTTGGCCGCGGGCGCCTGGCTGGCAACGCTGGCATCGTGTCCCTGGGCGCGCTGGCCCTGATGGCCGACGGCAGCACGCCGGGCCGTGGCCGCTACGGCCGCGCGGTGGAGCGGGCGCTGGAATACGTGCTGCAGCACGTGACAGAGAGCGGCCTGGTGAACAGCGACAGCATCAACGGCCCCATGTACGGGCATGGATTCGCAGCGCTGTTCCTGGGTGAGGTGTACGGCATGACGCCCGAGGATTCGCGCGTGCGCGACGCGCTGGTCCGCGCCATCCGCCTCATCGAGAACAGCCAGAACGAGGAGGGGGGCTGGCGCTACAACCCAGTGCCCTACGACGCGGACGTCAGCGTGACCATCTGCCAGGTGATGGCGCTGCGCTCGGCCCGCAACGCAGGCATCGAGATCCCCAAGGAAGTGGTGGACGGCGCGGTGCGCTACGTGCGCGAGTGCCAGAATCCAGATGGGGGCTTCCGCTACATGCGCGGCACCGGCCCCAGTGGATGGCCGCGCACCGCTGCGGGCGTGGCCACCCTGTTCTACGCCGGCGTGTACGACGACGACAGCATTCCGCGCGGGCTGGCGTACCTGCGCCAGGTGGCGCTGCCAGACGGAGGTGGGCCTGGCGGCCAGATGTACTACTACTACGGCCACTACTACGCAGCGCAGGCCATGTATCTGGCAGGCGGCAACTGGTGGAAGGAGTGGTGGCCGCGCATCCGGGACGAACTGGTGTCCGTGCAGTTGGCCGATGGGAGCTTCCCAGATCCGCAGTGGGGTCCAGCGCTGGGCACCAGCATGGGGCTCATCATCATGCAGATGCCCAAGCGGTACCTTCCGATCTTTCAGAAGTGAGCCACCTCATGCGTCACCCATGTATGAAGCGCCGCCATGCCTGGTCTGACCATGTTTCCGCCGCACGCGCCCTGGGTGCGGGTGTCGTGCGCGTGAGCGCGCTGCGTGCGCTGGCGGTGCTTGCGTGCCTGGGCAGCGTGCAGGAGGCGTCCGCCCAGTGGTTGACGCCACCAAAGCAACCTTCGCGCATCCGCATGCCGGAGATCATGCCGGGTCAGAAGGGTTCGGGCGAGGAGACCACCATGCCTGCGCTGTGGGGTCTGCGCGCCGATGGCACACCCGTCGTGATCGCGCCAGACCAGACGCCCCCAGCGGACGTGGCTGCGCTCTTGGTGGATCCGCCCGTGGCGGCGCGCATGGATCCAGCCCGCGGCACGCTGGTGCTGCCCGACGGCCAGCGCCTGCGCGGCCAGCTGAATCAAGGGAAGGAAAGCCTGACATGGGAGTGCCGCTGGTGCCCGCCCCGGCCTGTGACCACCGAGGGCATCCGCGCCATCATCCTGAGTGGCGACAGCGCGCCGGAGGCCACCCAGTCTGATGTGGTGGCGCTTGCCAACGGCGACCGCGTGGAGGGGCTGGTGACCACCATGGATGCCGAAGGCGTCCATCTGGAGAAGGGCGCCGAACGCACGCCGATCACGCTGCCGTGGGCGCGCGTGCGCAGCGTGTCCTTCGTAGGCCAGGACACGCCGCGCGCTGGCGTGCGGGTGTGGGTGCGCGATGGCAGCGTCCTGGATGGCAGGGCCCTGACCTGGCCCGCAGCAGACCTGGCTCGCCTGATGGGCGCTGGCGCAGAGGCGGCCGCCAGCGTGCCGCGCGCGTGGCTGCTGGGCGCAGAGATGGCCCCTGGCGCGGTGGTGCCGCTGGCCAGCATGCAGCCCACCACCACAGCCGCGTCGGATGGTCAGGGCATGCACTACCAGCTGCCTGCGCCGCACGTGCTGGATGGCACCTGGGCGCTCGATGCAGCGCCCTGGGAGATCGAAGGTCCGGTGAAGGTGTCCTTTCCAGCGCCCGACTTTGACGCCACGCTGGTGATGGTGGCTGGCCTGGCGCCAGAGACGCGCCAGTTTGGCGTGGTGGAACTGGTGGTCCGCGCTGGCGGCAAGGAAGCCGCGCGCGTGCGCCTGGACCCCGCGCACCCCGAGCGCGTGGTGAGCGCCTTGGTGCCCCGCGTGCCCGTGGAGATTGAGCTGCTTGCTGCGGATGGGTCGCCCGTGGGTGATGTGGTTCGTCTGGACCGGCCTGTGCTTCTGAAGACGCGCCCGTAGCGGCTGGCTCAAGCGCGGCCCAGCCGCGGTCGGTCCAGTGCTGCAGCTGCACGCTGCCATCGGGTGCGATCTCCGCGCGCAGCGCGCCATGCAGTGCGGTCACGCCTCGCAAGGCTGGTGCGATTCCGGCCCAGCGGTCGGTGCGCACTCGCTGGGCGCCAGCGCTGCGCAGGACAGCCGCTGGCTCCAGGGCGCGCACCAGCTGGGCGGCCTGCTCGCGGAAGCTGCCATGGTGTGGCAGTTCCATCACAGCCACAGGGAGCAGCTGCCCTGGGTGGCCTGCAGCCCAGGCAAGCAGGCCAGCGCAGCCTTCATCCTCCAGCGGCCCAGTCAGGAGGAGCGCGGTGCGCGCTGGCGTTGCGCGTCCCGCACCCGCATGCTGGACGCTGGCATGCCATGTCAGGAGCGCCAGGCCAGCATCCGACGCCCGTTCTGGCGTGGCGCCAGGCGCAGGCCACACCACGCGGGCGGCCAGCGCGCCGATGCGCAGATCATCGCCCGCCGCGTGCGCTTCAGGCTGCACGCCGCGCTCGGCCAGCCACGCAGCCAGCGTGCCCAACGCGCGGCGATCCTTGCCCTGCGCGGCGCGCTCCCACGCCTGCCCAAGGCGCGGCGGCACCACCACGCGATCTGCGCCAAAGGCGCGCACGACCTCTGGAATGGCAGAGCAGTGCTCCAGGCTGTCGCAGCTGAGCACCACAGCATCCAGATGCCGAACGCCCAGCGCAGCCAGCGCTGGCACCATGCGGCGCGATCCAGCGCTGTCGTCGCTGGATGTTCCAGCGTCAAAGAGCACGCAGGTTCCGCCGGCACGGACCAGCACGCAGGAGCCGTTGCCCACGTCCAGCATGTCGGCGCGCAGCGTGCCGGGTGGAGGCTGGCCTGCAAGCGGGCGCGCAGGCCCCATCCAGAGGAGCGCCGCCAGCAGCACCAGCGCGCCCCAGGCGCCCCGGCGGAACGCAGCGCTGGGCGCCACCCACGCCACCGGCACCGCCACCATGGCGGCCGCCACCCACCACACAGCAGGGCGGCCCGTCCACCACGCAGATCCAGGAAGATCGCAGGCCACCTGTGCAGTCCAGTCCAGGAATCCAGCGCAGCCGCAGGCCACTGCACCAGGCACTGCGGCGGCAGCAGGGGGCAGCGCCGCACCAACCGCCATGGCAGCCACGCCGGCCATGGTGACCAGCGCGGCTGCCGGCATGGTGAGCACGCTGATGGGCGCTGCGTAGGTGCTGAAGAACCCGCCGTGCCACGCAGCCACAGGCGAACTCACCGTCCACGCCACCACGCTGGTGACGCACGCGCCAACCAGACTGGCCACCACCAGGCGCGTGACCGGATGTTCAGCGGCTGCTGCTGGCGCGATGCGCCCCACGCACGCCAGCGCCCGCTCCTGCCAGCGTTCGCTGGGTGCACTGGCCAGCGTCAAGAGCCCAAGCACCACGCCAAAGCTCAGCTGGAACCCCGGGCTGTACAGGCTGTCTGGATCTGTGGCCAGGGTGTACGCAGCCACTGCTCCCAGCGTGCCGAGCCCACGCGCCCTTCCGCCAGCCAGGCCAGCAAGCGCGGCCAGGCCTGCACCAAGCCCCGCGCGCAGCACGCTGACCTCCGGCTCTGTCACCAGCAGGAACACAGCGCTGATGGCCACGGCCACCGCGGCGCGTGAAGCGATGCTGGCGCCAACTGCGCGTGCCACGGCGCCCGCGGCGCCCACCAGCACAGCCACGTTGAACCCGCTGATGGCCAGGATGTGGCTCATGCCAGCCAGCCGGAACTGCGCAGCAGGCAACGCCAGTGCTGGTTCGCGCACGCCGGTGGTCATGGCCTTCACCAGCGCGCACCACGTGGGTGGCGCCCACGCTGGGAACGCTGCGGTCAGGAGCGCATCTGCTGCAAGCCGCAGGCGCTGGAAGAGCGTGGGTCCATCCCGCGCTGCCACCACCAAGGAGCGGCGCGGCACAGCCAGCGAGCCATCTCCAAGCGGAGCGCGCGCACCGGGGTTCAGCTGCTGTCCCGGAGGGCGGTACCAGCCTGTCACGCGCACCGTGGTGCCGCGCGGCGGGAGCGGTCCAAGTTCCTGCACGCGCACCACCAGCGCCGCAAGAGTGGGATGCAGCGTGCCGTCCGCGGCTTCGAATGCTGTGGCCTCTAGCTCAAAGACCTGGCTGGCTGTCCCATACGCGTGCACAGCCAGCACGTCGGCGCCTGTCGCAGCCTGCCTGGGTGCGCTGGCCACGGTGCCCCACACGCGGGCCACGCCCTCGTCCTTTGGCCGGAGCCGTGCGGCCTGGTGCTGCAGGCTGATGGCCAGGCCCGCAAAGAGCGCCGCTCCAGCCAGGCAGCTCCACCGCCCTGCATCCACAGCGCTCAGGCACGCCAGCACGCTGAGCGAGGCGACACCCGCCACCGCCACCCACACCACTGCGCGGGCTGCTGCAGAGGCTGGATGCTCCACCAGCCCAGCCGCTGCGATGCCGCATGCCAGCGCAGCGGCCACCACCAGCGCTGCAGGCAGCGCGCGTCCGGTGCGGGCAGTTGGATCCATGCGCGCACCCTACGCATGCGTTTTGGCGTGCCGCGCGCTGGGCGCGGAAGTTCACTGCGGCTGGTGTCAGGGGGCTGGCGTCAGGCGCCTGGGCTGTTCGACGCCCGCACCAGCGTGTCCAAGACGCGTGCGGCGGCGCCGGAGTCCACCGACTGCTCCGCCTGCGCCAGCGCCGCGCGCAGGTCTGGCGCAAGGCCCGCTGCGCGGATGGCGGCCGCTGCGTTCAGCAGCAGCATGCGGCGCGCTGGGCCGCGCTCGGTGCCGTCCAGCAGCGCCCGCACCAGCGCTGCTGCGTGCGCCAGGTCCTGGGCAGCCAGCGCCTGGTGCGGCGCGCGCTCCAGGCCAAGCTCTTCTGGCGTGACAGTGGAGGTGCGGATGGCGCCATCGGCCACCTCTGCCACCAGGGTGGGAGCGGACAGGGAGATCTCGTCCAGTCCGTCTGTGCCGTGCACCACCAGCGCGCTGATGGCGCCCAGCGCCAGGAGCGCCTCTGCCACTGGCTGCACGAACTGCGGCGCATACACGCCCACCAGCTGCCTGCGCGCGCCAGCTGGATTGGTGAGCGGGCCCAGCAGGTTGAAGATGGTGGGAATGCCCAGCGCCTTGCGCACGGGCATGGCGTGGTGCGCTGCGGGGTGGTGGTGCACCGCAAAGCAGAAGCAGATGCCAGCTTCGCGCAGGCAGCGGGCCTGTGACTCTGTCCCGCAGTCCACGTTCACGCCCAGCGCGGCCAGCGTCTCGGCGCTGCCGCGGCCAGTGCGCGAGCGGTTGCCGTGCTTGGCCACGCGCGCTCCAGCGCCAGCGGCCACCAGCGCAGCGGCGGTGCTCACGTTGAA
This sequence comes from Phycisphaerales bacterium, assembly GCA_046350455.1. GTDB lineage: Bacteria > Planctomycetota > Phycisphaerae > Phycisphaerales > SM1A02 > CAZXGD01. The sequence continues at coordinate 84,810 of JAXMAM010000005.1, read as the reverse complement.
GAGCTTGGCTGTCCCGCCGGTGCCAGCGGTGTCAAGGAGCTGCTCGGCAGGCACATGGCTTGGCACCCGCTGCACGTGCTGGCGCATCACGGTGGCTGCGCCCACCAGCTCGTCCACGGTTGGGACCCGCGTGGCCAGGAGCGCCAGCAGCGCGCCCATCTCTGCGTGGTGCGCCAGCCCGGACATCATGCTCTGGAACGCGTTCTCCGCCTCCTGCCGTGCCAGCGTGCGGCCCGCCAGCAGCGCCCGGATGAAGGGCGTCAGATCCCCTGGCCGCCCTGCCTGCGCGAACTCTGGCGGCCCGCTGGGAGTGCCTGGCTGTCCGCGGTGGGCGTGCTGGTCCGTGTGGTGTTCTGGGCTGGCCACGCGGCGATCGTAGGGCACCCGCCCGATCCGTAGAATCGCAGCCGTGCCACACGGGTTCCACTCAAGCGTGCTGCAGCCTTGCCTGGTGCTTGCAGAAAGCACGGTGCACACGCTGGATCCGTTTGCCATCCAGTTCAACGAGTCCTTTGGCATCCGCTGGTATGGCCTGGCGTACCTGACTGGTTTTGTGGCGGGCTGGCTGATCACGCGCTGGCTGGCCAAGCGCGGCTGCGTGCCCATGACCGTGGCGCAGGTGGGCGACTTCATCACCGCGTGCGTGCTGGGCGTGGTGCTGGGCGGACGCCTGGGGCACATCCTGTTCTACGAGCCCGCGCTGCTGACCACCTTCCACAACAGCTTCCCCTACTGGGGCGTGCTGGACCTGCACAAGGGCGGCATGTCCAGCCACGGCGGCATGGTGGGCTGCATCCTTGCCATGGCGTGGTCTGCGTACATCTTCCGCGTGCCCTTCATGGCGCTGTGCGACACGGTCTGCTTCATCGCGCCCCCTGGCCTCATGCTGGGCCGCCTTGCCAACTGGGTGAACGGCGAGCTGTGGGGCAAGGTGCTGCCGGCCAGCATGCAGCAGAACCCGCCCTTCTGGAGCGTGAAGTTCCCAGAGGAGGCCATCCTGACCGCTCCAACTCCCACGGCGCGCGCGCAAGCCGAGCACCTCTACGCCATGGCGTATTCCGGCAGCGCAGAAGCCGCACAGCAGATCGCGCAGCTGGTGCCGGCGCGCTTCCCCAGCCAGTGGTTCCAGGCGTTCACCGACGGCCCTGTGCTGATGCTGGTGCTGGTGCTGGTGTGGCTGAAGCCGCGCCATGCTGGCACGCTCTTTGGCGTGTTCTTCATCACCTACGGCCTGCTGCGCATCCTGAGCGAGCAGTTCCGCGAGCCGGACGCCGGCGTCTACATGATCGGCCCGGTCACGCTGCCCATGATGCTGTCGGGCGGCATGGTGCTGCTGGGCGTGGGCGCATGGGTGGCCAATCTGCGAAACCTCATGGTGGGCGGCCTTCTGGCGCCCGCTGGCAGGGCCCGCGTGCTGCACCAGTAGCATTGAGGGCACATGGCGTCGGTCGCTCCACCCCCTGCAGGCACGTGGGAATTCAGCCCAGCACCAGAGACCACACCAGTCTCTGTTCCTGAGCGCACGCAGCTCTTCATCAATGGCAAGTGGGTGGATCCCTCCACGCGCGCGTGGTTCCCCACGGTGAACCCCGCCACCGAGGCCACGCTGAGCCAGATTGCAGAGGCTGGCGCAGACGACGTGGACGCTGCCGTGCAGGCAGCTCGCAAGGCGCAGCGCAAGTGGGGCGCGCTGCGTCCACAGGAGCGCGCCAAGTACCTGTACCGCATTGCGCGGCGCATCCAGGAGCGCAGCCGAGAGCTGGCGGTGCTGGAGAGCATGGACGGCGGCAAGCCCATCAAGGAGAGCCGCGACATTGACCTGCCGCTGGTGGCGCAGCACTTCTTCCATCACGCTGGCTGGTGCGACAAGCTGCGCTACGCCGTGCCTGGCGGCCGCAACCCGCGGCCCGTGGGCGTGTGCGGGCAGATCATTCCGTGGAACTTTCCGCTGCTGATGGCCGCATGGAAGCTGGCGCCTGCGCTGGCGTGCGGCAACACCTGCGTGCTGAAGCCAGCAGAGACCACTTCGCTGACCGCGCTCCGCCTTGCAGAGATCCTGCAGGAGTGCGACCTTCCGCCCGGCGTGGTGAACATGGTGACCGGCGCTGGCACCACTGGCCGCGCGCTGGTGGAGCATGAGGGCGTGGACAAGATCGCCTTCACCGGCAGCACCGAGGTGGGCAAGCTCATCGCCAAGGCGTGCGCTGGCACAGCCAAGAGGCTCACGCTGGAGCTGGGCGGCAAGAGCCCCAACATCATCTTTGCGGACGCGGCCATTGATCAGGCCATCGAAGGCATCGTGCAGGGCATTTGGTTCAACCAGGGGCACGTGTGCTGCGCTGGCAGCCGCCTGCTGGTGGAGGAGTCCGTGCTGCCAGAGGTGCTGCGCAAGCTGGATCTGCGCATGCGCAGCCTGCGCGTGGGAGACCCGCTGGACAAGAACACGGACATCGGCGCCATCAACAGTCGCGAGCAGCGCGACAAGATCGTGGGCCTGGTGAAGCAGGGCCAGGACGAAGGCTGCACGCTGCACGAGCCTGGCGCCCAGAAGCTTCCGGACAAGGGCTACTGGTGCCGGCCCGCGTACCTGAGCGGCGTGCAGCCAGCACACGTGGTGGCGCGCGAGGAGATCTTTGGCCCTGTGCTGGCAGTCATGACCTTCCGCACGCCGGACGAAGCCGTGCAGCGCGCCAACAACACACCGTACGGACTTGCAGCCGGCGTGTGGACAGAGAAGGCCAGCAAGATGTTCGACATCGCGCGCCGCATCCAGTCTGGCGTGGTGTGGTGCAACAGCTACAACCTCTTCGACGCCACCAGCCCCTTCGGTGGCTACAAGGAAAGCGGCTTTGGCCGCGAAGGCGGCAAGCAGGGCCTGGCCGCGTATCTGGCTGATTGATCAGGGCTTCCACAGAGCGCACATGGACTCAGCGTTTCACATTGCAGGAGCCGTAGGACTGATGATGGCGCCGTGGATTGTGATTGCGGTGCTGCACTTTTCGCCTCGGCGGCCAAGCGGCCAGCCCGTGCCACGCCACCTGGTGTTCCTGGCCACGACCATGGCAGTGTGCGGCGCAGTGCTGCTGGCAGTAACGCTTTTTGGAAAGCAAGGGTGACGAGCACACCATGACCAACGAACGCCTGCCAGTACTCAAGACGTGGAAGCTCTTCATCAAGGGCGCCTATCCGCGCAGCGAAAGCGGCCGCACGCTGCCGCTGCACGGGGCTGACGGAGCGCTGCTGGCGCATCTTTCGCATGCCAGCCGCAAGGATCTGCGCGAAGCTGTTGACGCTGCCCGCGCCGCGCTGCCCGGCTGGAGCAGCGCCACCGCGTACCTGCGCAGCCAGATCATCTACCGCCTGGCCGAGATGCTGGAGGGCCGCCGCGCAGACCTGGTGGAGGCGGTGCGCGCCACCACTGGCGCTGGCAAGAGCAAGTGCCAGGCAGAGGTGGACGCAACCATTGATCGCACCGTGTGCTGGGCTGGCTGGTGCGACAAGCACCAGATGGTGCTGGGCTCACGCAACCCGGTGGCTGGCCCGTACCACAACTTCAGCGTGCCAGAGCCAACTGGCGTGATTGCGGTGGTGCAGACGCACACACAGAAGCGCCCGTTGCTTGAGTTCATGTCGCTGCTCTTGCCGCCGCTCTGCGTGGGCAACACTGTGGTGGCGGTGGCAGATCCAGCGCACCCGCTCGGCGCGCTGCTGGTGGCGGAGTCTGCGCCAACTGCAGATGTGCCAGGCGGCGTGTTCAACCTGCTGACTGGCCCCGCTGCAGAGCTGGCGCCCTGGGTGGCCAGCCACCGCGACATTGACGGCGTGCATGCGCTGGCCAGCGGAGACCTGGCCACCACGCTGCGCGCTGGCGCTGCAGAGAATCTGAAGCGCACGGTGGTGCTGGGCAAGAGCGAGGACTTCACAGACGAGGAACGCTGGAGCTGCGTGCGGCGCGCCGAGAGCTTTGTGGAGATCAAGACCCTCTGGCATCCAAGCGCGGTGTAGCCGCTGCTGCGCTGGCAAAGGCCCACGAGAGGTCCTTGGGCTGTTCTGGCGCCAGCGCGTACCACATGGCTGCGTTCAGCACGCGCTGCACCGCGGAGGGCGCGTCGGCCTCAAACGGTGTGAACCGAACAGCCGGCACCTGCCCGCTCTTGGGCACCTTGAACGAGGCAGGGTCCAGCACCACCAACATGCTGGCGGGCTCTGCTGCGTCCACCAGGGCCACCGCAGTGTCGCCCACGCTGACCACGCCGCGCACGTTGGCGGCGGTGAGATCCAGCACCAGCATGGGGCTGCCCTTGGTTGTGGGGACGGTCCACTGCGCAGCTGGAACCAGCGCCAGGCCACCGCGCACCACGCCGCGCAGGTGGCGGCGCAGCGTGAAGGGATCCACCTGCCCCGGCGCGCCGCGCACGCCCTTGATGCGCGCTGCTGGCACGCACTCCACAGGTCCGCTGCCCAGTCCTGCTGGCACCAGCAGCGTGCCAGGCACCGCAGCGGGCACATGCTCCACGCGCGCCACCAGCCGGTGCTGCCCGGCTGCAAGCTGCAGCGCCAGCGCATGCGGGTGCTGCGGCTTGAGCGCCTTGCCGTCCAGCCACCACTGCACGCGGCCGCCTGCGCGCGGCCACAGCCACAGTCGCTTGCCTGCGCGCTTCTGCTCAAAGGTCACGCGGTACCAGCCCGCTCCACCAGGCGCGCCGCACGCTGCCAGCGTCTGCGGCTGGCGCAGCAGCGCGTAGCGCGTATGGGTGCCATCGCAGAGCGCTGGCTCCAGGGCTGGTGCTGGCGCACCTGTCGCGGCCAGCGCTGGACCCTGTGCAGCCGCGCCCGCCTTCTTGCTGCCTGCGTTGCCTATGCGGCGGCCGGCCGGCGCGGCGCGCTTTGCTGCCTCCACCTCATGCAGCGCGCCCGTGGCGGCAATCCGCAGCGCGCGCTTGAATCCAGATGCAGCCACGGCCGTGCCGTCGTCCAGCACCGCCGCACCGCCCACCACCAGCGCTGTGCCATGCACGATGGCCGCTGCTGCGTGCTGATGGTTCAGCACCACCACCACCAGCTTCTGGTGCTGCAGCACCAGCGGGCGTGCCCCGCGCGCTGGCACGGTGAACTCCAGCGCTGCGCCGTCGGTGCTCAATGCGCCAGCAGTGCCAGCAGGACCATGCAGCACCAGCATGCGCTTGCCCACCATGGCCAAAGGGCTCAGGTTGCACCACTCCAGGCGGCCAGCTCCATGCAGGTCCAGGTTGAACGGCACCCACGCCACTGGCTGCTCGCCCAGGTGGACATGCAGCGAACGCCCATCAGGCGTGACCAGCGGCACCACCGGCGCCTTGCCACCGCTGCGCGGCGCGAACACCCACACCACCGTCCCAGCGCTGCCAGCCAGCGGCACCACAGCCGGTGCGGCGGGCGCAGCAGGCGGCGCCAGCGCTGGGTCCACAGCAAACCCCTGCTGCGAAGGATGACACGCTGCCAGCGCGCTGCCAAACGCAGACGCAAACGTGGCCAGCGTGCGCACTGCCTGCGCTGCTGGCCCGTGCTGCAGCACCTCTCCAGCGCCAGGGCCAGCCAGCACGCACTGGCTGCCAGCCGCCAGCACCTGCGCCATGCGCCGCACTGTCTCGTCAGGCTCTGCGCCTGCCTCCACGCGCACCACCGTCACGCCGGGCGCTTCTGGCTGCACGGCGCGCAGCTGCCGCGCGTGCGCAAACAGGTCGTCCGCGCCTTCCCACACTTCGATGGTGCCAGAAGGCTGTGCCCACAGCCCGTTGTTGGTGAACAGCGGCACCTGCACGCCGCATTCCCGCGCCACGCGCACCAGGTGCGCAAAGTAGGGCTCGGCTGCGTCAGCGTCGCCGCTCTGCCACTGGTACTCCAGCTCCACGCCCACCACAGGGCCAGGCTTGTCGCGCGTGGCCTGCAGCGGCGCCACCTTGCCAAGCACCTGCTGAAACCACTGGCTGACTGCGCCCAGGAACGCCTCGTCATGCTCGCGCGTGCGGCCCGTGCCCAGCTCGGCCGTCCACGCAGGCAGGCCGCCATCTGCAAAGGGCTCGCCCACCACAGGCCCAACCCGCACCAGCGCCATCAGGCCAGCTTCATGCGCTGCGGCCAGGAACGCTGGCAGGTCCAGCGCGCCCGTGAACGCAAGCCGCCCCTGGCGCGGCTCGTGCAGGCTCCATGGGGCACTCACCCGCACCGTGTTGAAGCCAGCCTGGCGCAGGGCGGCCATCTGTTCCGGCCAGGTGGCGGGGTCCAGGAGGGAGGCTTCCAGGCTGCAGGCCATCAGCCAGATGCGGCGGCCGTTCAGCAACAGGGATTGGGCGTCGGCGTTCAGGGTGGGCACATGCGCAGTGTGCCACCTGGACAGGCTGCGCGGGGGCCCCGCTGGTATGAAACATCAGGTGTCCCAATCTTCCATGAATCCTGGTGGACCGGACCAGCCGGGCGGCCATGACCTTGCGGTGACCGACGACTGCACCGATCTGGCCGCTCACGAGGGCGGCGACTCAGGCGCCTTTGGGCGGCTGTACGACCGCCACGCGGCGGTGGTGCTGTCCTTCTGCAGGCGCGGCGCGGGCGGCGCTGGTTCCGAAAGCGAGGACGCCATGCAGGAGACATTCATCCGAGCCCACAGCAAGCTGCGACAGGTGGAAGATTGCCGCGGGTTCCGCGGCTGGCTCATCACCATCGCTGGCTTTGTGGTGCGCGAGCGCCGCCGCAGCGCCGCGCGGTACAGCAAGCACGTGCACGCTGCCGCAGAGCAGATGCCAGCGCAGGGCGCGCAGCAGCCGTTGGCGCCAGAAGCGGCCGCCGTGCGACACGACCAGCTAGAGCGCCTGACCGCTGCGCTGGACCAGCTGCCAGACGACGAACGCCTTGCGATCCACCTGCAATACCTGGACAACGACCCTGTGGGCGCCGCCCGCAGCGCGCTGGGCATGGGACGCAGCGGCTACTACAAGCTGCTTGCGCGCGCCCGCGAACATCTCGCACAGCTGATGGGCACGGAGGTGCCAGCATGAACGACCCACTTCCAAACGATCACCTGGACCCGCTGCTGCGGCAGTGGCACGACCAGAACTCGCACCGCGCCACAGAGCTCCGCACGTCCACGCTGCAGCGGACCTCTGCTGGCGCGGTGCAGGCTTCGTTCCCCATCCGGCACTGGCTGCGCAGTGGCCTGGCCGCTGCGGCGGTGATCGGCATTGCGGTGCTGGCCGCGTACTTTGTGCCGGTGGGCAACACTGCGTACGCCGAGGGCGGCGTGGTGATGGTGCCAGAAGGCGGCCGCCTGGATGCGCTGGACCGGCGCGGACAGGTGGTGGGCACCTGCCCGCTCAAGCACACCGATGTGCACGTGGACGTGGCCGGGCCGTTCACCCGCGTGACGCTGGTGCAGCAGTTCCAGAACCCGTACCGCGTGCCTATTGAGGCTGTCTATACATTCCCACTGGGCGAACGTGGCGCAGTGGACCGCATGAAGATGGTGGTGCACGGGCCCTCTGGCGACCGCACCGTGGTGGGCCAGGTGAAGGAGCGCTCGCTGGCGCGCTTCATCTACGAAGCCGCACGCGACCAGGGCTATGTGGCCAGCCTGCTGGAGCAGGAGCGCCCCAACATCTTCACGCAGAGCGTGGCCAACATCGAGCCCGGCTCCACTGTGGATGTTGAGATCAGCTACGTGGAGACGCTGGCCATGAAGGACGGCGTGTATCAGTTTGCCTTCCCCATGGTGGTGGGGCCGCGGTACATCCCAGGCCGCCCCAGCAGCACGCAACCGCTGCCCGCTGGATGGCAGGCCCGCGACGGCGTGGTGCTGCTTGGCCCTGCGCAGCTGCAGGGTGGTGAGGCACCGGCGGCGGCTGCCATGCTGCTGCGCTTGCAGAACGCGCAGCCAGTGCAGGCGCCCACGCCAGAGCAGACCGCTGCGCTGGGCTCGCCCACCGCCAGCTACCAGGCGGTGTATGCAGATGGCTCGCAGGAGCCCTGCGTGCTGTACGCCACGGGCGCTGGCAGCGTGGGCAACCGCTGGTTTGTGCTGCCCTCTGGCAGCGGGCCAGACGGCAAGGGCTTTGCAGCCGACACCACGCAGGTGCCAGACGCCAGCCGCATCACGCCCATGCCCACGCGGCCCAACGAGCGCGCTGGGCACGACATCAGCGTGAGCGTGAGCATTGACGCGGGCGGCGTGCCGCTGCGCGACCTGCAGAGCAAGCTGCACGGCATCAACGTGAAGTGGGAGGGCGACAGCCGCTGCACGCTGCAGCTGGCTGGCGGCGCCACCATTCCCAACAAGGACTTTGTGCTCTCCTGGGGCCTGAAGGGCAACGCGGTGATGGAAGGCGTCTTCACCGACGCAGAGAAGGGCTTCCTGACCCTGGTGATGAACCCGCCTGCACCGGACGCTGGCGTGGCAGCGCTGCCGCGCGAGCTGGTCTTTGTGGTGGACACCAGCGGCTCCATGAGCGGCTTCCCCATCGAGAAGAGCAAGGAGCTGATGCGCAAGGCGCTGGCTGCCATGCGACCAGAGGACAGCTTCAACGTGGTGACCTTTGCAGGCAGCACGGCCGTGCTGTGGCCAGAGCTGCGCCCCGCCAGCAAGGACAACGTGGACGTGGCGCTGAAGTTCGTGGACGGCGCGCACGCCGGCGGCGGCACCGAGATGATGAAGGCCATCGAAGCCGCGCTGGTGCAGATGCCGCGCGGCCCTGTGACTGCGCCGCCCAACGGCAGCGTGACAGTGCCGCCGCGCACGCCTGTGAACCCTGGCCAGCCTGGCAGCGACGACCTTGCCGGCAAGCAGCCCTCGCGTCCGCCCATGCGCGTGGCTGTGTTCCTGACCGACGGCTACGTGGGCAACGACCAGGGCATCATTGCCGCGGTGGCCAAGAACGCAGGCACCACGCGGGTGTTCACCTTTGGCATCGGCAACAACGTGAACCGCTACCTGCTAGAGGAGATGGCGCGGCAGGGCCGTGGCGCGTGTGACATCGTGCTGCTGGCCGACGCTGCCGACAAGGCGGTGGAGCTGTTCAACCGCCGCATCCAGACGCCTGTGCTCATGGATATCAGCGTGGCGTTTGAGGGCATGGAGGTCACAGACCTGCAGCCCAGCGGCGCGCTGTTGCCAGACCTGTTCGACGTGCAGCCGCTGGTGGTGCACGGCCGCTGCGCCAAGGCAACCGGCGGCACCATCGTGGTGCGTGGCCGCACAGCCAAGGGGCCGTTTGAGCGCCGCATTCCAGTGGAGATGTCCAGCGGTGGTTCCGGCGCTGGCAGGAAGCACGACTTCCTGCCGCAGCTGTGGGCGCGCGCGCAGGTGGACGCCATCCTGGCGCCACACCTGCAGGAGGTAGAGAACCAGACCCTGGCGGCTAACCTCCGCCAGGAAGTGGTGCGCCTGGGTGAGACCTACCAGATTGTGTCTCCGTACACCAGCTTTGTGGCGGTCGAGAAGTCCCGCGTCATCGTGGGTGGCCGCGCCATGCAGGTGACCGTGCCCATCGAGTTCCCAGATGGACTGCGCTGGGAGGGCTTCTTTGGCGACAGCTGGTGCAACCAGGCTGTGATGGCTGCTGCGCGCTGCGCAGAGCAGGGCGTGGCGTTCGACAGCACCAGCGTGGATGGCGCCGTCACAGAGACGCTGGCAGACAACTTGGCTGCAGACACTGGTTCAAACACGTTGCACCTGAGCACCGCAGCGGGCAACAAGAGCGATGAGTCCCGCGCGTATCGGTGGGCGGCGTCCAAGGAAAAGAACGCGGGCACTGGCGGAACGCAGTTCTACGCCGCCAAGCCCGCCGCAGCTGCTCCAGCGCTGCGCGGGGTAGACCCCCGTCCGACTGGCGGCATGGCTGGTGGCGGAATGGGTGGCGGCGGTGGAGGCTTTGGCGCGCCGGCACCAGCAGGTGGCCGCACAGAAAGTGAAAAGCTCGGCCGCGTGCTGACGGTGACCTCGCCAGGCGCTCCGCCCCCAGCAGGCGCTGTCCCGGTGGCACCACCCACAGCGTCTTCGCCTCCGCCCCCGCCCCCGCCCCCGCCACCAGCACCCGCTGTTGGAAGTGGCGCGCCAGCGCACGACAAGAAGGACCGCGGCGGTGCAGACGAGCGCGAGGTCCAGTCCAAGGAGTTGGCCAAGAGTGCGCCGCTCCCCGCCGCAGACGCTGCTGCAGCGCCCTCGGGCCGCGACACGCAGGCTGCAGGCGCCGAAGCAGCGCCACCATCGCGCGTGCTGCCTCAGGAGATCCGCGACCGTCTGGCCACCGTGCTGGACCGCAGGCTGCTGGCTCTGGCGCTCTACGACCGCCTGACCGACGCAGAGCGCGCCAAACTGCCACCGCTCCCAGAGAACATTGACATGCTGGGACGCTCCGCAGCAGGCCAGCCCCGCGGCCCCATCACAGTGACGGTGCTGCTGAGCGCTGACGACGCCCAGGTGCGCGCAGCGCTGACCGCCGCGGGCTTCACCTCCACCAGCCAGCCGGGCACGCAGAAGGACCGCGTGTTCCTGGTGGGCACGGTGCAGGTGAAGGACCTGATTGCCCTTGCCAGCGTGAAGGATGTGCTGCGCGTGGAGCCAGCAGAGGTCACGCCAGACGCCGCGCGCTGAGGGGAGCGCGCCACACGGCCACGCAAAGGCGGCCAGCGCGCCGCAACCGCAGCATGCCCCGGGTGGCGGGAGACCCCGCCACCCGGGGTTGCGTGTTCACTCCCAGGCGCCCAGCAGCAGGCCCAGGTCTGTTCCATCCACCACGCCGCTGCCGTCCAGGTCACCAGGGCCAGAGGTGCCCCAGGCGCCCAGCAGCAGGCCGAGGTCGGTGCCGTCCACGTGCCCGTTCATGTCCAGGTCGGCTGGAACAGTCGAGCCCACCTGCACCTCAAGGGTCACGGGGTCTGCATCGGTGTAGACGCCATTGGCATCCCAGGCCTGCAGCGTCAGGCGGTACACGCCTGGCGTGGAGCAGAGCACCACCTGCCCGTGCGTGTGCTCGCCAGCACCCACCACAAAGCTGCGCTCTTCGCGCGTGGCACCATCCGTGCTGGCAATCATCTCCAGGCCAGTCTCGTGGTGCACCGCCCACACCATCGGCGCCTTGGCCGGGTCGCCGTCCAGCATCTCCACGCCCAGCAACTCAAAGCGGAAGTCGCCGCCCGCCAGGTTGCCGGAGGCGTAGAAGTAGTCGCTGCACAGCGTCACGCCTTCGCCTTCGTACCAGCCGTCGTACGAGCCAGGCATGGCCACCTGCGTGGGTGCGTAGATGCGCCACGGAGCCTTGCCGTCCATCAGCTGGCGGTTGCGGTTGATGAAGTGGTCCGCCTCCTCTGGCAGATAGCCAACGGCCACCTGCACCTGCTCGCCAGGCGTGCCAGACTTGGTGGTGACGCCAACATGGCCGTGGCCCAGAGCCAGGGCAGTGCATGCGGCGGCAAGAACAGAAGCGATCGAAGTAGAGAGTCTCATGGTTGTTGAATGAACCGCCCTCCTGGGGCGGGTGTGTGGTCAAGGATCACTGGTCAGGATCAAACGGGTTGTGCCCGCTGTCGAAGTCCGTGGCCAGACGGGTCCACAGGACTCCAGCAGCGTGTCCATCCACAAAGGTGGCGTTGCTGCTGTTGCCGTGCCGGAGCACAGCCACCGCAGCCTTCACCTGGTCGGAGCTGGTCCAGCCAACGGAGTGGATGTGGTCCACAAATCCGGTGCCGGACATCTCCACAGCCCACAGCGTGGTCTCTGGATGGGGCACTTGGCTCAGCCTGGTGCGGGCCTGATCGCGGCCTCCAGGGAGAGTTGCGTGCGTGGCAGGGTCGTAGTCAATTCCAGCCACCAGCGGCTCCAGGTAGGAGTTGGTGGCGTAGCTGCTTGGTCGTTGCTGCGCGTAGGGGTCGGCCGGGCATCGCCGGACGTCGCCGTCGAACCCATAGGACTTGAGCGAGTTCACCCAGGCCTGCGGGCTTGTCTGCGACGACGTGGTGTGGCTGGACAGCGGCATGTGCTCACCACACGCGTTGCAGTAGCCGATGAGCGCGGCGCCCATGCAGCGCAGGTTGGACTGGCAGACTGTCTCCTGGGCGTTCCGACGGATGAGCCCAAGCGACGGCAGCAGGATGCCAACCAGCAACGCGATGATGGCCATGACCACCATCAGCTCCACCACAGTGAAGCCAGACCGAACCGCGCGCAGCGCGCGGACATGCGACATGTTCGTCTCCGGGTACGGGTACGAAGCAGCGTGCGCGCGACGGCGCATGCTGTGCCTCAGACGCGCATGACAGGGTCAGCAGCCCCTGGGTGGAGGGGTGGGATGATCTGAAGCAGGTGGCGCTGGCAGCACGGCGTCGCAGGGCAGCACGAACCATGCGCGCGGCAGCGGGGGAAGAGTGGTCTCCAGCGTGGGCGCCCGCAGCAGACAGATGACAGGTCCGAGCGGCTCAAGCCCCTTGCAGGTGCGCGGCGAGCCTGGCCCCAGCGGCCTGGCTGCAGTGGAGGTGCCAGCAGGAGGTATGCCGGCTGCGTCGGTGGCGGATGTGGAAGTGCGTGAAGCGTTGGGTGTGGTGGTGCACTGGCAGCACGCTGGCTTGGCGGTGCCCAGCACGCGCGCTGCGATGCTGGGCGGCGGCTGCACGTGGTGCTCGCGTGCCCAGGCCAGGCGCTCCTCTGGGCTCATGCAGCAGCAGTTGGTCCAGCACTCTTCTGGGCTGGCGCAGCCGCAGCGGTGGTCCATGCAGGGGAATGGCACGCTGGACTGCGGCTTGGGCAAGCCCACCAAGCCAAGCCCGCCCCACACAAATGCAACCGCCATGGCCAACGCCACCGCTGCATGCACCGCGGTGCGCAGCGAGCGACGCGAAAAATGACGCCAGCGACGAGGCACCATCTTCAAGGCTAACGGTGCGCGCTGCGTGGTTCAAGTGGAGCAGCGGTGGGATCCATGCAGGTGGCTAGCATTTGGGTTATGAGCAGCCTGGTTTCCACAGACGTCCGCGATGGCGTGGCCACCATCACGCTCAACCGGCCAGACAAGGCCAACGCGCTCAGCCTGGAGCTGATCACGCAGCTTGGTGCAGCCATTGCGGCCGTGGGCGCACGCTGCGCGCCGGCGGGTGATGTGCGCGTGGTGGTGCTGGCTGGCGCTGGCAAGGTGTTCTGCGCCGGCATGGACCTGCGCGCAGTGGCAGATGACCCAGTGGCCATGGGCGACATGCTGCGCACGCTGAGCAGAGCCAGCCGCGCGCTGCGGCGCTTGCCGGTGCCCACCATTTCACGAGTGCAGGGCGCTGCAGTGGGCGGCGGCTGCGGGTTCATGGCGGTGACAGACTTTGCTGTCACGCATCCAGAGTCCAAGGTGGGCTACCCAGAGGTGGACTTGGGTATTTGCCCCGCGGTGGTGGCGCCGTGGCTCATGCGCAAGATCGGTGCTGGCCGCGCACGCGCCATGCTGCTGGCTGGCGGCACCATGAGCGGGCGCGAGGGCTTTGAGGCCGGCATGGCCACGCACCTCTGCGCGCTGGAGGAGCTGGATGCCACAGTGGGCACGCTGGCAGCGCGGCTGTGCAAAGGCGGCCCTGCAGCGCTTGCCACTACCAAGGAGTGGCTGAACGAACTTGACGGCAGCATGGACGACGCGGTGCTGGACAAGGCTGCGGAACTCAGCGCGCGGATCATCGCTGGTGCTGAGGCGCAGGAGCGCCTGCGCGCGGCCTTTGCACTCAACCGCAACACCCACCCGCAGCGATAGGCTGTGCGCATGCCCGCGACTCTTCGGACCGAACGTGATGCCAACGGCATCGTCACGCTGTGGCTGGACCCCAATCCAGAGAAGCCGCGTGGCGGCGTGGTGGTGCTGGATGCCTGGCTGATCGGCGCCATTGCAGACGCGTGCGCGCGCGTGGCGGCGGAAGGCTGCGCTGGGCTGGTGCTGTGCAGCAGCAGCGCGCGCGTGTTTGTGGCCGGCGCAGACCTGGCAGAGATCGACGCGCTGGACGACGCTGGCCTGCACGCATACCTGGAGCGTGGTGCAGCGGCGTTTGCAGCCATTCCTGCGCTGGGCGTGCCCACAGTGGCGGTGGTGCACCGCGCGGCGCTGGGCGGCGGGCTGGAACTGGCCATGCACTGCGATGCGCTCCTGGGCACGCTGCCAGCAGAGGGCGAGAAGCCCTGGCTGGTGGGACTGCCAGAGTGCGGTCTTGGCATCTGCCCAGGCTGGGGCGGCACGCAGATGCTGCCAGCGCGCGTGGAGCCGCAGGCTGCCCTGGTGGCCACCGCCAGCGGCACGGCGTGGAAGTGCGCAGACGCGCCAGCAGGATTGTTCGACCAGGTGCTGCCAGCCGGCACGCCGCAGGCCGCCATGGTGGAGGCTGCGCGTGCGTGGATCACCCGCACGCGGCAGGGCGGGTGCGCTGCGTTTGCCGCACGGCACGCCCCGCGGCGCACGTTGGGACCGGCAGACGCAGCGCGTCTTGCGCCAGCGCTGGCGCAGGCGCGCATGACGGTGCCAACCAGCGAGCATGCGGTGGCGGTATTCGACTGCGTGGACATCGGCCTGCAGCACGGCTGGCCAGCCGCAGTGCGCGCCGAGCGCGAGCACCTGGTGCGGCTCCGTCACACGCCGTACGCGCGCGAGAAGCTCAAGGCGTTCCTGACCAAGTAGGGGAGGTTCACCGGCCCAGCAGTGAAGGGCGCGGGCACAGCTCCGCGGCCTGCAGTTCAAGCACTGCCAGCGTGCCATCGGCGCGGAGGCCCTGCAGGCTGATGGGCAGGAGCTGGCACACAGGCTCGGACTTCAGCATGCTGGTGATGCGGATGAGCTCGCGCCCAGTTTCGTCCAGCACCACAATCTGCCGGCCGCGCGCTTCGATGATCACTCGCTGCTGGTCCGCCAGCTCCACGCCGCGCGTGCAGGTGGGGCTGGCGCTGAACATCAGGCCACCGATCCGCTCTGGAGAGGTCATGCTGGAGTTGCCAGCTGGTTCGTCAGGGGCCAGCCACATGCGCATCGGTCCGCCACGCACGGTGGCAGTCAGCCGCTTCACGCGCACCATGGGTGATGGTCCCTGCGCTGCGTCCAGCTGGCGCACCTTCTCGGGCAGGTCGGCAGGGTCGGCCATGCTCACGGCCACCACCGCCAGGTCGTCGCACAGGATGGCGCGGCGGTCCTGCGTGGCGCCAGCGCCGATGTAGCCGATGGGCATCCACCAGTCCTGGTGCGCCTCCTGCACCTGGCGCAACCAGGTGTTCATGCGCGCGCGCAGCTCTGCTGTGATCTCGGGGCTCACCGCGGTGGCCTGTGCAGCGAGCGCGTCGGGGGCATTCACAGACACTGCCTCGATGCACGCTGGTTCAGCGCCGCGCACAGCGCCAGCCGCCACGCCTGCGGACACGCTTGCGGCGGAGGCCTGCGATGTGCCTGGCGTGCTCCGCGGCGCGTCCTGGGAACGTGTGCGCGTGCAGCGCTCCAGCGTCTCAGCGGAAGCCAGCTGGAATCCGCTGCCAGCCAGCAGCATGCGGCGGAACGCCTCGTCGCTGTCTGCGCAGGCCTGGATCCACGCAAAGTAGGTGCTGCCAAGCACGTAGGCAGAGGACTTCTGCGCGCGCTGGCAGGTGAGCGGGGTGATGGACCGGCCACCGCGCTCCAGCAGTCCGGGCACGATGGTCATCAGGCGCTCTGGGCCGTCGTACGCCACGCCGTGCAGCGTGCGGCCCTGCATGCTCTGGATGGCCACCCAGTTGGCAAGCCCTTCCTCCGTGGCCCCAGCGCGGCTCTCTTGGCCCAGCCAGGCGTGGGTGGATTCGTGTGCGATGCGGAACTCCGCCAGTAGGTCCTGCACCGCCTGGCCCTCTGGCGTGGCGGCGGTGCGCGGCAACTGCGTGACCACGGTCGGCACGCCGCGCAGCAGCGTCTTGGCGCCCTCGTTGGGCGCGCCCATGCGGACGGCCCATGCGTCGAACGCTGGAGCGTCCACCATGTAGACCTCAAGCGCTGTGTGATTCTTGCAGGTCAGGGTGGCCATGACGCTCTGGGCTCGGCCCATGGCGGTGACCAGCGTGTGCACCGCTGGCGTTGGCTCAGCCTGCGTGTGCAGCAGCACTGGGCCGCATGGCGTGGCAGCCTGCGTGGTGATCGGCGCATCGGGGTGCATCTGGGCGCAGCCCACCAGCGGCAGGAGCAGCGCAGCGCACAGTCCGCCCAGGAGTGCGGGGCGGACACGCGTGGACATGGTCTTGGCTCGATGCACGTGGGGGCGATCGGCCCGCCAGCAGGGCGTCTTTACGGAGACTTGGCAGCCAGCTTGCGAATCTCCGTTATTGCGGCGCGCCTGCGCTGTGCAGGGCTTCCCTTCTGCAGGTCCTGCACCCTGCGCTGGGCCCTCAGAAACGAGGCAAAGCGGTCCGGCCCGCGGTCTGCGAGGAGCTCCAGCACCTGTGCCAGACTCGCCTCGTCTGATCGAACTTCGTCAAGCAGCGCGCGGCACACAGGGCTGGCGGCCGCGGGCAGTGGCGCAGCGGAGGCCTGCACCAGTGACTTGATCTCGGTCTTTCGCAGGCGTTCGAGCGACTCGCGCAGCAGTTTGCGCCCCCGCACAGCTTGCTGCGCGCGGGACCTGCGCTCGGCGGTGGCTGCGTCGCCCGATGTGGGCGAACGCAGCGCTGCCTGCACGGCCAGCTCTGCATCCGCCAGCACCAGGGTGAGCGCATCCTCATACGCACAAGCTGCTGCACGGGCAGCCTGGAGCGCCTGCGCTGCGGCGGCAGGAGGCGCTGCAGCGGCTGACGGTGCTGCAGCGGCTGGCGGCGCGGCAGCCGCACCACCCCACCCAGCACCCATCCATGCCACAGCCATCAGCCACGCCACAGCTACCAGCGCTGTCTGCTGCGCCACCACGCGCTGCGCCTTCACCCATTCCTTGATTGCCCATTGCACGCTGCTCTTCCTCCCGTCCTGCGCGCCGTCCTGCGCGCTGCCGCGCGCCTCAGCCTTCCGCGCGGCCACCGTACTGGTGCGGTTTGGCCACACGGCTGGGAGGCCGCCTTTTTTCGTCTGGACAGCCCGGAAACCCACAGGATCAGAATGTGCTGCAACTCCATGCTGGCACGGTGGTTACAATCCCAAACCCCTGTCGCCTTGCTCCATGGCGGTCGGCAGCGTTCAATACAGATCCGTGCGCACGCTGTGTCGGCAGTGCGCATGCGCCGATTTTGCTGTTCCCGTTCGTGTTCCTCACCCAGGTAAGCCCACCATGACCCAGAGCGATCTCGCCAAGGACCTGAAGAACATCTCCGAGAAGGACCGCAAGCAGATCGAGCAAGCCCAGGAGATGCTCGGGCCAGACCCCAGCACCATGGGGCTCGTCAAGAACATCTTCTGGGGCAACTTCCGCGAGGACCTGGTCTTCCCGTATCCGGTGCAGAGCCCAGAGGAGAACGCGCGCTGCGAGAAGCTGCTGGCAGATCTCGAGGGCTACCTGAACACCGAGCACCCGTCCATCGAGATTGACCAGAAGCAGGAGATCCCCACCTGGGTGATCGAGCGCCTCTTCAAGCTGGGCGTGCTGGGGATGACCATCCCCACCGAGTACGGCGGGCTTGGCCTGGGCATCACCAGCTACAACCGCGTGCTGCGCCGCATCGGCCGCACCTGCGGCAGCACTGCCGTGCTGGTGAGCGCGCACCAGTCCATCGGCTGCAAGGCTGTCATGCTGTTTGGCAACGAGGAGCAGAAGAAGCGATTCCTGCCGCGCATGGCCGCCGACACGCTGAGCGCATTCTGTCTGAGCGAGCCCAACGTGGGCTGCGACGCTGGCGGGCAGGAGACGCGCTGCGAGATCAGCCCCTGCGGCAACTACTACATCCTGAACGGCGAGAAGAAGTGGGCCACCAGCGGCGCGCTGTCCGGCCTGTTCACCGTGATGGCCAAGCAGAAGATCAAGGACCCCAAGACCGGCAAGGAGCGCGACGCCGTGACCGCGCTGGTGTGCACGCCCGACATGCCTGGCGTGGAGATCTTCAGCCGCAACCGCAGCAAGTGCGGCATCCGCGGCACCTGGCAGGCGCGCATCCGCCTGAAGGATGTGAAGGTGCCCAAGGCCAACCTGCTGCACAAGGAAGGCAAGGGTCTGAACGTGGCCCTCAGCTGCCTGAACTACGGCCGGTGCACGCTGAGCGCGGGCATGCTGGGCGCTGCGGAGTTCGCCTACGAGCAGGCTGTGAAGTGGGCCAAGTATCGCCACCAGTTCGACCGCCCGCTCGCTGACTTCGACCTGGTGAAGGAGAAGCTGGCCCGCATGGCGTCGTACACCTACGCCATGGAGAGCATGCTCTTCATGACCACCGGCTTCCTGGACCGGCATGACGAGGACATCATGCTGGAGACCGCGGTGTGCAAGGTCTTCTGCAGCGAGTTTGGCTACCGCACCGTGAACGACGCCCTGCAGGTGATGGGTGGCGAGAGCTACATGACGGAGAACTCGGTGGAGCGCATGTGGCGCGACAGCCGCATCAACATCATCGTTGAGGGCGCCAACGAGGTGATGCACGCGTTCATCTTTGCGTACGGCAGCAAGCAGCTGGGCGAGTGGATGCTCAGCCTGCGCGCCAACCCCATGAAGAAGCCTGGCGCAGCCATGAAGATCGGCAGCGAGCTGTTCCTGGGCATCCGCCGTGGCCTGCCGCAGTTCAGCAAGGCTGATCCGCGCCTGGCCCCCATGATGCACGAGGTCATGATGCGCATCCGCGAGCACAGCCACCAGGTCAAGCTGATGTTCAAGGAGTGGGAGGAGCAGCTGGTCACCGAGCAGACCGTGCAGGCCCGCCTCTCCATGTGCGCCATCTACATCCACGCCATGGTGTGCTCGCTGAGCCGCCTGGACGCCAACCTGAAGAAGGGCCTGAGCGGCGAAGGGCTGGCGTACCAGACTGCGGTGGTCGAGCACCTGTGCTCCATGTTCAACCTGGCCATCGAGGACGAGCTGCGCGCGCTGCGTGTGAACAGCGACGCCTCCATGAAGAAGGCTGCCGCAGCGGTGCTGAAGCACGCGGACACCATGCCCAACAGCGGCTACACCATTCCAGAGCGCACGCCGGACCAGAACGCGCGCGGAACGGGCCGTTCGCTGCGGACGTCGGACATGTCCGCGGTCCCGGACTTTGGCGCTGGCTCTGCGTTCAAGGGCGTGAAGGTGCCCTCTGCCCAGCCAGAGGCGGTCGCGCAGTAGTCTCCACTCTCTCTCCTCCACTTTCTCCACAGGACGGGTTGTCATGAAGATCTTCGAGCAGATGCAGGTGCACGGCCACGAGCGGATTGCGTTCCACACCGACGAGGCCACTGGGCTTCGCGCCATCATCGCCCTGCACAGCACGGTGCTGGGCAACGCGCTGGGCGGCACCCGCCGCTGGGCCTACACCGACGAGGCGGAGGCCATCCGCGATGTGCTGCGTCTGTCGGAAGGCATGACCTACAAGGCTGCTGCGGCAGACCTGCCCATGGGCGGCGCCAAGAGCGTCATCATGATCGAGAAGGGCAAGGCCCCCACCGAGGCGGAAGCGCGCGCCATGGGCCGCTTTGTGAACACGTTTGGCGGCCAGTACATCGCTGCCGAGGACGTGGGCGTGAACACCCAGTACTGCGACTGGATGGCCACCGAGTGCAACCACATCATGGGTGGCGAGACGGTCAGCCACGGCGGCGACCCAAGCCCGTACACCAGCCTGGGCTGCTTCAACGGCATGCGCGCCTGCCTGCAGCACTTTGGCAAGAAGCCTGAGTTTGCAGGCCTGAAGGTGGGCATCCAGGGCCTGGGCGCCACGGGCTACAAGCTGGCCAAGCTGCTCACCGAGCACGGCGCCACGGTGGTGGGCACCGATGTGAACACCGCCGCGGTGGACCGCGCTGTGAAGGAGCTGGGCATCACTGGCCTGCGCGCCGACACCAACCTCTTTGCGCAGGAGCTGGACATCCTTGCCCCATGCGCGCTGGGCGGCGTGCTGGACAACAGCGTCATCCAGCACCTGAAGTGCAAGATCGTGTGCGGCACGGCCAACAACCAGCTGCACAATCCCAGCGTGGATGGCCCGTCGCTGAAGCAGCGCGGCATCCTGTACGGGCCGGACTTTGTGGTGAACGCAGGCGGCCTGATCCGCCTGGCTGGCCTCTACCTGGGCATGACCGAAGCCACGCTGGACAAGAAGGTGGCGCACATCTACGACACCACCCTGGCCGTCCTGAAGGAAGGCGAGCGCGAGCCGTCCTCCTACGCAGCCGCAGTGTCGTACGCCAAGCGCCGCATCGAGTCCGGCCGGAAATCCGTGCCAGGCACTCCTGTCCCTCATTTCGCTGGCACGCACCAGAAGCAGACCGCGCGGTAACCCGCGCACGGCCCAGCCAAAGTCATTCCCGGCGTGCGCGGTCGATTGGCTGCGCACGCCGGCTTTCTTTTCCTCACCTTGCCTGCAGCATCTGGGTGTGGCAGTGCGTGCAGCAGCGGCGTGGCGGATCCCACCGGGCGCACAGGTCGTGTGCGGTCACCGCGCTGCCAGAGGTCCAGCGTCCTGCATTGGCCCGCGCCTGGTACACGCGCCAACTGCCAAAGCCCAGCGCAACGATGGCCATCATCCACACCCACGAATTGCGCGCAAAACACCAGTTGAAGTTGGAACCAACGATCAGGTACAGGAACAGCGCCGCCATGCCCATGCCCCAGAGAGTTTCTGGCCGCTCCCAGTAGCTCTGCCGCTGGTTGTCCATGCGCTGCGGCGGAACAAAGGGCGTGGTGCGGAGTTCACAGCACTCCGCGCACACCCACGCGCCGCGGTGGATGCACTCTTCGTTGTTGCACCGGTAGCGCGTGGCGAACTCAGCCATGGGCTGCTTGCACCGCGCGCATGCGCCCCGCATGATGACTGGCTGCCCCTGGGGTTGCCCCGCCTGGCTCATGTGCGCAGGCTACTCCGGCGTGTGCGGTGGGCAAGGCGCGCGCGCATCAGGCGGGCAGGCGCTCCTGGGGCGCACGCTGCCGCTGCAGGTAGAGCGCGGCGCCCACCAGTGCAGTGGCCAGCGCCACCACGTGGTAGCCGCCCAGCCACGTGGTCCAGCGCACGTCGTCGCGCAGGAACTCATGCGCAAAGCGGAAGACGCCATAGGCCATGAGATAGATGTTGAACCGCTGGCCGCGCTGCCAGCCAGCGCGCCACGCGATCAGCGCCCATGCTGCGAACACAGCGTTGAACACCAGCTCTGCCGCGGGCGCTGGCCAGCGCGCGTGGCCGGCGGCGTCGTGCACCACCCACCACGCGTGCTGGTGCTCTGGCCCGCACTCCACGCCCTGGCAGCAGCCCGCAGCCATGCAGCCGATGCGCCCAATGGCGATGGCCACTGGCACAGTCACCGCAAACAGGTCGCCCGTGCGCCGCGTGTAGCCGCTGACAGCCTTGGCGATCTCCACGCCGCACACGCCGCCCAGCAGTGCGCCGGTGATGCTGTGCCCGGAGAGCAGCGCCAGCCAGTTTCCCCAATGGTGCCAGCCCTCCGCAAGGAGGAACGCGAGCTTGGCGCCCAGGTAGCCACCAGCGAGTCCTGCCAGATAGATGGCCAACAGGCGTGAGTCGCGCTGCTTGTCTGCGGCGGTCATCCAGCGCCACAGAAGCGCTGTGATCACCAGTCCTGCCACGGTGGTCAGCGTGTAGACGGGGCTGCCGGTGGGAGTGGCCGCGCCCTCAAGCATGCGCACGGTTCCGCCCGCCGTGCAGGTAGTAGTTACAGAAGCTGTCCAGCTTGCCTTCGGGCGTGATCACGTGCGTGCAGCAGCGGTCTATGCGGTCCTGGTCGAACGTCCACGCATCCATGAACGGCTTGATGAACATCCGGAAGGGCTGGTCTGGGCTGATCTCCAGGGCCTTGATGATCTCGCCCAGCGGCTCGCTCTCGCAGCCGCACTTGATCAGGTCTTCGATGTCGTAGTTCACGCGGTCCTTCAGGAACTCCTGCAGCTCTGGAAGGTTGATGATGCGGCTCATGCCCACCACGCCCGTGGCAGTGCGCAGCAGGTAGCCGATGGTGTGGCAGTTTGGATCGCCGCACGGCAGCGGCGTGAAGTCCGCAGCAGAGACCAGCTCCGGCGCCTGCGAAGCACAGGCCTGGATGACATCGCCCACGGTGAGCGGGACGATGGCTGGCGTGGACGCGCCACCATTCCCAAAGATGGGCAGCGTGCGGCTCTCGACCGGCGCCACGCGTCCGCTGGTGAAGACCGGCTGGAAGCACACGCCGCGCACGTGGCGGCGCGCCACCGCCCAGCGCAGCGTGTCGCCCACGCCGGGCAGCGTGCGGTCGTCCACCACCATGGCGATGGTGCTGGGCACGCCCAGCGCGCCCACGCTGTCAATGGCGCGCTCGCGCACCGCGCGCAGGTCGGTGCCGCGAAGCTCCACCTGGCCGGTCTCCTGCACGCCGTCGAACTGCACATACAGCTCGAACCGCCCGTTGGTGCGGCGGATGTCCGCCAGCATCTGGCGGAAGCGTTCGTCGCCAGCAATGCGCACTGCGTTGGTGTTCACCAGCACGTAGCCGATGCTGGGATGGCTGGTGGCCCAGCGCAGCAGCTGCTCAAACTGCGGGTGCAGCGTGGGCTCGCCGCCGGACAGCTGAAGGATGTCAATGAATCCCTTGCGCTGCACCACGCCGTCCACGCGCTCCTGCACGCGCTCCAGCGGTGTGTACTGCAGGTCCTTGCCCACGCCGTAGGGGCTCTCTGCAAAGCACGTGGGGCAGGTGAGGTTGCAGCTGTCCACGATCTCGATGAGCGCGATGCAGGTGCTGAGCTTCTCGAAGGGGTCTGTGGTGGGGGAGGTCTCTCGCGCACCTGTGCTCGGGTAGTACCAGCGTGCGTCGCGCGCCAGCACCACCCGCTGTGCGCCGTGCGTGGGGCAGGTCTTGTGCATGTGCACGCTGCCGTCCTCCAGCACCACGCTGGCCGGCACGCGCGCGTGGCACACCCCGCACCGGCTGACGGTGTCCTTGATGTGCTTGCGTGTGGCCAGTCCCTTGAGGTCAATCATGGAAATTGGTGCCTGGCACTCCTGTCCCTACTTTCCGCGGGGCGGTAGCGGTGCCGCTGTGGTCACATGCGGCTCAGGGCTGGCAATATGCCCACAAAGCAGCCGCCGAAGAACAGCCCACCGGCCACAGCGCAGCCTGCGGCTCCTGCTGCCAGGGCGATGAGCACAGCGACCGCGGCGCGCGCGCCTTCCCGCTCCGGCGTAACCCACCGCTTGCGTTGGGCATGGCGCACCAGCGCGTACGTCACAAAGCTGGTGTTGAGCAGCGTCAACAGGAGGAGGCCGATGCCGCCAAAGATCATCAGGCCTTCCAGGACGCCCGAGTTTGAAGTCTTCTCGAACCCCGTGACGGCCAAGCCCACGCAAAGCCCTGCGACCAGCGTGACCGGAAACGGCCAGCCGATCACCACCAGCTTGCTTCGCCCGCCGAGCGCCTTGCCTTCGACAGGCTTCCAGGGCCCTGCATGCGAACCGCACTCCGGGCACGCAGCGCCGTCGTGCCAGTCTGAGAGCGGTTGCCCGCACCCAGCGCACCGAGGCATGGTCTGCTCAGCGTCCACCCCACAAGTCTAGTTGGAAAGTCGTGCCTGGCACGGGTGTCCCTCCTTTCGCGGGACCAGCGCGCTGACCCTAGTACAAGCTCGACCGCGGCTGACAGGAGATCAAACATGCGCCGCAGGAGAGCCCCAGCGCGATCGCGCCCCCAGCAACACTTGCCGCCAGCCCCAGCAGGACCGCGATCGAGACCTGTGCGGCGGCGCGCTCTGGCGGCACCCACCGCTTGCGCTGGTGGTGCCGTACTATTAAAAAGGTGATGATCCCGGTGTTTGAGACTGCGCCAAGGAGCGCGAGGGGGAACAGCGCCAAGCATGCGAGCACCAGGAGCGACTTCCAATCGGTCGTCTGACTCCCCCCGGGGATCGTGCCTAGCCAGCCAGTGAACACCCCCACGCACACCGCCAACACAAACGGCCACCCGAACACCAGCAGCTTGCTCCGCCCACCGAGCGCCTTCCCCTCCACCGGCCTCCACGGCCCCATGAGCGACCCGCACTCTGGGCACGCAGCGCCCGGCTGCCAATCGGACAGCACGTAGGCGCATTGAGCGCAGCGGAGCGGAGCTTCAACCGGCGTCTCAGGCGTCACAGTGCACCAGCAAAGAGGGACAGGAGTGCCAGGCACCATTTTATCGCCCGCACCGCATGGCCCTGGCTTGGCCGCACCGCGCCGCCCCCGTTCGCCCGCACCGCACAGTCCCCACGCGACGGCACTGGAAAACCCGGGACAGGAGTGCCAGGCACCACTTTCCTTACAATCCGGAAGTCATGCCAATCACGACGGCGTTTTCCACAGAAATTCCACGCATCTCGATCCTGGACGAGAAGGCCAACTTCGATGAGAAGCTTGGCAAGGGGCTCATCCCCAACGCCGACCTGATCAAGCTGTACGAGGCCATGTTCACCTGCCGCACGCTGGATGAGGTGGCCTTCCGCCTGCAGCGCTCTGGCCGCATGGGCACGTACCCGCAGAACATGGGCCAGGAAGCCACCAGCCTGGGCGCTGCCTACGCGCTGAACAACGACGACTGGATGGTCACCTGCTACCGCGAGAACTGCGGCCTGTTCTGGCGCGGCGTGCCCATGGAGAGCATCCTGCTCCACTGGATGGGCGACGAACGCGGCAACGCCATGCCACGCGCGCACCACGCCACGCCCATCGCAGTGCCCATCGGCACGCAGATGCTGCACGCCACGGGCCTGGCCTGGGCCAGCAAGTACCGCGGCGACAAGCAGATCGCCTGCACGTTCTTTGGCGACGGCGCCACCAGCGAAGGCGACTTCCACGAAGCTGCCAACTTTGCGGCAAACCTAGACATCCCGGTGATCTTCTGCTGCCAGAACAACTTCTGGGCCATCAGCGTGCCGGGCCGCATCCAGTGCAGCGCGCCCACGGTTGCGCAGCGCGGCCTGGCCTACGGCATGCCCTGCATGCAGGTGGACGGCAACGACATCTTTGCCTGCGTGTACGCCGTGCGGCAGGCCGCAGAGCGCGCGCGCAAGGAAGGCAAGCCCACCTTCATCGAGATGGTCACCTACCGCCTGGGAGACCACACCACCGCCGACGACGCCCGCCGCTACCGCGACCAGGCCGAGGTGGACGCGTGGAAGTCCAAGGACCCGCTGATCCGCACGCGCAAGCACCTGGAGAAGCTGGGCCTCTGGAACGACAAGAAGGAAGCCGAGCTGAAGGAGCGCGCCGAGAAGGACGTGGCCGAGGCCGTGGCGCGCGCCGAGAACATCGCAGCGCCGCACTCCACGGACTTCTTCAACAGCATGTACCAGGAGCTGCCCGCAGACCTGGTGGTGCAGCGCGACACCATGCAGACGCACAGCCTGGGCCAGGACCCCAGCCAGATCGAAGGCGCGGAGCACCTGCAGCAGCAGGCCAGCCAGCCGGCCCAGCACTAGCGCATCCGTTCCCCGCACCAAAGCCCCTTTCATCAGGCACACCATGGCAAACCTCACAATGGTTCAGGCGATCAACCTCGCGCTCATCCAGGAGATGGAGAAGGACAGCCGCGTGCTGCTCCTGGGCGAGGACGTGGGCCTGAACGGCGGCGTGTTCCGCGTGACCGAAGGACTGCAGAAGCGCTTTGGCGCCAACCGCGTGGTGGACACGCCGCTGGCGGAGAGCGGCATCATCGGCACGGCCATCGGCCTGGCCATGGGTGGCCTGCGCCCAGTGCCAGAGATCCAGTTCGAAGGATTCCTTGGCCCGGCCTACGACCAGATCTGCAGCCACGCTGCGCGCATGCGCACCCGCACGCGCGGCGCGTTCCCGGTGCCGCTGACCATCCGCGTGCCAGTGGGCGGCGGCATCCACGCGCCAGAGCTGCACAGCGACTCTCCAGAGGCCATCTATGCACACACGCCTGGCCTCAAGGTGGTCATGCCAGCCAGCCCATATGACGCCAAGGGCCTGCTGGTGGCCGCCATCCGCGACCCAGACCCGGTGATCTTCTTCGAGCCCAAGCGCATCTACCGCGCCTTCCGCGAGGAGGTGCCAGAGGACGAGTACGTGCTGCCCATCGGCCAGGCCCGCGTGGTGTGCGAAGGCACCGAGCTGACGGTGGTGAGCTGGGGCGCCAGCGTGGTGCAGTGCATGCAGGCCATCGAGAAGTGCGGCCGCAGCGTGGAGCTGATTGACCTGCGCACCATCAGCCCAGTGGACGTGGACACCATCGAGGCCAGCGTGAAGAAGACCGGCCGCTGCGTGGTGGTCCATGAAGCCCCGCTCACCTGCGGCTTTGGCGCAGAGATCGCGGCGCGCATCATGGAGCGCTGCTTCCTGCACCTGGAGGCGCCTGTGCAGCGCGTGACCGGGTTTGACACCATCATGCCCTACTACAAGCTGGAGCTGGACTACATGCCAGACGCCACGCGCGTGGGGCGCGCCATCCTGGACGCGCTGGCCTACTGATCCGCGCTGCACCGCCCGCCAGCCAACCGCCAGCCAACCACCCGCCCGCCGACCGACGACCGCCAACAGAGGACCGCACATGGCCGGAATCAAGCAGCCATCGGACAAGAGCCACTTCCTGCTGCCAGACCTTGGTGAAGGCCTGGCAGAAGCAGAGCTCATCAGCTGGAAGGTGAAGCCTGGCGAGACCGTGAAGGAGAGCCAGACGCTTGCCGAGATGCAGACCGACAAGGCGCTGGTGGAAGTGCCAAGCCCATGGGCTGGCACAGTAACCGAGCTGTGCGGCAAGGCGGGCGACATCATCAAGGTGGGCGCAGTGCTGGTGCGCTACGGCAGCGGCGCGCCCGCTGCCAAGAGCGCGGCCAGTGGGAGCGCGGCAACCACCGCAGCAGCCAGCGCTGGCACCAACGGCGCTGCGTGCCTGAGCAGCCAGGTGGCCGCGGGCGCGCCGGGCGCAGAGGGTGACCAGGGCACCGTGGTGGGCACCATGAGCGGAACGCTGACGGTGAGCGACCGCTTTGCGCGCCGCGCCCCCGAGCAGGCCGTTGTGGTCCGCGAGGGCCGCGCGCTGGCCACGCCGGCGGTGCGCCGCATCGCGCGTGAGCTGGGCGTGGACATCCAGAGCGTGCCAGGCACAGGCCGCGGTGGCCGCGTGACAGCCAGCGATATCGAGGCCTTCTCTGGCAGTGGCACCGCCACGCGTGGCAGCCACGCTGCGGCGGGTGGTGCGGCCGGTGCGGGCGGCGCAGGCGCCGAAACCGCTGGCTTCGCCCCGCGCTCGGCGGTCATCGCGCCCGGCAGCGTGTACATCGACCCCAACGGCATCGCGCAGCGCGTGCCGTTCCGCGGCGTGCGCCGCAAGATCGCAGAGGCGCTGGACCGCAGCGTGCGCACCACCGTGCACTTCACCGTGGTGGACGAGGCCGACGTCACAGACCTTGACCGCAAGCGCCGCGAGTACAGCCGCGTGACGGGCGCCAAGCTCTCCATGCTGCCGTTCATCATGACGGCGGTGTGCCGCGCGCTGCGCAAGCACCCCGCGCTGAACGCCATCACCGACGACGCCAACAGCGAGATCCTGGTGAAGAAGGTGATCAACCTGGGTTGCGCAGTGGACACCGACGCTGGCCTCATGGTGCCCAACATCAAGGACGCAGACCAGAAGGCGCCGCTGCAGCTGGCGGACGAGGTGCGCCGCCTGGCCGCCGCGTGCAAGGACCGCTCCATCAAGCGCGAAGACTCGCTGGGCGGCACGTTCACTATCAGCAACGTGGGCAGCTACGGCGGCATGTTCGCCACGCCGGTCATCAACTACCCAGAGGTGGCCATCCTGGCCGCTGGACGCGCCAAGGAGCGCGTGCTGGTGAAGGACGGCAAGTTCTACGCTGGCCTGGTGCTGCCGCTCAGCCTGAGCTGCGACCACCGCGTGGTGGACGGCGCAGAAGGCGCGCGCTTCCTGAACACCGTGGTCACGCTGCTGGAGAACCCAGGCGAACTGCTGGGGTAGGGCCCCAGCCGCAGCGCGGGAGCCTCTTCAGGCCACTCCTGATTTGCTCAGTGCGCTGAGTAGATTTACTCAATGCGTTGAGTAAATCTTGTGGCGCGTTGGTGGGATGGCGCGGTGTAACGGGGCAGTTCGCCGCCCTCCACGCAGGGACCCGGCGCCTACCAGCCTCATAATCCGCACACTTTCCGCAGCGCGGCTCAGAACCCGGGCCGATCCAGCCGAGTAAGGGGCGGGGATCTGCTGAGGAGTAGACTCCGCGATCCTCCACAGGAGCCACAGCCATGCGCCGCGGCTGCTGTCCGCACCCCATTCCCACCTGTCATGAACACCACTGCAGCTGAGCTCCTGAAGAAGATCGAAGGCAAGACCGCCACCATCGGCATCGTGGGCCTGGGCTACGTGGGCCTGCCGCTGGCGGGCGCCATCCTGGAGGCCGGCTACAGCGTGGTGGGCTTCGACATCGACCAGCGCAAGATCGACTGCATCAAGGCTGGCAAGCCCTACATCCATCACCTGGGGCAGGAGTTCTTCAGCAAGATCCAGAAGAACGGCAAGATGCTGCCCACCTCCGACGCCAAGGACCTGGCCAAGGCGGACGCTGTGCTGCTGTGCGTGCCCACGCCGCTGGGCAAGCACAAGGAGCCGGACCTGTCGTTCGTGCTGGACTCCACCAAGCTGGTGGCGGGCGTGCTGCGCAAGGGCCAGCTGGTGGTGCTGGAGAGCACCACCTACCCAGGCACCACGCGCGACGAGATGGGCCCCATCCTGGACGCCACGGGCCTGAAGCGCAACGAGGACTACTTCCTGGCCTACAGCCCGGAGCGCGAGGATCCAGGCAACATCGGCCACAGCACCAGCACCATTCCAAAGCTGGTGGGCGGCACCGACGAGACCAGCGGCAAGCTGGCCTTCGAGCTCTACCGCCGCATCGTGAAGCAGGCGCATCACGTGTCCACCGCGGAGGTGGCCGAGACCGCCAAGCTGCTGGAGAACATCTTCCGCGCGGTGAACATCGCGCTGGTCAACGAGATGAAGACCCTCCTGACCGACATGGACATTGATGTCTGGGAGGTGATCGCCGCGGCCAGCACCAAGCCCTTCGGCTTCATGCCCTTCTACCCCGGCCCCGGCCTGGGCGGGCACTGCATTCCCATCGACCCCTTCTACCTCACCTGGCAGGCCAAGGCCATCGGGCGCAACACGCGCTTCATCGAGCTGGCCGGCGAGGTGAACAACGCCATGCCGCACTACGTGATCGAACGCACGCAGGGCGCGCTGAACGACGACCGCAAGAGCCTGAAGGGCGCCAAGGTGCTGGTGCTGGGCGTGGCGTACAAGAAGAACATCGACGACAGCCGCGAGAGCCCAAGCGCCGAGATAATCGAGCTGCTGCGCGACCGTGGCGCCGACGTGGAGTACCACGACCCGCACATCCCGGTGTACCCCAGCATGCGCAAGTACCGCATTGATCTGAAGAGCGTTCCGCTCACCAAGGAGAAGCTTGCTGGCGCCGACTGCGTGCTCATCCTGACCGACCACGACGCGGTGGACTACGCAGAGCTGGCGCGCCACGCCAAGCTGGTGGTGGACACGCGCAACGCCATGGCCCGCGTGCCAGCCGGCACCGGCCAGGCCCGCGTGGTCAAGAGCTGAGCGGGTCGAGCGTCTCCCAGCTTGCGTCAAAGTGCTGCGCGTAGTTGCGCCAGCGGCCCACGCTTTCTGCGTTCACTGGCCTGCGCACCTGTTCGGTGCTCAGCGTGATGGCCACGCGCTTGCTGCCCTCCGGCGCCAGGCACTCCTCATGCCAGGGCAGGCCCAGGAAGTCCAGCGTGCGCTGCAGGTGGCCGCGGGTGTCGGCCACAAAGTCCTCGTAGCGCAGGTCAAGCATCTGCAGCTCCAGCGCCTCTGCGATGACCGGCACGTGCGTGCGCTCTGCCTGGATCACGCGCTTGATGTCCGCCAGGCTGGAGTTCCAGCCCATGGTGGCGGCGTCGAACGGCTGCATGAACAGGCTGATGGCCACGTCGCGCGGGTCGCGGCGGAGGCGCAGGAGGCGCGCGCCCGGCAGCGCGGCCGCCACCGCTGGCAGTCGGCGCCACACCTGCACGGATTTGTCCAGCGTCATGGCCTCGGGCGGGATGGCGTGCGCCGTGCGCGTGCGCGCCAGGTACAGGTCGCGGATCTTGGCAAGGTCTGCTGGCGAAGCAGCCAGCACCCCCGCAGGCCAGCCGCCCAGGCATGTGAAGATGCGCGCCATCTCGTGCGTGGCGGGGGACTCGCCCAGGCCGCGAATGCCCGGGTGCCGGTCCAGCATCTGCTCGATGAGCGTGGTGCCGCTGCGTGGCAGCGCGCAGATGAGCGCGGTGGGCGGGATGGGCCCGCTGGCCCGGCGCATGCCGCGGAACGCGCCGCGCGCCGCCATCTGCGCTGTCTGCTCCAGCTCTGACACCATGCCGTAGGTGTCAAAGGGCGCGCCGGTGGTGGCGTGCATGCGCTTGGCGGCTTCGAACGCTTCCTGATAGCGGCCAGCGCTGTCAAGCAGCTTGGCCAGCGCGCTGCCAGCGGTGCGGCGCAGGCGCGGCGGTGCGCTGCTCTCAACCAGCGCGCGCAGCACCAGTTCTGCTTCATCCTTGCGGCCAGCCTTGCGCAGCACCCGGGAAAGCAGCAGCTGGCCGCGCGGCTCCTGGCGGAGTTCAGGCGATGACTCCAGCACAGCCGCCAGCTCGTCCATGCGGTCTGCCAGAAAGAGCGCGTCGCCCAGGATGGTGAGCGCCATCTGGCGGTTGGGGCCAGGGCCAGCGTCCGCCGCGCGGCGGGCGCGGCTGATGGCTTCGTCCATGTCGCCCTCGGCGCGCGCGGCCGTGGCGCGCAGGATGTCCAGGAGCACAGGCTGCGCGTTCAGGCGCGTGGCGCGCTCGATGGCGTCCTGCATGCCGGCAATGTTGCCAGATTCATGTTCCACCCACGCAGCGCAGATCCACGTCTGGGCGTCGCGCGGCCTGGCCTTGGCCAGCGCGGTCATGGCCACGCGCGCTTCGCCGGTGCGCCCCTTGGTGAGGAAGTCCATGACTGCTGCTGCGCTGGGTGGTGGGCCTGCCATGAGCGTGCTGCAAAGTACCGGAGCGCTGCAGCCGCCGCCGTAGGATTGGCGGACCATGCTGCCAGGCCTGCACACGCTTCCCGCAACCGCGCCGGCGCACGCCTGGCAGGTGCTGCGCGCTGGTGGTTTCAGGCTGGATGGCGGCGGCATGTTCGGCCTTATTCCGCGCACCATGTGGGGGCAGTGGGTGCCATACGACGCGCAGAACCGCATCGGTCTGGCCATGAACTGCGTGCTGCTGGAGCGCGCTGGCCAGCGCATCCTGGTGGAGACAGGCGCTGGCGGGAAGTGGACAGAGAAGGAAGCCGGGATGTACGAGTTCACGCGCCAGCCCGACGGCGCTGTGCGCACGGTGGAGCACGCGCTGGCAGAAGTGGGCGTGGCGCCAGCAGACATTTCGCATGTGGTGGTCACGCACCTGCACTTTGACCACGCAGGCGGGCTGACGCGCCCAGAGCTGGTCTTCCCCAACGCGCGCGTGCACGTGCAGCGCCGCGAATGGGAGGACGCGCTGGCCAACCGCAGCACCATGACGCGCACGTACCTGCGCTCGCATCTGGACCCCATTGCTGGGCAAGTGGAATTGCACGAAGGCATGGCAGAGATCCTGCCTGGCCTGTGGGTGGCGCCGCTCCTGGGGCACACGTGGGGGCAGCAGGGCGTGTGGTGGCGCGACGCAGCGGGCGTGGTCTCCTACACCGCCGATCTCCTGCCCACCGTGCATCACGCGCACCCAGCCTCCAGCCTGGGGTACGACATGCTGCCCTACGACACCATGCTCACCAAGCGCGCGCTGCTGGCCAAGGCAGAGGAGGAGGCGTGGCGCCTGGTGCTGGACCATGAGCCAGGCCCCTGCGTGGTGCGGGTGGCTGGCGCGCGCCTGCACGCGCAGGCGTGACGGCGCCGCCCGCGCGTGACGGCGCGCCCGCACGTGATTGCGCATCCCGCCGCAGCGGGCGTTCCCCCCGGCGGTATCCTCTGCGGGCCGCGGCGCTGGCTGCGGATCAACCGCTATGGAGGCTCCCCTCGTGCTACGCAAGAAGCTCTTTCCGCTGGTGCTGCTGAATGCAGCGCTCCTGGTCGCGCTGGCGGCCGTCACCTTCATGCCGCAGGCTGGCGCGCAGGCGCGCGTCCGCAGCACCTACAGCATGGTGGGTGGCACGGTGAACGGCATCGTGCAGGGCGTGGTCTACATCGTGGACGAGACCACCAACGAGAGCGTGGCCCTGAGCTGGTGGGACAACCAGAAGAAGATGGTTGGCCTGGGATACCGCAACATCAATGCAGACGTGGCGCAGTTCACCCGCACCCGCTGAGCACGGAGCACACCCATGGACAGCAACACCAATGACCAGGTCTCCCTCCGCGCCGCGCCCAGCTTTGCCTCTGCAGCGCTGTGGGCCAGCGCCTTCCTGCTGGCCGCGCTCACCATCATCCAGGCTGGCCGCCTGCAGGTGAGCGAGGCGCACGCCGCCGCCGCCAACATCGGCACGCAGGGCGTGAGCGTGGTCACTGTGCCAACAGGCCTGGGACCGGACAACAAGCCCTACGAAGCGCTCTGGGTGCTGGACAACCGCAGCGAGATGCTGTGCGTGTACTACGTGGAGAACGCCAACGCAGGCGAGAAGAGCCTGCTGCTGCGCTACGTGGTGAACGTGCCAGACCTGTTCCGCGCGGCTCGCGGCGGCAACTGAGGCCTGCTGTGACGGCGCCACGGGCTGTTGATGCTGTGATGGCAGCCCGCCGCGCGGAGAGCTTTGCAAAGCGCTCCATCAAGAGCGCCTCCAAGGCGCGCGGTCTTCGCATGGCCATGGGCATGGTGGACCTCACCACGCTGGAAGGCAAGGACACAGCGCAGAAGGTGGACGCGCTCTGCCACAAGGCGCGCTTCCCATGCATGGTGCCTGCCGGCGTGGAGCCAGTGCCAAGCGTGGCGGCTGTCTGCGTGTACCCCACGCTGGTGCGGCGTGCCAAGGAGTGCCTGGCTGGCACCGGCATCAAGGTGGCGTCGGTGGCCACAGGGTTCCCCAGCGGGCAGTACCCGCTGGACGTGCGCCTGCGCGACTGCCGCGAGGCTGTGGAGGCTGGCGCGGACGAAGTGGACATGGTGATCAGCCGCGGGCTGTTCCTGGAGGGCCGCCTGGACCAGGTGGCCATCGAGGTGCAGGAGACCCGCGCAGCGTGCGGCCGTGCGCACCTGAAGATCATCCTGGAGACAGGCGAGCTGGAGACGCTGGACGCAGTGCGCCGCGCCAGCGACCTGGTGATGAGCGCCGCCAGCCGCGTGCCCGGACTTCCAGCGCTCCAGGACGGCGAGGTGTTCATCAAGACCAGCACTGGCAAGGTGCAGCCAGCCGCCACCATGCCAGTCACGCTGGTGATGCTGGAGGCCATCCGCGACCACTGGCTGGCCACCGGCGTGCGCATGGGCATGAAGCCAGCAGGCGGCATCCGCACCAGCAAGCAGGCCCTGGCCTACCTGGTGATGGTGAAGGAGACGCTGGGCGATGAATGGCTCACCCCCAGTCTGTTCCGCTTTGGCGCCAGCGCGCTGGCCAACGACCTTGCCAGGCAGATCCTGCGCATGGCCCGCGGCAACTACGCCGCGGCGTACGACCCGACAGAGTGAGCTGTTCGGCTACGGTTCTGCGAAGTGCGCTTCCACCTTCTTGGCTTCAGCGGGGTCCATGCGCCTGAGCAGCACGCGCGCGGTGTAGTTGCCCACGATGGCATCGCCACGTATGTACATCCAGTCCACGATGAGTGACTCTGGCATCTCCACGTACTGACCAAAGGTCACGGATCGCACGTGCTCTGGCTGGTTGCCGATGGCGCCGCGCACGCGGCCATCGGCGTGGGAGACCTGCTCCAGCCAGAAGTACTCCACGCCGCTGTTGTCTCGCACGGGCACCTTCACGCTGAAGCCGTCTTCGTCGGCGCCTGGGTCCTGCATGTGCTTCCAGAAGGTTGGCAGGGTGCCGCGCGCGCGTTCGAAAGCCTGCAGCATCTCGGGGTCGTCTGGGGCCACGCCGATGGTCTCGCCGTCGCCCTGGACGAGATCATGGCTTGGGTTCACGATCTTCATGATCCGCTCCACCCGCAGCCACACCAGGACACCAAGGCAGGCGACAGCAAAGACGACGGCTAGGACCTGCTTGGGCTTCATGATGTTCCCCCGCTGCTGCGCGCAGCCCAGAACGCGCGCAGCATGGTGGCAAACTCGTCGCCCTCTGCGGCGGCAGCGCTGGCTGCGGCAGCGTGTGCGGCGCGCGCTGGGTCAAGCGTGCCGTCCAATTCTGTGATCCAGGCCTTGGTGGCGCGCAGGGCAAGCGGGCCCTTCTGCGCCAGGCGGGCGCACAGCTCAGCGGCCTCCTGCGGCAGCGCGGCTGTGCTGCTGGCGCACTTCCACGCCAGGCCTGCAGCCACGGCAGCCTGGCCTGTCAGCAGGTCGCCGCCCAGCGCGGTGGCGCGCGCGCGGCCAGCGCCAGCGGACGGCATGAGCGCTGGCAGCGACACCGCAGGCGACACACCAATGCGATGCACCGGGTAGCCCAGCTGCGCGTCGGGCGCCACCAGCACAAAGTCGCAGCCAGCCAGCAGGGCGCAGCCGCCCGCCAGCGCAGCGCCGTGGACCTGCGCCACCACCGGCACAGGCAGCGCGCGCAGCGCACGCACTGCGTTGCTGAGCTCCAGCACCAGGGTGCGGAGGAGCGCAGGGCGCTCCACGCATGCAGCCAGGTCAAAGCCAGCGCAGAAGGCTGGACCAGCGCCGCACAGGCGGACCACGCGCAGGCTGGTGCTGGCTTCCGCAGCAGCATGCGCCGCTCGCAGCGCGCTGGCCAGCGCGGCAAACAGTTCCACGCCCAGCGCGTTGCGGCGTGCTGGGTCGTTCAGCGTGATGGTGCAGCAGTGGTCCTGGGTGGCGGTAACAACAATGGAAGACAAGGGAAAGGCCCTCTATGGCTGCCCCGGCATGGGGTACGCCCGATAGTTGTACCTCCCGCAGCGCGCGGCGCGGATCCTTCCATCTGCGGGGGCCAGAAATGCACGGTTGTCCTCCAGCCTTCACACCACCGCGATTGCTTCCGTAGTGGGTGGTGCAGGCGTGGGGGTTTCCCCTGCTCTGCATCGTCCTGCCCTGTCCACACACAGGACGAGGAGCACCCCATGGCAGTTCCATGGGGTGTCTCTCCGGTGCGGACGCCCACGGGCGGCAGGCTGCCTTTCCTCGACGCAGCCTGCCGTCCTGCTGGGCATCTCAGGACTTCAGCAGCACATCCAGCATGGTGTGCACTGCGCGCACCATGCTCTCCAAGGGCAGGGGCGTGGCGCTCACCGGGCGCACCGCCGCCTGCTCTGGCAGCTGCGGCAGATGCACGAACCCAGCGCACTGCGGCCAGCCATGTGCCTGGCGGTGGTGCAGCAGGTGGAACAGCACCTCGTTGCACAGGTAGGTGCCAGCGTTGTCCGACGGCTGGCACGGCACGCCAGCGGCCTGCACGGCCAGGCAGAGCTCCTGGGCTGGCAGCGCAGACTGGTGCTCTGCTGCAGCGCCATCCAGCACTGGCACGCCCTCCACCTGCACGCCAGCGGCGTCTGGAATGCGGTACGTGCGCACGTTGCGTGCCACGCGCTCCACGCAGACATGGCTGCGCGTGTGCGCCTCGCCCAGGCACAGCACCACGCGTGGCAGGTGCTCCTGCAGCGCAGCGTGCAGCGCGTGCCATGCGCTGCCGGGCTGCATGCCGCCCACCACAGGCAGCACCGCGGTGTGGAGCGCCACCTGCGCCAGCGCTGCGTGCGCCGCTGCGCCACCTGCTGCGCCACGCTGGAGATGGCGCACCACCTCCTGGGACGGGTTCAGCGCGCTGCCACCAAAGGGCTCAAAACCTGTCACCAGCACGCGGTGCGGACCATTCATGGAGGCGAGGCTAGCAACCAGCGCACCAATCCTGCTAGAAATAGGGGCATGTGGGATCTTCCTTCTGGGCCACGCGTGAGCCTTGCATCGCAGCTGCCTGCCGCACCACCGGTGCTGGGCATGGGCGGGCTGGCCATCGGCCTGGTGGTGGTGGGCTCGCTGCTGCTGCTGGTGCTGCTGTGGGTGGCCGCCATCTACAACCGCCTTGCCACCCGCCGCATCCGCGTGCGCAACGCCTTTGCGCAGATTGACGTGCAGCTGCGGCGCCGGCATGACCTGATCCCCAACCTGGTGAACACCGTGAAGGGCTACATGGCCCACGAGCGCCAGACGCTGGAGGCCGTCACGCAGGCGCGCGCTGCTGCCGTGAGCGCTGTGGACCGCGTGGCGGGCTCGCCGGCAGACGCAGGCGCCACCATCGCCTTGGCCCAGGCAGAGGACGCGCTGCAGGGCGCGCTTGGAAAGCTGCTCATCCTGATGGAGCGATACCCGGACATCAAGGCCAACACCAACGCGCTGGCCCTGCAGGAGGAGCTGGTGACCACGGAGAAC
The DNA here is from genome assembly GCA_046350455.1 of Phycisphaerales bacterium. Lineage (GTDB taxonomy): Bacteria > Planctomycetota > Phycisphaerae > Phycisphaerales > SM1A02 > CAZXGD01. Next base: position 48,194 of record JAXMAM010000005.1, on the reverse strand, counting down.
CGTGTGGCGTTCGCGCGCCAGGCCTACAACGACGCGGTGATGACCTACAACACCTCGCTCTCTGTGTTCCCCGACAACCTGGTGGCTGGCGCGTTCAGCTTCCAGCAGGCGGCGCTGTTCGAGGCAGAGGCCGACGCGCGCGCGCTGCCATCCGTGGAGTTCCAGTCTGCCTCGACGCGCTGACGGCACTGGTGCACCGTGGGAATGAACTTCTTTGAACATCAGGACGCGGCGCGCCGCAACACCACCCAGCTGCTGATGCTGTTTGTGCTGGGGGTGGTCTGCACCGTGGGCTGCGTGGACCTGCTGCTCCTTCTGGTCCTTGGATCCCAGAAGATGTCCGCTGGCGGCATGGTGGCGTTCATGGCGGTGGCCTCGGCGTGCACGCTGCTGGTCATCGGCGCGGGGAGCGCCATCAAGGCCTCGCAGATGATGGGCGGCGGCCGCGCGGTGGCCGAGGCGCTGGGTGGCACGCAGGTGCTGCCCTCCACCCGCGATCCAGACGAACGGCGCGCGCTGAACGTGGTGGAGGAGATGGCCATCGCCAGCGGCATGCCTGTGCCGCCGGTGTATGTCACACCAGAGCGCAGCATCAACGCGTTCGCGGCTGGCAGGACGCAGAAGGAGTACATCATCGGGCTCACGCGCGGCTGCATCAAGAACCTGTCGCGCGACGAGCTGCAGGGCGTGGTGGCGCACGAGTTCAGCCACCTGTTCCATCAGGACACGCGCATGAACATGCGCCTGGTGGCGTGGCTGGGCGGCATCTTGGCGCTGTCACTCATAGGCAGGGCCATCCTGCGCGAGGCCCGCTTCAGCAGCAACCGCAAGAGCGGCGGAGCGCCGCTGGCCCTGGGCCTTGGCCTGATGGCCATCGGTGGCGTGGGCTACTTCTTTGGCCGGCTCATCCAGTCGGCCGTGAGCCGGCAGCGCGAGTTCCTGGCCGACGCCAGCGCTGTGCAGTACACGCGCAATCCAGATGGCCTGGCCAGCGCGCTGGAGGCCATCCGGATTGGGCCAGGCAGCGCCATGGAGGCGCCGCGCGCCACGGAGTTCAGCCACTTCTTCTTTGCCAGCGGGCTGAACGCAATGTTCGCCACGCATCCGCCGCTGGAAGAGCGCATCCGGCGCATCCGTGGCGTGAAGCCCGGACAGGCGCTGCCAGAAGACACCGCCACCCGGCCGCGCATGGCAGTTCGGCCACAGGTGGAGGAGGGCATCGCCGCCATTCCGCCCGTGCAGCCAGCGGTGGAGCTGCTGCCAGTGAGCGGCGTGGGCCTGGCGGCGCTGCGGTCCTCGCTGGCTGGCGTGGGCAAGGTGAGCCCCACGCAGCTGGCCAACGCAGACCGCATCCTGTCCACGCTGCCCAAGCAGCTGGTGGAGGCCACGCAATCTCCGTTCAGCGCGCGCGCGGTGATCTGCGGCATGCTCCTGCCGCAGGACTTCTCCGCAGCGTCCACCATGATGGACCTCATCCGCACGCGCGACCTGCCCCTGGCCGACACGGTGAACCAGCTTGCGCCGGCGCTGCAGAACATCCATCCCGCGCAGCGGCTGCCGCTGCTCAGCCTGTGCGCTGCATCCATGGCGCTGATGAGCCCGCAGCAGTACGCGGAGTTCCGGCAGCTCCTGCTGGACTTGGCAGGCCTGGACAGGCAGCTGGACCGCCTGGAGTGGACTGTGCGCATCATCCTGCGCCGGGCTGTGGAGCGGCGTGGCTCTGGAGACGAGCTGGCGCCACATCCGGGGCTGGCGCAGATCAGGCTGGTGACGGGCGTGCTCAGCTATGCCGGCGCGCGCAACATGAGCCAGGCGGAGCATGCGTGGCGTGTGGCCGCTGCTGCGGCGCCAGGCATTGGGCAGACGCTGCCCACGCTGCAGGAGTGCACGCTGGATGCGCTCGACGCCGCGCTGCGTTCGCTGGACCGCGGCACCATGCGCCAGAAGCGCGTGGCGGTGGAGGCGTGCGTGGCGGCGGTGTGCGCAGACGGCGTGGCCACGCCAGACGAGGCAGAGCTGTTCCGCGCCATCTGCGACGCCATCGGCGTGCCAGTGCCGCCGCTGCCGATCGCAGCGTAGGACCAGCGCGCGGGGCGCGTCGCGCGGCGTACGTCACGCCGCGCGCGTGTCGCGGCGGGAGATGCCCAGCGTGCGCTCCTCGCGCCAGGCTTCCAGCGCGGTGCGCAGCTGGAAGCTCAGGCGCTCTGGCGTCCAGCCAGACAGATAGCGGCTCATGTCGGGCAGCACCACGCACTCCATGCATGGACCTTCATCTGCTGCGTTCCACGCGTCCACAGCGCGGAGCGCGGCCAGCAGGCTGAGGTACACGTTGGGCTCGGTGCTGATGGACCCGGGGAGCCGGGTGGCGGGTGCCGCCACCAGGAAGGGAAGCGCAAAGTCGCCTGTGGGTGTGATCAGCGCTTCGCCCACTGGCAGTTCGCCAGCCCAGTCACAGGCGATGGCTTCCTGAAGCTGGCGCTGCAGCCTGCCGCCAAAGCGGCGGGCAAACAGGCCGTCCAGGCCAGAGTCCAGGTAGCCAAAGCTGTTGCTGGGCGCGATCACCGCGTCCTTGGCAGTGCCGTGGAGCAGGTCGCCTTCCTCCACCACCAGCTCGGACTGGTCGCCGAGGACAGCGCGGAAGAGATCTGCGTGGCGGGGCTGGTTGGTGCGAAGCTCGATCGTCAGGCGCATGATGCGTCCACCTCCGAGCCAAGATCGTGGGATCCATCGGCGGGCAGGGCAAGGCCTGTCCGCTGTGTTACTGCGCGCGGTGGTGGGGCTGTGCGGCTGGGTCCGGTTGCGCTGCTACCGGCGGCGGCGCTTGAAGGTCAGGTTGACCGTCTGCGTGCCCTGGCCAGCGCCCACAGGCTCTGCGCCCCGGCGCCCCTGGGCGGTGGCCTGGGCCGCAGCCTTGCGGTTGTTCTCGGCAGCGGCGGCGTTCAGGGCCTGCGCCCGCTTGATGGCGGCAGCAAACTGCTCCACCGGCACGTTTTGGAAGAACGCAGCCGCCAGGCAGGACACTTCGTTGAACGAGTCCAGCCGCACCTGGCGGGCCGCTGGGTCAATCTCCATGGAGCGCACGCCAAGGTCTGCGGCCAGCTCCAGCGCAGCGCGCAGGCGCAGGTCGTGGTCGTCCACGCCCTGTGCCAGCAGCTCGGCCACGTAGCGCGCAGCAGCCAGCGAGAGGTCCGCGTTGGCGTTGTCGTGGCGCTTCTTCATCTCCTCGGCCTGCGCCTTCAGGAGCTCGAAGTCATTGATGCGCACGGGCATCTCGCGGCCGTTCACGCGGATGGAGCGGTTCATCACCGCCGACAGCGCTGCAGCCAGCGCGCGCCCGTCGCGCACGCCTTCTGCCGTGAAGTGGTCAATGAAGGGCTGGGTGCCCACGTTGGTGTGCTCGCCCTTGTCCCACTTCACCTGCTGGGCTGCCTCGTCCAGCGCCACCTTGTCAAAGCCAAGCTGGTAGATGGTCCACATGACCGCCTGCGCGCGCGGGTCGGTCAGCGCCACGCCCTGGCGCGGTGCGTCCAGCGCCAGCATGGCCAGGAGGCCAGGCAGCGGTGGAGCCTTGTCGGCAAACAGCTTGCGGTAGACCTGCGAGGCAAGCCAGTTGAAGGCGTCGCGGTCCTGTGGGACCAGTTCGACAGTGGTGCCGTTGAGCGTGAACTGAGGCATGGCAGCTCCGGGTGTGGGGCCAAACAGCGTAGCCCCGTTTGGCTACCGGAGGGGCGTCAAGACCACCGAACGGAGGTTGATAAACGCCTCGCCAGGCTTGGTGAGCGCCTTCACCGTGATGGAAACGGGGGTGTTGGCAGGCAGCGTGGCGGTGCCGGCCACCACGGTGCCAAAGTCGCCCCAGTCGGTGCGCGGTGGCAGCGTGATGGGCAGCGTGGTGCTTCCCACCTGCACCTGCGCCTGGCCGCCACAGCTGGCGTTGCACGCGTAGGTCAGGCTCACCTGGTACGCGCCAGCAGTGGGCACTCGCACCTGCCACGTGGCGGCGCTCACCGTGTCGCGCCACCAGCCCAGGTTGTCGTAGCGCGCTTCGTACTGGATGCTGCCTGTGACCACCGCGTCCTTGGCGCTGCATGTCACAGCGCCATCTGCGGCAGGCGTGATGTACTGCGGCGCCACATTCACCGCGCCAGCCAGCACCAGCTGGATGACGGGCACCTCGCCGGCAGGCGCAGCGGTGGGCACGCCCAGCTGCACGCCCTCTGCAGTGCGCGTGGCGCGGATGCTGGGCGCCGCTGGCTGGCCAGGAGCTGTGAGCAGCGTGGCGGAGCGCACGTCGTTGCCCAGGCCGGGCAAGCGCAGCACGCCGTCGGCTGGCCAGTCGAACACCATCAGATTGAGCACCGTGTCCGCGCCCTGCATGCGCTGCGTGGCGCGGCCCCACGGCAGCGGCCGCGGGAAGGGCGAGGCCTGCGTGCCATAGATGGCGCTGCCGTTCACGCGCAGCCATTCGCCCATGGCATGCAGGCGCTCCACGCTCTCTGGCGGGATGGTGCCGTCTCCGCGCGGGCCCACGTTCAGCAGGAAGTTGCCGCCCTTGCTGGCGATGTCGCACAGCATGCGGATGAGCTCGCGCGAGCTCTTCCAGTGCGTGTCCGAGGTCTTGAACCCCCACGTGTCGTTCATGGTCATGCAGGTCTCCCAGTCCCTGCCTGGCATGCCGTTGGGTGGGATGGTCTGCTCTGGCGTGCCGTAGTCGCCGCGCTGCGCTTCTCCGCTGCTGAAGCCATCCATGCCAGCGCGGCCGGTGTCCACGCGGTTGTTCACGATGATCTGCGGCTGCAGCTGGCGCACCAGGTCGTCGGTGGCCTTGCCCCAGTCGTGGTTCCAGGTGTCCTCCCATTCGCCGTCGAACCACAGCACGTCAATCTTGCCGTACTTGGTCAGCAGCTCCTTCAGCTGGCCGTGCATGTACTGCACGTACCGCGGAAAGCTGGTCTTGTCTGCTGGGCGCTTGTCCCACTCCCTGCGCGGCAGGTAGTCCGGGTGCGTCCAGTCCATGATGGAGTGGTACCACCCCATGTGCAGGCCCTGTGCGCGCACGGCTTCGGACAGCTCCTTCATGATGTCGCGCTTGAAGGGCGTGTTCATCACGTCGTAGTCAGTGAGCGCGCTGTCCCACAGGCAGAAGCCCTCGTGGTGCTTGCTGGTGATCACCACGTACTGCATGCCGGCATCCTTCGCGATGCGCGCCCATTCGTCCGCGTTGAACTTCACGGGGTTGAAGATGGGCTGGAGCGCAGCGCGGTACTCCACTGGATCAACCTTGCCGCTGTACAGCAGCCATTCGCCAGCGCCAGGCACTTCCTTGCCCCTCCACTGGCCAGCTGCGTTGCTGTACAGGCCCCAGTGGATGAACATGCCAAAGCGCGCGTCGCGCCACCACTTCATGCGGGCGTCGCGCTCTTCCTTGGTCTCTGCAGCGGGCGCGGCGGTTGCAGCGGTTGCAGCAGGGCTGACGTTGGCGTTCATGGCGAGCATTCCAGCAGCGCACAGCGCAGGGAAGGCAAAGCGGGCAAGGGTGGCCAGCCGGGCTGGGCGGTGGTTGCGCATGCCCGTCCTAGTGGCCAGAGCAGCGCGGGTTGCGCTACGCGTCCAGCAGGACCACCTGATCTGGCTCTGCAACCAGGCAGACGGCCTGTCCGCGGGGCACTGGCTGGCGCGGATTCAGCTCAAAGACCTTCACAGCCAGGCCGCTGCAGTCCACGCGATGCTGGGCCATCTCGCCCAGATAGATGCTCTCGGCCACGGTGCCGCGGAGGGCTGGTGCGCCGGCCTGCACAGCCTGGGGTGGCACCATGCGCAGCGCCTCGGGGCGCACGCTTGCTGTGGTGGTGGCGCCGGCTGCGCGCTGGTCCGCGCTGTGCAGCATGCCGGCCGCAGTCTGCACGCGCACGCCGCCGCCTTCTGCGCCCTGCACGGTGCACGGCAGGAAGTTGGTCTCGCCCAGGAACTCCGCCACAAAGCGGTTGGCAGGGCGCTCGTACATCTGCCGCGGCGCGCCCACCTGCTCCACGCGGCCAGCGCGCAGCACCACCATCTGGTCAGCCAGGCTCAGGCTCTCCTTCTGGTCGTGCGTCACGTAGATGGCGGTCACCTTCATCTCATCCACGATGCGGCGGATCTCGCCGCGCATCTCCAGGCGCAGCTTGGCGTCCAGGTTGCTGAGCGGCTCATCCAGCAGCAGCACGTCTGGCTTGTAGACGATGGCGCGGGCCAGCGCCACGCGCTGCTGCTGCCCGCCCGAAAGCTGGTTGGGCTTGCGCTCGGCGTACGCCTCCATGCGCACCATGGCCAGCGCCTCCATCACGCGGCGCTGCATGTCCTGCTTGTTCTCGCGGCGCACTTCCAGGCCAAAGGCCACGTTCTGCGCCACGGTCATGTGCGGCCACAGCGCGTAGCTCTGGAACACCATGCCGCAGCCGCGCCGTTCAGCGGGCAGGCTGGTCACGTCGCGGTCGCCAAACAGCACCAGCCCGCCAGTGGGTTCCAGGAAGCCAGCGATCATGCGCAGAATGGTGGTCTTGCCGCATCCAGACGGCCCCAGCAGGAAGGTGAGCCCGCCAGCAGCCGCAGTCAGCGTCACACCGTCCACGGCCGCAGTCTGGCCGTAGTCCTTGCGAAGGCCTTGAAGGCGCACGGAAATCATCAGGCGGCGCAGGATACGCGGGGGCAGGGTCGTAGCATGGAGGCGTGCGGACGCCCTCCATCAAGCAGACGCAGGAGCTGTGCAAGCGCCGGGCGCGCAGGCAGCCGGATCTTGGCATTGCTGGCGCGGTGCAGGCCATGGCTCGCGCGTTCCGGCAGGCAGAGAAGCGCACGGCTGGCGCAGCAGAGGCGTGGCAGCAGGTGCTGCCCGCAGAGCTGGTGCAGAACACGTGGATCGAGAGCGTCACGCCGCAGCAGCTGACCGTGGGGGTGGAGTCCTCTGCAGCGGCCTTTCAGGTGGATCGCGCGCTGCGCGAAGGCGCGCTGGTGGCGCTGCGGCAGGCATTGCAGCGGCCTGCGTTCCGCGTCAGGACGCGCGTGGGGCGGCGGCCGGGTGCGTGAGCAGGCCCTCGGGCAGCGCGCGCGCGCGGCCTGAGCGGTCCAGGCACGCCAGCACCGTGCGGCCAGTCACCAGAAGGTCGTGCCCGCGGAAGACCTCGTAGGTGTGCTCCACCTTCACCTGCGTCACGCGCTCCAGCGTGGTCTCCAGGCGGATGAGATCGTCGTAGCGGGCAGGGGCCTTGTAGGTGACCTCCAGCTTGACCACTGCCAGCAGGATTCCTGCGTCCTCCAGCTCGCGGTAGGTGCGGCCAGTGGTGCGCAGCAGCTCGGTGCGGCCCATCTCAAACCACACGGGGTAGACGGTGTGGTGCACCACGCCCATGGGGTCCACTTCGCAGTAGCGCACGCGGATGTCAATGCTGCCCTTCACGCGCGCCAGCGTACGCCGGGCGTGCGCTGGTCACTTGCCCACGCAGAAGCGGCTGAACAGGCGGCCCAGCACATCGTCTGGCGGGATCTGGCCAGCCACTTCTCCCAGGCGGTCCAAGGCAGTGCGCATGGCGGCCGCCTGGAGCTCTGGCTGGGTGGCCTCTGCAGCGTCGCGCAGCGCCTGCACCGCTTCTGCCAGGAGCGCGCGGTGCGCAGCGCCCAGCACGGCGCGAGCGTGGCCAGTCTGCGTGTGCCGAGCAGCCAGCGCAGCCGCGATGGCGGCGCGCAATTCCGTCAGGCCGTGGCCTGTGTGCGCGCTGGTGCAGGGTTGCGGCGCGGGCGCCAGGTCGCACTTGGTGTGCACGTGCAGCGTGGGCGCGGTGCGTGCATGGGCGGCAGATGGCGCCGTGGCGCTCGGCGCGCGTGCGGCGTGTGTAGCGCTCGCCGCGCCTGCTGCGCCTGCCTCGCCTGTCGCGTCCGCTGGCGTGCACCACACCACCAGGTCTGCGGCGGCCAGCGCGCGTTCGGCCTGTGCCTGCATCAGCGCATCCAGCGCCTCCTGTGGCTGGCACAGGCCGGGGATGTCTGCCAGCAGCGCGGTGGTGCCATCGGGCAGCAGCAGCGGTTCGCGCAATTCGTCGCGCGTGGTGCCTGCCTCTGGGCTGGCCACCGCGCGCGGGCGGCCCAGCAGCGCGTTGAACAGCGAGCTCTTGCCTGCGTTGGGCGCGCCTGCCAGCACCACCAGCGGTGCGTCCAGCGCGGCCTCGCGCGCAGCCTCCTGCGCCAGCTGCGCCTCCAGCGCTGTGCACAGGCGGCGCAGTTCTTCGGCCAGCCGCGCTGGCGCGATGGCTTGCACGCCCTCTTGGTCTGTGAAGTCAATGCCCGCCTCCACCAGCGCCAGCAGTGTGGCCAGGGCGTCGGCGGCGTGGGCTGCTGCTTGGCCAGCAGCGTTGGCACGCAGCGCTTCGGCTGCCGCCAGCTGCGCGTCGGTCACCGCCGCCACGCGCATGGCCACGCGCTCTGCGTCGGCCAGCGTGGTGCGGCCGTTCAGCACAGCGCGCGCGCTGAATTCACCCGGCCCAGCGCGGCGCACCAGCGCGCCTGCTGCGGTGCCAGCGTGCACGCACGCCTGCGCCACGCGCTCCAGAAGATGCGGGTTGCCAGGCAGGTGCAGCTCTGCGCAGTCCTCGCCTGTGGCGCTGGCCGGGCCAGGCATGACCAGCAGCATGCAAGGGCAGGAGAGAAGCGGAGGCGTGGTGGCGGGCGCGCCCACGCTGCGCAACGCTGCGCGATACGCGCCCCGCGTCCACAGGTTGTGCTGGCCTTCTGTGTCGCCCCACGCGGCCACCGCGCGGACCACCGCGCAGCAGTCAGCGCCGCTCAGCCGCACCAGGCCGCGCAGCGCCGCACCTGGCGGGCTGGCCACGGCCACGATGACCGAGCGCGTGTCCACGCACGCCTCACTTGTCCCTGAACTTGCGCGAAGGCGGACGCTTGCCCTGCTGGCCGTCCTGCGCCGCGGCTGCAGCGCGCTCCTGCGCGGCCTGCATCATGCGCGCCAGGAAGCCTGGCTCCTTCTTCTGCTGCTTGGAGAAGTCCATCTTCTCCACTTCCTTGCGCACGCGCATGCCTTCAAAGATGCCCACCGCCGTGCTGGTGGCGATGTACAGCGTGAGGCCGCTGGGCGCGTTGTAGAGCATGAGCGGGAAGAGGATCACGGTCATCCACTTCATCATCTTCTGCTGCGACTCCTGCTCGGGCGTCAGCTGCGTGGCTGGCGGCGGAGTCATGTACTTCTGCTGCACAAAGAAGACAAAGCCCATGAGGAGCGGGATGAGATTGACCGAGGACAGCTGCAGGATGAACAGGTTGATGTTCACCGGAAGCGGAATCAGCCGGTCTGGCGCGCTCAGGTCGCCCAGGAAGCCCCAGCCGCCAAACTGCTGGAACACGCCAAAGAACGCAGGCTGCTGCCGCAGCTCAAAGGCGAAGTACAGCGTGGCGTACAGCGCCACCCAGATGGGCATCTGCAGGAAGGTGGGCAGCATGCCGCCCGCGCAGCCCAGCGGGTTCACGCCGCGCTCGCGGTAGAGGCTCCACGTCTCCTGCTGCAGGCGCTTGGGGTCGTCCTTGTAGCGCTTCTGCAGGGCCTCGATCTCAGGCTTGATGGCCTGCATCTGGCGGGTGACGCGCTGCACGGAGATCTGCCCGCGGCGGGTCAGCGGATGCAGGCACAGGCGCACCACGATCACCAGCACGATGATGGCCAGCGACCAGTCGAACACCACGTAGTTGTGCAGCATCCCCAGGAACCACACCAGGAAGTCGGCCAGCCAGCTGAAGGTGCACCAGCTGCAGCAGCCCGACATCAGGTACAGGATGAGGCCTTGCATGTTGAGCGCTGCAAAGGGCTCCACGCTGGTCAGCAGCGTGCGATCCAGCGGGCCGGCAAAGAAGCCCATGTCGAAGCTGGCGGAGGCGCCCGGCTGCACCACAGCGGGTGCGCTCACGGTGAACGTCTCCACCACGTGCTCTTCGGTGGGCGCGGCGCTGGGCGTAGCGGCGGGCACCAGGCCCTGGCCCTGCTGCGCCTTCACGCTGACCACCGCTGGACCGATCAGCTTGCTGGTGCTGGTGGGTGGCGCGTAGGGCGCGTGCACCGCCAGCGCAAAGTACCGGTTGGTGGAGCCGAACCAGCTGAGGCCGTACTTCTCGTCCAGCTCGCGCTGCGTTGGCCAGATGATTTGGTTGTTCTGGTCCAGCTGCTTGAGCACGGTGGCGTGGTCCACCATGGCGCCGTGCACGATGACCGTGCTCTGCGCCGGATCGCGCTCTGGGCTCATCAGGTAGCCGCTCTGGAAGCGGCGGGTGTCCACCATCTCCTGCTGCTCGCGGCTCAGGTCTGGCGGGCCAGCCTGGATCCAGGTGACGGTGTGCGGCACGCTGCCCGTGTTCTGCACGCGCTGCTCCAGCACCACGTCAAACTGCTCTGGGCGCAGCACGATGCGCCGCACCACGCGCAGGTGCTCCTTGCCCTGCGCGTCCACCAGCGTGGTGGTGAACTCGCCCGGCGCGGTCTGCGACCACACAGTGTCCAGCAGGTTGATCTGCTGGCCGTCCACGTCCAGCACGCGCACAGCCAGGAGCGGCACTTCCACTCCAGTTGCGCCGCCCAGCTTGCCAGCGGGATGCAGGCTGTAGCGGGCGCTCTCAGGTGGCAGCGCAGGCGCGTTGGCAGGCGCAGCGCCGCCCGCTGCTGCGATGGCCGCAGCGTGGTGCGCGGCAGCCTGGCGCGCCTCGGCGGCGGTGTGCCAGTATTCGCTGAAGGTGATCCGGTCCAGGCCCACGCCACGCGGCGAGACAGCCAGCTGGAAGCGCGCTGCCTTGGGGTCCAGCGAGCCCAGGGTGAGCCCCTGGGTGAGCGCGGCCGCTGGCGCACGCGCGGTGAGCGGGGTGGCCGGCGTGGCTGGCGCGGATTGCGTGGAAGGTGCGGCCGACGGTGCAGCAGCGGGCGCGCTGCCAGACGCAGCGGGCGCAGCGCCGCCACCTGCGGCAGCCGCACTGCTGGTGGCCGCTCCTGCGGGAGGCTGGCTCAGCTCGTTGGCGGGGTTCAGCCCCGTGGCGGGCGCCGGGTCGTTGGCGGCCTGCTGGGCGCGCTGCTGACCACCGCCGAACAACATGATGCCTCCGATGCCTGCGACCAGCATCAGGACCGCTGCGGTAATGAGAATCCGGCGCGCTCGTTGACTCATGGCAAGAGGGGGATTAGACCAAAAACCGCAGCACCCATGGGGCGTGCTGCACAATCCCCAGAGGGCAGCACTATCGGCCTTCGCGCAGGCGGTCACCAAGCCAGTCGTTCAGCTCTGGGATGGCGTGGATCTTGTCGATGGTCAGCTCCACCTCGTAGGGAACTCGCAGGAACTCCATGCGGTGCGCGCCCTGGGTGGTGTCCAGGATGGCGTACGCCGCGCGCGGATCGCCATCGCGCGGCTGGCCCACGCTCCCTGGATTGATGATGGCCTTCACGCCCTTCTCCAGCGTGAACGCCGTGTCGGTGAGCTCATCGGGCCGGTAGAACTCGCCGTCGTCCGTGAACACGCCCGGCACATGCGTGTGTCCCACCAAGCACACGCTGTCAAAGCGGTCGAAGATGGCGGTCAGCTTCTGCGGGTTGTTCACCGCATCGTCTGGAAACAGATACTCGTTGATCGGCCGACGTGGCGTGCCATGCACGCACAGGTAGCCGTTGTCGTTCACGCGCACGCGCAGGTGGCCCAGGAAGTTCCAGCGCTCGCGGCCAGCCTGCGGGTCCTGCTGCGAGGCGCGCTCGAACTGCCGGCGCGTCCAGTACGCAGCCTGCTCTGCAGCGCTGTTGAAGTTGGTGGGCTCGTACAGCACGCCAAAGTCGTGGTTGCCCATCAGGCTCCACTCGCAGTGCTTGGCCACCAGGTCTGCGCAGGCCACAGGGTCTGGCCCATAGCCAATGAGATCGCCAAGGCAGATCACCCGACCCACGTTGCGCTGCTCAATGTCCGCCAGAACAGCTTCAAGCGCGGCCAGGTTTGAATGGATGTCACTGATGACAGCGGTGCGCACGAGCGGCGCATCCTAGCGCACCGTACGGCCCCCGGCGCGCCGCTCCACCTGCTCGCGGATCTTCGCCACCAGCAGGGTCCGATCAATGGGCTTGGTCAGGTACTCGTCGCAGCCAGCGGCCAGGCAGCGCTCGCGGTCGCCCGTCATGGCGTGGGCGGTCAACGCCACGATGGGCCCCGCGTACCCCATCTGCCGCAGTCGGCGCGTGGCCTCGTAGCCGTCCACTTCGGGCATCTGCATGTCCATCAGCACTGCGTCGAAGGGCTGGCTGCTGCGCATGGCGGCCTCCACCAGCTCGCATGCCACGCGGCCGTTCTCCGCCAGCGTGGGCACCATGCCGCCGCGCTTCAGGTGGAAGGAGATCAGGCGCTGGTTGTCCTCGCCATCCTCCGCCAGCAGGATGCGGATGGGACCGGTAGAAGGAGGGCTGGGCGAAGCAGAGGTGCCTGGCTTTGCAGGCGCAGTGGAACCAGCGGCCGCAGTGGCGCTTGGCACCTCCGGCGCGCCCACGCCAGCGCGCGCCTCCGCCTCCACGCCGATCTCCACGGTGAACGTGCTTCCTGCGCCGGGCGTGCTGCGCACGGTGATGTCGCCACCCAGCATGCGGGCCAGGCGGCGGCTGATGGTCAGGCCCAGGCCCGTGCCGCCGAAGCGACGGGTGGTGCTCACGTCGCCCTGCGTGAACGGGCGGAACAGCCGCGCCACCTGGTCCGCTGCCATGCCGATGCCTGTGTCCGAGACGCGGAAGCGGATGCGCCGCGCCGCAGGTGGAGCATCGGCTGGCTCTGGATCATGGCGCTGTGCATGCGGCTCGCCTGCCGCCACGGCCTCCACCGCCACGTGCACGCCGCCGTGCTGCGTGAACTTGATGGCGTTGCCAATGAGGTTGGTCAGGATCTGCCGCAGGCGTGTGGGGTCGGTGCGGATGGTCTCGGGCACGTCGTCGCGCACTTCCACGTGCAGGTCCAGCCCCAGCGCCGCAGCGCGCGGGCGCATGAACGCAGCCAGGTCCTCCACCAGCATGGCGGGGTTGCACGGCAGCACCTCCACGGTCATGCCGCCTGCCTCGATCTTGCTGATGTCCAGGATGTCGTTGATGATCTTCAGCAGGTGCTCGCTGTTGCGGCGGATGCTGCTCACCACGCCGCGCTTCTCCTCCTCGGAGAGCCCCGGCTCTGCAAGCATGTCCGCAAAGCCCAGGATGGCGGTCATGGGCGTGCGGATCTCGTGGCTCATGTTGGCCAGGAACGCGCTCTTGCTGTACGCCGCGGCAACCGCCTCTGCGCGCGCGCGCGCCTGGTCCTGCAGCGCGGCCATCAGGCGGTCGCTGGTGGCGGCGGCCAGGTCGTCGCTGGCAGCGCGTGCCTCTGCTGGCAGCGCTGCGCCGCGCACGCAGGTGGCGTGGTCGCCGGTGCGGTCGGCGTCGCCGCGCAGGCGCACAGGCACGTAGGCGCCGTCGCGCCGCCGCAGCCGCAGGTGCAGGTCCAGCGGCGCCTTGCCCTCCAGGTGGGCGCTGATGGCCTGGTGGGTGCGCGGCAGGTCCTCCGGGTGCACGTGGCTGGCAAAGGTCTCGAACCGGTCCTCGAACTCGGAGGGCCCGTAACCAAGCATGCGCTTGAAGGCTGGCGAATACCAGGCTGTCTGCGAGCGCAGGTCCCAGACCCACAGCCCGATTTCGGCCGCTTCTGCAGCGGCAAGCATGTGTTCTTGGGGCGGCGGGGTTGCCACAGGCTTGCTTTCTGGCTCGTACGATATGCGCCCTTCCAGTCAGGGCGTGCGGCGCACGCGCGCAGCACAGAAACAGACGATTCACCTTCCTACCCTGCAAGCAGGAGCACCCCACAATGGCCGAGACAAAGCACTTCGACCTCATCGTGATCGGCGGCGGCCCAGGCGGCTACGTGGGCGCCATCCGCGCGGCGCAGCTGGGCAAGAAGGTGGCCTGCGTGGAGCGCAGCAAGCTGGGCGGCGTGTGCCTGAACTGGGGCTGCATTCCCACCAAGGCGCTGCTGCACACAGCGCTGGTCTACACAGAGGCGTTCACGCACGGCAAGGATCTGGGCTTCCAGGTAGACCCCGCTGCAGTCAAGGTGGACTGGTCCAAGGTCATCGGCCGCAGCCGCGACGTGAGCGGCAAGCTGAACAGCGGCATCGGCTTCCTGTTCAAGAAGAACAAGATCGAGCACCTTGAGGGCCACGCCCGCATCGAGAGCGGCAAGACCGCCGCTGGCCCGTGCAAGGTCATGGTGAGCAAGGCCGACAGCAACTACTACAAGGGCACTGGCGCGTCCAGCAAGGATGACGTGGTGCTGACCGCGGACAAGGTGCTCATCGCCACCGGCGCTGCGCCGCGCGAGCTGCCCTTTGCACCCAACGACGGCAAGAGCATCATCAGCAGCTACGAGGCGCTGGTGCTGGCAGAGCGTCCGGCAAGCATCGTCATCGTGGGCTCTGGCGCCATCGGCATGGAGTTTGCGTACTTCTTCAATGCGTTCGGCAGCAAGGTGACCGTGGTGGAGATGCTGGACCGCATCCTGCCCAACGAGGACGAGGACATCAGCAAGGAGGCGCTGAAGTCGTTCACCAAGCAGGGCATCCAGTTCCGCGTGGGCGCCATGACCAAGGCTGTGGACAAGACAGCCAAGGGCGTGAAGGTCACCCTGGAGAACGTGGCGGACAAGAAGACAGAGACCATCGAGGCGGACAAGGTGCTGGTGGCCATCGGCGTCACGGGCCGCTTTGACGGCCTGGCCGCGCCTGCCCTGGGTCTGCGCACCGAGAAGGGCGCCATTGTCACCGACTACATGCAGAAGAAGGACAAGGCCACGTACGCCACCAGCGTGCCTGGCGTGTACGCCATCGGCGACGTGATCGGCCCGCCGTGGCTGGCGCACGTGGCCAGCGAGGAGGCCATCGTGGCCGTGGAGCGCATGTTTGGGCATGAGAGCCCCGGCGTGCACTACGACGCCATCCCCGGCGCCACGTACTGCAACCCGCAGATCGCCAGCGTGGGCATGACCGAGCGTCAGGCCAAGGAGAAGGGCATTGAGTACAAGGTTGGCAAGTACGGCCTGAAGTCGCATGGCAAGGCCATCGCGGACGGCGCGGACGAAGGCCTGGTGAAGATCATCGTCAGCAAGAAGTACGGCGAGATCCTGGGCGCGCACATCATCGGCCAGAACGCCAGCGAGCTCATCCACGAGATCTGCCTGGCCAAGAGCGTGGAGGCCACGCTGGACGACATCATCGCCACCATGCACGCGCACCCCACCATGGCAGAGAGCGTGCACGAAGCAGCGCTGGGCGCCGACGGCCGGATGATCCACGGGTGAGCCCAGGCGCGCCCAGTTCAGCGGACGGTGTGGGCGGCGGCGCGGGCGCGGGCGGCGCAGGCGCGGGCGCAGGCGCGGTCCCGGCCGGCGCACCTGCCGCGCGCGGCCTGCTGCTGGTGCTGGCGGGTCCGTCTGGCGTGGGCAAGACCACCATCGTGCACGAGATCATCCGCCGCTTTGGCGGGATGTTCAGCGTGAGCGCCACCACACGCCAGCGCGGCGGCAACGAGATGGAGGGCGTGGACTACTACTTTGTGGACGAGCCCACGTTCCAGCAGTGGATCAACCAGGACCGGTTCCTGGAGTACGCGCAGGTGTTCGGGCGCACCTGGTACGGCACGCCTGAAGAGCCAGTGCGCCGCGCGCTTGCGGAAGGCCGGCTGGTGATCCTGGACATTGACGTGCAGGGCGCAGAGCAGGTGCGGCGCAAGGTGCCGGACATGCTGGGCATCTTTGTGCTGCCGCCCAGCGAGGACGAGCTGCTGAAGCGCCTGCGCGCGCGCGGCCGCGACGACGAGGCCGCCATCCAGCGCCGCTTTGCAGAGAGCAAGCGCGAGATTGCGCGCGCCAAGCAGGGCGGGACGTTCGACCACTTTGTGACCAACGACACGCTGCCACGGGCCATCGAGGATGTGGCTGCGCTGGTGGCGCAGCGGCGCGGAGCGCGCGCCTGAACAGCACGCGCGCCCCGCTGCAACCGCGTAAGGCTGCACCGCGTCACGCTGGCGGTTCAGCGCCAGTGCGCAGCCGCCAGATGTGCACGGTCCACCAGCGCCAGTGCTGTTCAACCAGCGACTCTTGCATGGTGTGCCGCCACTGTGGCGTGTAGCGCGAGTCCATCCAGCGCAGGAATGCCTGCTCCTGCATGGTGTGCGCGTAGATGTCCAGCCACCAGTGCTTTGGCCGCTGGAAGTATTCGTTGGGATCTGTGGGCTTGGGCGGTGGCTTGCTGCTGTCCGCCAGCGCGGGCATGGCAACCGCGCAGGGAACAACCAGCACCAGCGCGTGCCAGCGCCTGAAGAGGGGTCGTGTCATGGCATGGCTCCTTTCAGGACTGGTCCACGATGCGTGCGTCTGCCAGGATGCGCCAGCCGGTGTCCCGGAACGAAGGGAACCGGCCCATCGTGCCAGCGATGGTGCGCACGTCCTCCTCGTCCAGCACCCAGTCTGCCTCGAACCCTGTGGTGCGCTGCAGGCGGCGGCGGCGCAGATGCTCCAGGCTGAACGCGCGCTCGCGCAGCGTCCAGTTGCCCAGGCGGTCTGCGATCTCCACCGCCTTGTTGGTGAAGACCGCCATGGCGCGGTGGAAGGCGGGGTCGTCCAGATGGCGGATGGCGATGTTGCATCCGTAGATGGACCACCAGCCATAGCTCTCCAGCCAGTCGCCGGGCGGCGCCAGCTGCGGATCCTCCACAGCGCCCAGGCCCTCCATGAGCTGCGCCACAGCCTCCACTGGGTCGCGCTCACCCAGCGCGCAGGCCACCTCGATGAGCGCGCCGCGGCAGGTGTTGGCCACGCCGCCGTAGCTGTCGTCGCCAAACTCGCGCGCCAGCTCGGTGAAGAGCGTGCCCGCCCGCTCCAGGTCTGCGCGCGCGGCCTGTGCATGGTGCTCGCGCTGGTCTGGGTCGCGCTCGATCATGCGGCGTGCGCACTGGCCGCGCACCTGCAGCGCGAACGCCTGCGCCACGCGCTCAAGCCGGCCATCTGGTGCGCGCCGCGCAAAGCGGTCCACCAGCTCGCCAGCAGTGGCGCGCGCCTCCACCACGTGCCACAGCGCGTAGTGCGCGTTGGCCAGATTCACGTGCAGCATGGTGCGCAGGCTGGCTGGGAGTGGTCCGCACCCCAGCGCCTCGCGCAGGCACTCCAGTGACTTCACGTACCGGCCCATGCCGTCGAATCCGCCCGCCATGCGGTTGAGCGCCTTGGCGCGCTCTGGCGGCGTGCGCGCTGCAAGCAGCATGGCGCGTGCGATGGCCAGCATGCCCGGCCAGTCTCCTGCGCGGTGCGCAGCGATCGCCTGGTCGTCCAGCTCGCCGTACGTGCCTTGCGGCGGCCCGTCCTCGCGCGGGTCCGCCCACACGCACTCGGCCACGTCGCCCACGGTCCAGTCCAGCGCATCCGCCAGCGCGACCACCAGGTCGAGCTTTGGATTGCCGCTTTCTGGAACGACCTTGGAAGCGTCGCGCCCCAGCTTCTGTGCGAGTTCCTGCCTGCTCCAGCCCCGGTACACGCGAGCCAGATCCACGAAGCGGCCGAGCCGCTCCCGACGCACCTTTGTTGCGTCCATATCCCCACTGCTTTCACCGGGAAGAAACGCGCCCGGCGCGCGGTCCACACAACGGCGCTGAGTATGCGCTGCTCTTTGCGCGAAGCGAGTGAATGCCGCCAAAAAGCACGCAGATTGCGCAAGTGTTCGTGACACCCATCACAATGTGGATAGCGCGTGGAAAGGCGGTGAACATGAGGGGGCGGCCGGGCGCGAGCCGCTCACACGCTGGCGGTGCACCACGCGCGCACCGTGGCCTGCACCGCGCGCGTCACAGCGTCTGGGTCCACGGACGAGTCCACCACGCGATAGCGCTCTGGCCAGCGGCGCGACTGCTCCAGGTAGCCGCGGCGCACCTTGGCGTGGAACTCCGCACCCTTCTGCTCCATGCGGTCCAGGAGCGGGCTCAGGCGTCCCATGGCCACCGCAGTGTCCACATCGAACACCACCGTGAGGTCTGGCCAGCGATTGCCCGTGGCCACCTGGCCCACCGCCAGGATCTCCTCTTCGTTCAATCCGCCAGCAGTGCCCTGGTAGGCCAGCGTGCTGCTGGTGAAGCGGTCGGCCAGCACCAGCGTGCCGCGCGTGAGCGCTGGCAGGATGACCTGCTCAAAGAGCTGCGCGCGGCTGGCCATGTACAGCAACATCTCGGTGCGCAGCGTGATGTCTGTGTTCTGCGGATCCAGCAGCACGGTGCGGATCTGCTCGCCGATGGCCGTGCCGCCGGGCTCGCGCACTTCCAGCACGTCCAGGCCAGCGGCGCGTGCGGCGTCTGCAAAGCGGCGGAACTGCGTGCTCTTGCCGCTTCCGTCCGGGCCGTCGAAGACAAGGAACTTGCCGCGCAGCGCGTGCATCCACTGTGTGCTTTCAGCGGGCGCGCGGGGCTCGGTCATGGCGGCGATGCTAGCGGCTGGTCCTGCGTGGGCTGGCATTCTGGAAGGGCTGCAGTGCGTGCGTTCCAGCGCGCAATGTAGCGGGCCACGCGGGTGCGGCTGTAGCGGGTTCGGCAGCGGTAGCAGACCAGCACGTTGCGGGCAAAGATGAGGGCGCCCACGTCCAGCACCAGCAGCACGATGAGCGCGGCCAGCACCACGGGGTCGTTCGAGTAGCCCATCACACCCAGGACGAAGCCGGCCCCAGCCAGCACCAGCACAAATGGCGTGAACTGCGGCAGCGTGCGCTGGCGGTACAGATGCTGGCATCCGCAGGCCAGGCAGGTGCGGAGCTGGCCAGCGTCGTCCACAGCGCCGTCCCACTGCAGGAAGACCTCGGTCTCCTGGCCGCGGCGGTTCTTCACGCGGACGCGGACGGGTCTGGCTTGCAGGTCCAGCCTGGTCCGGCCCACCAGCCGGCGGTGCGTGTCGCGGAAGTCCAGGTCCACGCGGCCGAGGATAGCCAGCAGCGTGATCCCTGCGATGCGCGGGCGTGCGATGCGCGGGCCTACGATGCGCGCGTGAGCCAGGTTGGCATGCGAGCCTCGACCGAGACGCCCCTCTGCCCAGAGGGAGACTTCCGGTTCTGGACGGGCGTGGGCGTGGGCGCGCTGTTTCTGAGCAGCGTGGGGTACCTGCTGGGCGTGGGGCCGCTGTTCCCGCGTGCTGGCGTGGATGGCGTGGGGCTGCTGGCGCGGATCAGCGCGTGCCTGGGAAACGCAGTGTTCGCAGTGCTGTGCACCGCGGCGGCGTGCCTGGCGGTGTGGATGGTCTCGCTGGTGCGCGGGCGGCCCACAGGGGCGGCCATGGACATCGCGTGCCGGGCGCTGGCGTGCGTGTGCGTGGCAGGCCTGGTGCGGCTGGTGCCCATGTCGCCCGTGTGGCTCAAGCTGGTCTTTGACGCGCTGGCGTTCCTGCTGAGCGCGGCGTTCCTTGCGCGCGCGGCGTTCCGCGTGCCGCTGCTGGACGCTGGTGCGGGCGTTGCGATCTCCGCTGGCGCTGTGGCGGCCGTGAGCGCGGTGGCGTACGCCATCGTGTGGGCCGTGAAATGGTGCCAGGCACTCCTGTCCCGGGTCTGAGAAAGTCGTGCCTGGCACGGGTGTCCCCACTTCGGGGCCGCGGCGGCCGTGCGGGCCGTCCCGTGCGGACCGCGCCTGCGGCCGCAACGAGGTCCTTCCTGTGCGGGCGCCTGCGCCCGTTGCTGCAGCGGCCCCACGCTGCGGCCGCTTCAACCGGTGAGCGAGGACGGGGGCGGTGTGGCGGTGCGACTGGATGGGCGGGACGGTGGCGGCCCGCGGCTCTCGGTGGTCGGTAACCGTCCACTGTGTCTGCCGGTGCAAACGGAGGATCGCCATGCCGGTTCCCCAACTCCGCGCCAGCGCATCCAGCGGTGCGCCGCCAGCCCGCCGCGGAAATGCGGGACACCCGTGCCGGGCACGACTTTCAGAAACCCGGGACAGGAGTGCCAGGCACCACTTTCAGGCGGGTTCGTCGAACACCTGCGGCGGGCCGATCACAGCGCTGCCTACGCGCACCAGGTTCGCGCCGCACTCCACGGCCACTTCGTAGTCCGCGGACATCCCCATGCTCAGGATGTCAAACGTGCCGCCGCCCACGCCGCTCTGCCGGATGTCCTCGAACAGCTCGCGGCAGCGCTCAAACGTCTGCCGCGCCGCAGGCAGCCCGCCCTCCAGCGGAGCCATGCACATCAGCCCGCGCGCGCGCACGTTGACCATGGTGTCAATCTGCGCCACCAGATGCTGCGCGGCGGCCGGAGCCACGCCAGCCTTGCTGCGCTCGCCGGACACGTTCACCTCCACCAGCACCTCCACCGGCTGCTCGCGGCGCTGCGTGGCCGCCTGAATCTCCTCGGCCAGCCGCAGGCTGTCCACGCTGTGAATCAGCCGCGCGATCTCCACAGCCTTCTTCACCTTGTTCCGCTGCAGCGAACCAATCATGTGCCAGCGGATCTGCATCGCCTCGCCAGCAAGCTCCTGCCTGCGGCGGCGCCACTCGTCCACCAGCGCGGCGCGCTGCACCAGCTGCTGCACGCGGTTCTCCGCAAAGTCCACCTGCCCCAGCTGCATCAGCTCGCGGATCTGCTCCACGCTGGCGCTCTTGCTGACCACGCACAGCGTGACAGCCTTGGGGTCGCGGCCCACACTCGCGGCCGCGCGGCGGATGCCCTCCTTCACCGCCTCGTATCGCTCCTTCAGCGTGCCAATGGCAGCAGCCTGCCCCGGTTGCTGGTCAGCGCCCGTCTGCCCCGCCTGCGGCTGCGTGGGCTGTGCGGGCTGCTTCGGCTGCGGTGGCTGCGTGGCCGTCATGCAGGCAAGGATACGCGCAGGGGTATCCTCGCCCATCCATGCAAGCCAGCGGCCCCACCAACGCCCCCGCCACCGCGCCAGCGCTGCGCAACGTCCCCTGTGTGCTGGTCATCCGCGACGGCTGGGGCCGCAACCCCCACCCGGAGCACCGGAGCTTCGACGCCACCCAGCTGGCCTCCACCCCCGTGGCGGCAGCGCTGGAGCGCGACTGGCCCCACACCCTCATCCGCACCAGCGGCGAGGACGTGGGCCTGCCAGTGGAGGACGGCGAACCCGTCATGGGCAACAGCGAGGTTGGCCACCAGAACATCGGTGCTGGCCGCATCGTGGACCAGGAACTGATGCGCATCACGCGAGCCATCCGCTGCGGCGAGTTCGGCCGCAACGCCGTGCTGCACGAAGCCTGCCACCGCGCTGCGTGCGGGCGTGCGTCGCTGCACATCATGGGCTTGGTGGGCAGCGGCAAGGTGCACAGCGACTTTGCCCACCTGGAGGCCGTGCTGCGCCTGGCCCACGCGCAGGGCGTGCCCAGCGAGCGCATCTTCGTGCACGCCTTCACCGACGGCCGCGACACACCGCCCACCAGCGGCATGGCGTGCATCCATCAGCTTGAGGCGCTGCTGAAGGAGACGGGCGGGCGGATCGCCACCATCAGCGGCCGCTACTGGGCCATGGATCGCGACAATCGCTGGGACCGCGTGCAGCGCGCGTTCGACACCCTGCTTGGCCGCGGCGAATGCACCACTGACCAGAGCGCCGCCGCAGTGCTGCAGCAGTACTACGCAGCGCCCACCGCGCCCAACATGGCAGGCGACGAATTCGTCCCGCCCACGCGCCTCCTGGCGGACCACGGCATCGTCCGTGACGGCGACAGCGTGATCTTCTTCAACTTCCGCGGCGACCGCCCGCGCGAGCTGACCAGCGCGTTCGTGCTGTCCGACATGGACTGGGCCAAGGTGAAGAACGGCGGCTTCAAGCGCGACCCGCGCCCGCACGGCCTCTACTTCGCCACCATGACCGGCTACGAGGAAGGTCTGCCGGTGCACGTGGTCTTTGAACGCCCGGAGCCCATGAGCAACATCCTGGGGCAGTACGTCAGCAACCTGGGGCTCACGCAGTTCCGCTGCGCAGAGACAGAGAAGTTCCCGCACGTCACGTTCTTCTTCAACGACTACCGCGAGCAGCCCTTTCCGGGCGAGCATCGGACACTTATCCCTAGCCCGACTGATGTTCGAACCTACGACCAGAAGCCCGCCATGAGCGCGCACGGCGTGTGCGACGCTGTGCTGGCCCGCCTGGCCGCGCCGGACTGCGAGCCGCTCATCATCGTGAATTTCGCCAACCCTGACATGGTGGGACACACTGGCAACCTGCAGGCGGTGATCGAGGCATGCCAGGTGGTGGATGCGTGCGTGGGCCAGATCATGGACGCCACGCTGGCGCGGGGCGGCAGCCTGGTGATCACCGCCGACCACGGCAACGCAGAGCAGATGAAGATCCCGCCCGAGATGACGCCGCACACAGCGCACACCAACTACACCGTGCCGCTGTATGTGGTGGGGCAGGCCTTCAAGGGCGCGCAGCTGCGCTCGGACGGCCGGCTGGCGGACATCGCGCCCACGCTGCTGGCCATGATGGGACTGCCAAAGCCAGAGGAAATGTCGGGAACCTCGCTGGTGAAGTGAGCGTGCCCAGGGCCGCGCGCTACCCATCCGCAATCCGGCCCCTCCAAAGTAGCCTGTGGGCATGAAGAACCTCCGCGCTTCGCTGGGTCTGTCCGCTGCTGCAGTGGGTTGCTGCGCATTGCTCCTGGGTGTGGCTGCACCGCGCAGCGCGCAGGACGCACCACCCGGCGATCCCACTGGCGGCGCGCCTGGTCAAGCGCCAAGCACTGCGCTGAGCACGCCGCCGCTCATGAACTGGCCGCAGACCACGCAGAAGGACGGCGTCACCTACACCATCGACCGTCCCACGTTTGGCTCGCTGCTGGGCACGCAGATCCGCCTGGAAGCGCCGCTGCAGGTGACCACCGCGGATGGCTCGCAGCAGAGCGGGCAGGTGGAGATCAGCGCCACCATCGCGCCCGCAGATCAGCACGGCGAGGTGGAGATCAACCGCTTTGAGGTCATCAAGGCCACCATCGGCGGCGCGGACGACACTGGCCCCGTGCGCACGGCGCTCAACACGCTGCTGCAGAACGCCGGGCTCACGGTGGACCGCCGCGCGCTGGCCGCAAAGCTGCAGGTGGACCCGGTGTCCACGCCTGGCCTCAAGCACCAGCCACCGGTCATCAAGGTGGTGGAGCGGCCCACGGTGCTCCTGAGCGTGGATGGCGACCCGCGCACCGTGCCCATGGGCACCACGGGCTGGCGGCGCGCCACCAACACGCCGTTCATCCTGATCGTGGATCCCAATTCCAACTGGTATCTGCGCCTTGGCCAGAACGACTGGCGCGGCGCGTACTCGTTCCGCGGCCCATGGCAGAAGGCCTCGCCGCCACCTGACGCGGTCATCGCCGCGCTGGGCAAGCCGCCAGCGCTGCCGCCCGATGTCGCTCGCGACCAGGCGGTGGCGGAACAGTCGCGCGCCGCCACGCAGAACACGCAGACGCAGCCGCCAGATGTGCTGGTGGCCACCGTGCCCACCGTGCTCATCTCGCTGAATGGTCCTGCGCAGCTGGCGCCCGTGTGCCCCGGCGTGCAGGGCGCCACCAACACCGACGGCATCCTGCTCTTCACCGACAACCAAGCTACTGGACGCTGGCTTCGGGCCGGTGGTTCTCTGCGCCAACAGAAGATGGCCCGTGGGGGTACATCCCGCCCACGCAGGTGCCAGCGGCGTTCGCGCAGCTGCCACAGACAGGCCAGTACGAACCAGCGCTTGCCAGCGTGCCCAACACGCCAGCAGCCAAGGAGGCGGTGCTGGCCGCCTCGAGATGCGCACCGTGACGCTGGACCGCTCTGCCGCCAAGTGCGCGGTGAGCCTACCAGGGCAAGCCCAAGTTCACGGCTATTGACGGCACGCGTACCAGCAGTACGCGGTGAACGCTTCGCAGCCAGTCATTCAGGATGGCACCACGTACTACTGCTGCGACAACGCAGCGTGGTTTCAAGCAGCGCGCCAGACAGCGGCTGGACGCTTTGCGACAAGGTGCCGGACGACATCTACAACATCCCAGCCAAACTCGCCTATCTATTCGTGCACCTACGTGGAGGTGGCTGGCAGCACCACCGACAGCGTGACCTTTGGCTTCACGCCGGGGTACCTGGGCACCTACATGCAGGACGGCACGCCGGTGTACGGCACGGGCTACGCGTATCAGTCTGCAGACCTGGGCAACGGCGCCACGCAGCAGGCGTACCCGCAGACGTATGCAGGCGATCCTGGCTATGACGACGACACCGGCACGTTTGCGCCACCCCACGGGCAACACGTACATCAACGAGTACCCCGCGGTGCAGCCGTACTACTACGACAATTGCTACGGCGGCTGGGCTGGTGCGGCGGCTGGAGCAACTGCTGGGCTGGCGGCTGGGGCAACTGGGGGGCTGGGCTGGCACCACTGGAACAACTGGTGAACCATTGAATCCCTACGACCACCACTGGAACAACGCATGGAACCAGTGGCAACGTGACCAGAACCAGGCGCGCCAGAACCGCCTGGCTGCAGCAGACCGCGGGCGCAACGGCACCAACGGCTGGGGCGCTGCCACGCGCACCCCGGGTGGCCAGCGGCCGACCAACACGCCGGGTGGGTGAGCGGCCCACGAACACTCCAGGTGGTGAACGTCCCACCAACACTCCAGGTGGCGAGCGCCCCACCAACACACCCGGTGGCGAGCGGCCCACGCGCACGCCCGGCGGCGAGATTCCAACGCGCAATCCTGGCGGAGAGCGGCCGACGAACAATCCGGTGAGCGGCCCACGCGCACGCCTGGCGGGGCAGGCGCCCACGCGCTACCCCACGCAGCGTTCCTACGGTGGCAACTACGGGAACTACTCGGGCTTCCACCTGGCGTACCACCAGCAGGCTGGCGCGTACGGTGGTGGCTACCGCGCGCCGGTGCGCAGCGGTGGTGGTGGCGGTGGCGCCCGCGGCGGCGGCGGCCGCCGCTAGCGGAAATCGGTGCCCTCGAAATCGGTGCCTGCACGGGTGTCCCGGGTTTCTGTGGAACGGCGAAGTTGATCCCGCGCCGGACGGCGCGCGGGCCATCGCGCGGGCCGCAACGCGCCGAACCACGCGCCCCGCGTGCCGGCCCGCGCGGTCCGGGGCGTGCGGCCGCGGACGGCCTGGCTCCACCAGGTTCCGTCTGCTCGGCCTGGTGATCGCCTCCCGCAGGTGGACCGGCCCGCGAACCGGGGCGCGCACACATCCTGCCTCGCTCCGCTCAACGCCGCTACGCCGCGCCCCCCGGCCCCGCGCTGCGGCCGCTGCGAGTAATGGACGATCTGCGGCAGCGCCTGCCGACGGATCAGCGGCGGGGTGCGCTGCTTCGGCAGACGCATCGCAGCCTCTTCCGCGCCCCCAGCGGCACCACCATCGGACGCCCCCGGAAAGTAGGGACACCCGTGCCAGGCACGAGTTTCAGCGGGGTTCGCGCTTGCGTTCGCTGAAGACCAGCTTGATCGGCACCTCGCTGAAGGGTAGGTGCTCGCGGAGCTGGTTCTTGAAGTAGCGCTCGTAGCCGCCTTCGAATAGGTCGGGCTTGTTCACCACCATGGCAATGGTGGGCGGCCGCACATCAATCTGCGCCACGTAGAACACCTTCGCCTTGGTGCCAAGCTTGCTGCTGGGGCCGCGGCCCTCCAGGATGGTTCGCACCGCGTGATTCACGCGGCCTGTGCCCTCGCGATGCCCAGCCTGCTGGTCCAGATTCAGAATCAGCTGCACCAGGTTCTGCAGGCCCATGCCCGCCGCCGCACTCAGGAACACAATGGGCGCGAAGTCCAGCCCCGGAAACTCCTGCGTCAGGTAGTCCGTGTAGTCCTCCGGCCGCAGCTCCTTCTGCACCAGGTCCCACTTGTTGACCGCGATCACCGTGGGCTTGAACGCCTCCTCCAGCTGCCCGGCCAGCTTCTTCTCGATCTGCGAGCACTTCTCGGTGGCGTCCAGCAGCAGCACGCACACATCGGCCCGCGCGATCGCGTCGGACGTGCGCTGATTGCTGTAGTACTCCACATCGTCCGCCCAGCTCTTGCGCTTGCGCACTCCAGCGGTGTCAATGGCCAGCAGCGCGTGGCCGTCCAGCTCCATTCGCACATCCACCGCATCGCGCGTGGTGCCCGCAATTTCGCTCACAATCACGCGCGGCTCGCCTGCCAGCGCATTCACCAGGCTGCTCTTGCCAGCGTTGCGCCGACCTACGATGGCGAACTTCACCTCCGGCGTGCGCGGCTCCTCGGCGTCCGGCCGCGAGCCGATCCGCGTCCACACCGCCTCCGCCAGCTGCCGCGAGCCGAACCCGCTGGTGGCGCTCACCAGCACCGGCGCGCCGAACCCCATGTTCGCCGCCTCCAGCCCGTGCGGCTCCCAGCTGGGATCGTCCACCTTGTTGGCCACCACCAGGATGCGCGCCGCCAGGCCCGCAGTGCGCAGCAGCTGCGCCACCGTCTCGTCCAGCGGCATCAGGCCAGTCTGCGCGTCAATCACAAACAGGATCAGATCCGCCTGCTGCGCCGCCTTGCGGATCTGCTGCTCGATGTCCGGCGTGAGCGCGGCCAGGTCCTTGCCTGCGTCGTCAATGCGCTGGCCATCGGCGGTGTAGATGCCGTAGCCGCCCGTGTCCATCAGCTCCACCCAGCGCGCGGGCTCGTTGCTGTACTCGGGCGGCGGGCGCATCTCCAGCACGGTGCTCACGCGGTCGCGGGTGACGCCAGGCGTGGGATCCACGATGCTGATGCGCCGCCCCGCCAGCCGGTTGAACAGGCTGCTCTTGCCCACATTGGGGCGACCGATGATGGCCAGTCTTGGAAGTGCCATGTGCGTTCCGTGCTGCGCGGAAGCGCTGCTCAGGGATTCCCGTTCAGCGGCGGCATCATCTGCTGCTGCATCTGCTGCATTTGCTGGTGCATGCCAGCCATGTACTGCTGCATGGCCTGCTTCTGCGAGTTCATCTGCATGATGGCCTTCTGCATCTGCTCCATGCTGTTGGCACCGGTGGCCATGGCGGGAATGCTGCCATCAGGCATGCCCGAAGGCTGCATGTTTGCCGGCGGCGCCTTGCTTGGCGTCAGCATCATGCGCACCGTGCGCGGCGACTTGGCGCCGCTCTGCATGGTCATGGTGACGGCAATCTGCCCAGGCGTGATGAACGAATACTCCAGCCCCACCGCGCGCGGCTTGCCGCTTGGCGTGTCCAGCGGCGCGGCCATGGAGAAGCTCAGCGTGCTGCTCTCTGGCACCCAGATTCCCTGCTGGTAGACCATGCTTTTGTCCAGCTGCGTGAGCATGGTGTGCGTGAAGCGCCGCAGGCCTGGCGAATATCCGAAGTAGTCAATTTGCTGCAGCACGTACTGGCCGCTGGTCAGCGTCCAGTCTCCCAGCACAAAGTTCTCGCCCAGCGCCAGACTGAACACCGCAGCGCCCTGGAACGTCTCGGCTGCCGTGCCATCTGGCTCGAACGCCTGGCCCATGACATCCCACCGTCCGATGAACGCGTTGAGCAGCGTCATGGCGGAGTACGTGTCCTGCTGGATCTGCTGCTGCGTGAGGAGGCCCGGCCCCAGGTTCTGCGCAGCGGGGTTCACCGCTGGATTGGGCGTGACGGTGCCCGCCGGGTTGCCGCCACCCTGCGGATACGCGCCGCCCTGCGGGTACCCGCCGGGCGCACCCTGCTGCGGAGCGATGGCGGCCAACAGGAGGGCAGCGCCACCCACCAGGGTGCCTGCCGCAAACGAGAGAGGTGTGGAGATGCGCATGGCGGGCTGCAAGTCTACGCTGCGTGGAGAAAGCCCCCACCTTGCCATTCAGCCACAGCCACGCATTCCGCAATCTGAGCGTCTTTGAGCACCCGCTCATCATGCACAAGCTGACGGTGGCGCGCGACAGCCACACGCCCTCAGCGGACTTCCGCCGGCTGCTGAACGAGATCGCCGGCCTCATGACCTACGAGGTCTCCCGCCGCTTTGAGACCCGCACGGTGCGCGTGCGCACGCCGCTGGAAGAGGCCGACGGCGCGGCGCTCAGCCGGCCGGTCACGCTGGTGCCCATCCTCCGCGCTGGCCTCAGCATGACCGACGGCGTGATGGCGCTCTTCCCAGAAGCGCGCGTGGGCCACATCGGCATCCGCCGCGACGAAGCCACCAAGCGCCCGGTCACCTACTACGCGCGCCTGCCCGCAGACGTGGCCACGGGCTACGCCATCGTCATTGACCCCATGCTTGCCACAGGCGGCAGCGCGTGCGCAGCCATCCGCTATCTGAAGGATGCAGGCTGCGTGGACATCCAGATGATCTGCCTGGTGGCTGCGCCCGAAGGCGTGCAGCGCGTGGGCACCGAGCACCCAGATGTGCCCATCTTCGCCTGCTCACTGGACCGTGAGCTGGACAGCAATGCCTACATCCGTCCAGGCTTGGGCGATGCTGGCGACCGCGTGTTCGGCACCCTGGAGGCGTGACGCCCCGCGCCCCCTCAGGCCTTCTTGGCTGGAATCCACGGCACGTCTGGCAGGCCGCGCGCGTGGTTGGCCCGCCTGGCCATGGCAAAGAACAGATCGCTCAGCCGGTTGATGTAGCGCAGGAGCGGCTCGCCCACAGGCTCTGTGGCAGCCAGCGCCACCACATCGCGCTCTGCGCGCCGCGACACCGTGCGTGCCATGTGCAGCCGCGCCGCCAGCTCTGTTCCGCCTGGCATCACAAACGTCTGGATGGGCGGGTTGCCGCCGTCCACTTCATCAATCCAGCCTTCTGCCTGCGCCACATCCGCCTCATCCACCCGGTGGATCTTGGCCTGGTGCTTGTTGCCTTCGGGCGTGGCCAGGTCTGCGCCGATGTCGAACAGCCTGCTCTGCAGCAGCGTCAGGATCTGGTGCAGGCGCTGTTCCACCGCATTGCTGGCGTCGCACGCGCACAGCGCCAGGCCAAGCACCGCGTTCAGCTCGTCCACGCTGCCATACGCGCGGATGCGCAGGTGATCCTTGGAGACACGCGTGCCTCCAAAGAGGCTGGTCATGCCATCATCGCCAGTTCGGGTGTAGAGCTTCATGGTGTTTGACCTGCGCTGCAGGTGGCGCCTACTTCTTCTGATCTTCCTGGCCCAGCGCGCGGTAGCGGAAGTTCTCCATGCCGATCATGCCTCCCGCCATCAGGCCCTTCTCTGCGCCCATGTACACCGCCATGCCGTCCTGGAAGGGCGCCAAAGCGTTCGAGGAACTGCTGCCCGCCACCGCTGTGCCCTGCGCGCTGCCAGTCAGCAGGCCGTCCTGGAACTTCTGCATCACTTCCTTGTTCTGGAACACCAGCAGGATCTTCTTGCCCTGACCGCCCGCCTGCAGACCCACATTGAAGTTGTTCACCGCAGCCCAGCCCACCTGCGTGCCATCCGCAGTGAACACCGCGCCGCGGCCAAAGGAGCCACCAGTGAAGATGATGCCCCATTGTCCAGCGCCAGGGAAGACGGCGTAGCCAGCAGACGCAGCGATCTGCTTGGTGAGCCCAGGCACGTTGCTTTCAAAGTACGCCAGCCCATCGCGCGACTCCTGCACGAACGCGGCGCGGTCATCTGCCTTGGGCGCCACCTTGCAGCCGGGCAGCGTCAGAACGGGGATCACAGCCAAGAGGACGAGGATCAGCAGTCGCATGGTCATCTCCAGTGAGCGCGCCGAAGGGCGCGCGTGCGGGGGCGGGGACGCGCGCATGCGGGAGGCGCGCGTGCGCCGGTGCAACCAGCCTAGCGGGGCAGGAGGAGCAGCGTGGCCGTGCCAGCGTCAGTCATCCCGCAGGTGGAACTGCGGGCGCTCCACGCTGGCGCCCTCTGGCCCGCGCACCGCCACCAGGAAGCCATCGCGCAGCGCAGCCGCTCCCCATGTTCCATCGGGAGCCAAGGTGACGAACGCAGTCTGGTGATGCGGCAGGATGGTGTACGACGCTGCAATCCGCTCCACCACCAGGCGTGCTGCCTGCGCGGGCGTGGCGCCACGGCGCATCTCCTCCACCGCCAGAAAGGCGCCGCACACGCCCATGATCAGCTCGCCGCTGCCAGTGGCGGTGGCAGCGCCTGCCGCTGGGTCCACATACAGGCCGTGGCCGATGA
The DNA here is from genome assembly GCA_046350455.1 of Phycisphaerales bacterium. Taxonomy (GTDB): domain Bacteria; phylum Planctomycetota; class Phycisphaerae; order Phycisphaerales; family SM1A02; genus CAZXGD01. The sequence goes on along the minus strand of JAXMAM010000005.1, from coordinate 18,054 downwards.
TCGGGCTGTCGCCCACGCGTCCGGGCACCTTGTACGGTGTGCCGCTGGTGCTGCATGCGCCTGCCAGCTCACCGCGCGTGCTGCACGCCAGGCTGCCGATGGTGTCGTGACCAGCCCATCGCGCCTCGCGCCGGAAGAGCGCGCCGGTGGCTGGGTCGCCGCTGTCCACAGGGCGGATGTCCCCGTGTCCGCCCGCGCGCAGCAGCGATCCATCCCTGGTCTGCTGACCTGCTGCAGCGTCCGAAGGATCCTGGCGCCACGCCTCCCACGCAGCTCGCGCTGCGGGCGCAAGCAGCTCCTCTGGCCGCAGGCTGGGCTCGCCCTGCGCATCGGCAAATGCGTCGGCTGCCTCGCCCACCAGCATGATGTGGCGCGTGCGCTCCATGACCAGGCGGGCCACCTTGGCAGGGTGCAGGTGGCGGCGCAGCCCGCACGCGCTGCCACATTGCCGTGGCGACCGCATCACGCAGCCATCCAGCGTGACGTGGCCTTCAGCGTCTGGCAGGCCACCACGGCCCACGCTGTCCACAGAAGGATCCTCCTCTGCCACGCGGCAGGCCTCAAGCACAGCGTCCAGCGGATCTCCGCCGCTGGCCAGCGCTGGCCAGGCGCATTCGTTCCCGCGCGCTGCAAACGACCATGTGCTCACCATTCGAACCATGGCGCCAGCGTACGGGCGGACTTGCCGGGAAAATCCTCCGCTCGTCCTGCCATGAGTCCACTGCTGCACGCCGTATAGACCCGTACCGGGGCCTTCTTACACCCTGGAGACCGGCGGAGCATTGCAAACCGGTCGCGGCCTGTCCGGGTCGGCCGCGATAGACCCGGGTTCATTTTGAGTTCCACCTGCCTGCGGGTGGAGCCGGGCTGTCGTTCGGTCCTGCAGGTCACGTCTTGGTGGAGCTCGCGGCGCACTGCGCCGCTCCAACGCAGTCCCCCAAGGGCTGCAGAAAGGAGGACGGCATGAGCCGTCTTTCTCGTCAGAGAGGGGGCTTCACCATCGTGGAGCTCCTGGTTGTGGTTGCGATCATCGCGTTGTTGATCGCCATTCTTCTTCCCGCCATCGGCAAGGCGCGCGACGCAGCGCTGGTCACCCAGAGCCTGGGCAACCTGCGCAACCTGGCCGTGGCCAATTCCAGCTACGGCGCGGACTGGAACGACCGCCAGTTCACAGCCATCCCCGACGATGCTGGATTGTTCGGCGGAGTCTGCGCCAACTACATCGCTGAAATCTGCCCACCGCAGCAGCTGCTGGGCTGGGACCAGAACGGCGGCCTGTGGGGCTACTGGCTGGGCGGCGGTGCGTGCCCGGGCAGCTACCCCGGCACCTGCGGCAATTGGCTGGTCTACAAGCCCATTGACTACTCCGCCACCGACAAGTTTGGTGCGTTCCGCATGTGCAACATCAAGGCCTTTAACGACTACGTGAACGGCCGCTACTACGACCCGCTCTTCTGGGCTCCCAAGGACAAGATCACCCTGGAGAAGATCCAGAAGTACTTCCAGCAGCCTGGAGAGTTCTCGTACGACCAGACCACCATCGAGTACCCCACGTACTGCTGGAGTCCAGCAGCGATGTGGTCGCCCGATGTGCTGTCGCACCGCACGGGCTACACCAACCCCAACACGCTGCCAGGGGGCTACAAGAGCCCAGCTGTGGGGCAGGCGCGCTACCCAGACCTGAAGACTCGCATGCTGGAGCACCAGTGGCTCCAGAACCGCGAGGGTGGCGATGTGAATCCATCGTTCAGCGGTCAGACTCCGTGGTACTTCAACCACGGCTACAACAGCGCTCCGGCCACGATGTTCTTCGACGGCCACATCCAGCTCCTGGGCGTCACCGACGCACAAGAAGCAGACAGCCGCATGATCAAGCAGAACGCCAACCAGCAGGGCATGGCAGAGCCGGGCCTCTGGTGCCGCTCCGCCAACGGCTACTACAACACCCTTGGCTACGACATGCTGGTCAACACCGCGTATCACATCTGCACCACCGACGGCATCCTGGGCCGTGACGTGGTGGGCCAGAAGTAAAGAAGGACACGCCAGCGTCCTGGTTATCAGGACGCATACCTCGTATCCGGGCTGCGAAGAGCCTGGGCTTCCATCCTCCTCAACCGATCTGGAGGATGTTCAGCGATCCCCAGTCCCCCTGCATCCAGGGGGATTGGGGGTCGCGTATTCACATGGGTGGGGTACGATTCCCCATATGCCAGCTGTGTTTCCAGTTGGCACAGCCCGTCTGGGTGGGCTGCTTGTACACCCAGGACTCTTCGCACGAGTCTCACCCGCCTGCATGGTGTGGCCGGATTGAAGCCCCGGCCTCTGCTGCGCAGGTCACTTCTCGGTGAGGCTCTCGCGGCGTACTACGCCGCACGAACGCGGCCCTCGTGGCCGCAGAAAGGAGACGGCATGAACCGTCTCAAGAAGGGCTTCACGATCGTGGAGCTGCTGGTGGTCGTTGCGATCATCGCGCTGCTCATTGCGATCCTGCTGCCTGCTATCGGTAAGGCTCGTGACGCTGCGCTCGTCACGCAGAGCCTGGGCAACCTGCGCAACCTGGCTGCAGCCAACGCCAGCTATGGCGCTGACTGGAATGACCGCCAGTTCACAGCGTGCCCAGACGATGCTGGTCTGTTCCAGGGCAACTGCGCCACGTACATCGCTCAGGTGTGCCCGCCCCAGCAGCTGCTGGGCTGGGACCAGAACGGTGGTCTGTGGGGCTACTGGCTGGGCGGCGGCGCCTGCCCAGGCAACTACCCCGGCAACTGCGGCAACTGGATCTGCTACAAGCCCATTGACTACACCGCTGGCGACAAGTTCGGCTCGTTCCGCATGTGCAACGTCAAGTCGTTCAACGACTACGTGAACGGCCGCTACTACGACAACCTCTTCTGGGCCCCCAAGGACAAGATCACCTTGGAGAAGATCCAGAAGTACTTCCAGCAGCCCGGCGAGTTCTACTACGACGGGTCCACCATTGAGTACCCCACGTACTGCTGGAGCCCAGCAGCCATGTGGTCGCCTGACGTGCTCTCGCACCGCCAGGGCACGGGCAACAGCGGTGGCTACACCAACCCCAACACCCTGCCCGGCGCATACAAGAGCCCAGCAGTGGGTCAGGCCACCTATCCAGACCTGAAGACTCGCATGCTGGAGCACCAGTGGCTCCAGAACCGCGAGGGTGGCGACGTGAACCCCGCGTTCAGCGGTCAGACTCCGTGGTACTTCAACCACGGCTACAACAGCGCTCCAGCCACGATGTTCTTCGACGGCCACATCCAGCTCCTGGGCGTCACCGACGCGCAGGAAGCGGACAGCCGTGTGCTGAAGCAGAACGCGAACATGCAGGGCTTCTCCGAGAAGGGCCTGTGGTCGCGCGGTACGGGCGGTTACTACAACACCGCTGGCTACGACATGCTGGTCAACACAGCTTTCCACATCTGCACCACGGATGGCATCCTTGGTCGCGACGTGGTTGGCCAGAAGTGACCTGAAGTCGGAGCCCTTCCAGGGTTCGATGCATCGAGCAGGGGCCGTCCAGACGGGCGGCCCCTGTCTTCTTTTGGTTGCATTCCGGCTTAGACTTGGAGCGTTTCAATGGAGCCTCCGCAGGCGTGTCCTGCGCGGGCTGCACGCTCGGTCCTACCTAAGGAACACCATGCTGGAATCCCCCCGCGCTCGCGGCCGTCTTCGCATCCTTCTTGCGTGCACGCTGCTGCACGCTGCGGCGCTGGCCACTCCAGCTGCGGCACAAGCCACGCCAGCAAAGCCCGCGCCGGCACCGGCAGCAAAGCCAGCGCCCGCGCCCGCTCCTGCACCCGCGCCTGCCGCGAAGGCCGCGCCTGCGGCAAAGCCCGCGCCCGCTCCACAGGAAGCGCCCAAGCCAGCGGCCGCTGGACAGGTGATCGAAGGCTCGGTGGATGTCTACAACTGGGCGCCGGATGACAAGTCCGCTGCGGTGGATGCGAACAACATCAACCTGCGCAAGGTCTTCGAGGACATGGGCCCAGTGGCCACGCAGTGGTATCAGCACGTGCTCACGCTGTCGAACCCGTTCTTTGAGGGGCGCGCGCCCGGCTTGCGCGGCAACGACCTGGCAGCCGACTACGTGGAGTTCTGGCTGAAGCAGGCGGGGCTGGAAGCGGCCTTCCCCAACCCCAACGTGGATGGCGTCACGCCCAACGACGGCGAGTGGCAGAGCTACCGTCAGAAGTTCAGCCTGACTGGCGGTGCGCCAAAGGTGGAGAAGTCCTCTGTGAAGTTTGGCGAGACCACCCTGAAGGAGGGCGCCACCTACAGCGTGCTGGCCATGAGCGGCAACGCCAAGACAGAGCCGCTGCCGGTGGTGTTTGCTGGCTACGCCATCGAGGATGGCAAGGATGGCTACAACAGCTTTCCTGAGAAGGAGGACCTGGCTGGCAAGGCGGTGATCTTCTTCCGCTACGAGCCGCTGGACGAGAAGGGCAAGAGCAAGTGGGCGGACCGCCGCTTCAGCGAGCACAGCGGCATGCTGCCCAAGATCGAGGCGCTGCAGAAGCGGCACGCTGCCGCCATCATCATGGTGGCGCCGCCGGGAACAGTGGATGGTCGCCAGCGCCTGGAAGAGACCTCTGGCAGCCGCTGGGGCCGCGCGATTGACGTGCCGGTCATCCAGCTCTCCGCGGACGCTGCCGAGAAGCTGCTGCAGGCTGGTGACAAGGACAAGAAGTCGCTCATGGACTGGCGCAAGCTGGCGGATGACCTGAAGGTGAAGACGGTTGCGCTGGGCGACGGCGCGCGCGTGCAGATCGAGACGCAGCTGAGCACCGGTGGCACGCCCACGCAGAACGTGGCGGGCGTGCTGCGCGGCAAGGGCACGCTGAAGGACCAGTGGGTGATCGTGGGCGCGCACTTCGACCACGTGGGCATGGGCTACTTTGGCAGCATGCCGGGCAACCAGGGCAAGGTGCACCCAGGCGCGGACGACAACGCCAGCGGCACATCGGCCATGCTGGTGCTGGCGCAGCAGGTGGCGGACTACTACGCCGCCAAGGATTCGCCAGAGAACATGCGCAGCGTGCTGTTCATGGGCTTCACCGCGGAAGAGAGCGGCCTGCGCGGCAGCAAGTACTGGACTGAGCATCCTTCGCTCCCCACTGACAAGATTGCAGCCATGGTGAACATGGACATGGTGGGGCGCCTGCGCAGCGACGACCTGGCGGTGGGCGGCGTGGGCTCTGCCAAGGGGTTCATGGACGTGCTGAAGCCGGTGTTTGAGCGCAGCGGCCTGACGGTGCGCGCTGACCCCACTGGCCGTGGGCCCAGCGATCACGCCAGCTTCTATGCCGCTGGCGTGCCGGTGCTGTTCATCTACACGGGCAATCACTCCGAGTACCACACGCCAGCAGACAAGGGCTACACCGTGAATCCGGCGGGCGCGGCCAAGATCGTGGCGCTGGCCAAGGACATCGTGGCCACCATCGCTGCGCGGCCAGAGAAGCTGGAGTTCCAGAGCACGGACGGCATGAAGTCACCCGACCGCGGGTACGCCAGCGTGCGTCTGGGAGTGATGCCAGCCATGGGCGGCGACGACGCAGCCGACTCCAAGGCACCCAAGGGCGTGCGTGTGGAGGCGGTAAGCGCGGACACCTCTGCTGCGGACGCTGGCATCAAGAAGGGCGATGTGCTGGTGAAGTGGGACGGCGAGGCGCTGGACGGCCCGGCCGCCATGATGGCCAAGCTGCGCGAGCACAAGCCGGGCGACGTGGTGAAGGTGGTCGTCTGGCGCGACGGCAAGGAGATCCCGCTGGACGTGACCCTGAAGGCCAGCAAGCGCGAGTAGGAAATTGGTGCCTGGCACGGGTGTCCCTACTTTCTGCGCGGTGTGCAGCGGCGTCGGGGACGCGGCCTCCGCGCGGTGTGCGGGGGCGCGGCCGCGGACGGCTCGGCTCCACCAGGTTCGGCCTTCGCCTCGACTTTGCGTGCGCTCGGCAGGTGGAACGGCCCGCGAGCCCAGGGACCCACACAGCCTGCCTCGCCACGCAAAACGCCGCTACGCCGCGCCCCCGCCCCCCGCGCTGCGGCCGCTCCGCACGCACACGGAAATTGGTGCCTGGCACTCCTGTCCCGGGTTTCCGAAAGTCGTGCCTGGCACGGGTGTCCCGCATTTCCGCTGCGGGCTGGCAGCGCACCGCTTGATGCGCAGGCTCGGCCCTTGCAGGCCCGCCGGTCGGCAGACGAGACGCCGTCATCTGCGGTCTGTCGCCATCACGCCTGGTGTGGCCTGATGAGGCGGGGTCGTCCGCACGCCGCCGCACGTCACCGTGCGCCGCGCCCGCCCGTCCGGTCGCGCCGCCCGCCGCCACCGCGCACCGCGCCCAACCTCGCTCACCGGTGGCAGCGGCCCGCGCGGAGGCCGCGGGCGAGGTCCGCACGGGACGGCCCGCACACGGCCGCGGGCCTCCGAAAGTAGGGACACCCGTGCCAGGCACGACTTTCTTCAGCGGGCGGGCTCGAGGTCTACGGCGCGGGGCGATCGGTCGGTGCTCGCGGGCACGATCACTTCGCCGCCGGGGATCAGCAGCTCGACCGGCTTCTGCGTGCCGGCGGTCACCAGCACCTTCTTCACGGTGGCTGGCAGGCGCACGCGCACTTCGCCACCATCGGGCATCTCCACCCGCGCGCGTGTGAGCCGCCCGCTGCGCCACTGCATGCTCACGCGCGCACCACCGCGCGCCATCAGGCCCGAGACATCGCCGTCATGCCACGCTGCCGGCAGCGCTGGCAGCAGGTCCACGCGATGCACCAGCCGGCCGTTGCTCCAGAAGTGCACATGGCTCTGCAGCACCATCTCTGCGATGCCCGCAGCGCCGCCAAAGTTGCCGTCAATCTGGAATGGGGGATGATCGTCAAACAGATTCGGGAGCGTGCTCTTGGTGAAGAGCGCCACCACGTCCGCCCACGCGCGGTCGCCGTCATGCAGCCGCGCCCAGAAGTTGATGAGCCACGCCCGGCTCCACCCGGTGTGCCCGCCGCCACGCCGCAACCGCTCCTCCAGGCTCTTGCGCGCCGCCTTGGCGTAGTCCGGCGTGCCCTCTGGAGTGATGTACGTCCCCGGATGCAGTCCGTACATGTGGCTCATGTGCCGGTGCCCGGGCTCCGCCTCCTGGAAGGGCTGGCTCCACTCCATCAGCCGTCCATCTGCGCCGATCTGCGGCAGCGCCAGCCGCTGCAGGACCTCCTGCGCGCGCAGCACCACGGGGTCGCCCTGCTTGTCCAGAAGCCTGGCTGCGTCCACCAGATTGGTCAGCAGGTCCAGCGCAATCCACTGATCCATGCTGGTCCCCATGCTGAGGTCCGCGTGCTGCGTGCCGCCCGGCACCACAAACGTGTTCTCCGGACTGGTGCTCGGACCGCACACCCACTTGCCAGTGGCCGGATCCTGCACCATGTAGTCCAGCAGGAACTCTGCCGACCCATGCATCAGCGGAAACGCCCGCGACGCCAGAAAGTTCATGTCGCGCGTGAACAGGAAGTGCTCCCACGCATGCCGCACCATCCACGGGCCGGCCATGGGGAACATGCCCCACACGGTGCGCCCCTCTGGCGCGGTGAACGCCCACGGATCGGTGGTGTGATGCACCGTCCATCCGCGCGCGCCGTAGAGATCCTTGGCTGTCTTTGCACCACGGGACTTCAGTTTGTCCAGCAGGTCAAACAGCGGCATCTCTGTCTCTGGCAGCGCGCCCACGCCAGCGGGCCAGTAGTTCATCTGCAGGTTGATGTTGGTGTGGAAGTCCGCGTTCCACGGCGCGCGGAAGTGCGGGTTCCAGATGCCCTGCAGGTTGGCTGGCAGCCCACCCTGACGACTGCTGCTCAGAAGCAGGTAGCGACCGTACTGAAAGTAAAGCGTGGCGAACGCCACGTCTGCATCCGGGTGCTGCCGGAAGGCCGCCAGGCGCGCGTCCGTGGGAACGGCGGCCGATGCGGGCAAGCTGCTGCTGGCTGGCGGGGCGCTGGCACCCACTGCGCTGGCACCCACTGCGCTGGCACCCGTCGCACCCACACCGGCTGCGCTCGCCGGCGCTTGGCCCCCCAGCGTGAACTGCACGCGCTCCATGCGGGCGCGGAACCACTCTTCGTGCCGCCGCTCCAGGTAGCCGGCTGGCACATCAGCGCCGCGCAGGTCGGCCTCCACTTCCGCATCTGGATTGCCGCCCCAGTAGCTGGTGCGCGCCGCCACGCAGATGGTGACCTCCTGCGCGCCCTCTACCAGCACGCCCTTGCCATGCTCGCGCACGGTGCCGCCACGGATGCGAATCTCCGCTGCGCCCACGTATCGCACGCCACCCTGCCCAGTCTGTCCGCTGAGCGCCAGCCGCGCGCGCTGCCCAGCCGCCACCACCGCGTGCACGGCCACATCGTGCTCGAATGCATCGCGCTGGAACTGCACCTCCAGCGCCGGAAGACACGCAGCCGCGGCGGCGTCACCCGCAGCGGCCCCTCCCGCTGCCGCGCCACCACCGTCCGCGCCACCACCGCCCGCCCCACCCGCGCCCGCCCCACCCGCTGCATCCGCCCGCACGTTCACCACCAGCAGCTCGTCCGGCGCGCTGGCGAACACCTGCTGCACCACGCGTGCGCTGCCCAGCTGGTACGACGTCTGCGCCACGCCCGTCACCAGATCCAGCGACCGCACATACCCGCTGGCCAGCGCGGGCGGCTCCACCATGCGCAGCGTGAGGTCGCCCAGCGGCTGGTAGCTGCGCGGCGTCATGTCCTGCGGCAGCATCATGGTCTTCTGCACCAGCGCCTGCGCCTCCACCAGCTTGCCAGCCATGGCCAGCTGCCGCGCGCGCTTGAAGTCCTCTGCAGCAGCGGGCGCGTCGCGGTCTGCTGGGTTGCCTTCCCAGATGCTCGACTCGTTCAGCTGGATGCGCTCGCGGTCCACGCCGCCGAACACCATTCCGCCCAATCTGCCATTGCCCACCGGCAGCGCTTCGGTCCACGCCTGTGCTGGCTGCTGGTACCAGAGCACCTCGGCCTGAGCGGGTCCCGCATCCTTGCCCACCACGCGCGTGCGCCGCACGCCCACCCACAGCGGCGCCACGCGTGCGCGCAGGTCCGGGTCCATCACAGGGTCGAACGCAGCCAGCTCTGGATGATCGCCCTCTGCGATCCACCATTCCCCCGAGAGATCCCACGCGCTCCCCGGCGTGATGATCTGCGGCAGCGTGCCAGCGGTTCCCACCCAGCCTCCAGCACCGCCCTGGTCTGTCACGCGGATGGCGATGCGATTGACTCCCGCATGCAGCACCTCTGCCGGAATGCGGTACGACCGCGCCGCGTTCCATTGGTCGGTTGCACCCACCTTCACGCCGTTCACGAAGGTCTGGTCCTGGTCATCCAGCGCGCCCAGCGTGAGGAGCGCGTCGCCTGCTGGACCGCGCAGGTCCTCGGTGGTCAGTGCGATCTCGCCCACGTACCACGCCACGCCATCTGCGCTGGCAGGCAGGCCGTTGCCCTCCCACGCGCCAGGCACGCGGGTGGTGTGCAGCGGCACGCCCCGGAGCGTGACGGACGGCACACCGTGGCCTGTGACGGAACGCTCGCTCTGGAGCTCCGCTCCCGGCTGTGCCACCGCGTGCTGCTCCTGCACGCCGCCCAAGCACAGGGCGGCTGCGGTCAAGATGGCCGTGGCGCAGTGGAACATGGTGGTGGTTGTACCGTCGAAACCCGCGCAGGCGGCGGCTACGCTGCCCTTCCATGGAAACGTTCCAGCGCTGCGTCCGATGCCTGGTTCCGGCGGTCCTGCTGTGCGTGGCCGCGGTGGCTGCCTTGCCAGCAGCGCTCGCCGCTCAGGCAGCGCCCGCAGCGCCAGCGTCCAGGCCGGTGATCGCAGTGATCCCCAAGGGCACCACGCATGAGTTCTGGAAGACTGTGGAAGCAGGCGCGCGGCAGGGTGCCGCAGATGCAAACGTGGAAGTGGTCTGGAAGGGCCCCGCCCGCGAGGACGACCGCGACGAGCAGATCAAGGTGGTAGAGGCCATGCTGGCTCGCGGCGTGGCGGGCATCGTGATTGCGCCGCTGGACCAGAGCGCGCTGGTGCCAGTGCTCAAGCAAGCGAGCGCCAAGAACGTGCCGGTGGTGATCTTTGACAGCGGGCTGAAGTGGGATGGACAGAAGGCCTTTGTGGCCACCGACAACCTGAAGGGTGGCCAGATGGCCGCACGCGAGATGGGCCGACTGCTGAACGGCAAGGGCACGGTCATCATGATGCGCTACGTGGAGGGCAGTGCCAGCACCGCCCAGCGCGAGGATGGCTTCCTGCAGACGCTGCAGAGCGAGTTCCCCGGCATCACTGTGGCCAGCAGCAGCCAGTACGGCGGCGCCACGGTGGACAGCGCCTATCGCGTGGCGGAGAACCTGCTGACCAAGCACCCGGACATTCAGGGCGTGTATGCGCCCAACGAGCCCACCACGTACGCCTTCATGAAGGCGCTCAAGGACGCTGGCCGCAAGAAGGGCGTGGCGTTCGTGGGGTTCGACGCCAGCCAGAAGCTGGTGCAGGGCCTGCGCGACGGACAAGTGGACGCGCTGGTGGTGCAGAACCCGTGGCGCATGGGCCAGCTGGCGGTCACCACCATGGCCCGCGTGCTGGAGGGCAAGGAAGTGCCAGCCTTTGTGGACACAGGCGTGGTGCTGGCCACGCAGCAGAACATGGAGCAGCCAGCGGTGCAGCAGGTGCTGAACCCGCCCGTGCAGAAGGCTGCCGCGCAGCCTGCGCAGTCTGCAGCGCAGCCACCCTCGCAGTCCGCCGCGCAGCCCTAGCGCTGCGGGCCATCTGGTCACATTCGAACGCACCTCCGCTGCATGACCACGCCCCAGCCAGCGCCCCGCCTGCAGATGCGCAACGTGCACAAGCGCTTTGGTGGCGTGCTGGCCCTGCAAGGTGCATCGCTGGAGCTGGCGCCAGGCCAGGTGCACGCGCTGCTTGGCGAAAACGGCGCTGGCAAGAGCACGCTCATTAGCGTGCTGGAAGGAGCGCTGCAGCCAGACAGCGGAAGCATGATGCTCGACAGCGCTGCGTTCGCGCCCGGCCATCCTGCTGCCGCGCGCCGAGCAGGCGTGGCAGTGGTGCACCAGGAGCCAGCGCTGGCGCTGCACCTGACGGTGGCGGAGAACATCACGCTGGGGTGCCAGCCTTCGCGCATGGGCGTGGTGCGGCGGCATGCCATGCTGCGTGCCGCACGAGCGGCGCTAGAACGGATCGGCGCCATGCACGTGAACCCCCAGGCGCGGGTGGCAGACCTTTCACCGGGTGCGCGTCAGCTGGTGGAGATCGCGCGCGCTGCAGGGGCGCACGCGGCCGGAGCGGAAGGAATGGGATCGCATGCGGCGGACACCCATGCGGCCAGCGCGCGGGTGCTGGTGCTGGATGAGCCCACCACCAGCGTGGGCCGTGCGCAGGCGGAGGGCCTGTGGAACGCGGTGCGGCAGCTGCAGCAGCAGGGCGTGTCGGTGCTGCTGGTGTCGCACCATCTAGATGAAGTGCGGGCGGTGGCCACGCACGCCACGGTGCTGCGCAACGGGCAGACTGTGTGGACAGGTCCACTCAGCCAGGCCACCGACGCAGCGCTGGTGCGCGCCATGGTGGGAAGTGCAGGCGAGCCAGCGGGCGGCCCCGAACCGCGCACCGCGCCCGAAGCACGCGCCGCGCCAGACCGCGCCTCTGCCCGCGCGCTCGACCCAACTGCCGGTGCGGTGGTGCTCCACGCCACCGGCATTCGCACGCACCGCATGCGCGCGGCTTGCACCGTGGAGGCGCGCGCTGGCCAGGTGCTGGGAATCGCCGGGCTGGTGGGCAGCGGGCGCACGGCGCTCCTGCGCGCGCTGGCTGGGCTGGATGCACTCACAGCAGGCCATGTGACTGTGGACAGCCGTCCGCTCCGCGCGGGCGCGCGCGCTGCGCTGGACGCTGGCGTGGCGCTGGTGAGCGAGGACCGCCGCCACGAAGGCCTGGCCCTGGACCTGCCGTGGTCGGTCAACCTGGCGCTGGCAGACCTGCAGCACCACGCTGCGGCAGGCGTGGTGGCGTGGAAGCGCGTGATGCAGTCGGCCCAGGGCTGGCAGCAGCAGCTGGGCATCCGCGCAGCCACGCTGCAGCAGCCGGCCAGGCAGCTGAGCGGGGGCAACCAGCAGCGCGTGGCGCTGGCGCGCGCACTGCAGGCTGGCACGCGCGCCATCCTGCTGGACGAGCCCACTCGTGGTGTGGATGTCGCTGCCAAGGCGCAGATCCATGCGCTGATCCGCCTGATGGCAGCCAGCGGCCGCGCGGTGGTGGTGGTGAGCAGCTACCCCGCAGAACTGCTGCAGGTGTGCGACAGCATCGCGCTCATGCTGGACGGCCACCTGCAGCCCCCGCGCCCGGCTGCGGGTTGCACGGAAGAATCCCTGGTGGGCAGCGCATTCCGCGCGCAGGGCGGCGCCGCATGAAGCAGCACCTGCGCGACCTGCTGGGCCCGCTGGCAGCATTGGCTGCGGTGTACGCCATCTTCTGGCTGCTGGCTCCGCAGAGCTTTCTGACCATGGGCAACCAGAAGACGCTGCTGGTGCAGGCCACGGTGGTGGCGGTGGGCGCGGTGGGCATGACCTATGTCATCGTCAGCGGCGGCATTGACCTCTCGGTGGGCAGCGTGATGGCGCTGAGCGCAGTGGTGGCCGCGCTGGTCACGCGCGCTGGCGGCAGCGGCGCGCTGGCGGCGCTGGCAGGCATGGGGACTGGCCTGGCTTGCGGCCTGGTGAACGGAACGCTGGTGGGCGTGCTGCGCATCGCGCCCTTCATCGCCACCCTGGGCACCATGGGCGCCGCGCGCGGACTGGCCAAGGGCCTGGCGGGCGAGCGGAGCGTGTATCCACCCGACGACTGGCAGAGCAGCTTCATGGCCGCCACGCCAGAACCAGGCTGGCTGCTGGCTGCGCCGGGCGTGTGGACCGCTGTGATCCTGGCTGTGGTGGCGGGCCTGGCGCTGCGACGCACGGTGGCTGGCACGTGGGTGTACGCCGTGGGCAGCAGCGAACGCACCGCGCTCCTGTGCGGCATTCCCGTCAAGCGCACCAAGGTGGCGGTCTATGCCTTCAGCGGTGCGTGCGCTGGCCTGGGCGGTGTGCTCCTCTTCCACCGCCTGGGCACGGGCGACCCCACCGCAGCGCTGGGCCGCGAGCTGGACGTGGTGGCGGCTGTGGTGGTGGGCGGCGCTGCGCTTTCTGGCGGCGAAGGCGGCATGCTGGGCAGCATGATCGGCACGCTGCTCATGGCGGCTCTGGCGAACGGCGCCAACCTGGTGGACATCCCAGCGCTGGAAGTGCGCGGCATTCCCACGTGGGTGCAGGAGATCGGCGTGGGCGCCATCATCGTGGCGGCCGTGTGGCTGGACCGCCGCCGCGCTGCGGCGCGGGCGTAGCGGCCGCGCGCGCACCCGCCTCTGCGCGCTCAGCCTTCTTCTGCGCGCAGGCGGCGGACCACTTCCTGCAGGTCGTGCAGCACGCGCATCTTGGCGTGGCGGATGGCGGCGTAGGTCATGCCGGTCTCCTTCTCCACGGTCTCTGCGGGCAGGCCCTTCACGCCATAGAGCTCGAACGCCTCCATGGTGCGCGGCTGCACGCGCGTGCGCACCTCATCCATGGCGCGGCGGAGCAGGTTCTCGCTCCAGTCGCGCTCCCACTGGCGGTCCATCGGGTCCTCCATGGCGGGGTCGAACTCCTCCGGCATGGTCACTTCCTTGCGGCGCCGGCGCCAGCGGTCGCGGATGGCATTCAGCGTGACGCGCTTCAGATAGCCGCGGAATCGGCCGCGCTGCGGGTCGTACTCAAACGCATTGCTGGCGCGGAAGAAGCCGAACATCACGTCCTGCACCACGTCGTCAATCTCGCCTGGCTTCAGGCCTGCGTTGCGCGCGAACCCAGCGATCACCGGCGCGTAGCGCTCGTGGAACTCCTGCCAGCCCAGTTGCTTGTCCAGCGTGCCATCTGCGCGCAGGCGCAGAAAGATGCTGGGGCGGGTGGCATACGGATCTGCAGCGCGCGCGCTGTCAGAGGCGGGCGCGCTGGCGGAAGCAGGCGCGCTGCCCGCTGCGGGCGCACGGGCAGCAGCGGGCGCGTCTGCAGCATCGGCGCTGTGGGTTTCTGGCACGCGGTGATCTTCGGTGTGCGGTTCTGTGGTCCGCGCCACAAACACGCGAGGTCCCACGCGGATGTGCGTGCCGTCGCCGATCTCTGCGTCCTCATCAGGCGCAATGTGCACGCCGTCCACCCAGCTGCCGCTGCCGCCGCTGGTGTCCACGTACCGCCACCGGCCGTCGCGCACCTCGATCCGCGCATGCGTGCGCGAGACAGCCGGGTCATCCACCGGCACGCACGCGCCGCTGCCGCGGCCCACCACGTTGGGCTCGCCGCGCTTCAGCGCGATGGGCGGCGCGTCGGAATCAACCGGGATCAGCTGCAGGACGGGCGGCTCTGCGTTCATGATGAGGCCTTGGTGGTGGGCGCTGGGGGGTGCGCCCCTGGCGTGCCGACTGGCACGTCAACGGGTGCAGTATCGGTCTGGAGGGCCTTGGCGCGGAATGCCGAGGCTTCCGTGGCATGGCCAGACTTATCAGCAACAAAGGCGGCGCGGGCGAAGGCCTTGCGCAGGACCAGCGCCCCAGGCCGCAGCGCGCGCTCCATGGCGGGCAAGGACTGCTGGGTGAGCTCCCACGCCTCGTCCTGCTTGCCCAGGCCTGCCAGCGCAGCTGCGCGGGCGGTGCGGCTCTCCGCCACCCACCAATGGTCTGCGGGCAGGTGCTGCATGTTGTGCGACAGGTTTCGGTCAATGGCCTCCAGCGCAGGCTGGTACTGGCCCAGGTCCAGATACGCCAGCGAGCGGTACCAGTCAATGGTGGACAGGATCTGCTTGTTGGGAGGCTGGTGCTCCATGGCGCTGGTCTGCGCCGCCTGCAGGTAGGCCAGCGCCTCCTGCGGGCGCCCGGACTCCAGTTCTGTGACGGCCATCTGCGTGCGGTTGCGGGCCATCTCGTTGGCGTGCACCTCTGGCTGCTCCTCAAGCGTGCGATACGCCTCCTGCAGCAGCGCGCGCGACATCTCCACAGCGCCAAGGCGCAGCGCCAGCTCTGCGCGCGCCTCCAGCACGTCCACCATCTCGCCGCTGTCGCGGCCGTACACCGCCTCTGTGAGCTCTCCGGCGCGCAGCAGCTGCACGGCAGCCTTGTCCAGCAGGCCCAGCGTGGTGTAGGTCTGTCCCAGCGCCAGGCGCACGGCAGCGTCGGTGGCGGGGCGATCGTTCAGCGTGGTGTCCGCGGCCTGCGCAGCGCCGGCCAGCAGGCTGAGCACGGTGGTGGCGGATCCAGCAGGCGCCCGGTCCACATTCGCTGCGCTCAGCATCTCCGAGATGAACCGCGCCGCGCTGCGCGCCTCAGCTGCCTCCTCATTGGCGCGAGCCTCCTCAGACTCTGCCGTGCGTTGTGCGCGCAGCGCGCTCCGCCAGCCCAGGGCGCTGGCCACCAGCGCGCCAGCCAGCGCAAGTCCAAGCACCACCGCAAGCCACACCGCCACGCTGTTGCGCGCGCGGAACTTGCTGGCGCGGTACCAGATCGTGCGCGGCGCCGCGTCCACCGGGCGCTGCGCGCGCCAGCGGCGGAGGTCGTCGGCCATGTCGCCCGCGTCGGCGTAGCGGCGCAGGCGTCCACGATCCAGTGCGCGCGCGGCGATCCAGTCCAGGTCCCCTTCCAGCTGGTGGCGCAGGTCGCGCGGCGTGGTGCGGCGCAGGTCCGCCTGGGCTTGCGCGGCATCGGGAGCCATTTCCCGCACACGCTGGCTCATGAGCGGCGGGCTCACCGTGCGCAGGCGCTGCGCAAACTCCTCCAGCGGCTGGCCTGCGCTGGGCGGCTGCAGCGGCAGCGTGCCGGTGCACAGCAGGTACATGATGGCGCCCAAGGCGTACACGTCTGCGCGCGCATCCGCGTCGAACCCGCCCGCCACTGTCTGCTCTGGCGCCATGAAGCCGGGCGTGCCCACCACGCGGTCCGGCTCGCTGGCCTGGGCCTCCATGCTCAGCACGCGCGCGATGCCAAAGTCAATGATCTTGGGCACCACTGTGCCGCCATCCACGTGCACCAGGATGTTGCTGGGCTTCAGGTCGCGGTGCACCACGCCCTTGTGATGCGCAAAGTCCACCGCGCGCGCCACCTCTGCCAGCAGATCCATGCGCTCAGGAATGGTCAGGCTGTTCTGGTCGCAGTAGCGGTCGATTGGCAGGCCGGGTGCGTACTCCATGGCCACCCAGTCGCGGCCATCCTTGGTGGTGCCGGCGTCCAGCACGCGCGCGATGTTGGCGTGGTCCAGCCGCGCCAGCACGCGGCGCTCCGCCTCGAACAGCTCGCGAAATCGGCGGCCCTGGCGGTCGCCATTCAGCATCTTGAGCGCGGCCAGCCGCTGCACCGGCTCCACCTGCTCGGCTAGGTAGACGCTGCCAAAGCCGCCAGCTCCCAGAAGTGCCTTCACCTCGAACGGCCCCACCTGCACGCCTTGCATGGCGCCGGCGCTCGCGCGGTCCAGCGGCGACTGCGCTGCCGGGCCTGCCACCGTCCGGGCATCCCTGTTGTGTGGCGTGGCGGCGGCGTCCTCTGCGGACATGGAGGGCCATGCTAGTGGATACGCTTTGCACCCATGGCTCACGATCTTCCGCTGAACGGAAAGCACGCCTTTGTCTGCGGGGCCACGCAGGGCATTGGCTACGCATCCGCCAAGGCGCTGGCAGCTGCTGGCGCCACAGTGACCGTGTGCGGCCGCAACGACCAGGGCCTGGTGAAGGCGGTCGAAGACCTTCCTCGCCCGGCGCAGCAGAAGCACTGGAGCTGCCTGGTTGACTTTGCCAGCTGGAAGGACGTGCATCTTGCGGCCGAGACGCATCTGAAGAGCGCTGGCCCCGTGCACATCCTGGTGAACAACACCGGAGGCCCCGCTGCCGGGCTGGCCATTGACGCGCGCGTGGAGGACTTCCAGCGCGCGTTTGAGATGCACATCCTGTGTAGCCAGACGCTGGTGCAGGTGTTCGCGCCGGGCATGCGGCAGGCTGGCTATGGGCGCATCATCAACATCACCAGCACCAGCGTGGTCACGCCCATCCGCGGGCTGGGAGTCAGCAACACCATCCGCGCTGCCATGGCCAACTGGGGACGCACGCTGGCGGTGGAGCTGGCGCCGTTTGGCATCACAGTCAACACCATCCTTCCTGGCTACACGCGCACGGCGCGGCTGGCCGCGCTGTTCGACGGGCGCGCGCGCCGCGGCGGCAGCACGGTGGCAGAGGTGGAGGCGGATGCCATCCGCACGGTGCCCATGGGGCGCATCGGGCAGCCAGAAGAGATCGCAGCCGCCGTGGTGTTCCTGGCAGGGCCTTCGGCCAGCTACATCACAGGCGTGAACCTGCCGGTGGACGGCGGACGGCTGGCGCTTGCCTGACCGTTCCTCCAGCAGCTACGACGTCCGCCACATGCGCCGCTGGGAAGGCGTGGCGGTGCTGCTGGTCACGCTGGGGTGCTGGAGCAGCGTGCCGCTGTTTCTGAAGCACCTGGCCAACTACATGGACCACTGGACCAACAACGGCTGGCGCTACGGCGCCAGCGCGCTGTTCTGGCTGCCAGCGGTGGTGTGGGCCGCGTCTCGCGGGCGGCTGCCGCGCACCATCTGGCGGGCCGCGCTGGTGCCAGCGGCGTTCAACACGGCTGCGCAGGTGGCGTTTACCGCCGCGCATTCGTACGTCAGCCCTGGCGTGGTCACCTTTGGCCTGCGCCTGCAGGTGGTCTTCATTGCGCTGGGCGCCTTTGTGCTCTTCCCGCGCGAGCGCGCCACCATCCGGCGCCCGATCTATCTGTGTGGCCTGGGGCTGTTGATGGCCGGCATCGTCACCGTGCTGATCACAGGCAGCGAGTTTGCGCCGGGCACTTCGCGCTTCGGCGTATGGCTGGCGGTGGGAAGCGGCATGGGCTACGGCGCATACGGCCTGGCGGTGCGCAG
>JAXMAM010000004.1:0-184909 GCA_046350455.1 Phycisphaerales bacterium | reverse complement strand
CCTGGCGGGCAGCCCACGCATCCAGTCCGCGCGCCAGCTTCACCGGCGCGCGCGGGTCCACGAACAGGGCAGTGCCCACGCCCACTGCCGTGGCGCCAGCCAGGATGAACTCCGCAGCGTCCTCCCACCGCATCACGCCGCCCAGGCCGATGATGGGCACGCCAGCAGCGCGCGCCACCTGCGCGTAGACGTCCCACACCATGCGCACCACGAGGGGGTGGATGCCAGCGCCGCTCAGCCCGCCGCGCCCGCGTGACAGGCGCGGCTGCCGGGTCTCCACGTCCAGGCTCATGGCTGGGAAGGTGTTGGCCACCGTCAGGCCGTCTACGCCAGCGTCCACTGCAGCGGCGCTCAGGGCCAGCACGTCTGCGCTGGGCGAGAGCTTCACAAACAGCTTGGCCCGCCGCACCACGGGGCGCACCGCCGCCAGCAGCTGGCGGAGCGCGTCGGGGTGGTCGCCAAACTGAAGCCCGGTGCTGGTGTTGGGGCAGCCCACGTTCAGCTCGATGATGGGCAGCTCTGGCCGCGCGTCAAAGGCGCTGGCCACACGCACGTAGTCGTCCACGCTGTGGCCAGCCACGCTGCCCAGCACCTTGCAGGGCACGCTGGCAGCGCGGGGCAGGGCCTCTGCCAGGAAGCGCTCCAGGCCCATGTTGGCCAGCCCAATGGCGTTCAGCATGCCGCCCGGCACATCCACCAGCCGCCACGGCGCGTTGCCAGCACGCACCTCTGGCGTGATGCTCTTGGTGGTCACGGCCCCGATCTTGTCCAGTGGAAAGGCGTCTGCCAGCTCGTCCACGTAGCCGCACGTGCCTGCTGCGGCCACGATGGGCGTGGCCAGCGTCACGCCAGCAAGCTGCGTTTCCAGGCGCTGCATGGACCTCAAGTGTACGGCGCGCTCAGGCGCTGGCAGCGCGGCCAGCATGGGCAGGGCGTGACGTGCGCTGCGCTGGCTCTGCCAGCCGTGCGCGGTCACGCGCCAGCGCTGCGCGCTGCGCCTTGAGCGCAGCGGTGTCAAAGTCCTTCAGCGCCTCCAGGCGGTCCAGCGTGGCGGCGCATGCATCCAGCGCCTTGCGGGCCTCGCCAGCATCGCCCAGCCGGCGCCAGGCATCTGCCCACAGCCGCTGGAAGGCGCTGCGGTGGAGCAGGCACACGGCATCGCCACCGCGGGCCTTGTCCAACGCATCCAGGTGCGGGCGCAGGTCCTCGCACCGCTCCAGGCAGGCGCCAGCTGAGGCCTCCAGTTCTTCGACTGCCAGTTCAAAGGCCAGGAGCACCACCCACTCCACCGCCTGCGCGTGGTCTGGGCCGCCGCGGCTGGCTTCAGCCCAGTCCAGGGCTGCAGCCCAGCAGCGCTGCCAGGTCTGGCGGCGCAGGGGGGCGTCGTCCAGCATGCGGGCTGCGTTGGTGAGCGGGCGGAGGAGACCGGTGCAGACCGACAGGCGCACCAGCGGGTCCACCTGGCTGTCCCGGATCATGGGCGCAAAGCTGGCCAGCACAGACGCAGCGGCGCGCAGCGAGTCAAACGCAGCGCGCGCGTCGTGCTGTTCATGGGTGCTCACCGCCTCCAGCACGCGGGCAAAGGCCACGTGGCGGGATATCTCTGTGGGCTGCGCAGCGCAGGCGCTCTTCAGCGTGAACAGCGACTGGGCCATCACCTGCTCTGCTGTGCTGGCGCGGTGCAGGCGGCGGGCGACCGCAGCCGTGGCCACCGCAAGGTCCGCCAGGCGCGCGCAGTCCTGCCCACGGGCCTCAGGCTGTCCAGCCTTGCCGTGCGCATCGCGCCATGCGCGCCCCAGTCTGTCGAGATGCTCGCCTTCTGCCCCGGGAAGCTCCCGAAGCCTGTCACCACCATGCATGGACGTCACTGCCTTCCTTGGCCTGTCGAGAAGAGTTCGTTGTGCTGCTGTGCTGCTGCGGTCAACCGGCGGGTCACGCTGCGCCGCTGGGTTCGTCCTTCGCCTTTCGGCTTTTCTTGCCGGTTTCCTCCGGAAGCACATCCATGTACAGGATGCGGCCGCAGGAGATGCAGGTGACCACGTCGTCGCGGCGTGCCGCCACGCGGCTGAACGCATCGCGCGGGAGCTCGGCATGGCAGCCGCCGCAGGCAAACTCGCGGTGGCGCAGGTCCACCACGGTGACTTCGGCAAGGGCCTCGCCTTCGTTCTGTTCCGCTGCATCGTCAAACGCAGCCAGCGTTGCTTCTGGTAGCGCGCCGGCTGCCCGGGCGCGTTCGCGCTCCAGCTCGGCCAGGCGGTCGCCCACAGCGTCCTTGGCTTCCTTGAGCGCGGTGGCCGCCATGTCGCGCAGCGTGGTGCGGTCTGCCAGCGGCTTCTCGCCTGCGCTGATCTGTGCCTTCACCTTTTCCACGTTCTCCATCTGGGCCAGCACGCGCTCTGCCAGGGCGTCGCGCTGCTCCTCCAGGTGCTTCAGTTCGTCGCGCAGCGCGTTGTACTGCTTGGTGTTGCTGGTGGAGTTCAGATCGCCGCGCAGCTTGGCGATGCGCTCCTGCAGGCCCTTGTCCTCCAGCTCCAGGTTGGCCACGGTGGCCTGCAGCTGGCGCAGCTGGCTGTCCTGCTCCTTCCGCTGGGCGGTCAGCGTGTCCAGCTGGGTCTGCTGGCGCTTCAGGTCCCGTTCGGCATTCTCAAGCCGGGTGCGGATGCCGCGCACTTGTGCGTCCACAAGGTGCAGGGCTCGGAGACTCTCGATCAATGTCATCGGCGGGGTACCTCAGGTGCGGATTGGACAGCGTATCCGCTCCACCCCCTCGATACGGCTAGACCGAGCAGGGAGATCGCAGTTCCAGCAGCCAGAAGACCACAGGGCCTGCCAGCAAGGGGCTGTCCACCACATCCAATGCCCCTCCCATGCCCGGCAGCAGGGTTCCTGAGTCCTTCACCCCGGCTGCGCGCTTCAGCAGACTTTCTGCAAGATCTCCAATCGGCGCCACTACGCCAAGCACCGCGCCACCCAGCGCGCCCAGCCACACAGGCACGTGGTCGCGCGCGTCTGGCAGCTGCATGCTCCACCACGCCAGGAGCGCTCCCACCAGCGCTGCGCCCGCCACGCCGCCCACAGCGCCCTCCCAGGTCTTGCCAGGGCTCAGCCACGGAATCATCTTGTGCCGGCCCATGGTCATGCCGGTGGCGTAGGCGCCCGTGTCGCTGGCCTTGATGGTGAGCACGGCGCCAGCCAGCACCCACGGCCCCACCAGGGTGCGCACCTGCAGCCACATGCCCAGCATGGCTCCCACGTAGAGCGCTGCCAACAGCGTGCCGCCCATGGCCTGCACCACGCCTTGCACGCTGCGCCCGCGCGTGTGCACCACCAGCGCTGCCATCAGCACCACCCAGATCACCGTGCCTGCCACGGCGGTGCGCGGCAGGTCCTCTGGCAGCTGCACGCGGAAGAGCGCCAGACCAGCCAGCGCTGCCACCAGTGACAGGCCATACGGGGCGCTGATCCCCATGCCGCGCAGCATGCGCACCAGCTCCAGCGTGACGATGGGCACCAGCACCACTGCGGTGAACAGCGACAGCACCAGGCCGTCCGCGCCGCCGGTCCATGCCGGCAGCGCTGCGTCCTTCCAGGCGGCCGAGGTCCGGCCATCCAGCCACAGCAGGCCCAGCAGCCCAGCGATCAACAGCGTTCCAGTGATCAGGCGGTGGCGCAGCACGGTTCAGTAGACGGGCACAGAAGGATCAATGTCCAGCGACCACAGGTGGATGCCGCCTGCCAGGCTGCGCACGTCCTCAAAGCCAGCCTGCCGCAGCGCGCTGGTCACCTGCAGGCTGCGCGCACCGTGGTGGCAGTGCACCACTACGGGGGTGGATTCATGCTCACGCAGCGCCTGCAGGTGCTGGCTGAGCTCGTGCATGGGCACATGCAGCGTGCCAGCGATGCACGCCAGATCTCGCTCCGCAGCGGTGCGGCAGTCCAGCACCACGATGGCCTCGCCAGCCTTCTGGCGGCGCACCAGCTCACGCGGGGTGATCTCCCAGTCTGGGTTGAACGGATAGCCGTTGGGGAGGCCGTTGGGCTGCAGCGCCTGCATCAGTGCACGTCCATGGCGTTGGGTGGTGGTGGCGGCGGGACCCATTCCACGCCTGCGCCGGGTGCGCGCTGGTTGTTCCACGGGTACTGCGCCACCGCGGTCACAGGCCAGGCCACGATCCAGAACGCAGCCACGAACGGCGCAGAGGCGCCGCTGGCCACGTCAGCATCCGGGCGCTGGCTGGTGTGCAGCACCGTGAGCAGATTGGGGTAGGCGCCTGCTGCGCGCGGCTCGGTGCTGAAGCCGTCCCACCGCGGCACAGGAACCGTGGCAGTCTCCACCTGACCGCGCGGCTGCACCACCTCCACAGCGTCCCAGTTGGAGCGGCTGAGTCCAGTGAGCGATGGCTTGGGTGGATTGGCTGGCGTGGGCAGCGGCTGCTGGTCTGGCGCTGGCTGCAGGTCTGGCAGCGGATCTGGGCCAGCATGCACCAGCGTGGTGGACTCGTTCTGGCACGCAGCCAACGCCAGCACTCCCATGCAGGGCAGCAGGCAGGCCAGCGAGCGGGAGAAGGCGGTGGGGCGCGTCATGCGTCGCTCACAGGGTATCCAGCCGCCGCCAGCGCTGTCAGGATGGCGTCTTCGTCAAATCCGCGGCGGGCCAGGCGGCCGGCCATCGTGCGCATGGACACGCCGGCGCGGCGTGCCGCACGGGCTTCCCGCGCCAGCTGGGCGTCTTGGTCTGGCGGCGCTGCGCTGGCTGCAGCCTGCTGGGCCTGCTTGGCGGAGACACCCTCTGCCTCCAGCCGTGCCGCCAAGGCTGGCGCGGCCAGCGGCGCCTTGCGGTTGAGCGCCTCAGCGCGGCTGGCGGCGTACTGCGCATCGTCCAGCCAGCCATGCTCTGCCAGCGCTGCCAGGGCCGCGCGCGTGGCGGCTGCAGCGTGACCAGCGCGGAGGAGCGCCTCTTCCAGGCCCCGGGTGCTGTGGGCGCGGCGCGCCAGGCGGCGCAGCGCGTCTGCCCGCGCAGCGTCTTCGGCAGCGGCTGCTGCCACGCGCTTGGCCAGCGCAGCAGTCCAGGGCTGGTCCACGTGCAGCCCCAGCTGGTCGCAGCGCGGGCGCGGCAGGGTGGCCACGCGGCGTCCAGCCACCACGATGTGCACTGTCATGGGGCTGTCTGGCGCTGATTGCAGGGCGGTCACGCGCGCGGTGGACCCTTTCATGCGTCCTCCAGTTCATCCAGGTATCCCTGGATCTCTGCAAGCGCGTGGTTGTCCTGGCCACGCATGGCGGCCGCCTTGCCCTGGCGCAGCGTCTCCACGGCTTCTGGCCGCTGTCCAAGCGCCTCCTGTGAGCGCGCCTTGTGGAAGAATGCGTATGCGCTGGTGGGATCCGCTGCGATGGTTCGGTCGAACCATGCAAGAGCCTCCTCATGCCGTCCAGCCGAAGCATGCTCCTGCGCCACGCCATACAGGCAGAAGGCGTCGTGTGGGTCCTTCTCAAGCAGCGCAAGCAGCTTGCGAAGGCGGTCGGTGGGCTGGGCGGCAGGCTCTGGCATGGCGTGGTGGCAGGGTACCCCGGTCCTGCTACGCTTTGCGGAATGCGACGCTTGTGCGCAGCGCTCAGCCTGCTGGTCCTGCTTGCTGCGGGGTGCACGCCCACGTACATCCAGGAGGACCGCACAGACCGCCGCGAGCGCAAGCTGCAGGTGCAGAACCACGTGGGCGGCACGCACCACCGCACCATCGTGGCGGATGGCAAGTGGTACCAGACCTTCAGCAACCAGCTGCTGATCATCGAGCCCACCAATGGCCGCACCTTGGGCAGCGTGGAATGCGTGCCCTTTGGCGAAGGCGGTTCCCTGGTGGACCTAGCCATTGATGGCCGGACAGCGTGGGTGGTTTCCGATCAGACCTCGCTGCTGGAGGTGGACATCACCACGCCGGCGGCTCCCAGCGTGCAGGCGGAGTACACCGCTGCAGACCTCGGCGTGGAGCCCAAGCTGGTTTCGCTGGCGGGTGGCGAAGTGTGGGTGTCCGGCATCGGTGGCGTGGTGCGGCTGCGGGACAAGCACCGGTTCCTCACGGGCGACCCGGTTGGCCGCGTGGTGCAGACCCCCGTGGGTCCTGCCGCCACGGTGCGCCGGCGGATCGTGCTGGTGGAGGATGGCCGCTACATGGGCGCTGCCACCGAACTGTGGCCGCTGCCGCCAGGCTTTGGCCCAGAGGGGGGATACCTGTTCGTGCTGCAGGGCAACAGCAGCGCGCAGGTGGGCCTCATGACTCCGGCGTTCACAGAGACTGCATCGGTGGCGGTGCCAGGCCTGGTGCGCCGCGCGCACGTGCTGAAGGACGCCCTGTGGGTGGTCACAGACACTGGCATGGAGCGGTGGATGCTGGAGGATGGCAAGTTTGCCAAGCCGCAGGTGATCAAGCTGAAGGGCGGCCGCGATGTGGACCTGGTGCGCCCCAACATCTACGCAGTGGGAGGGACATTCGGCCGCTCCACCTATCGCCTGGCAGCTGAAGGCAAGGAGGAAGGCGACACCTTCTTCAACGTGCAGCGCGAAGCAGGCCTTCTTGAGCTGGCCATCAGCGACAAGCGCCGCGTGCTGGCGGGGGGCCGCGAGGGCTTCTGGCTGTGGCGCATTGGCGAGGATGCAGAGCTCACAGAGCGCACCACCAACATCACCTCCATCACCGCGCGCAGCGTGGCTCCCGCGTGGGGCACCGCCACGCTTGTGGAGCGGCCCGACGAGAAGGGACAGGGCATCTACCGCTCGGTGAAGATCACGCATGACGGCGTGACGGTGGACTACCAGCCCGATGGCGGCCCGCGCATCACCAGCATGGAGCTGGTGGACGCAGACGTGTGGATCGGGCATGACCGCGGCGTGGACGTGCTGCGCCACCAGCTGGTGCCGCTGCCCGCAGAGGGGCAGCCAGCGCCTGCCAACGTGGTGGGCACGCCATCGCCCACAGGCATGGGCATCGTGCCAGTGGCGCGCTTCCGGTTCGAAGGGCCTGTGCTCTTCATCTTCCCGGAGCGGATCGGCGGCGGCGCATCGGTGGTCAGCCTGCACGGCGGCTTTGTGCTCATCAAGCCCATCGCTGTGGGCGATGCCCCGGTGTTCAAGGGCCACGGCGACGTGAAGTAGCGCGCTTCCTGCCTTCGGTGCAGTACGTCTGGCAGATGGGGTCGCTGCTGCACGTGTTGCCGCGCGCCTTGCACACCGCGCGCCCGTGAAAGATGAGGAGGTGCGACAACAGGCACCAGGAATCCTGCGGGAACAGCGCCATCAGGTCGCGCTCTGCCTTCACAGGGTCGTCATGCTTGGTGAGACCCATGCGCTGGGCCAGGCGCCCGACGTGCGTGTCCACCACCACGCCAGCCTGGATGTCAAAGCAGTTGCCCAGCACCACGTTGGCGGTCTTGCGCGCCACGCCGCGCAGCTCCAGCAGGTCCTCCATGGTGCGCGGCACCTGGCCGTGGTGCTTGGTGGCCACGGTGGTCATGGCAGCGTGCACCGCCTTGGCTTTGTTGCGCCACAGCCCGATGGTGCGGATGAAGGGCTCGATGTCCGCTGGCGTGGCCTTGGCGTAGTGCGCTGGTGCGGGGAAGCGCTTGAAGAGCGCAGGCGTGGCGGCGTTCACGCTCTCGTCGGTGGCCTGCGCGCTCAGGATGGTGGCCACCAGCAGCTCGTGGGGCTGGCGCCAGTCCAGCCGGCAGCGTGCTTCGGGGTACGCCTTCTTGAGCGTCGCCAGCAGCGCACGGGCGCGTTCCAGGGCTGCCTTAGATGGCCTGCGGGTCTGCATGGGCGGGGCGGCTGGTGGTGGCCACGGCTGCAGCCACCACGGCCGCGAGCAACGCTGTGACCTGGGCGGAGGAGAGGCGCTCGGCGGTGTGATGGGCGGCGTCGAACGACTGCTTGGCAGCGTCTGCGGCTGCGTGGTCCAGCGCTGGGATGGCGGCCCAGTAGGTGGCCAGATCGGCCATCATGGGGTTGGCCTGGGCCAGGCGGACAGCCAGCAGCGCGCCTGCGCCCACCACCAGCACCACGGTGGCCACGCGCGCCATGCGGGGGCCTGGCATGCCGCCCAGGCGCCACAGGCGCAGCACCATGCTGACACTCAGCGCGCCTGCGGAGATCTGCACCCAGTCTGTGGCGGTGAAGAGCGGCTGCAGCACATGGCCAGCCAGGTACTGCGCAGAGCCCTTGGTGTCTGCGCCAAAGAACGCCTGCGCTTCTGCGCTGGTGGCGCCCATGCGCGGCAGCACAGTGAACGCGGAGATGGCCGCTGCGCCGGGAAGCACCGCAGCAGCAAACCACAGGACCAGCCCAAGCCAGAAGAGGACGGCGGTGATGCGCATGAGGTGGGCGATTCTAGGGGTGGCAGCCGCTACGCTCTGGCGCGTGAAGCAGCAGATCCAGGTGGCAGTGACGCTTGCACCGCTGGGCGACCCCCAGCAGGCGCTGGCGTGGCTCAGCCAGCTGGGCGTGCGCGGCGTGCAGCTGAGCCTGCAGCAGCCTGGCTTGCGCCCGCGCGACCTGGGTGCCAGCGCTCGGCGCGATCTGGCTGCAGCGCTCCGGCGGCATGAGCTGGTCTGCGCCGGCGTGGATGCGCTGATCCCAGCGGATCACTGGTGCGACGGCGCCACGGTGGACCGCGCAGTGGAGGCGCTGCGCGAGTGCTGCCAGCTGGCAGAGGCGCTGGGGCGCGTGCCAGTCACGGTGCAGTTCCCCGGCGCAGATCCGGATCCAACGCGCGAGGAGCGACGCAGTGGCGCGCTCCATGCGGTGGCTGCGGCAGCAAGCACGCATGGAGTCCTGCTGGCAGACCTGGCGTGCAGCAGCAGCGGCGCGGTGGCCAACCTGCCGCGCCCACCGGTGGGGTGGTGCGCTGACCCCGCAGCCATGCTGGCATCTGGCAAGCCTGTGCCGGCAGCAGTGGCTGGTCTAGCCGGGCACCTGTACAGCGCACGCATCGTTGATCTCCTGCGCACCGGCATGCGTGGACCGCTGGGCACAGCAGAGGGGCAGCTGGATGTGCTGAGCTACCGCATGGCGCTGGAGATGGCCGGGCTTCAGGGCCTTCCAGTGGTGGATGCGCGCCAGTGGGCCGACCCCGAAAGCGGCGTCCAGCGCACGGTGGCAGCGTGGCGCGCCACGGTCCCAGCCGGGGCCTGAGGCCGTACACTGCGCCCATGGCCCGCAGAGGCGCCCCAGCCCTGTACGAACTCTTCAAGAAGCCAGGCAGCACCGGTGCTGTGCAGCCTGGGAGCGCTGTGCCTTCCGCTGCGCCCACCAGCGCGCCGTCTGCACGGCCTGCAGCTCCTGCTGGCATGCGGCCGTTCGGCGCTGCTGGCACTGGGCCAGGCGTGGTGCTGCAGGTGCCCATGCTGTGGGCGGTGGTGGGAGCCATCGCGGTGCTTCTGGCAGTGGTGGTGGCCTACAACATCGGCCTTCGGGCTGGTGGTGGCGTTGGAGGTGGAGGAGGTCAGGCGCCCCAGCTCGTCGCGCCACCTGGACCACAGGAGGCCCCAGAGTCTGGAAAGCCGGGAACGCAGCCTGCCAAGCCAGATCCTTCGCGGCGCCAGGCTGGCCCAGGCGCAACCGATAACAACGGCGATCCCCGGGTCAAGGGCTACAAGTACTTCGTCCTGGCACACCCGAGCACTGAGCGGGCGCCTGCCATGGTGGAGTTCTGCCGCACCAATGGACTTGATGCCTACCTGGTTCCCGACGATAATACGATGCTTCGCAAGATCATCGTTCTCCCTGGCTACAAGGACTCCTCAGAGAAGAGCTCTGAGCCCATCCGGAAGCTGGAGTCGGAGATCAAGCGCGTCGGCGAGAAGTGGAAGAATGCCGCTCGCGGCAACAAGGACTTCAGCGACGTCTATCCAGAGTTGTACCGCTGACGTGGGTCAGCGTCTTTCGCACTGCCACTGAACAGACCTTCAAGGAACCTCCATGAGCCTCCACCGTAGCCTCAAGACCAAGTCCGGCGCCCTCAACCAGCACCGCAACGTGCTGACTCGCGCCGAGCGCATTGCGAAGCTCACGGAGGAGGATCGCTTCAGCGCGGACAAGAACACCGCCCTGGGCATCGTGAAGGTGCGCAGCATCAAGGCTTCTGCTGGCAAGAAGGCCAAGAAGGCTGAAGAGGGCGCTGAGGGCGCAGCCGCTCCAGCCGCTGGTGCCAAGCCAGCCGCTGGCGCAGCCAAGCCCGCAGCGGGTGCAGCGGCCAAGCCGGCTGCTGGCGCCAAGAAGTAAGCCCTAGGATTCACTCCATGAGTGCAGTCACCTCCACAGGCGGCCGCGAAGGCCGCCTGTCTTCTTCTGACGTGTCCGCATTGATCTCGCAGCGCTCGCGCCGCGTGGACGCCTCTGGCATCCGCCGCGTGTTTGACCTGGCTGCGCACATGAAGGACCCCATCAATCTCTCCATTGGGCAGCCAGACTTCCCAGTGCCAGAGGCCATGAAGGCGGCGGCCATCCGCGCCATCCAAGAGGACCGCAACGGCTACACCGTGACGCAGGGCGTGCCCCAGCTCCTGGAGGCTGTGTGGGCCAACCTGCGCAAGGACCTGGGCTGGACTGGCTCAGAGGCCACGCACTCGGCCATCGTGACCAGCGGCACCAGCGGCGCGCTGCTCCTTGCGGCGCTGGCGCTCCTGGACCCAGGTGACGAAGCCATCATTCCCGATCCATACTTCGTGATGTATCCGCAGCTGGGCACGATCACCGGCGGCACCATGGTGCGCTGCGACACCTATCCGGACTTCCGCATGACTGCGGAGCGCATCGAGCGCTGCATCACCCCGCGCACCAAGGCGGTCATCCTGAACAGCCCCAGCAATCCGTGCGGCGTGGTGCTCTCCAACGCAGAGCTGCGCGACGTGGTGGATCTGTGCGCGCGCCGCAACGTCCTGCTGATCTCCGACGAGATCTACGACGAGTTCTGCTTCAGCGACGTGCGCGAGGACGGCCGCTGCCCCAGCCCAGCGCGCTTCACCGACCAGTGCCTGCTGATCCGCGGCTTTGGAAAGACGTACGGCTGCACAGGCTGGCGCCTGGGCTATGCCGCTGGTCCCAAGGCCATCGTGCAGGAGATGGCCAAGATGCAGCAGTACACCTTTGTCTGCGCGCCCAGCATGGCGCAATGGGGCGCTGTGGCTGCGTTTGGCGTGGATCTCTCGCCCATCGTGGCGGAATACGAGCGCCGCCGCCAGATGGTTGTGGAGGCCTTCGAGGGCATCACCACCGTGGCCCGCCCTGGTGGCGCGTTCTACGCCTTTGTGGAGGTGCCAGCGCGCCTGCGCATGACTGGCCAGCAGTTCATCGAGAAGGCCATTGAGAAGCGCGTGCTGGTGATCCCGGGCAACGTCTTCAGCGCACGCGACACCCACTTCCGCTTGAGCTTTGCCACGCGCCCAGACAAGCTGGCTGAGGGTCTGGATGTGCTCCGCACGCTGATGACCGCCTGAACTGGCGCGCCCAGACCGCGTCCAAAAACGCAGCCGGCCCCGCGCAAGGCAGGGCCGGCTGGAGTGTGCTGCGAACCGAGGCGGATCAGCCGCCGGTGTTCGTCTTCTTCTTGCCAGCTGGCGCGTCTGGTGGCGCAGCAGTGCTGGACTTCAGGGCGTCCTTCATCTTCTGGTCTGGCGGTTCAATCTTGGGGCCAGTGGGAGCAGGCTTGGCCTGAACCTTGGTGGTCCCGGAGCCGCCTTCGCCGCCGCATGCGGCGACAAGACAGGCCGCCAGCAGAATGCAGGAGCCAGCGATGAGCGTCTTCTTCATGTGTTCCTCTCAGGAGAATGGCGTGCGTCAGGGCAGGCCTTCCGCAGGCTGCCTGAGTCCGATTACGCCCAGTCTCTCCCAAAGGTTCGCCGGAGTCAAGTCTCTGCAAACCCCGCCAGTCGGATGCCCCGTCTGGCGGAGCGGAGGGGAGAAAGATGCCTTTCGCCACAACTGCCTGGCTCACCCCTCTCTTCGGCTGGATGCATCGGCAAACTTGAGTCAGCCAGACTGCTGGAATGGAATAACCGGGCCCCGGACTGCCAGGGTGCAGGCCTCCAGCAGCAGGGTGGCGCACCGGGCCGAGCCGTACTGGGCAGCCATGCGGTGGCGGGCCTCGTCGCGGATGGACTGGGTGGAGGCGGGATCCATGAGCGCGCGGGTGAGCAGCGCGGTCCACTCGCGGGGGCTGCGGTCCTCTGCCACCAGCGCGGTGGCCTGGTGCACCAGGAAGTTGGCAGTGGAGTCGTCCATGCACACCAGGGTGCGACCGGTGGCCAGCGCCTCCAGCACCAGTGATCGTGTGCCGTGCAGCGCCTCAGGCAGGACCATCACTGCGCACTGAAGAGCCAGCGGGCGGATGTGCTCCAGGCGTTCCACGCCGTTCAGCAGCGGCTGCACGCGGTGCTCGCGCGCCAGACGCCACATGGAGGGGGCGTGCCCAGGCGGAAGCTCGATGGCCACCTGCAGATCGGGCAGCGCGGGCGCCACGTCCGCCAGGGCGGTGAACACCGCGTCGTAGGCTCCCAGGTCTCGTGCTGGCCCGGCAATGGCCACCGATTGCGCAGCGGGCGGCGCTGGCCTGCTTGGCAGGGCCACGCCCAGCGGCATCAGGCGCACCACGTCTTCTGGTGCGACGCGCAGCGCGCGGTTCACCAGGGGGCCGGTGGAGACACCCACCGCGTCCAGCAGGTGCGCGTACCGGCGCAGCGGCGTCTGGGAGAGCTCCTGTTCGGTGGCCACCATGCTGATCAGCGCGGACTCCAGGTCCTCTGCCAGCTCGCCCGCAGCGGCCAGCGCCCGCGCGCCAAACGCCACGAACACGTCGGGCCGATGCTCCTCCATGTCCAGCGAGAGCGCGCCCAGGCGCGACCGCCGGAAGAGCGGCGAGCCGTCGAAGTCGTACGTCTTGACCGGGATGAGCCGGGACAGCGCTGGATCAGTGCTGTCAGCTGGCAGCACCCGCGTCACTTGCGGGCCTTCGGCCGCCAGCGCCACGGCCAGGCGCTCGATGGCCGTGCCGTCTGTGGCCATGCGCTCTGGATCTACGACGAGCGCGATGTGCACCGCACGCCCTCCAGAGGATCGAAGGCTGCCGCCACGTCTGCGGGAATGCGCGCTGGCCGGCGCGAGGCCAGGTCCACCAGCGCCCAGCAGGTGCTGGCCTGACAGACTGGGGCGCCGTCCTCTGCGCGCACCACCAGCGTGTCGCGCCACGAGGTGCTGCGACCCATGGTCCGCACCCAGGTGAACAGATGGAGCTCCTGGCCGGGAAATGCTTCCGCGCGGTAGTCCACCTCATGCCGGGCCACGAACCACATGTGCCCAGCAGCGGCCATGGCGGCGCGCGTGAACCCCAGCGCGTCCGCGTGCAGCTCTGCAGCCCGGTCCAGCCAGCGCACGTACTCCACGTTGTTCACATGCGGCACGGCGCGGCTGACACCAGCGCTGCCAGGCACCAGCAGCGCGCGGAACGGCCGCGGGTGCGGCACAGCGGCTGGCACAGGCAGCCCAGGCTGCGGAGTCATGATCAGCTCTGCATGCCCGGTCATGGCGCGCCCCTTGCTGCAGGATCAATGCTGCGCAGGTACTCCCAGCTGTACAGGCCCGTGCTGTGGCCATCGCTGAAGCGGATGCGGAGGGCGTAGTTGCCCACCAGCTCTGCATCCAGGGCCATGAGCGGCCCCTCCACGCGTCCGCGCGAAGGAAGCACCGTGAGCGGGTTGCGCTCCATCTCCTGGCGCAGCGCGCGCGCGTCTGCAGAAGGGGAGTTCCGCCGCAGGTGCGCCACCGGATAGAAGCTGCGCGTGCCGTCGGACCATTCCACCGTCAGGCCGTTTGCGCGGTCCAGATCAAGATGAACAGGTCGTGCTTCTGCGCCGCTGCTCATGGCTGCGGCCATGCTACGCCCGCAGCTTGCGCGCCGG
This sequence comes from Phycisphaerales bacterium, assembly GCA_046350455.1. Taxonomy (GTDB): domain Bacteria; phylum Planctomycetota; class Phycisphaerae; order Phycisphaerales; family SM1A02; genus CAZXGD01. The sequence goes on along the minus strand of JAXMAM010000004.1, from coordinate 170,971 downwards.
CCCAGCCAGCCGTGGCGCGCGGCGCCTGGTGGCCTTGTTGCCGTAGAAGCGCACGGCGTAGCGGCCCACGGCCTTCACCGCCATGCGGTTGAAGACCGCGCCCGCAGCGCCACCCGCCACGCCGGCCACGGCGCCTGCCACCGGAATGCTCTTCAGCACTGCGCTGGCGGAGCGCCGCGCCACCAGCATGGCCAGCCGTTCGGTGAGCATGCGCGTGGCCACCGTGATGGTCAGCTGCACCGCTGTGCCCGCGCTGGTGCTGGCCACGCACACGATCACGTCGCGCACGCGGGCCTTGCTCTCGATGTCCTGCCCATACAGCTCCGCGATGCTCACCACCAGCCGCGACTGGTACACGCTCATGGCCACGAACTCCGCAGCGCTGGCAGCCATGCCGGTGGGGATGCCCACCACTGGGATCACCCACGCCAGGCCGCTGGCCATGGCTGCGCCGCTCATGGCGTTGCTGGCGTCGCGGATCAGCACCTCTGCCAGCTGCGCGTTGGACATGCGCGGGTGCTTGGCTCGCAGCGCCGCGATGTCTGCGCGGATGCGCTCCTTGTCCAGGTCCTTGACGATGGCGCCAAAGAAGCCCCGCACGTCGCGCGCCACGGCAAAGCCTGCATACTCGCGCACCCGCTCTTGCACGGGGCTGGCCGTGTCCATCATCTGCTTGAAGAGCTGCTCGAACTTCTGCTTGGCGCGGCGCATTCGCCCGCAAGGCTAGCCGCTGGCGGCTACCACGTGGTGACGATGGACAACGTGAAGAGCACCGAGGTGTCTGCCTTGGAGTAGGCGGGATCCCAGATCACCTGGAAGTCCGGCTGCAGCGTGGCGGTTGGGGTCAGGCGGTAGACGTAGGAGATCTCCAGCCCAAGTTCGTTCTCGTGCAGCGGTGTGCCACCCGCGGGCTCTGTCCACTCGAAGCCCACGCCCAGGTAGTCGAACGCACGGTGCCCCAGCGGGCTTGGCTCCGCGCCTGTGATGGCCACGCCCAGCGATGCCTGCGTGGCAGCGCCGTTGAAGGCGCCGATGGCCTCAGAGGTGATGCCGAACCGGCCAAAGAGCCCCAGGTTGGAGCTGGCGCCCAGCTGCTGCTGGAAGTTCAGCCCCACGCCGCCGCTCACGTGTCCGTTGGCGGTGGCCACAAAGGGATCCACGCGGTATGTGCCCGGACCCAGGCCAAACGTGTCCTTGGAGATGTAGCCAAGCTCCAGGATGTACGACCAGTTGTCCAGGCCAATGTCGCTCCACGGCGCCTGGCCGTTGGCCGTGTTGTTGGCGCAGGTGGCGAACATGGCGTAGCCCCAGTCCACAGGCTGCCACTGGGCCAGGAAGCCCAGGCCATTCTGCGTCATGGGAATGACCTGATTGTTGGAGAACGCCCAGTTCAGCATCTGGGTGTATTCGTTGTTGGCGTACTGGTTGGTGTCCAGGTAGGAGGCAAAGTCCATCTGGCCGCCCATCAGGATGAGCGTGCCGTTGAAGAAGCTCTGCGCCCAGGAGAGCTCTGCGATGAACACGCTGCTGGTGACCCAGGTGTAGTTGGGCCACGTGGCGGTGCCCATGTTGCGCTGCGGGCTCTCGTACGCGATGTCAAAGCCAAAGCCAGAGCCAGCGTCCACCTCCAGGTTCACCCAGCCAGCGGTGTCCGCCTCCGTGGAGTTGAAGATGGTGGCGCTGGCGTACAGCGTGGCGCTGTAGGTGCCCAGGGCATTGTTGCCGTGCTGCACGTTGCTCATCACGCTGAGCGCTGCGGCCTGATACAGCTGGTAGGTGATGCCGTACTTTGCCAGCTCGGTCTTGACCGCCTGCGCCGCCTGGCTGATGGGATCATTCTGAATCACGCCGCCAGCGTTCAAGCACGACGCGCTCATCTGGTTGATGTTGGCCAGGTATGGAGCCAGCGTGGGCGGCGTTGCAGGGAACCACTCCCACTTCAGCGGTGCTGGTTCCGCTGCGGGTGGAGGAGCGGGGATGGGCGTGGCTTCGTGCGCATCGGGCACCGCGGCGGGCGGCGCTGCCTGCTGGGTGAGTGCTGCAGCCAGAATCGCCGTGGTGCTCAACATGGGGCGCGCGTTGGATGCTTCTTATACTGGCAACCATGGCCACCCGCGCACCCGCCTCGCCCGGCGCCGCTCCCACCATGTCCACTGACACCGACCACGCTTCGGACCGCCTTCTCCGCCGCGTGGAGGCGGTCGGCGCGCCCATCTGCGTGGGGCTGGACCCCGTGTGGGAGAAGCTGCCTGCCACGCTGCGAGCTGGGCATGCAGGATTGCCGTCCGACGCATCGGCTGCCGCTGCGCTGGAGAGATTCAGCGTGGCGGTTCTGGATGCGGTGCGGGGGCTGGCGCCAGCAGTCAAGATTCAGGCCGCATGCTTTGAGCGGCATGGTGCAGAGGGGTACGCAGCGCTCGCACGCACGCTGGCAGCGGCGCACGAAGGCTTCCAGGTGATCCTGGACTGGAAGCGCGGCGACATCGGCGTGAGTGCTGAGCACTACGCGCAGGCGTCGCGCGCTGCGCTGGCTTCGGACTGGACCACCGTGAACAGCTACCTGGGCACTGATGGCATCGAGCCGTTCCTGCAGCCTGGCGCCGACGAGCATGGGCATGGTGCATTCGCGCTGGTGCGGACCTCCAATCCCTCTGGCGACGCGCTGCAGTCGCTGCGGCTGCAGGATGGCCGCACGGTGAGCGAAGCGGTAGCCGACATGGTGGCCGCGGCCGGCGTGCTGCGCCTGGGCAGCCGCGGCTACAGCGACCTGGGCGCGGTGGTGGGCGCCACCAAGCGGGCCGACGCTGCAGCGCTGCGCACGCGCATGCCGCGGCAGATCTTCCTGGTGCCTGGCTTTGGCGCGCAGGGCGGCGGCGTGGACGACGTGCTGCCGTGCTTCAACACCGACGGGCAGGGCGCGCTGATCACAGCCAGCCGCAGCGTGATCTACGCCTTCAAGCCCGATGATGCGCGCTGGACCGACAGCGTCCGCCGCGCTGCAGAGGAGTTCCACCAGCAGATTGCGCGCGGCCTGGGCGTGCGCGGGGCGGGCCGGTGAGGCCTGGCGTGCAGGCAGCCCTGCTGCTGGGCGGCATGGCGCTGCTGGTGGCGGTGCCAGTGGCTGCGCGCCGCGGCGGGCCAGAGGCGCCAGCGGGCGCCGCGCAGGTCATCGTGGTGTCGCCCCACAACGAGCAGATCCGCCAGGAGTTTGGACGCGCCTACGCCGAGTGGCACCAGAAGGAGTTCGGCCAGCCAGCCACGGTGATCTGGAACTCGCCGGGCGGCACCAGCGAGATCCGCAAGACCCTGGTGGCCAGCTACACCGCTGCGGTGCGCGCCGGCAAGGCGCCCGGCGGCAACGCGGACGTGCTCTTTGGTGGCGGCAGCTTTGAGTTCGACCAGATGGCGCAGCCGCTGGTGGTGGATGGCAAGAAGAGCACCACCAGCATCCTGGAGCCGCTGCACTTCTCGCCCGAGTTTCTGAAGGAGACCTACGGCGAGCCCACCATCGCTGGCCGCCGGCTGTACCACCCAGATGGCGCGTGGTACGGCGCAGCGCTCAGCGCGTTTGGCATCGTCTACAACAACGAGGTGCTGGCACGGCTGCACGTGGGCCCGCCCACGGGCTGGGCAGCACTCGCTGATCCGCGCCTGGTTGGCTGGGTGGCGCTGGTGAATCCAGCGCAGAGCGGCAGCGTGGCCACCGCCATGGAGACCATCCTGCTGCGCGAAGGCTGGGTGGAGGGGTGGCGCATCCTGCGCCGCGCGGGCGGCAACGCGCGCAGCATCAGCGGCAGCGCCACGCGCGCGCCGGTGGAGGTGGCGCAGGGCGAGGCCGCCGAGGCGTTCGCGATTGACTTCTACGGCCGCTTCCAGCAGCAGGCGGTGGCCGATGGCGGCTCGCCAGACCGCGTGGGCTACATGGATCCGGTGGACAAGACAGCGGTGGACCCGGACCCCATCGCGCTCCTCACTGGCGCGCCGCACCGCGAGGAGGCGGAACGGTTCATCCGCTTTGTGCTCAGCCCAGAAGGGCAGCGCCTGTGGCAGTACCACCTGGGCTCGCCTGGTGGGCCGCAGCAGTTCGAGCTGCGGCGGCTGCCAGTGCATCAAGAGGTGATTGCCAAGGAGATGGACCACTTTGTGGACAAGGTGGATCCTCGGAAGATCGTGCGCACGGAGCCGCCGGACAACAGGGACATGCGCGACTTTGTCACGCCGCTCTTTGTGGCCATGACCATGGACAATCGCAGCCTGTTGCGCGAGGCGTGGGGGCACATCGCGCGGCATCCGGCGTACCCCAAGGATGGTTCCGTGGCCACCGCGGAGAGCGTGTCCGATCCACAGCTGGCCGCCATGCTGCGCGAGTTCGACATGCTGCCCACCGTGGTTGGACCAGACAACGGGAAGTTCGACCTGAACGACCCTGCCACGTTGGCGCAGGTGCGCGCTGGCTGGCTGAAGGGCGGCTGGAAGGACAAGGGCCTGTGGGATCCGCTGGACGCGCCAGCAGACGTCCTGCGCCAGCAGTTTGCGGCCTTCTTCCGCCAGCAGTTTCAACGTGTCATCCAGCTGGCGCAGGGGCGTGTGTAGTGCGCGCGCCCACAGCCGCCATCCTGTCGGTGGGCGATGAGCTGGTGCTGGGAACCACGCTGGACACAAACAGCCGCACCGTGGCGCTGGCCCTGCGCGACGCTGGCTACGACACCGTGGAGCACCGCACGGTGGCGGACAGCCTGCACGCGCAGGAGCGCGCGCTGCGCGAGCTGGCCACGCAGCACAACCTGGTGGTGGTGACCGGCGGCCTGGGCCCCACCGACGACGACCTCACGCGCGACGCGCTCAACCTGCTGCTGGACAGCGGCGCACCCATGGTGGAGGACCCAGCCCGCCGCGCCGAGCTGCGGCAGTGGTTCGAAGGGCGCGGGCGCGTGATGCCGCCCATCAACGCGCGGCAGGCGCTCCACCCGCGTTCCGCCCGCACGCTGCCCAACCCCCATGGCACTGCGCCGGGCCTGGCGGCCACGTGGCAGCGCACGCAGATCTACTGCCTGCCGGGACCGCCCAGCGAGATGGTGCCCATGCTGCAGGCGCATGTGCTGCCAGCTATCCGGCTCCCAGACCTGCCGCCGGTGGCGCGCGTGGGCGTGCTGACCTTTGGCCTGGGTGAGAGCCAGGTGGCCGAACGCCTGGGGTCGCGCATGGAGCGCGGCCGCGAGCCAGCGGTGGGCACCACGGCCAGCCAGTCGGTGGTCACTGTGCAGGTGGTGGCGCGGACTGGTCCCAGCCCGCTGCATGCCGCCATGGACGAAGCCCGTTCGTGCGAGGCGCTGGTGCAGCCATACGCCTTTGCCTGCGCAGCGGACACCAGCGCGCCCGAGGCATCGCTGGCCGCGGCGCTGCTGCGCGCGGCTGCAGCGGCAGGCGTCACAGTGGCGGTGGCGGAGAGCTGCACCGCAGGAATGCTGGGGGCGGCCATCGCTGCTGTTCCAGGCAGCAGCGCACAGTTTGTGGGCGGATGGATCACCTACGCCAACCAGCTGAAGGAGCGCGAGCTGGGCGTGCCCGCGGCGCTCCTCCAGCAGCACGGAGCCGTCAGCGCGCCTGTGGCGCAGGCCATGGCGGCAGGAGCGCTGCAGCGGGCGGGCGCTGGCATCGCCATGGCGGTCACGGGGGTGGCGGGGCCGCAGGGTGGCTCGGAAGCAAAGCCAGTGGGGACCGTGTTCATCGGCGTGGCCACGCCAGCGGGCGCCAGCGCGCGGCGGTTCCACTTTCCCGGCCCGCGCGATGTGGTGCGCGACCGCGCCACCAAGGCAGCGCTGCAGCTGGCGCGCTTTGCGCTGCTGGGCGTGGACGCGCCTCTTCTGTGGGAGCAGCGCACGTGAACAGCGGTGCGCAGCGCCACACTGGCAGTCGAACGCCCGATGCGGCCGTGCAGGTGTTCGTGGGCATCGGCTCCAACGTGGGTGACCGTGCGGCGCACGTGGCGCACGGGCTGCAGCAGATGGCGGCGCTTCCACAGACCACGCTGGTGCAGTGCAGCCAGGTCATCCAGACAGAGCCAGTGGGGCCGCCAGGGCAAGGGCCGTACCTGAACGCCGTGGCGGAGCTCCGCACCATGCTGGCCCCCGCAGTGCTGCTTGACGCGCTGCTTGCCATCGAGCGCCAGCGGGGCCGCGACCGCACCCGCGAGGTCCGCTTTGGTCCGCGCACGCTGGACCTGGACATCCTGCTGTACAGCGACTGGCAGGTTGACGAACCGCACCTGCGCATTCCGCACCCACGCATGCCGGAGCGGCCCTTTGTGCTGGTCCCGCTGGCAGAGATCGCGCCGTCTGTGGCAGCCCGCGTGCGCACCACCGCCATACACTGAAGGGCGCGCTGCAGGTGCAGCGCTGCTGGTTCCGCCTCTGTCATAGGAATGTCCATGCGCACGCTGCTTGCCGCTGCTGGTCTGGCCCTCTCTGTGGGTCTTCACGCTGTTGCCCAGGCTCCCGCCCAGCCTGCTCCGCAGGATCCCACCGCGCCGCCACCAGACGCGCCCATGGACACGTTCATGCCGCCGAGCGTGACCATGCCTTCCGAAGGTTGGACTGCGGAGCAGAAGACCGACGCTGCAGTCCAGAAGGCCCGCGAGCTGCTGGCAACCATGCAGAAGGCGTACGCCGCTGCGCCCGCCATCTCCGAGACCGTGGTGCTGACGGTCAAGCTTCCGCAGGGAGACCAGAAGGACACGCTGGAGGTGGCCATGGGCCAGGGCAACGACCTGCGCATGGCCATGCGCGGCATGCAGATCCTGGTGGCCAAGGACACCATCTACATGGTGCCAGATCAGCCAGCCGACAAGTACCTGGAGACAGCCGTGCAGCAGGGCGACGTGGAGAAGACCCTGCAGTCGCTCATTCCCGGATTTGCAATCCCAGTCCCCACCTACACGCTGCGCCACGCCAAGGATGGCGCGGATGTGTCCGCATCCTTCGGCATGGGTGCGGTGCAGGACGTCAAGCTGACCGGCTACCGCCAGGCGGCAGATGGCACCAGCCAGGTGCTGATGACCGGCAAGAACGGCGAAGTGCTGGTGGTGGCGGATCCCAAGTCGCAGCTCCTGAAGTCCATGAACGTGGTCTTCACGCCAGAAGGATTGCCAGACGCCATCAAGTTCTCGGTGATGGCGGATCTCTCCCAGCAGGTTGGCCCGCTGCAGAAGCCCATCGCGTTTGAGGCGGGCCCGCGCACCAAGGTGGGCACGCTGGCCGACCTCTTTCCCATGCCGGGCGAAGCAAGTGGCGAAGGCAAGGCCGCGCAGGCGCAGCAGCCCAAGGAGCCAGAGATCAAGGTGAAGGTGGGCCAGGACGCGCCGGTGGCCACGCTTCCCACGCTGGATGGAAAGACGGTGAACCTGGCGGACCTGAAGGGCAAGGTGGTGGTGCTGGACTTCTGGGCCACGTGGTGCGGGCCGTGCATGCGCGGCCTGCCGCTGTTGGACCAGTTTGCAGCGTCCATGAAGGACAACTCCAAGGTGGCGGTTTACGCCGTCAACACGCTGGAGATCCTTGGGAACGACAGCCCGTCAGACGCAGACGTCCAGAAGGCCCGCACCAAGGTGGAGGGCGCCTGGGCCAAGTTGAAGCCTGGAGCGCTCACCACGCTGATTGATGCCAAGGGCAAGTTCATCGAGACCTATGGCTTTGAGGCCATTCCTGCCATGGTGATCATTGGACCAGATGGCAAGCTGCTGGAGACGCACGTGGGCTTCGACCCTGAGCTGGTGAAGCATCTGACCGCCAAGGTGAACGCAGCGCTCGGCGCCGGTGGCGCAGCGCCAGCAGCCCCGCCCGCTGGCAAGTGACGTCGCTCCACGTCATCCAGCCCGCAGCGCAGGCGCAGGAAGCCCAGCGCCAGCGCATCGTCACAGACCTGCATGCGCTGGGCGTGCGCGATGTGCGCGTGGACCGTGCTGGGCGCATGCTCTACGCCACCGACGCCAGCATGTACCAGGTGGAGCCGGTGGGCGTGGTGGTGCCATCCAGCGTGGAGCAGGCGGCCATGGTGGTGCGGTACTGCGGGCAGACGGGCGTGGCGCTCCTGCCGCGCGGCGGTGGCACCAGCCTGAATGGGCAGACAGTGAACCACGCGCTGGTGCTGGACTTCAGCGAGCGGTGCCGCGGCATCCTGGAAGTGGACCCCGCGCGCCGCCGCTGCCGCGTGGAGCCCGGCGTAGTGAACGACCAGCTGAACAGCCAGCTGGCCAAGCACGGCCTGATGTTTGCGCCCGATCCAGCCACCAGCAGCCACAACACGGTGGCGGGCATGATCGGCAACAACTCCAGCGGCGCGCACAGCATCCTGTACGGCCGCACGGTGGAGAACCTGCTCGGCCTGGACGTGGTGCTGTCCAGCGGCACGCAGCACCGCCTGGAGGAGGGCGCCTGCCAGCGCGACCCCGTGCAGCAGCGCATCGCGCAGGAGCTGCACGCCATCCTGTGGCCGCTGCGCGAGGAAATCCGGGCGCGGTTCCCCAAGATCCTTCGCCACGTGGATGGCTACAACCTGGACATCTTCCTGGACCAGGTGGAGCGCAGCACGCCCGGCACTTTTGACCGTGTGAATCTGGCGCACTTTGTCTGTGGCAGCGAGGGCACGCTGTGCACCATCCTGGGCGCAGAGCTGGCGCTGGTGCCAGCGCCGCGCGCCAAGGGCCTGGCCATCATGGGCTTTGCCAGCGTGGACGCAGCGCTGGCCAGCCTGCACGCCATGCTGGCCACCAAGCCGGCCGCGGTGGAACTGGTGGACGACGTCATCATCGGCCTGGCACGCGAGAACCGCGAGTACCGCGAGTATGTGGAGCTCATGCCGCGCACGCCGGGTGCGCCCTTGGGCGCGGTGATGTACGTGGAGTACTTCGGGCAATCGCTGGCGGAGGTGCAGGCGCAGCTGGCAGACCTGCGCGCGCGCCTGCCAGACCAGCCCATGGAGCAGTACACCGACGCTGCCAGCATGACCCGCGCGTGGCTCCTGCGCAAGGCTGGCGAGCCGCTGCTGCATGGTGTGCCTGGCCTGCGCAAGCCGCTGGGCTTTGTAGAGGACACAGCGGTTGATCCAGCGCGCCTGCCAGAGTTCATCCGCGAATTCAAGGCGATCTTGGCTGGCTACAACACGCGCGCCAGCTTCTATGCGCATGCCAGCGTGGGCTGTTTGCACATCCGGCCCATGCTGGACATCCGCAATCCTGTGGACCGCAAGGCCATGCAGGAGATCGGCAGCAAGGTGACCGACCTGGTGGTGCGCTTCCACGGCGCGCTGAGCGGCGAGCACGGGAGCGGCCGCAGCCGTACAGCGCTGCAGCTGCAGTACTTCGGCAGGCCCATCTGCGCTGCGCTGGCTGCGTGCAAGGCTGTGTGGGATCCGCACGGGATCATGAATCCTGGCATCAAAGTTGCTGTGGATGATCCGGACTTCAGCGTGAAGGCCATGCGCGTGGAGCCAGAGCCTGGGCAGCCCGCAGTGGTGCCTCCGGTGCGCACGTTCTTCCGGTACGCAGACGAGCGCGGGCCTGTAGGCGAGCACGTGGGCGCGCATGGCGATGCGCATGACGGTGTGCACGCTGCGGCGCAGGCGGATCACCACGGTTTCCAGCATGCGGTGGAGCTCTGCAATGGCGCTGGCATGTGCCGCCGCACCACCGGCGGCACCATGTGCCCCAGCTACCGAGCGCTGCTGGATGAGCGGCACGCCACGCGCGGCCGTGGCAATCATCTGCGGCTGGCCATCACGGGGCAGCTGGATGGCTCAGGCGCGCCCAGCTGGACTAATCCAGAGGTGCACCAGACGCTTCGCCTCTGCCTCAGCTGCAAGGCGTGCAAGGCAGAGTGCCCCAGCAATGTGGACATTGCAAAGCTGAAGGCGGAGTACCAGGCACAGTCCTATGCCGCAGCGGGCCGAGTGCCGCTGCAGACGCGCCTGTTTGGGCGCATTCGCACGCCGCTGCGCATGGCTGCCAAGGTGGCGCCGCTGGCCAACGCGCTGGGCAAGGTGGGGCTGGTGCGCGCTGTCATAGAGTGGTGCACGGGCGTGGACGCGCGGCGGTCGCTGCCGCCGGTGGGTGCGCCGCTCGACCGCTGGTACGCCCGACGCGGCAGCAGGGCGCCAGTGGGTGCTCCTGCGGTGGTGCTGCTGCCAGACTGCTTTGCGCTGGCCAGCGAGCCGGGCATCGGGCGCGCGGCCGTCGAGCTGCTGGAGGCCTTCGGCTATCGCGTAGTGCTGCCCACCATGGGCTGCTGCGGGCGCACGCTCATCAGCACGGGAATGCTGGCGGCGGCGTCGCTGGAATGTGCGCAGGCGTTCCGGCAGCTGCAGGGCGCGGTGGAGACCAGCCATGCTGTGGCTGTGCTTGGCCTGGAGCCCAGCTGCCTGTCTGCCATCAAGGATGATTGGCCGGAGCTGAAGATGCAGGGAGTCACGCAGGCAGAGGCGAACGCGCTGGCCGCGCAGTGCTTCCTGGTGGAGGAGTTCTTGGAGCGATCGTGGGAGACGCACCCGCGTCGGCCAGCGCTGCCTGCAGATGCTGGCGTGGCGCTGCAGCCCGTGCTGCTGCATGGGCATTGCCATCAGAAGGCGCTGTGGGGCGTGGAGAGCTCGGCCGCGCTGCTGCGCCGCGTGTTTGGCGCACAGCTCCAGGTGCTGCCCACTGGCTGCTGCGGCATGGCTGGCAGCTTTGGCTTTACCACCGATCGGTACGACCTCAGCATGCAGATTGGCGAGCAGTTGCTGCTGCCAGCCGTGCGCAGCGCCTGCACCGCGCAGCCCGAAACCGCCGTGTGCGCGCCGGGCGCCAGCTGCCGGCACCAGATCCACGACGGCGCTGGCCAGGAGGCGCTGCACCCTGTGCAGCTCCTCGCCAAAGTGCTGCTGTAGCAGGATGCGCCCCAGACGGGCTAGAATGGCCCCATGGTGAACGCTGGCACAGACCCGCTTGCCCTCAGCCTTGAGTCCGACGGCTCGCAGCTGGATGTTCGTGGCTGCCGGGTGCTGATCGTGGATGACAACGCCCAGAATCTGGAGCTGGTGCAGGCGTACCTGGAATCCCTGCCGCTGGAGATTCTGAGCGCTGCAGACGGCATGGCCGCCATGGCTGCAGTAGACGCGTTCAAGCCAGACCTCATCCTGCTGGACGTCATGATGCCCAAGATGTCTGGCTTTGAAGTGTGCCAGAAGCTGAAGGGCAACCCCAGCACGCGCGACATCGTGATCATCATGGTGACCGCGCTGAACGAGGTGGGCGACTACGAGCGCGCGGTGGAAGCCGGCTGCGACGACTTCCTGCAGAAGCCCGTGAACAAGCTGGAACTGCTCACCCGCGTGAAGAGCCTGCTGCGCGTCCGCCTGCTCAAGAAGATGCTGGAGCAGCTGAGGCAGAGGTAGGTTTCACGGATGAAGGCCATCTGGCTTGGCATTTGCCGAGTCGGGCTCCGGTGACATCTTGAGTTGCGCAGCGGCCAGATCCCATAGCGAGATTCTGCCGTGCTGGACTGGCTGCTCGGACCAGCTCAGAGAGATGAACAGTCCGTTCTTCGCTGCTCCTTGCATGAGGTGGCCAAGGATTTCAGCCTCCACGATATTGTCCGACTTGTTGTTCGACGTCAGAAGGCCGAGCCGCCCGACCATGCGGAACCACTCGCGGGGAATGCAATAGATGCCGGTCGGTAGGTCCCTCCAGAGACCGCGCTTGGGCCTGGGTTGTGAAGCATCGGGCAGATAGAGCACCGTTACGTCGGAGTCGAACTCTCGCTGCGGCGCGTCCGGGGGATTCTTGGACCACGAAAGCGCCATCGCAGCACCGCCGGAAGAGGTCACGCACTTGTGCGAAACCGATATCTCCTGCACGTAATAGTCTGCGTCTGCTGCAGCCGCGACAGGTTCCTTTGGACGCCTAGAAATGTCAGCGGGGCATCCTCGGACCAGCATGTCGAGGAAGGCATCTTCTCTCATGACGCCGCCCGTCAGGCCTGCGCCCTTGCCTACTTCATCTAGGTGGACCTTAATGCGTTTTAGCAAGCGAGTGAAGTACTCCGCGTTGCCAAGTCCCAGCGCGTTCGTGGTGCCTGTCAGGGCCTGCGTAATGGCTGCCAAGACACGTCCACATCGCGGGATCCCACTCAGGTCAGATGTAAGGCGCTCATCCATGTCGGTGACCGAGGCAGTTCAATGACGAACACCTGCGGAGGCAAAGAGCGACGATGAGGCGTATGCACCGTCCAGTGAAACTACGCTGGGCTCGGCAACCAGGCGTCTGCCCATCAGCCGCGATGCAACTAGGGAGACGATGCCAACGTTTACGCCGTTGCCCAGTTGTTTGTACGCCGCCTTGTCAGCTACGCCGGCATTCGCAAAGGTGACTGGTGGGATTCCCTGGAGTTTCGCTGCTTCGCGCGGAGTCAGCTTTCGGAACGTCTTCATCTTGCCGACAAGCGGTCCAATGATGGAGGTCTGATTGATGGCTACGAGCGCAGGTAAGTAGGTCGCTGGCTTGACCCGAATTCCGCTTGGGCGCATTTGAATCACGAGGTCGCGAATCGTGCGGCCTTTGAGCTTCGGATGGGTCTTGCGTGCCTGCCATTCAAACGCCCGCCGCGAGCGTGGAAAGTCCCTCGCGGTGGTGCCGGCCTTGTCCCATGTCTGGTCGAGCCAGGCGTCAATGGCACTTTGGAAATCGCGATAGAACTCCGCGTTCTTCACTCGAAAGCCACGCTCCCAGTCGGGCATGTCGTCGGTCAACTTTGGCCGCTTGGAGAAGGCATCGATCCAGATGGGGAATCCGGGAAGGACATCGCACGGCATCTGCTTGACGAAGCCATCCCACGCGTCCAGCCAGGTCTGTTCGTTGGCTGAGACCTGATACGCCTTGAGGTTGGCAATGCTCGATTCAGGATCAAGAAAATCGCGGATGCTCCAGTCGTCCGGATTCCAGTCGGGGAAGTACTCCCGGTGCAAGAGCGGGCTGGGATTGAGCTTCCGTGCGCCCTTGCCAACGAACTCGCCGCAAATGAACACACGGTCGCGGACTTGCGGGGCACCTCCGGCTTCGGGCGGGACGAGATGCGGCGACAGGACCATTGGTTCGGAACTGACGGCGTAACCCGCATCGCGCAGGGTCTCAATGATTGTGGCCCACGTGTCACGGTGCCTCGGGCCGGCAAGATTCCGAACATTCTCGAGGATCACATAGCGCGGGCGCTTGGCTCGAAGGATCTCGACAATGTCAAAGAACAGCGTCCCGCGCGTCTTGTCTTTGACGCCTTGCTGGGCTCCTGACTTCGAGAATGGCTGGCAGGGGAAGCCAGCGCATAGGAGGTCATGGTCAGGAACAATCGATCGAATAGCTGCGGCGCTCCGCCCCGAAGCTTCATCATCAATGACCGACCTGGTGATGGTGCGGATGTTCTCGACGAAGCGCGACTCAGGTAGATCAGGGAAACTTGCTCGATAGACCTGCCGGCACTCGGGGTCCATCTCGCAGGCCATCACGCATGTGCCTCCCAGCGCGCCGAGCGCGTGGTGAAAGCCGCCGATACCTGCGAAGAGATCCACAAAGCGGAACTGCCCGTCACCCATGCGTCCATCGTAGGCGACCCCCAACTGGTCTTGAACCGGGCTGGGCGGAAGCGCTTTGCTATTGTCCCACACCCGCTCGCTCCGTCCGCTCCATCCAGCGGAAGAGCAGGGCGGCCGTCAGGGCGGCGCCGAAGTTGGCCACCAGGTAGATCCACAGGTCAGACCCCTTCAACAGGCCCATCTGGAGGCACGCTAGCGCCACAGCGGGGTTGAACGCAGCGCCAGAAATGGTGCCCACGGCCTCGGCGCCCGCCAGCACGGTCAGGCCAATCGCAAGGCCGTAGTACGGATTGCCGCGCGCGCTCCGCGCAGCGGCCACCTGCAGGATCACCCACACCAGCGCAAAGGTGAAGAGGAACTCTGCCAGCAGGGCGGGCGCTGGCATCACCACCTTGGCCTGCACCACCGGGCTGCCCTTCATGGCTGGCACGGCAGCTGCAGCAGTGACCGCACCCGCTACCTGCGCCAGGAGGTAGCCCGGCACATGCCGCAGCCGGCAGGGGCCGCACAGCACGGCTGCCACCGTCACTGCTGGATTGAAGTGCGCGCCGGACACCGGCCCACATGCATAGATCATGGCCGTCAGCATCGCAGCCACGGCCAGCGGCCCCCACAAGGCCGCCAGGGCTGCGTCTGGCCCAACTCCCACCGCTGTGAAGCCAATGGTGGCAATCAGGAAGAAGGTTCCGATGAACTCCGCGGCGTATCGGCGCATGTTTGGGTCCGTTCTGGCGGGGCAGAGCATAAGTTCAAGCCAGCCGCAGTGGACCGCCGATCCCAGCAGGACAGCAGGGCGGAGCCCTGGGCGGACCTGTTCCGCACCCTCTCGCTGCGCAGATGCGCACCATTTCAAAACCCGCAGCCGTGGACGTGCTGCGGGCAGACCGGAGGCTTGCTGTGGCTCTCATCCTTGTTGGCACTGAACCAGACCCGCACCCGCTGGATCTCCCCGCGGCCACCAGCCACGAGCTCTCCAGCCAGCGTGCGGACCTTTCCTACACCAAGACGCAGCTCATCGAGGCCATCCTGGAGGTGAACGCCACCGCCAGCCGCGAGTGGCTCATGGACTTCGACTTCTCTGCGCTGCGCCGCTACTGGCAGCGGCTGCAGCACGCGCTGGCCCCGCGCGGCACCACGTGGGAACACCCGCCGCGCGCGGCGTGATCAGTCTTCCTGCACGATCTTCATCGCCACCAGGTCCTGGACGTCAATCAGGCCCACGGGCTTGCCGTCCCCGTCCACCACAGGGATCTCGTCCAGCCGGCGCTCGCGCACCAGCTGCACCGCGTCGCGCACCAGCGCTTCCACGCTGAGCGTGGTGGGGCGCGCAGTCATCACGTCCCTCATGCGCTTGCTCAGCACGCCAGCACCATCGGTGTGCAGGTGGCGGCGCAGGTCGCCGTCGGTGAAGATGCCGGTCAGGCGGCCAGCACCATCCACCACCACCAGGGCGCCGGCGCGGCGGCCAGCGCTGGTGGTGGCCCGCAAGGCGGCCTCCACCACCACGTCCTCGCGCACGGTGGGCAGGTTGGCGCCCACCTTGAAGCGCAGCACTTCGGTCACCTGCTTCAGCCCCACACCCAGGCTGCCACCTGGGTGGCGGCGGTGGAAGTCGTCCTCTGCAAAGTTGCGGCGCCGCGCCACAGCCAGCGCCAGCGCATCGCCCATGGCCAGCATGGCGGTGGTGCTGGCGGTGGGGGCCAGGTTGAGCGGGCAGGCCTCCACCACGTCGCCGATGGCCAGGTGCACGTCGCACAGCCGGGCCAGGTGGGAGTCGTGCCGGCAACTGATGCCCACGCGCGGAACGCCGTCCGTCCGCAGGATGGCAGCCAGGTTGACCACCTCTTCCGTCCCGCCGGAATAGCTCATGAGGATGGCCACGTCGCCCGGCCGCACGCGGCCAAGGTCGCCGTGCACCGCTTCACTGGGGTGCATGAAGTGGGCTGGCTGGCCCAGGCTGCTCATGGTGGCGGCCAGCTTGGCCCCAATCAGGCCGCTCTTGCCCATGCCGCTGATCACCACGTGGCCTGTGCAGGCCTCCAGGATCCCAACCGCCTTCTGCCACAGGGCGGCGTCTGGGCCCTCTGCCCGCGCAGCCACCCGGCGCACGGCTTCTGCCTCGGCGTTCATGGCCAGCGCTAGAAAGGCTGGCTCATCCTGGGTGACAGGCGGCTGGGCCGCGCGGGGCGCTTGCATGATGCGATTCTAGCCGTGCGCCGGTACCCTTCCCACTGTGCCGCTGCAGGACGATTATCAGGTTCGACTGGACAGCTTTCAGGGCCCACTGGACCTGTTGCTCTTCCTCATCCGCCGCGCTGAGGTGGAGATCACAGACATCCCCATCCACCAGATCACCGAGCAGTACTTCACGCTGCTGAAGGACCTGGACAGCATTGACATTGACATGGCTGGTGAGTTCCTGGTGATGGCAGCCACGCTGGTGGAGATCAAGAGCCGCACGCTGGCGCCCGCTGGCAAGCGCGGCGCGGACGGCCAGACTGATGACCTGGACGGCAACCCGCTGGACGACACCGACCCCCGCTTTGAGCTGGTGCAGCAGCTCTTGGCCTACCAGAAGTACCGCACCGCAGCCGACAGCCTGGACCGCCTGCGCAACGAGTATGCGCAGCGCTACCCGGTGGGCGTCCGCAACGCGACTGAGACAGAGGCCACCGAGCACGAGCTGGACCTGGAGCTGGACGATCTCCACCTGATGGATCTAATCGAGGCGTACGAACGGATCATCGCGGGCATTGACGTGACGCGCATGGGCGCGCACACCGTGGAGTACGACGACACGCCCATCAGCCTGCATGAGGCAGACCTGGTGGACCGCCTGAGCAACGCGCCTGCCAAGCGCATGACGCTGCAGGAGGTCTTTGCCGGCCGCACGCGCAGCGAGGCCATCGGCCTCTTCCTGGCCATGCTGGAGCTGGCGCGCGAGCAGCGCATCGCCATCCGCCAGGACCGCATCCACGATGTGATCGAGATCGAGCTGGATGTCTCAGCTGCGATTGATCAGGTGGTGGCGGCCTCTGCGCAGGCTGCCAGGAAGGCCTGACCAAACTCTGCCAGCTTGCGGTCGCCCACGCCCTTGATGGCGCGCATGGCCTGCAGCGTCTGCGGGCGCACCGCGGCCATCTCGCGCAGGGTGGCGTCGCTGAACACCAGGTAGGGCGGAATGCCGCGGGCCGCAGCCAGCTGCTTGCGCACGCCGCGCAGGGCTTCGAAGAGCGCTGGATCCACCTGGTGCAGGCCCACCACGCCGCTGTCCACGGTGGCGTGCCTGCGTCCACGTCCGCGCGGTGGCTGGCGGAGCGGCACGGGCGTCTGGCCAGTCAGCGCTTCACGGCCAGCGCGCGTGAGCACGAACACGGGCTGCTCTCCATCGGTCCGCTCCAGGAGCCCCAGGCTCTGCCAGGCTCGAAAGATGTAGTTGGTCAGCGCTGAGCGGTCCTCGCTGCGCAGCAGGCCGTAGGTGGGCAGGGCCGCGTGTCCGCGGCGGCGCACGTCCTCTGTGTCTGCGCCGCGCAGCACGTCCGCCAGGTAGCCGGCGCCGTACCGCTGCCCAGTGCGCGCCACAGCGCTCAGGATCTTGCGAGCCAGTGTGGTGCTGTCTGGCACGGTGCGCACCTCGCCCAGGCACACGTCGCATGCACCGCAATTCTTGGCCGGGTACTCCTGCCCAAAGTGCTTCCACCAGCCATCGGTGCCGGCACACCGCAGCGCCCGCAAAGCGCGTCATGGCCTCCAGTTGCTGGAGCGCGTCAGCGGTGGCGGGGGAGTCCTCATCGCCGCTGTTGCCAGACGCGGCATCCATGATGGTGCGCCACTTCACCACGTCTGCATAGCTGTAGAAGAGCACGCACTCGCTCTCCAGGCCGTCGCGGCCCGCGCGCCCGGTCTCCTGCTGGTAGTGCTCCACGCTCTTGGGCGTGGCCATGTGCACCACGCAGCGCACGTTGCTGCGGTCAATGCCCATGCCAAACGCCACCGTGGCCACCACCACGTCCAGCTCCTCTGCTGCAAACGCCTCCTGCACGCGGTGGCGCTCGTCTGCCGCCAGTCCTGCGTGGTAGCACGCGGCCTTGAAGCGCTCGCGCTGCAGATACTCCGCCAGCGTCTCGGTGTCGCGCCGGCTGATGGCGTAGACAATCACTGCCTCGTCGCGGTGGCGCTGCAGCACCTCCAGCAGCTGGCGGCGGCCGTCCACACGGGGCTCGATGCGGTAGATGAGGTTGGGCCGGTCGAAGCTGCCCACCAGCACCAGCGGGTTGCGCAGCCCAAGCTGCTCCACGATGTCCTGCTGCACGCGCGGCGTGGCCGTGGCCGTGCAGGCGTGGATGCTGATGCCTGGCAACAGCGTGCGAATGCCAGCCAGCTGCCGGTACTCGGGCCGGAAGTCATGCCCCCACTGGCTGATGCAGTGCGCCTCGTCCACGGCCACCGCGCGCACGCCCACGCTGCCCAGCCAGGTGTCGAACCCCGGCGCCAGCAGCCGCTCTGGACTCACGAACAGCAGGCGCACTTCACCTGC
Organism: Phycisphaerales bacterium; assembly: GCA_046350455.1. Taxonomy (GTDB): domain Bacteria; phylum Planctomycetota; class Phycisphaerae; order Phycisphaerales; family SM1A02; genus CAZXGD01. Next base: position 152,823 of record JAXMAM010000004.1, on the reverse strand, counting down.
ACGCACTGCGCGACGCACGGCTTCGCGTTCGTCCGCCGCCATGCCGGAATGGAGCGCTGCAGCGGGGTACCCCGAGGCCCGCAGGCCGTCCACCTGGTCCTTCATGAGCGCGATCAGCGGGCTGACGCACACGTCCAGCCGCGTGTCTCCGCGCCGGGCAGCCACCAGCGGCGGCACCTGGTAGCACAGGCTCTTGCCACCACCCGTGGGCATCACCAGCAGGCTGTCCCGCGCGTCCAGACCAGCCTGGATGGCCTCTGCCTGCAGTGGCCGCAGGGTGTCAAAGCCCCAGATGCGCCGGACCTCGCCCAGTGTCTCCTCATCCAGGACAGGGGAACTGCGCTGCGAATCCGTCCGCATGGCCCCAGTGTAGGGGCGCTGCTGCCTACAGCGCGTTGGCCAGCGCTTTTACCACGCGCTCCTGCATCTGCTTGGCCTTGCCCACAGCGTTGGGCTCGGTGAGGTCGTTGCAGAGGATGCTGTACGCGTATCGCGGCTGCCCGCCCACGGGGCCCACGAAACCGCTCAGGCAGCTCACACCGTTGATGTACCCCGTCTTGCAGGGCGCGAACACCTTGGTGGTGTCCAGATCCTTGAAGCGCTTGGACACGGTGCCAGTCTCGCCCGCCACAGCCAGGCTCTCGATGAATGCTTCGCGCATGGCGGAGTCAAGCCCAATGGAGCGCAGCCACGCGGTGACCAGGTGCGGCGCCACACGGTTGCCGCGGGAAAGCCCGCTGCCATCGCTCACCACCAGCCACTTGGCAGCGCTGCCAGCGCCCAGGCGCTCGTCAATGGCGGCGGCCAGCGCCTGCGCGCCATTGGTCCAGCTGCCTGGAGCGCCGCCAGCCTTGGCGTGGCCGATGCGCTTCAGGAGGCTCTCTGCGTACATGTTCTGGCTGTCGGTGTTGCAGCGCTGCACCACGGTGCGCAGCGGCGTCTGGATGACCGGGCCGAGCACTGTGCCGTTGGCAGCCGGGTCTGTGGGCGCTGCAGTGCGCGCGCTCCCCACCGTGACGCCTGCCGCGCGCAGCCGCTCTGCCAGAAGCCGAGCAAAGAAGGCTGGCATGTCGTTCACGCACACCGCCACGGGTTCCGACAGGGTGGATTTGATGTGCCCGTTCAGGGTGAAGATGCTGGCGTCGTCGGTGCGGCCCACCCACACGCCAGAATCGTTCTTCTTGGTGGCGGCCGCGCTCTTGTTCACCACGCGCAGCCATGGGGCGGCTGGCTCCCAGCGCGTCAGTTCTGCGCGCCCGCCCGCTGCTGCGATGTACGCATGCAGCAGGTTGGTGTGGAACATCAGTCCAGAGATCTGGGCGCAGTAGGCGTTGTCCAGCTGGTCGGCTGGCCAGGTGGGATGGGTGAACTGGCGGTCGAACACGCGGTCGTCCACCACCAGCTCGCGCACCTGCGTGACGCCGGCGCGCTTCACAGCGTCCACCCAGTAGTCCAAGAGGCCGTCCACGGTCATGCCGCGGTGCTGGTTGCCCTGCGGATCTGTGAAGACCATCTGCTCCAGGAGGACAGGATCGCCGAAGGATGGATCGCCGTCGCCCACCACCACCAGCTGGTCGCCGTTGCGCAGCAGGCGGGTGCGGAAGGTGAAATCTGCGCCCAGGGTGTGCAGCGCCGCGCCGGTGGTCAGCACCTTCATGTTGCTGGCTGGCAGCATGGGCTGGTCGCCGTTCACATCTGCCAGCACGCGGCCAGTGACCATGTCGCGCACGCTCACGCAGATGCTGGCCTTCTTCAGGCCAGTGGCTGCGATGGCCTGGCGCACGGCAGCAGTCAGGTCCGCAGAGGTGGCAGCCTGGGCGCCTTGCGGCGCAGCCTGCGGCACTGCAGAGGCCTGCGTGCGGCCGCCAGCAGCCAGCATGAATGGGGTGGCGAGAAGGGCCGTAGCCGTGGCCAAGACGCCAAACGAGCGGGTGTAGGACATCGTCTCTCCGTGACGAAGGGGCGTGTGGACAGGATATCGGCGAGTCCCCGCGCAGACCTTGGGAATCTGCGCTGGGTTCCTACGCGCTGCGTTCTGCCAGCAGGCGGATGACTTCGTTCACATCCTTGTCGCCGCGGCCGCTCACGTTGATGACCACCAGCGCGCTGGCAGGCAACTGCTTGGCCAGCACGGTGGCTGCGTGCACGGCATGGCTGGTTTCTAGCGCTGGGATGACGCCTTCCATCCGTGCCAAGAGGCCAAAGGCCTCCAGGGCCTGGCTGTCTGTGGCGGCGGTGTAGGTCACCCGGCCCACGTCCTTCCAGTAGCTGTGCTCTGGGCCCACGCCGGGGTAGTCCAGGCCAGCCGAGCAGCTGTGCACGTCTGCCGTCTGGCCAGCGGGGTCCTGCAGCACGTAGCTCAGCGAGCCGTGCAGTACCCCCGGCCTGCCGTGGCTGAGCGGAGCAGCGTGGTCGCCCGGCTTGGGGCCGCGGCCACCAGCCTCCACGCCCAGAAGGCGCACAGCAGCGTCGTCCACAAAGGGCCAGAAGATGCCAGCAGCGTTGCTGCCACCTCCCACGCACGCCACCACAGCATCGGGCAGGCGGCCGTACTGGTCCAGGCATTGCTGCCGGCATTCGCGGCCAATCACGCTCTGGAAGTCACGCACCATCACTGGGAAGGGGTGCGGGCCCACCACGCTGCCGAGGATGTAATGGGTGTTGCCCACGCTGCCCATCCAGTCGCGCATGGCTTCGTTGGTGGCGTCCTTCAGCGTGCGGCTGCCGGTGGTCACCTCGCGCACTTCTGCGCCCAGGAGGCGCATGCGGAAGACGTTGAGCGCCTGGCGGCGGACATCCTCTGCGCCCATGTACACCGTGCAGGGGAGGCCAAAGTGCGCGCACGCTGTGGCGGTGGCCACGCCGTGCTGGCCAGCGCCCGTCTCCGCGATGATGCGCTTCTTGCCCATGCGCATGGCCAGCAGCGCCTGCCCCATGGTGTTGTTGATCTTGTGCGCGCCCGTGTGCGCCAGGTCCTCGCGCTTCAGCGCGATGCGCGCGCCGCCCACGTGCGCTGTCAGGCGCGGGGCGTCGGTGAGCGGCGTGGCACGCCCCACGAAGTGCCGCAGCAGGCCCTCCAGCTCCTCGGAAAAGGACGGGTCCTTGCGCGCTGCTGCGTAGGCGTGCGCCAGCTCCTCCAGCGCAGGCATGAGGGTCTCTGGCACATACTGGCCGCCAAAGGCGCCAAAGCGGCCAAGCGAGTCGGGAACGCTGGTGGCAAGTGACATGCTGGGTGAATCCTAGGCGGCAGGTCCGGCTGCGCCCGAGTGGGGCGGTGCTGCGGTCCGCGGCTGGAACAGGCTGACAAACGGCCCACTGAGCGCGTAGATCACCAGCGCGCCAGCCAGAACGTAGTGGAACCACCACGCGCCGGCGGCCAGCACCACCACCAGGAACGCCACGCTGCCAAAGCTCTTGCGCCCCTTCAGGTAGCGGTTCACAAAGTGCGGATAGCGCATGCGGCTCACCATGGCCAGCGCGCACAGCAGCGTGACTGCTGGAATGGCCAGCGCAGAGATGGGCGCAAAGGAGGCTGGCTCGCCCTTCTCAGCAAACTCAACCAGCGCCATGTGCTGGTGCAGCAGGATGAGCGCAGCCACTGCGCCACCAGCGCCCGGCGAAGGAAGCCCCTTGAACCAGCGGTGATCCTTCTCTGACGCGCTGCTGGTCTCCGCGTTGAAGCGCGCCAGGCGCAGCGCGGTGCAGCACACATACACCGCCGCAATGGACCAGATGGCCTTGGCGTACCACGTGCCAGCATCTGGACCCAGGATCACTTCGCCGCGCCCGTAGTACTGGCTGATCAGACGCAGCATCATGAATGCAGGCGCCACGCCAAAGGTCACCATGTCGGCCAGCGAGTCCAGCTGCGCGCCCAGGTCGCTGGTGCTGCGCGTCAGGCGCGCCACAGAGCCGTCCACAGCGTCGAAGAACATGCCCAGGAAGACCAGCGCGCCAGCGATGGTCAGCGTGCTCCAGCCGAACGGCGTGCCAGCAGCGGCTTCGCCAGTGCGCGCGGAGTAGTAGATGGCGCCAAAGCCGCACAGCAGGTTGCCCAGCGTGGTCAGCGTGGGCAGCACCTTGACACCCGGAAGCGGCCGGCGATCGCCTCGGCGGCGCAGGCGCACCCGCCCGGGGCGTGCCACGCGGGCGGTGCTGGGCGGTTCCTGGTGCGGATGCTGGGAGGTCATGGGGCGGATGCAGGGGTCATCGGCTGGGCGGTCTGGCCGGCTGGAAACGGCGAAGCATCCAGGTGGGGGATGAGCACCATCACAGTACGCCGGGCAGGGATGTCCCCGTGGGCTGGGGAAGCCAGCAGCAGGAGCGTTCCTGCGGTTTCAACCTGCACAGGCGGCTTTTCGGACGCCTTCTGATCCTGCGTGGCCAGCAGCATGGCCATCAGGGCCTGCAGCCCAGGCTTGGGAACAGGCCGCTTGGCTGGCGGATCGGACGACTGAAGTGGCGGCGCTTCTGGTGGCCGCTGGTGGGGCTGCACTGGCTGGGGTGCCGGCGCTGGCTGGAGCGGCGGCAGCGCAGGCGTCGGCGCTGGCTCGGGCGGCGCGGCGGGCGGGGCGGCAGGTTGCGCGGCGGGCGGCGCAGCAGGTTGCGCGGGCGGTGTTCCCGGCGGAGCTGTTGGCTCACCGGCGGGTGGCTGCTGCGGCTCCTGCTGCGGAGGCTCAGCCTGGGGCTCAGTCTGCGGCTGGGGCTGCGGCTCTGGCTGTGGCGTCACGCTGGTGGCGGGCGGCGGCGCCTCGGCTGGCGCCGCCTCTGCGGGCGGCGCATCCTCTGGAAGACGCAGCTGTGTCTGGCGCGATGGATCGCACGTGATCACCCACGCCACATCGCGGTCCAGCTCCAGTTCCATGGCGCACGTGGCAAGCACCAGGCCGGCCAGGCGCTCGCCATTCTTCAGCAGGCTGGCTTCGGCAGCGTTCTGCACCACCTGCGGAACCATCTCCACCGCGATGCGCGTGCCATCCTCCATGGGCAGCGGCCAGCTGCGGAGCATCAGGCGCACCACAGCGCCGCGGCGCTCCCGTGCGGCGCCATCAATCTCCAGCAGCGCTGGACCCACGGGCGCTGCCGCCACATCTCGCCAGGCTGTGAGCTGTCCAAACCATGTGCGCACGTCCATGGAGCTGCCGCCCATGTCCTCCAGCATCGCGTCCAGCTCCGCGCGCTTCACTGGCCAGAGCAGAAATCCGTTCTGGCGGAGCGCCACTTCGTCCATGGCTGCTGCGGACGCGGCTGTATGCGCGCGCAACGCCTTCTCCAGACGCTCGTCGCTGTCCTCCACCTCCCAGCGCGCCACCTCCAGGCCAGTCTGGCCGGGCGCCACGCGCGAGGTGCTGCGGGTGACCACGCCGCGCTCGGCTGCGCTGTCCTGCGGCCCCGCGCAGCCTGCGGCAAGCACTCCAGCCAGCACGATTGCAAGCGCCCGCACCGCGCAGGCTGCAGGGCACGCCACCCCTGCGCACCGCAGCCAGCGTGCCGTCACGCTGTCTCCTCTGGGAACTCGTTGATCTTGTCGATGAACCGGCGCAGGTGCCCAAAGCCGCGGCGCGTGTGGTGGAACGCCACGCGTGGCAGGTGCACGTGATCGTCCTCGCCCTCCAGCGGACCAGCCTGCTGGTACACGCTGCCAGACTTCACCAGGTGCTGGTACTCGTCGTTGAGCTGCTCCACCTGGGTGGTGCTCAGCGGGCGCTTCACGCGCACCACAAAGGTCTCGCCCACATAGCGCGAGGAGTGGTAGCGGTGATAGAACTTGGTCACGCGCCGCACCGCGTCTGCCGGGCTGGCAGCCACTTCGTAGAGGCTGGTGTCCTCTGGGGAGATCCACCCGCTGTCCAGCAGGTTGCAGACCACGCCGCTCTCCCAGCGCTGCCAGAAGCCATTGGGCTTGCCATCCGCGCCCATGCCCTCCACCAGCACGATGGGAACGGGATGCGTCTTGCCCGTCTGCACCAGCGTGAGCGTCTCGAAGATCTCGTCCATGGTGCCAAAGCCGCCGGGGAAGCACGCCACGGCATCGGAGTGGCTCACGAACATGAGCTTGCGCGTGAAGAAGTACTTGAAGTTCACCAGCTTGGGATCGCCCTTGATGATGTCGTTGGCGTTGGTCTCGAAGGGAAGCCGGATGCTCAGTCCAAAGCTGGCGTCGCGCTGCGGACCTTCATGGCCCGCCTTCATGATGCCCAGTCCAGCACCGGTGATGGCCATCCAGCCTTCCGCTGCGATCATCCGGCCAAAGTCGCGCGCCGCGATGTAGTCCGGGTGATGCTCCGGCGTGCGGGCCGAGCCAAAGATGCTGATCTTGCGCACGCCGCGATACCGGTTGAACACCCGGTATGCCATGCGCATCTCCTTGAGCGCGCGTGCCATCACCTTGACCTGCCCAAGGTCGGTGCCATCGCCCAGCGTGCGCAGGCCGGTGCGCACCATGTCCTCCGCCAGTTCAAGTCGGCGGCCGCTCGCATGGTCGCCACTGGGGCCAGCCTTGGCAGCAGCCTGCACCAGGGCGTCCACCAGCTGGTTCACAGCAGGGTCGAGGCCAGCGTCTTCGGCGTGATGGCGGGCTGCGTGGGAGCGATGGTGGGGTTCATTCATGGGGGATGGGTGTCATACGCGGCCGGCCGCGCCTGGGTTGGCCTGGGCTTGCACTTCTGGAGTGGTTCTGGTCCTGCCTGACGCTGGGAGGGATGGCTCTGGGCTCAGGATGGGGATGGGCACCATGCGTGGCTGCGGAGCTTGCAGCGTGCCACCGACATCAATCATGAACATCTGGTCGCCCACGAAGGCGCCAAACAGATCGCTGACCAGCGGCAGGGTTCCGCGGTTGCGGAAGCGCAGGGCCAGGTCGCCGTCGCTCAGCGACAGGCTGCCCGAGCCTTCCAGGCGCAGCGTGGAGCTGGCGATCTCGAACTTCTTGAAGGAGAGCACATCGCCCTTGATCTCGAACTCTGCGTCGGCCCGCTCCATGGAGGCGTTGAGCGGAAGCATCAGCTGCGACAGCTGCAGGATGCTCAGGCCGAGCGGGAACTCCATCATGCGGGCGTCGTTCACCACCACGCGGCCCACGCCGCGCTGCAGTTCTGGCTGGCCCACGGTGCCATGCAGCTCAAAGCGCCCACGCATGCGGCCAGGGCCCTCGTGGCCAGCGCGCGCGACCCGTGCGGAGGATCGCTGCTCCGGGGTGTCAGTAGCCTCTGCAAACGAGGCAAAGCCAACATTGGCAAAGACAATCGTTGCGGAGTAGCTGCTCCCCATTTCCGAGACCGCTCGGCCCACCACGCGCCCGCCATACATGTGCCCGCACAGGTCCTCCAGCGTCACCTGGTCATGCTCGGCGTCAAATCGCAGCGCCGCGGTGACGTCGGTGGCCTCGCGGCCAACCACGTCCATGCGCGCAAAGCGCAGGTCAATCGCGCCTGAAGCATTGCCCTGACGCGTGGCAAGGTCAAAGGTAAGCGTGCCGTCGGCCTCTGCAAAGGGCGTCCCCGCCTTGAACGAGCCACCCGCCATGAGCAGCTCGCCCGTCACGCGGGCCTGCGGCGTCTGGCCATCCACGTCCTCGTACTCGATGCGCAGGCCATCGCTCTGCACCAGGCCTGTGGTGTCAAACTCGATTCCGCGCAGCGCGTCCTGCGCGGAGGATGGCAGCAGGCCCTCCACATCGTCGCTCCATCGCGCCAGGTTCATGCTCAGCGTCAGATCAGTGCGCGTGCCGCTTGGCGCTGCAGGCGAGATGAGCCCGTTCAGCTCCAGCCAGCCGGTGGGCACGCTGGCGCGCAGCGCCTCAAAGCGCGCTCCCTCTGGCGACGCAGTGATGGTGCCAGAGTGGATCTTGAGCGTCACGGGGGCGTCCTCACGCGCGGCGGACAGCCAGCTGGGGCTCAACGACAGGCGCCAGTCGGTTGGCGCCGCGCCCCCCAGCCACAGGTCCGCGTCCAGCATGCCGTCCAGGTGCCATTCGTCCACGGCATCCTGGATGCCTTGGCGGCCTCCGGCAGCCAGCGCGCCACGCACCAGCGGGGTTGCGATGCGCACGCCGCTGGCGGTGGCATGGAAGTCCACTGTTGGACCAACCAGCATGCCCGACGCCTCCACATGGAGCGGCTCACCCTCCGCTGATGCGCCGCGCAGGTCCAGGTCCCGCACCTCCACGGTGCCGTCGCGATACACAAACTGGCCGCATTGCGGCTCCAGTTTCTGCGAGCCCACCAGTGTCAGTGTGCGCGGGAACGCCTCGGCATACGTGGTCACGCTTCCTTCGTCGCGCCGCCAGGTGACCGTGCCGTCGAACGTGCCAGTGGGCTGCAGCGCGTCCCATGCGCGATAGGCGTCTGCCAGATTGCCGTCGTCTGCGATGCCGATCAGATCGCGCTTGAAGGGGAAGTCCTTCAGCTCCACGCGCAGCGCGCCGAACTGCCCGTTGGGCGCGAATTTGGCGCGCGCCGTGGCTGTGCCGCCGTCGCGCTTGGCGGTGGCCTCCTTCACCTCCACCATCTCTGGGTTCAAGTGGATGGTGCCGGTCACGTCGGTGAGCGCCAGCTGTCCGGGCCAGCTCAGCCCAAATTTGCGCAGCGTGCGCGGCAGGTTAGGGCGCGGATTCACGCTCCCATCGTGCAGGCGCACCACGGTCTCCACGCGGTCGTCGCCGTCTGGCTGGGTCTGCACGCTGCCGCTGATGTCCATGCTGCCCTGCACGCCCAGGGCCTGCAGGATCTGCGCAGTGGATGAGAACACCTTGCCCGGCCACCCGGGTGGTGGTGGCTCTGCACCGTCGAAGCTGGCTGGAATGGCCGCCAGCAGGAGCGGCGTGAACGTCTGGTGGTGGAAGTCAAAGACCAGGTGCGTCTCGGTGCGGCGCTCGTCTCCCACGCGCGGGAGGTCCACGCGGCCGCTGATCACGCCTGTGCCGCCGCTCTGCGTGGACGCCTGCATGCCGTTCCCGTCCAGCGTCACGCGTTCGTCCTCCAGCGTCAGCGAGCCCTTCACCTTCAGTGGCAGCGGGAACTCGTGGATGACCACCGTGGCCTCGTGCACGTTCACGCTTCCCGTGGTGATCACGTTGTCGCTGTCGCCGGACACGTGCTTCACGCGCAGATCAAAGTCCACCAGCCCGCCGGGCTTCTGCGTCTCGTCGGCCAGTCCAGCTTCGTGCAGCGATTCGTAGGAGCCTTCGTCAAAGAGCGTGGTGAAGATCTTGGCGGTGGCACCATCAAAGGAGGAGCGGAGGCGCGCGTCCACCGGCACCTGGGTGCCCACCGCGCGAATGTCGAAGCCCGGATCCGGCTGCTTCAGCACCACCTCTCCGTTCAGATGCAGCACGGCGCTGCCAGAGCCTCGGCCGCTCAGGTCTTCCACGCGCACATGGTCGCCTTCCAGGGCCAGCACGCCAGACACGCGGTCCAGCTGGTAGGGGAAGGCGCGGTACCGGATGGTGCCGTCCGACAGCGCCAGGCGGCCGCGAATCTCCATGGGCTTGGCCAGCCATGCGCCGTTCTCGTCCTGGGTGGCGCGCGCGCGGGACGCGCTCAGGTCCACGTCTGCCAGCCAGTCGCGTGCGCCAAACTCGCGCAGCGCCTTGATGGCCACGTCCGGCAGCTCCACCGGGCGCGGCGACCCGTCGGCCAGCGGCTGGGCGCTCACGCTGCTCAGGCGCAGGCGCAGCGAGAAGGGCGCGGTGTTCAGAGCCTGATCGAACCAGCTCTCCGAAGTGTCCACCTTGAACGCAGGTAGCCCAGTGGGGTTCAGGTCCACCACCACATGCAGGTCCACAGGGATCTCCACGGCGCCAGAACCACGCGTGCCAGGCAGCAGGTGCGCGTCGCTGGTGTCGAACTCCAGCGAGCTTCCACGCACTGCAATGGTGGCCTGCGAGAGCCGTGCGGACAGCTCGCCCTTGATGGGCGTGATGGTGTCGCCCACCATGCGGGACCATGTGAGGGCGCGCACCCAGTCGCGGTCGCGCATCTGCACGTTGCTGATCTGGACCTCCGCAGCCTTCAGTGGATCGTTGGTGCTGCCGCTGAACCTGGCGCTGTCAATGCGTCCCGTGAGACTGGCCCGCTGCGCCCAGGTGCGCGCCTGCATGGGCAGGAGCGCGATGGTGGATGGACCGATGGGCAGGCTGTCCAGCGTGAATTCGTAGGAGTAGCTCACCTCGTTCCACGTGCCGAACATGCGGATGGGGTCGCCCTTGGGCGGTCCGCCGTCTTCCTCGGTCTGCTGCAGGCGGAAGGAGTAGAGCGACGGTTCGTCCGGCACGTGCTCAAAGTCGCCGACAAAGGTGCGGCGCGTGATCACCTCCACCTTGCCTTCATGGACGTATCCCAGCTCCAGCCGGAGGTCGCGCAGCATGGCCTTCTGCGGCTGGCTCACGCGCCCGGTGCCGCCTGGCTTGGGCTTCAGCGCCAGGAAGTTGAACTGCTGCGCGCCGCCTTCCTGCTCCATCAGCCGCAGGGTCAGGCCCTCGATCTCCATGTCCACCAGCTCCAGCGTGCCACCCAGGAGGCCAGTGGGGCGGAAGATGACCACTGCCCGGCGGATGGTGGCCACCTCGTCTGCAGGCGCAGGCCAGCCGGGCACGCGCAGCACCAGGTTGGTGGCCTCCACCGTGTCCCAGCCGTCCCATTGCGCGCTGGCGATGCTCACCTTGGCGCCAAAGCTCTCGGAGAGCTGCGCCTCCAACGTCTCGCGGATGAGCGCGGTCTGCCGCAGCACCGCCCAGCCAGCGATCACCAGGGCGATGAGTATCAGCATGGCCACCAGTGCCACCGTGCGCTTGCGCACGCGGGGCTTCAGCCGATCCAGCTTGGTTGCCTTGGCCACGCGCGCCACCTGCGCGCCGGCTGTGCTGAGATGAGGACCCAGGTGGGTGCCCAGCTGCGATCCCAGCTGGGATCCCAGGTCAGAGGGCAGGCGCCAGAGCTGTTTTCCGCGCGGGGGGCGGCTCATCCACGCAGAGTGTAGGTGAGGCCCGGACCACCCTATGCTGGCCGCCATGCAGCCCACAGCCTTGGTCACCGGCGCATCCCGCCGCGTTGGGCGCGCCACAGCGCTGGCGCTGGCTGCGCGTGGGTTCAACCTGGTGCTCACCCGGCACACCAGCGCAGCAGAACTGGACCAGACCCAGGCGCTGGCGCAGCAGGCGGCTGCTGCGGCTGGCATGTCCATCACCGTGCGCAAGGCAGCGCTGGACCTGGCAGACCTTGCGCAGGTGGAGCAGCTTGCAGCCAGCATCACCAGCCCGCTGGATGTGGTGGTGCTGAACGCCAGCCGCTACCACGCGGCACCGGTGGGTTCCATCACCGCGCAGGACGCGCTGGCGGACGCCACGGTGAACGCCGTCGCGCCGCTCCTCCTCACGCAGGGGCTGCTGCCTGTGCTGCGCCGCTCCACGCTGGAGGGGGGTGCGCTGGTGGTGGCGCTGGGCGACATCCATGCAGATGGCCGACCCCTGCCTGGCTACACCAGCTACCTCATGAGCAAGGCTGCGCTGCACGGCATGGTGCAGGCGCTGGCTGTGGCGCTGGCGCCGCAGGTGCGCGTGAACGCCATCCTGCCTGGGGTGGTGGCCTGGCCAGACAGCGCAGACCCATCGCTCAAGCAGCGATACGAGGCGCGCATCCCGCTGGCCCGGCCTGGCACGCCAGAGGACGTGGGCCGCGCTGTGTGCGCGCTGGCGCTGGAGCTGCCCTATGTGACTGGCCAGTTCCTACGGCTGGACGGCGGGCGCTGGCTCTGCTGACGGCGCACCAGCGCCCTGCGCAGCGCGCTCCCACATCTCGGCGCGCACCGGGTCGCCAGCCTGCAGCCACGCCTGGCTGGCGCGGCGCGCGCGGCGCCAGTCATCGGGTGCAGCGTGCGCGCTGGCCTCCAATGCCTGCGCTGCGCGCAGCACGTCGCCAAGCGCCAGGTGTGCCAGCGCCAGCTCCTCTGCCACGCCGGGCTGCGCCTGCACAGGGGGGTCGAGCGCCATCAGGAGGTCCAGCGTCTCTTCTGGGTGCTTGTCCAGTCGGCGCATGCGCGCGTCGGCCAGGCGCAGTTCAAGACTTCCAGGCGCCAGCCGCCGCGCTTCCTGGATGGCTGCGCGGGCGGCTTGCAGGTCGCCCCTTCGAACATAGAGATCGGCCAGCGCTGCCCGTGGATCTGGCGAGGAGGGAGAAGCCTTCGCTGCCTGCTGGAGGAGCGGCAGCGCTCCGTCCAGGTCGCCAGCGCGGGCCACGGCCGAGCCCAGGTAGAGCAGGTACTGCGCGTTGCCGGGTTCTGCCTCGTGCGCGGCCTGGTAGTGCGCCCGGGCCGCGGCAGCGCGTCCAGCCGTGTCGCTCACCACGCCAGCTGCGTGCTGCAGGGCGGCGTTCGTGGAGTCCAGCGCTGCTGCGCGGTCGTAGGCGTCGGCAGCCTGGCCAAGGAAGGCCTGGCGGTCTGCAGGCGTGGTCTCGCGGTCCAGCGCCAGCGCCACCAGCGCGCGCGCATGGATCTCATGCACGCGCATCAGCGTGGGAGCCTCCTGCGCCAGGCGCGCCGCCACCTGCACCGCTTCGCGCGGCTTCTGGGCAGCCAGGTAGCTCTCTGCGCTCTGGATGGCTGTGTCCACCACCTGGGCAGATACTGGCGGCTGGGCTGGCGGCGCTGCAGGCTTGCCGCAGCCCGCTGCAGCAAGCGCCAGCGCGCCGGCCAACATCCAGGCCCCGGCGTGCTTCCCGTAGACTTGCTCGCCCATGTCCAGCGCTTCCTCCGCACCTTCTGCCGCGCCCGCACCGGGCGCCCACAACACGCTCGCCAAAGCCTACACGCCGGCGGACGCAGAGCCTGTTGCATGGCAGCGCTGGGAAGCCGCCCGCGCATTCCACGCAGACCCTGCTGCCAGCGGCCAGCCGTACTCCATCTTCATTCCGCCGCCCAACGTGACAGCCGCGCTGCACCTGGGCCACGCGCTGAACAACACGCTGCAGGACGTGCTTGCGCGCTACCACCGCATGCAGGGCCGCAACACGCTGTGGATGCCCGGCACAGACCACGCTGGCATCGCCACGCAGGCGGTGGTGGAGCGCCGCCTGGCGCAGCAGGGCAAGCGCCGCACCGACTTCACGCGCGCTGAGTTCGTGGCGCTGGTGCAGGCCTGGAAGGACGAGTACGAAGCCACCATCCTGGCGCAGCTGCGCGCCATGGGCGCCTCCTGCGACTTTGATCGCACCCGCTTCACCATGGACGAGGTGTGCGGCGCCGCGGTGCGCCAGGCGTTCTTCCGACTCTTCTCAGACGGCCTCATCTACCGCGGCAAGCGCCTGGTGAACTGGGACCCCGCCACGCAGACTGCGCTGGCCGACGACGAGGTGGAGATGGAGGAGGTGGACGGCCACTTCTACTACCTGCGCTACCCGCTGGAGGATGGCAGCGGCCACGTCACCGTGGCTACCACGCGCCCCGAGACCATGCTGGGCGACACCGCCGTGGGCGTCAACCCGCGCGACCCGCGCGCCGCAGCGCTGCGCGGCAAGAAGGTGCGCCTGCCCATCGTGGGCCGCGTGATCCCCATCATCGAAGACGACTACGTGGTCATGCCAGTGGAGCTGGGCGGCGATCCTGCTGACCCCAAGGCGCAGTTTGCCAGCGGCTTCCTGAAGGTGACGCCTGCGCACGACCCCAACGACTGGGACCTGGGCATCCGCCACAGCCTGGCCGCCATCAACGTCATGGCGCCAGACGCCTCCATCAGCGACCGCCATGGCTGGACGGACGTCAGCGCCGAGGCGCGCGCGTTCGTGGGCCTGGAGCGCCAGGAAGCCCGCACGCGCATCGTGGCGTGGTTCAAGGAGCACGGACTGCTGGAGAACGTGAAGCCCTACCGGCACTCGGTGGGCCACAGCTATCGCAGCCACGTGCCAGTGGAGCCCTACCTGAGCGACCAGTGGTACGTGCGCGTCACCGACGACCGCATGCGCGGCGCTGCGCTGCGCGCCATGGCGCCAGACCAGCTTGACGGCCCGCTGCCTGCCGAGGTGGCCGCTGCGCCAGCCCGTGCTGGCGACGGCGAGCTCCGCTTCTTCCCACCGCGCTACGCCAAGATCTTCCAGGCCTGGCACCAGAACCTGCGCGACTGGTGCATCAGCCGCCAGCTGTGGTGGGGCCACCAGATCCCAGTGTGGCACTGCCGCGTGCCGCACACCGGCGCTGGTGAACCTTCGCTGGCCGCCCAGGCCCGCGCGCTGGTCAAGCCAGGCGTGGCGCATGTCACCGTGTCGCGGGCTTCGGACACAGAGGTGGACATCATTGCCTGCGTGCTGCGCGATCTGGACGCCAAGCCCTTTGAGGCGCTCGGCCTGGTGCGCGATCCCGACGTGCTGGACACCTGGTTCAGCAGCGCGCTGTGGCCGCTCAGCACGCTGGGCTGGCCAGAGCCAGAGCGCTGGCCAGACATGGCCGGCCTCATGGACCGCTACCTGCCTTCCAACGTGCTCTCCACCGCGCGCGAGATCACCACGCTGTGGGTGAGCCGCATGGTGATGTTCAGCCGCTACTTCCGCCAGGGGCAGCTGCCGTTCCGCCACGTGTTCATCCACGCCATGGTGCAGGATGGCTTTGGTCAAAAGATGTCCAAGAGCCTGGCCAACGGCGTGGACCCGCGCGACATCATCCACACGCACGGTGCCGACGCGCTGCGCTTCACGCTGGTGCAGATCTCCACCGACACGCAGGACGTGCGCATGCCGGTGGACATGGTGGACCCGTACACCGGGCAGATCTTCACGCCGCGCACCTTTGTGGACCAGGCTGGCTACACCGTCAGCGAGCCCATTCAGAGCAGCCCCAAGGATCCCAGCAAGAAGATGGTGTCCGCGTATGGCGCTGCCACTGGCAAGGCCACGCCCACCGCAGAGATGCCGCTGGCCCGCAACAGCTCTGCGCGCTTTGACGTGGGCCGCAACTTTGCCAACAAGGTGTGGAACGCCACGCGCTTTGCGCTGGGCAGCCTGACCAATGTGCCTGGCGCAGTGGATCTTGACCCCGCCACGCGCCCGCTGGCAGACCAGTGGATCCTCTCGCGCCTGGCCGCTGCGGTGGCTGCGTACGACGGAGCAGTGGCCACCTACCGCTTCAACGAGGTGGCGGACACCAGCTACGACTTTGTGTGGCGCGAGGTGTGCGACTGGTACCTGGAGGCCATCAAGCCCACGGTGAAGTCAGACCCCATGCAGCAGCAGGTGCTGCGCACCGTGCTGGACGCCAGCCTGCGCATGCTGCACCCAGCCATGCCGTTTGTGACAGAGCAGCTGTGGCCCGCGGTGCAGGAGACAGGCGCTGCGGGCGTGCGCGGCCTGGCGCTGCCAGCCAGCCCGTTGTGCGCGCGCGCTGCGTGGCCCGCTCCGCAGGCCAGCCTGCGCAACCCAGCCGCAGAGGCCACCTTTGCCCGCGTGCAGCTGCTGGTGGACGCCATCCGCAACCTGCGCGGTGAACGCCAGGTGGCGCCCAAGCGCCGCATCACGCTGCTGGCGCCAGAGGCCGTGCAGGCGCTGGCTGCTGCAGCAGGGGGGGTGGTGGAGACCATGGCGGGCCTGGAGGCCATCCAGAGCATCCCGGCAGCCCGACCTGCTGGCGCTGTGCCACTGGCCTTTGAGGGCCAGGAACTGCTCTTGGTCAACCTGGTGGACGCGGTGGACGCAGGTGCAGAGCGCACCCGTCTGGAGAAGACCATCGCAGACCGCCAGAAGGCCATCACCGGCTACCAGTCCAAGCTGAACAACGCTGGATACATGGCCAAGGCTCCCCCCAAGGTGGTGGAGGAGACCCAGGCCATGCTGGCGCAGGCCCAGGCAGACCTGGCAGCAGCCCAGCGGGCGCTGGCGGCCCTACGCTAGTGCCGTGCCTCGCCACCCGATGACGCTCGCGGCCCTTCACCTTCGCGCATCCGGTGCAGTGCTGGCGGCCTGCCTGGCAGCTCTGGTGGCGCCACTGGGCGCGTGCACGGGCGCTGGCCCAGCTGCGCAGGAGCACGCAGCGGCGGACGCGCCGGGGGCTGCAGCCGCTACAGCGCCGGGCGCTGTCTCGCCTGTGGTTGCGTCGCGCGCGTGGCGCTGGGAGAGCGTGGACGGCGTGGAGGTGGACACGCTCAACTGGAGCATCCGCACCAGCCTGCGCAGCGGCACCTTCACAGCGTCGCTCCCCAGCTTCTATGAAGCAGCGCTGGTGAACTTCCGCGAGGGCCTGGTGCCGCTCCCGCCACCGCGCAAGCGGCTGGAGGCGTACATCTTTGGCACGCGCGACGACTGGGCCAAGTACGCGCAGTACAAGCTGGGCGCCGATGCTGCGCCGTACCTCAAGATGGGCCGCGGCGGCTTCACCACCGCTGGCGAAGCCGTGCTGTACGACATCGGCCCGCGCGACACGCTGGCCATCGCCGCGCACGAGGGCTGGCACCAGTACTCGCAGACCACCATGAAGAGCGCGCTGCCTGTGTGGCTGGAGGAGGGCATCGCCTGCTACATGGAGGGCTTCCGCATGCCTCCCAACGCACCCGCTCCCACCTTCCTGCCATGGCGCAATCCTGAGCGCTACGCAGAGCTGCGCAATGCCGCGCGCCGCGACCGTCTGGCCACGCTGCGCCAGCTGCTGGAGGGTTCGCCGCAGAGCTTCCTGGAGGTCAGCCGCGACGCCCAGCTGGCGTACTACGCCCAGGTGTGGGCGCTCCTCCACTTCATGCGCGAAGGCGAAGGCGGCCGCTACCGCCCAGCGCTGGCCCTGCTGCTGGACGACGCGGTGGCTGGCCGAGTGGCGGACCGCGTGCGGTCGTGCGACGCCATCGCAGACCCCAAGGTCCGCGAAGCGTGCGCTCGCAGCCGGGTGGGTCCGGGGCTGATTCTGGCGTACTTCAATCCCAACTTCGAGGAATTCGCAGCGCAGTACGACGCGTTTGTGGGCGCGCTCCTGGAGAGCAACGCGTGGGACCGGGTGATGCGCGGCGAAAGTCCTTTGACTCCAGCGCCCTGATCCCTACACTTTGCCCCGATGTTCCCAACACGCAACGCTGTCGTTCCAGTCCTGTCCGCACTCCTGTCTGTTCCCGGGGCCTTGGCCGCAGAGAACATGGCGGTCTACAACGGCGCCCTGGGTGGCGTGCCGCATGACAGCCCGTGCTGGGAGTACGTCACCAACGCCAACTTCACAGCGCCCACCAATGTGAACGGCGCCACCACGCTGGGGCCCACCACCAACGGTGGCCGCGCCCTGTGGGTGCAGTCGCTGGTGCCATTCAGCTTTGCAGATGGCGCGTCCATCACGGCCAGCGTCAAGATCATCAGCTCCAGCTACTACGCGTCCAATCCGTATCGGCGCTCCGGCTACTACCTGACGCTGGTGGACAAGAACAGCAAGCTCTTCCAGATCGGCATTTCATCGGATCGAGTGCTCCTGCACACCGCTGACCAGAACTGGAGCGACCAGACCTACCTGTTCAACACCACCGACGCCTTCCACACCTACAAGCTGGATGTGCAGGGCACCACCGCGCGTGTCTACATTGACGGCAACCTGGTGCTAACCGACACGCTCAGTTCGTACACCCCATCCTCGGACAGCCAGGTTTCCTTTGGCGACACCAGCACGCTGGCCAACAGCAACTCGCTCACCGCGTGGGTGGTGGTGGAAGGCATCCCAGACTGCACGGCCGGCGACCTGAACTGCGATGGCATCGTGGATGGCACGGACCTTGGCATCCTGCTGGGCGCGTGGAACACCGACGCGTGCGCCGCAGACCTCAACCACGACCTCATCGTGGACGGCTCTGACCTGGGCATCCTGCTGGGCAACTGGGGCTGAGCAGGGCGCAGGGCGGCCGCAAGCGCTGCAAACGGTGGGGAAGGGATTCGAACCCTTGAAACCCTTACGGGTTTACCGGTTTTCAAGACCGGTGCGATCAACCGCTCTGCCACCCCACCAAGGGGTCATGAACCGCTGATGGTCACGCGTTCCACCAGGCCGGCGTTGATCTTGGCCACGCCGCTGCCCAGCTCGCCGATGGGGTCTGGTGGAACGATCTCCACCACCTTCTCGCCCAGCTTGGCCTCGCCGCGCTTCACGCGCGCCTCGAACTCCTTGCACTCCTTCAGAAGGCGCTCCAGGATCTCGGTCTCAGGCACGTTGGCCACGCGCTGGCCCTGCACATAGATGATGCCGCGGCGATCGCCAGCGAACACCGCCACGTCTGCGCCTTCTGCCTCGCCGGGGCCGTTCACAATGCAGCCCATCACCGCCACCTTGATGGGCAGCGTGATCTCGGTGGAGAGCTTGTCCTCCACGTCCTTCACCAGCGTGAACAGGTCCACCTGGATGCGGCCGCAGGTGGGGCAGGCGATCAGCTCCACGCCCTTGCGCTCGCGCTTGCCCAGGCAGTACAGGATCTCCAGGCCGTCCTTCACTTCGTCAATGTGGTCGCTGGCGTAGCTGATGCGCAGCGTGTCGCCGATGCCGTTGGCGATCAGCGTGCTCAGCGCGGCCACGCTGCGGATGGCGCCCGTGCTCTTGGGACCAGCGTGCGTCACGCCCAGGTGCAGCGGGTAGTCAAAGCGCTTGCTGATCTCGGTGTAGATGTCGATGACCAGGGCAGGGTCCATGCTCTTGGCGCTGATCACCACATCGTGGAAGTTGCGCGCCTCGAAGATGTCCATGTACTCCTCCAGCTTGGCGATCATCAGCGCTAGCAGGTGGCCGCTCTTGTGGCCAGCGAAGTACTTGCCCAGCTCCTCCATGCGCTTCTGCTTGTCGCGGCGCTCGATGATGGAGCCTTCGTTCACGCCCACGCGGATGGGGATGCCCCGTTCCTTGCAGGCGTCAATCACCTGGTTCACCTGGTCGCGGTCGCTGATGTTGCCGGGGTTCAGGCGGATCTTGTGCACGCCCGCCTCCACAGCCTCCAGCGCGCGCTGGTAGTGGAAGTGCACGTCCGCCACCACGGGCACCCGCACCTGCTTCATGATCTCCTTGAGCGCGTCGGTGTCCTTGCGCTCTGGCACTGCCACGCGCACCACGTCCGCGCCCGCCTGGCGATAGCGCTCGATCTCGGCCACGCACGCGTCAATGTCGTACGTGTAGCCCGCGGTCATGGTCTGCACCAGAATGGGGGCGTCGCCACCGATGAAGCGGCGGCCCACCCGGTCGTCGCCAATGGCCACCTTGCGCGTCTTTCTGCGTTCCTGCATAGACCACAGATTGTAGACGGTTGCCGGAATGCCACGCCGCACAGAGCGCGGGCCGAAGTTATGCTCCGCCCACGCGGGCTTGCCGGCCTTGCCCGCAGCATCCCAGACCCAGCCCCCTTGGGGGCGAGGAGACACGCATGTCCAGCACAGCCGCTGCGCCCGGTGATACGGGCGCCTTCCTGGTGCGCACCCGTCTGTCTGTGATGATGTTCCTCCAATACGCCGTCTGGGGCATCTGGCTGCCTGTGCTGGCCATCTACCTGGGCGCCAAGAAGGAGGCTGGCGGCCTGGGCTTTGATGGCGGGCAGATCGGCATGATCCTGGGTCTGGCGGGTTCCGTCGGCGCCGTCGCAGCGCCGTTCATCGCTGGCCAGGTGGCCGACCGGTTCCTGCCAGCCGAACGCGCGCTGGGCATCCTGCTGGTGGCAGGCGGCGTGGTGAACCTGCTGCTGGCCAACGCGGACTCCTACGGATCGTTCCTGCTGCTTTCGGTGCTGTACTCGGTGGCGTACATGCCCACGCTCAGCCTGTCCAACAGCATTGCCATGTCCAACCTGCGCAATGAGAACGTGGACTTTCCACGCGTGCGCGTGTGGGGCACCATCGGCTGGATCGTGGCCAGCGCCGTGTTCCCGCTGGTGTGGCTGCAGACCAACCACCAGTTCACCGCGCTGCCGTGGTTCCTGGAGGGCACGCCCAAGCCCAACGCCACAGCGCTCATCCCCGACGCGCTGCGCGTCTCTGGCTACCTCAGCTTTGCCTACGCGGCGTACGCCTTCATGATGCTGCCCTACACACCGCCCAAGGGTTCCTCGCGGAATCCACTGGCGTTCATCGAGGCGTTTGCGCTCCTGCGCTACCGCGGCGTGCTGGTGCTGTGCGTGGCGGCCATCATCATTTCGATGATCCACAACGTGTACTTCCTGCGCACCGGCCCTTGGCTGACCACAGTGGGGTTCACCAGCGCCAATGCGCCAGCCGCCATGACAGTAGGGCAGATGGTGGAGATCATCACCCTGGCTGCGCTGGGCTGGTTCATCAGCAAGCTGGGCTTCAAGTCGGTGCTCACCATCGGCGCGCTGGCGTACTTCCTGCGCTTTGCTGACTTTGCGTCAACCACCGCAGACAATCGCGGGCTGGCCTATCTGGGCATCGCGCTGCACGGCTTCTGCTACGCGTTCTTCTTTGCGGCGGCGTTCCTGTACATCGACCGCACTGCGCCGCGCGACGCGCGCCACTCTGCGCAGACTGCATTCGGCATCGCCATCCTGGGCCTGGGCCCAGTGCTGGCTGGCGTCTACAACGGATTCCTTGACACGGTGGCCACTGCACCAGCCGCTGGCGCTGCTGCTCCGGGCGGCCTGGCTGGCTGGTGGCAGGGCGCGCTCTCCAGCATGGGTGTGTCGCTCACGCCTGGCGCGCTCTCATACCCAGCAGTGTGGTGGACCGAGGCTGCCATTGGCGCGGCCGTCTTTGTGCTGATGCTGGTGGCCATGCCAGGCGTGCCGCCAAAACCGGCGGACGAATAGTCCCCCCGCGCTGCGCCACGCATCTGATCAGCTGAGCCCGCGCCTCACCCCGCGGCAGCCATCGCGCGCTGCGCGTCGGGGTGGATCTCCAGCCGGGCTTCCTCGCCTGGGATCAGGAGCGCCACCACGGGCGTGCCTTCCTTCACAGGCGTGCCGTCCAGCGTGGTGATGCTGAAGACAGGCTGCTTGGCGTCGTGCTCATGCAGCGCCTTCTCCAGCCGGGCGCGCGTCTTGTCCTCGATCTTGGCCCAGCTCTCGCGGCCGCGGCACTTGGGGAAGTTGCTGCAGCCCAGCCACGGGCCGCGCTTGCCGTTGCGCAGGTTCATGGGCGCGCCGCACTTGGGGCAGGGGAGCTCTGTCACCAGCGGTGGTGGTGATGGGAACTTGATGCCGCCCTTGCGGTCCACGTTCAGCACGAACTCTGTCTCGCGGTTCACGCTGGTCAGGAAGTCTCCAAAGCGGCCAGTGCGCAGCACCATGGGTGCGCCGTCCACTGGGCACTTCAGGTCCACCTTCTCTGGCAGGAGCGGCTTGCCCTGCTTGTTCACCGGCGCTGCGTAGCTGCACGCTGGCTGCTCCTTGGCCTTCTTGCCCTTGGCTGCTGGCGCCTTCACCTTGATGTTGAAGCCGCTGCAGCTGAGGAACCGGCCCGTCTTGCCCAGGCGGTACTCGGTGCGCCGGCCGCACACAGGGCAGGCGTAGGGCGCTGGCTGGGTCTCGGCCTTCACGTGGTCCTTCTTGCGGAGGGCCGCCACCGTGGCCGCGAACGGCCCGTAGAACTCCTCCAGCATGTCGCGCCACTGGATGCCGCCCGTGGCGATCTCGTCCAGCTCCTCTTCCACGCGGCGCGTGTAGCCCACGTTCATGAAGCCCTGCTTGAAGGGCTCCTCCAGGAAGTCGCAGACCGCGCAGCCGATGTCGGTGGCGTGGAAGGCGCGGCTCTGCTGCTCCACGTACTTGCGCGCCTCGATGGTGTTGATGATGGACGCGTACGTGGAAGGGCGGCCGATGCCCTCCTCCTCCAGGCGCTTCACCAGGCTGGCCTCGTTGAAGCGGGCTGGCGGGCTGGTGAACTTCTGCTGCGGGCCAAACCAGAAGGGGGCCATCTCCTGGCCTTCCTTCAGGGGCGGCAGCTCCTGGTCGTCGCCTTCTCCGCGCAGGCCTGTCACGGTGTAGCCGTCAAAGGTCTGCACGCGGCCCGTGGCCTTGAACACCGCGCCAGTCTTGCGGTCGCTGCGCTCCAGCAGCGCGGTGGTGCTGTCGTACTGGGCGTCGGTCATCTGGCACGCCACAAAGCGCTGCCAGATGAGGTTGTAGAGCTTCCACTGCTCCTCGTCCAGCGCGCCGCGCAGCATGGCGGGCGTGCGGCGCACGTTGGTGGGGCGGATGGCTTCGTGCGCTTCCTGCGCGCTCTTGTTGCTGCTGCCATAGAAGCGCGGCTGCTCTGGCAGGTACTTGGCGCCGTACTCCTGGCCGATGAATTCGCGCACAGCGCCCAGCGCTTCGCCAGACAGGTGCGTGGAGTCGGTGCGCATGTAGGTGATGAGGCCCACCAGGCCTTCGCCCTTCACGTTCACGCCCTGGTACAGCGCCTGCGCCACGCGCATGGTGCGGTCGGTGCCAAAGCCCAGCGCGTAGCTGGCGCTGGACTGCAAGGTGCTGGTGATGAAGGGCGCGCGCGGGCGGCTGCTGGTGCCAGTGCGCTCCACGCTGCGCACGCGATAGCGCACGCCAGCGCCGATCTCTCCGCGCACCGTGCGGCGCCAGCGGGCAAAGCCCACGCCAGCGTCGTCCTCCTGCACGTCGGTGGACACCTTCTCCATGCCCACCGCCTCTGCCACAGCGCGGATTCCGGCATCAAGGTCTGCAGCGTCGGTGTAGAAGCTGCGGGCCTGCGGGATGGGTGTGCGCGTGCGGCCGGTGTCGCGGGCGTTGCCGCCGGCCACTCTCTGGCCATGTTCGTCCAGCCGCAGCTTGCGGCGCACCCAGCTGGGCGCGCTGCTGGGCAGGGGGCCATCCTCGTACTTGGGCAGCTCGCGCCCCAGCTCGAACTTCTTGCCGCCCACCTCCACCAGCTCGCATTCCACGCCACCGCGTTCTGCCAGCCAGTGTGCCTGCGCCTTCACGGTGGGCGCCTTGCCGCGCTCATCGGTGGTGCGCATGAACGCGTCCCATTCGCGGGCCAGCGCGGCAGCGCGCGCCGGCTCTGGCGTCATGGCGGCCTCCACCTGCCAGTACTCGTCTGGCTGGAAGGCCTGGATCTCGCGCTCGCGGTCCACGATCAGGAGGAGCGCCACGCTCTGCACGCGGCCAGCGCTCAACCCGCCAGCGATCTTCTTCCACAGCACCGGGCTCACCAGGTAGCCCACGATGCGGTCCAGGATGCGGCGCGCCTGCTGCGCGTCCACGCGGTGCATGTCAATGGGCCGGGGCTCTGCGAAGGCGCGCTGAATGTCCGCCCGCGTGATGGCGTCAAACGTCACGCGCTTGGCGTTAGATGGATCCACGCCCAGGATTTCAGCCAGGTGCCACGCGATGGCCTCGCCCTCGCGGTCCAAGTCTGTGGCAAACCAGACCTCGCGCGCCTCCTTGGCCAGGCGCTTCAGGTCGGTCACCTGCTTGCGGCGGTCGTCTGCAATCTCGTACGACGGCTCAAAGTGGTGCTCCAGGTCCACGCCAGGCACTTCCTGCTTCACGCCTTTGGGGGCACGCTTGGGCAAGTCGCGGATGTGGCCCTTGCTGGCCTCCACCTTGAACCCCGGTCCCAGGTACTTGGCGATGGTCTTGGCCTTGGCTGGGCTCTCCACGATGACCAGCGCATAGCCGTCGCCGGTGGTGGCAGCGGCCTTGGTCTTGGTGGGCTTGGTGGACTTGGCAGCCATCGGGGGGAAGATCAGAAGGGGGCTGGGTGGGGCCCGTCAAGGCCACACCCGAAAGAAACCATCCAAACAACCTCCGAACAGGGCAGCCGCTGGGCAGTTGCCGGCGCCACCCGCCCCCCGTAGGGGGGCGAGGATCCGCCCGGCCCCCTTCGGCCTATCAGCCGCCTGACCCGAAGATTTTTTTCAGAACCAGGCCAGCCGCGGCCTCTGTGGAGGTCTTTGGGCCGTCCACCCAGACCGATCCAGGCACTGCCCGGAACCGCCGCAGCCAGGTGCGCTGCTGCTTGGCGTAGCGGCGGGTTCGCACCTTGATGGCCTCGGCAGCTTCCTCCAGTGTGCAGGCGCCAGCCAGGTGCGCCAGCACCTCCTTGTACCCCACAGCCTCCACCGCCTGGCGGCTGAGTGGGCCCGTGGTGAGCAGGCGCATGACCTCCTGCACCAGCCCACCTTGCACCATGCTGGCCACGCGCATGTTGATGCGGCGGTTGATGGCTTCCACAGGCCACTCCAGCCCAGCCAGCGCCCACCCCGGAGGCAGGTCTGCTGGGCGCGCCTGCCACTGCTGCTGCAGCGCGCTGATGGTGGTGCCTGTCTGCTGGTGCACCTCCAGCGCGCGCACGGTGCGGCGGCGGTCGTTGGGATGGATGCGTGCCGCGGCCACGGGGTCGCACTGCTCCAGGCGCTGGCGGAGCATGTCGGCTGGCAGCGCCTCCAGCGCAGCCCGCAGCGCTGGGTCTGGCTGCGGGCCGGCGAACATTCCTTCCAGCAGCGCGCGCACATACAGGTTGGTGCCACCCACCACGATGGCCAGCTTGCCGCGGGCATGCACGTCTGCCAGCGCCTGCTGCGCTGCGTCCAGCCAGTCTGCCAGCGTGAAGCCGCTGGTGTGCGGGTCGGCGATGTCCAGCAGGTGGTGCGGCACGCCGCGCTGCTCCTCCCGCGTGGGCTTGGCTGTGCCGATGTCCATGCCCCGGTACACCTGCATGCTGTCCGCGCTGATGCACTCGGCGCCGAAGGGAGCGCCCAGCGCCACCTGCACAGCCAGGGCGGTCTTGCCGCCTGCTGTGGGGCCAAGGATGAGGAGCGTGCGTGGCGGTTCCAAGAGGCACCAAAATAGGTCATAATCCAACCACCATGGCCAAGAAGACCCTTTCCTCTCTGGATGTCAGCGGGAAGACCGTGCTGGTGCGTGCGGACTTCAACGTCCCCACCGACGACGCCAACCGCATCACCGACGACCGCCGCATCAAGGCAGCCCTGCCCACCATCCGGCACATCCTGGCCAAGGGCGGCGCGGTGGTGGCCGTGAGCCACTTTGGCCGGCCTGCTGGCACAGGCCACGAGCCAGACCAGAGCCTGCGCCCGGTCTACGAGCGCCTGAAGGAGCTCCTGGGCAAGGACGCCACCGTGCTGTTCGCTGGCAAGGTGCCCACCGATCAGGAGTCGCAGGCTGCCATCAAGGCGCTGAAGCCGGGGCAAGTGCTCCTTCTGGAGAACCTGCGCTTTGAGAAGGGCGAGAAGAAGGGGGACGCTGCCTTTGCCAAGATGCTGGCAGAAGCCGCCCACGCCTACGTGAACGACGCCTTTGGCGCATCCCACCGCAACGACGCCAGCATGGTGGCGCTGCCCAACGCCATGAAGCCGCGGCCGTGCGTGGCTGGGTTCCTGCTGGAGAAGGAGCTGGCCTTCCTGGGCCAGGCCATCGAGCATCCCAAGCGTCCGTTCGTGGCCATCGTGGGCGGCGCCAAGGTCAGCGACAAGCTGGGCGCCCTCAGCAACCTGATGGACAAGGTGGACACCATCATCGTGGGCGGCGCCATGGCCTACACCTTCCTGCGCGCGCAGGGGCTGGGCACAGGCAGCAGCCTGGTGGAGGCTGCCATGGTGGAGAAGGCAGCGTCCATCCTGGCCGACGCAGCCGCGCGCAAGAAGACAGTGCTCCTTCCGCAGGACCATGCGTGTGGCCGCGAGCTCAAGGAGGGCACGCCCACCATGACCTGCGAGGGCGCCATCCCAGACGGATGGATGGGCCTGGACATCGGCCCCAAGGCGCAGGCTGCCTACGCCAAGGCCATCGTGTCTGCCAAGCAGGTGGTGTGGAACGGCCCGATGGGTGCCTTTGAGACCAAGCCGTTTGACGCTGGCACCCGCGCGGTGGCGCAGGCTGTGGTGCAGGCCACCGCTGCTGGCGCGGTCACCATTGCTGGCGGCGGCGACACTGCCGCGGCGCTGGAGGCGGATGGCCTGGCAGACCGGCTGACACACGTGTCCACGGGCGGTGGCGCCAGCCTGGAGATGCTGGAAGGCAAGAAGTTCGACTCTGTGGCTGCGCTGGATCCAGCCTGATTCTGCACACTTCCACCGTGAACCAGGTGCTGCCGCACCCGTCTATAGTGCACGCCCCGCTGGAGGATTTCACATGCGTCTGAAGAACCTGGCCCTCTTGCTCCTCGCTCTCCTTCCCATGGTGGCTGTGACCCCTGCGCTGGCGCAGGACGAGAACCTTGAGGATGTTGAGTTCAAGGTTGGCAACACCATCACCCACCTGAAGGTGAAGGACTGGATCAACGGCGACAGCCACCACAAGCTGGACAAGTCCAAGGTCTACATCGTGGACCACTGGTCGGTGGCGTCACAGGGATGCAAGCGCAGCATTCCCTACCTGAACACGCTGTACCAGGAGATGGGATCCAAGGGCCTCATGGTGGTGGGCGTCACCATGGACAAGATGGACGCGGTGAAGAACTACCTGAAGGACAAGGCGTCCACCATGACGTACCCCATCGGCGTGGTGAAGAGCGAGCAGGGCGGCAGCGACATGTGGAAGACCATCGCCAAGATGGGTGCGTTCCCGCTCTCTGGCATCGTCAACCGCAAGGGACAGATCTGCTACATCGGCAGCCCGCTGGACGACAAGTTCCCCAAGGTGCTGCGCCTGGCGCTGCAGGACCGCCTGGATCCAGAGCTGACTGACAAGGCCAACGCGTATCTCAATCCAGCCCGCCGTGCTGCCAAGGTGCGCAACTACCGTGAAGCCCAGCGCCTGTACCAGCAGGTGGTGGACATGGATCCGCGCATCTTCACCGACGTGGCCATGGAGCTGTGGGCCATGCTAGCAGACCAGGCCGAGGATGACGCTGCAGCCAAGGCCTACATCCGCGCGTTCATCGAACGCATGAAGACCGACGAGCCTGTGCTAGTGTCCGTGGGCGAGTACCTGGCCACCAACACCGAGATGAAGCACCGCGATCTGGACGCCGCCAAGCAGGTTGGCCAGATCCTGCGCGACCGCAAGAGCGATGACCCGTACACCATGGCTGCGATCGCGGCCATCGAGGCTGCGACCGGCGATGTGAAGCGCGCGGTGGACACGCAGTACGACGCGTGGATGGCAGCGCCACCCAGCGCCAAGCCCGCGTTCAAGCGGGCGCTGGACATCTATCGCGAAGGCGGCACCAAGGCAGCCGAGCCGACGTCTGCGCCGCCTGCCACCGCGGAGACACCAGCCAAGTGACTGGCAGGCCCGCACACCGGGAGGCGTTCCAGGCTGCGCGCAGGCCGCTGGTGGCTGCGTCCATCCTCTCTGCGGACTTCACCCGGCTGGGTGAAGAATGCCGCGCAGTGGTGGCTGCTGGCGCGGACTCCATTCACGTGGATGTCATGGACGGGCACTTTGTGCCCAACCTCTCCATGGGACCAGCTGTGTGCGCCTCGGTGCGCCGCGCGCTGCCCAGCACGTTCATTGACGTGCACCTGATGGTGGAGCGGCCGCTGGACTTTGTGACGCCGTTCGTGCAGGCCGGGGCAGACCTGATCACGCTGCACGCAGAGGTGGTGCCAGACCTGCGCGGCGCTGCCGCTCACATCCGCGGGCAGGGGCTGCTGGCTGGCGTGGCGCTCAATCCAGACACCATGGACACAGCGCTGGAAGGCGCGCTCCAGGACTTTGACGTCATCCTGATCATGAGCGTGCATCCTGGGTACAGCGGCCAGCGGTTCATCAGCGGCGTGCTGGACAAGGCGCGCGCGCTGCGGGCCCGCATGAAGCCCAGCCAGTTCCTGGAGATTGATGGCGGCGTCAGCCCAGACACGGCCGCCATGTGCCGCCACGCTGGCTGCGACCTCCTGGTGAGCGCCAGCGCCATCTTTGGCTCCAAGGACTACGCCGCCACCATCCACGCCATGCGGGGCTAGCGCCATGCAGCGCCTCTGGCTGTTCCGCTGCTGCGCCACGGTGTGGGATGAGGCTGAGCGCCTGCACGGCCGCACGGACCTGCCGGCCACTGAAAGCGCTTTGGCAGCCTTCCGAGACCTGATGGCCCGCCAGCCAGAAGGCCCAGAGGTGCTCTTCCACCCGCCAGACGAGGCTGCAGCTGAGACAGCGCAGGCCATCGCGGCGCGCTTTGCCTGCCAGGTGCGCGTGGCGCCAGACCTGGCTGAGCCTGACCTGGGACTGCTGGAAGGCCTGGCCATGGCGGAGTTCGAGCGCCGCTTTGAGAGCCGGTACGCCGAATGGGTGGCTTCGCCGCTGACTGTGGAGCCGCCGGAAGGCGAGCCGCTGGCGCAGGCGCGCGCGCGCATCCTGGATGCGCTGGCTGCTGCGCTGGCAGATCATGCAGACCGCCGCCTGGGTCTGGTGCTGCATCCCATCGGGCTGGCCATGGTGCGGGATGCGTTGGCGCGGGGCGATGGCAGCCGCCTGTGGGAGCGCATCGAGGGTCGCGCGCCATGCAGCGCGTACGTGCTGCCCAGCGGCGCCGCAGACATGCTGGGCGACTGAGCGCCGCCGTGCGCCGCTACACTTGCGGCACTGCGCAGGAGGCAGCGTGACCGAACGGACATGGACGCAGGCTGAAGTAGCTGTCAAGAAGGCAGTGCCCGATGGTCTCTGGACCCAGTGCCCAGAGTGCCAGGAGACTGTCTTCCGCAAGAGCCTGGAAGCCAACATGATGGTCTGCCCCAAGTGCGACCATCACATGCGCATCAGCGCGCGCCGCCGCGTGGAGCAGCTGCTGGACCCAGGCACGTTCGAGCCCATGGATGTGGACATGACGCCCATGGATCCACTGCACTTTGTGGACCAGAAGCCATACATCGACCGCATCCGGGACATGCAGCGCCGCACCAGCGAGAACGACGGCGTGCAGACCGGCGCTGGCTTCATCAAGGGCCGCAAGGTGGTGGCGGCCATCATGGACTTCAGCTTCATGGCTGGCTCCATGGGCAGCGTGGTGGGCGAGAAGATCACCCGCGCCATTGAACGCGCCACCCAGCACAACCTGCCCCTGGTGGTGGTGTGCTGCTCGGGCGGCGCCCGCATGCAGGAGAGCGGCTTCAGCCTGATGCAGATGGCCAAGACCAGCGCTGCGCTGGCGCGGTTTGGCGAGGCAGGGGGCCTGTACATCAGCGTGCTGGCAGACCCCACCACCGGTGGCGTGACGGCCAGCTTTGCCATGCTGGGCGATGTGATCTTTGCAGAGCCCAAGGCGCTCATCGGCTTTGCTGGTCCGCGCGTCATCCAGCAGACCATTCGCCAGGAGCTGCCAGACGGCTTCCAGACCAGCGAGTTCCTGCTGAAGGCGGGCTTCATCGACCGCATCGTGCACCGGCACCAGCTGCGCACTGAGATCAGCCGCGTCATTGACTACGCAGGCAAGTAGCGCGTGACCACTGCTGCGCTCCAGCCAGCCCCGGGCTCCGCCGTGTTCGCCAGCCAGTGGCGGAGAACGGTGGCGTTGCTGGTGCTGGGTGGCGTGGCCATGTGGCTGGCGTATCCACCAGCGGGGCTCGCGCTGCTGACGTGGATTCCGCCCTGCGCGCTGGGCGCGGTGGCTGGCATCCTGGCCACCGAGCGCGTGGAGCGGCGCTGGCGCCTGTATGCCACCGTGTGGCTGGTGAGCGCGCTCAAGTGGTGGGCGCTCAACGCCTGGCTGGTGCAGGTGACGCCCGTGGGCATGGTGGCGCTCTCCTTCTACAGCGCGGCCTATGACGTGCTCACGGTGTGGCTCCTGGTGCGCGCCGACCGCGCATGCCGCAGCCGCGTGCCGTGGGCGCTGCTTCTGCCGCTGGCGCTGGGTGCTTCAGAGGCGCTGCGCTCGCTGGTGCTGTTCGACGGCTATCCGTGGTTCCGCGCTGGACATCCGCTGGCGGACTGGCCAGTGTGGATCCAATGCTGCGATCTGGGCGGCGAGATCCTGGCCACGCTGCTGGTGGGGTGCGTGGCTGGCGCGGTGCTGGATCTGCGTGTGGGCCGCCTGCAGCACCGGGCGCGGTGGGTGGGCCCAGCGCTGGCTGGGCTGGCTGCGGCTGCTGCCTTTGCCTACGGCGCGTTCCGGCTGGGCCAGGCGCCACAGCAGGCAGGACCTGGCGTGCTGGCTGTCCAGACCAACCTGTCCACCAGCAACAAGCTGGCGTGGACGCCAGACCAGCAGATGGTGGACGTGTCCAGCTTTGCTGCGCTCACGGTGCAGGGCGCCATCCAGGCCACGCGCGAGGGCCAGTCCTTTGCGATTGCAGCCTGGCCAGAGACCATGATGGGCGGCTACGGGCTGGAGCCAGAGACGCTGGCCATGATGGACCGCGACGGATACTTCCCAGGCTCGCGCTTTCAGCGCATGGCCTCGCGGATCTCCGAGAACCTGGGTGTGCCGCTCATCGTGGGTAGCCCGGTGTTCCTGAACATGCGCGTGGGCACCGAGGGCCACTGGGCGTGGGACCACCAGTACAACAGCGCCTACCTGGTCACCACCAGCGCGCCTCCCTACGCCCGCTACGACAAGCTCTTCCTGGCGCCCTTTGGCGAGACCATGCCCTACATCCGCGCGGTTCCCGGCCTGCAGAACGCGCTGCTGTCCATCGGCGCGCAGGGCATGCGCTTTGACCTGGAGGCTGGCGCCGCGCCAGTGCGCTTCCGCCTGCCGTGGCGCACGCCCGATGGCCAGGTGGGCACTGTCCGCGTGGTGACGCCCATCTGCTTCGAGGACGCCATGAGCTGGGTGTGCAGGGATCTGGTCTACGAACAAACTCCCAGCGGCCGCGTACGAGCAGCCGACCTCATGGTGAACCTCAGCAACGATGGCTGGTTTGGATGGTTCGACGGTGGACGCGCCCAGCACGTGCAGATCGCGTGCTTCCGCTGCGTGGAGACGCGCACGCCCATGGTGCGCGTGGCCAACACAGGCATGTGCGCTGGCATTGACTCCAGCGGCCGAGTGGTGAACGCGCCGCCCGCCTCGCGCACGGCCACGTGGCTGGTGGCGGATCCGCCGCTCGACACGCGCACGCCGCTCTTCGCGCTGATCGGTGACGCTGTATCGTGGGCCGTCATGGCTGCTGGTGCTGCTCTTGCGCTGCTTTCATTCGCCCGTCCGGTCCAACCGGGCACGGTGCGCGGGGCGGCACGCGCAGTGGCGCTGGTTGGTCTGGCTTGCGCGGCCGCAGCAGGGGGGTGCGACAACGCGCCCAAGGACACCACCGATCAACCCTGGAGCAGCCGCGACCAGAGCGTGCAGCCCACCGGCGCGCCAGGCCTCAAGGAGCGCGGCGACGCCAACTCGCCCGGCCTGCGCGTGGAGTCCAGCGGCAATGCGCGCACCACGGCGGTCACGCTGCTGCGCCAGGCCGCTGTCAGCGACGTGCCTGTCTTCCGCGCCAACGCTGCCGAGGCGCTGATCGCCTCGCCCGACGACTTGCACCACGTGGCGCGCAAGCTCATGGCGGATCCCAACCGCGGCGTGCGGTTTGTGGTGACCATGGCGGTTGGCAAGGCGCACCTGAACGATCTGGCGCCTGCGGTGGAGGCGCTGCTGGTGGACGAGAGCCTCTCGGTGCGCGCGGCTGCCATCTACGCGCTGGCCAAGATGGGCCGCACGGTGGACCCCAGTCCGCTGGCCGCCATGGTGATGAGCGACGACCCAGAGATCCGCGGCAACGCCTTCATGGTGCTGGGAGAGCTGAATAACCGCACGGCGGTGCCGCTGATCAAGTCGGCGGTCAACAAGCCCATGCCCAAGGCCAACCCAGCCCGGGTGCGCATCTGCGAGCTGCAGGCGGCAGAAGCCCTGGCCAAGCTGGGGCAGCTGCAGAGCCTGGACGCCATCCGGGCAGCGCTGTTCGACCCCACGGCCACCTCAGAGATCATCCCCCTGGCAGCCCAGATCGCTGGCCGCCTGCACGACGAGGGTTCCCGGCCGGTCCTGGTCCGGATGATCACTGGCACGGGCGCCACCGCGCGCCCGCCTGAGGTCAAGCTGCTGGCCGCAGTCAGCCTGGCGGAGCTCAGCCCGCAGGACAATGCCGCCATCCAGAAGCTGGCAGAGGGCTATATCGGGGACCGGATGGCCGAAGTACGTGCACAGGCTGCCTTGGCACTGGCGTGGTCCATGGGCCCAGCCGCCGTGCCCACCCTGGAGCGGATGCTGTTCGATCCAGAGCCCTCTGTGCAGCTCACCGCGGCAAAGGCCATCCTGGTTGCAACCCGGGCGCGTTGACAAACCGTATAGGAATCGGCTATTACTGATAACGGCTGGTGCGGATGGAGTCGCCCCGGCCAGCCGTTCGTTCACTCTCAGGGCCTGCAAGCCCCACGCGAGACACACCCGTGCACATTCTGACCAAGATCCTTGTCGTTCTCGTCGCGCTTCTTGTGGTGGCCCTGGTGCCGCTGGCTGCGGTGTCGTCCACCAACCAGATCGCCTTCAAGCAAAAGGCCGCAGACGCTGACGCAGCGCTGAAGACGCTGCAGGCAGATTCGTCTGCTGCCAAGGACTCGTACAACGCCAGCATGGTGGCGCTGCAGAGCCGCATCGCCTCGCTGGAGAAGCAGCTGGCCACCTCGGCCCAGGCTGCAGACGCTGAGCGCGCGGCTCGCGCAGACTTCGAGAAGCAGACAGAGAGCCTGAAGATCCAGCTGGCCGAAGTGCAGGGCCAGGTCAGCGCCTTTGCTGCCAACGACGGCCTGCAGACCAAGCTCATTGACGCCATGCGTCAGGACATCGAGAACGCCCGCACGCAGTACCTGGCCGCTGAGAAGGCGCGCGTGGAGCTGCAGGACGCGGTGACGCGCATCCAGGGCGACCTGGAGAGCGAGACAGCCGCCAAGCGCCAGCTGCAGGAGCAGCTCCGCAAGGTGACCGACGAGAAGGACCGCGCCTCTGCAGACCTGGCCCGCTACGCCGCGCTGCATGGCTCCATGACTGCGCAGGCTGGCACCACAGCTGACGTCTCCCTGCCTGTTCCTGCAGACCGCTCGCTGAGCGGCTCTGTGGTGAGCGTGAAGAAGGAGCCAGACGCCACGCTGGTGGAGATCTCTGTGGGCAGCCGCGACGGCGTGAAGGAAGGCTGGGTCATGGCCCTGGTGGACGGCAACACCTTTGTGGGCAACCTGCAGATCACCAAGGTGGATGTGAACCGCTCTGCTGGCGTGGTCTCCCTCCTGGAACACACCGGTGCTGAAGTGAAGGTTGGCCAGCGCGCCATCGCTCGCAAGGGCGAGTAAGCGCCCGCTCATTGGTCCAAGACCAGGACGTACACCATGACCAGCCTGCCCACCACGGAAGTCAAGCGCGCCAAGCCCCAGCTGAACGTCTACACCAGCCTGCTGGTGGTGGCGCTCCTCCTGGCCATTCTGGGCGCGGCTGTCATTGCCAAGGTGAACATGGAAGCCACGGGCGCTGGCAGCCCGTTTGACTCGGTTCCCACCCGGTAGTTCATCCACATTGCAGTCTGTCTATGGGTGCGCGGGATGCCCGCTTGGGCTATCCTTCGGCCCGCACTGACAGACTTGGGCATGCGCGTCGGCGGAGTCCGGCGCGAACCGGCTTCAGGAAGGAGCGTTTGGTCGTGGCTCTCGATTCACTATCCCGCCTTTTCAGCGTTGACATGGGGATTGACCTGGGCACCTGCAACACGCTGGTGTGTGTCCGGGGCAAGGGCATTGTGCTCAACGAGCCCTCGGTGGTGGCGGTCCGCAAGGGCACCAACATCGTCCTCAACAACGGCGAGGCTGTCGGCTTTGCTGCCAAGGACATGCTGGGCAAGACGCCTGGCTCCATCAGCGCGGTTCGCCCGCTGAAGGATGGCGTCATCAGCGACTTTGCCGTGACCGAAGCCATGCTGGGCTACTTCATCCGCAAGGTGAACGACAGCAGCCGCATCTTTGGCCCGCGCGTGGTCATCGCTATCCCAAGCGGCATCACCAGCGTGGAGAAGCAGGCGGTGTACGAGAGCGCTCGTCACGCGGGCGCCCGCAAGGGCCACGTCTACCTGGTGGAGGAGCCCATGGCGGCCGCCATCGGCGCAGGCCTGCCTGTGAGCGAGCCCACGGCCAGCATGATCGTGGACATCGGCGGCGGCACCACAGAAATCGCCATCATCTCGCTGGCAGCCATCGCAGAGTGCGAGAGCCTGCGCGTGGCAGGTGACGACTTTGACGAGGCCATCGTGAACCACATGAAGCGGGCCCACGGCCTGCTGATTGGCGAGCAGACGGCAGAGCGCATCAAGATTGAGATTGGCTCTGCAGCCCCCACTGGGCCAGAGGTGAAGATGGACGTGCGCGGCCGCGACATGAAGGGCGGCCTGCCCCGCAAGGTGGAGGTCACCAGCCAGGAGATTCGCCAGGCGCTCTCAGAGCCTGTGCAGCTGATCTCCGAGGCTGTGGTCCGCGTGCTGGAACGCGCCAAGCCAGAGCTGGCAGCAGACCTGGTGGACAACGGCATCACCCTGGCTGGCGGCGGTGCGCTGCTGCGCGGCCTGGACAAGGTGCTGAACACCGCCACGGGCCTGGACGTGCGTATTGCCGATGACCCGCTCACCTGCGTAGCCCGCGGCACCAGCATGTACCTGGAAAACCTGGACCTGTTCAAGGACACGCTGGAGTCCGACGCAGACACCGAGTAAGCCGCGCACACGCGGCAGCGGAGGGAGTGCGAGGTGGCGTTCCTGACCAGTCGACGCTTGCTTGGCGGGGCGCTGGCGCTGTGCGCAGCGCTGGCGCTGACGCCCTCTGCGTGGCAGGCGCCATGGACCCCAGAGCTGGCTGCAGTGGTGATGGCGCCGCTGCGCCCAGCCACCCACGGCCTGGCCTTGTTGCGCGACTGGCTGCGCCCGCCATACCAGCCGTATCCAGGCCTGCCCCCAGAGGCAGCCCGCCTGGCTGAGGAGCGCGACGCCCTGCAAGGCGAGCTGGACCGCGAGCGCATCCGCAGCGCCACGCTGGAGCAGCAGCTGCGCGAGCTGCGCGTGGTGGTGGATGCCGACACCCGTGGTGGCTGGCGGCCGGTGCTGGCCGCCATCATCGAGCGCCCTGGCGGCAAGCGAAAGGGTCTGGCGGTGCTGGACACTGGCACTGCGCGCGGCCTGGAGCCTGGTGACCCGGTGGTGGTGGGCGGCAACCGCCTGGTGGGACGGGTGATCGAGCCGCTTGGCAAGTTCCGAGCAGACATGGTGCCGCTGGATGACGGCCGGACTGGACGCCTGGATGCGCTGGTGTATCCATCCAACAAGCCAGCTGGCTCCACCAAGGACGCAGTCATGCTGCAGCTGCAGCCAGACGGGCCAGGCCTTCTGTCTGGCGAGGCTGACAAGGCCGCTGCAGTGCGTCCGGGCGACGTGGTGCTGCTGAACGACCGCACCTGGAAGGGCGCTGCGCAAGGCATGCGCCTGGGCACCGTGGAGCGCACAGGACCGCTGGACTCCAACCCGCTCCGCGTGCGCGTGGATGTGCGCATGGACGTGGAGACAGCCCGGCTGGGCACGGTCACCGTGAAGGTGGCCGACCCTGATGCGCCAGCGGGCCGCCGGCCTGCAGGAGGTGGCTCATGAGGTGGTGGGTCTTTGTGCCAGTGCTCCTGGTGTGCGTGGTGCTGGACCTGTCCTTCATGCCAGTGCTCTCCATTGCGGGCTATCAACCCAGCCTCACGCTCATCCTGGTGGCGTTCGTGGCCCTGTTTGCCAGCCGCTTTGCGGTGGTGGCCAGCGCGCTCCTGGCGGGCGTCCTGGCTGACCTGTTGGTGCCTGGGGTGATGGCTGGCAAGGCGGTGCCGGTGATCGGGCCGCACGCGCTGGCCTGGTGCGCAGCGGCTGCGGCAGTCATGGAGGCGCGCGACGTGCTGTACCGCCGCAACGCCCTGACTGCAGCTGCCACCACACTGCTCCTGGCCAGTGCGCAGGCGCTGGTCTTTGTGGCGCTGGCTGGCCTGCGCCTGGCCTATGCTGACCCAGCGCCGCTGTGGGGCGCAGGCAGCGGGGCGCGGGCCTTTGGCAATGACCTGGTGGACGCGCTGTACACCGCAGCGCTGGCCTTGCCACTGAGCTGGGTGCTGCTCCTCACGCTGGAAGGCTGGGGCTTTGCAGGCTGGGCCGCGCTTTGCCCGCCGCTAGCAGGCGGGTGGCCAGCGCCGCAGTACCCTTGCAGCGTGATTCCCGTCCTCCTGTTTGACGATGGCATGGCTGATCTGGGGCCGGCTCTCTGACCTGCGGGCCGAGTAGGAGCATCGCGGGCGCATTGAGCGCTGCGGAGCGCTGGCTGCTGGCTGGCCGCCTGGCGTGCTGTGCGCCCAGCCCCGGCAGGCTGCCGAAGCGCGCCTGGCCCGCACCGTGGCCGCGCTGGAGAGGCCAGCACGCAGCAGCGCCCGCAGCCACAGGGTGGGCAAGTGCCCACTGGCCCGCAGGTGAGCTACCGTCCGCAGGGAGGCTGTGCTGGTGAACGCGCGCTTTGATGTGCGCCCAGCGAGCGTGGACGCCATCCACCCGGGCGGCACAACGCGGGATCCGCAAGGCGTGCTGATCGCAGCGCGGCGCAGCGGTGCAGAACTGGCGTCGGTAGTGACTGCGCTGGCTGCCGGCCATCCGCTTCCAGACCACACCGCCCTCCGCGCTGCCACGCCAGCGCCACCGGCGCACACCACCAGCTGGCAGCGCCCATGGCACCTGCTGGAGGCTGCAACCTTTGACCAGCGCCTGGCCTGGGACTTTGAGCTCCTCACCGCATGCTGGCAGCCATCGGAGCACGGCACGGTGCCCAGCTGGGCCACGCACGCAGGCCGAGGCGCGGTGCACGTGCACGCCACTGCGCAGGTGGGCGCCAACGTGGTGCTGGACACCACGGCTGGCCCCATCGTGCTGGACCGCGAGCCACCGTGCGCCATCAGGCTGTCATCATGGGCCCGGCCTACGTGGAACCGATCCTGGATCAGCAGCGCGCTGGTGAAGGCACGCACCAGCATCGGCCCACAGTGCAAGGTGGGTGGCGAGGTGGGCAGCGTGATCTTCCAGGGCTGCTCCAACAAGGTGCACGATGGCCACCTGGGCGTGCCTTGGTAGGTGAATGGTCAACCTGGGTGCCGGCTTTATTGAACAGCAACCTCCTGAACACGTACGCCGAGGTGGTCATGCGTCTTCGCCCCTCCGCGCCGCTGGAGCGCACAGGCAGGCAGTTCATGGGCTGCGTCATCGGCGACCACGCCAAGCTGGCCATCGGCACGCGCATCATGACTGGCACGTCCATCGGCACTGGCACCATGTGGGCCGCGTCCACGCCAGCCAGCGGCGCGGTGCGCGCGTTCACCTGGGCCACCGACGATGGCGAACGCCAGTATCAGGCAGACAAGTTTGTGGCCACCGCGCGCCTGGTCATGGCGCGCCGCCACGTGACGCTGGACGCACCGGAAGAGGCGCAGCTCCGCGCGCTTCTGGCTGCCGCAACCTGAGCACGGCCTGTGAGCACGCTGTACCTCATCGACGGCCACGCGCAGTTCTTCCGCGCCTACCACGCCATTCGGCCCGGGCTGCGCAGCCCGGTCACCAACGAGCCCACCAACATGACGTTTGGGTTCGTGGGTGTGCTCATCAAGCTGCTGAAGGAGCAGCGCCCGGACTACCTGGCGGTGGTGGTGGACGCCTCTGGAGACCAGGGCACCTTCCGCAGCCAGATCTACCCGGAGTACAAGGCCAATCGCAGCGCGCCGCCAGAGGACCTGGAGCCGCAGGTGGAGCGCTGCATCGCGCTCCTGAAGGACCTGCATGTGCCAGTCCTGGCCGTGGAAGGCGTGGAGGCGGACGACACCATCGCCACAGTGGTGCGCCGCCTGCGCGCCGCACAGCCGGACCTTGCCATCCGCATCGTGAGCCGGGACAAGGATCTGGGCCAGCTGGTGGACGAGCAGGTCAAGCTGTTTGACCCGCAGACTGACACCGTGCTGGGCGTGGAGGAGCTGTTCGACAGCAAGGGCGTGCGCCCGCAGCAGGTGGTGGACATGCTGGCCCTGATGGGCGACCCCGTGGACAACGTGCCTGGCGTGCGCGGCGTGGGGCCCAAGACAGCGGCCAAGGCTCATCCCGCGAGTTTGGCTCGCTGGACGCGCTCCTGGCCAACCTGGACC
Source organism: Phycisphaerales bacterium (assembly GCA_046350455.1). Taxonomy (GTDB): domain Bacteria; phylum Planctomycetota; class Phycisphaerae; order Phycisphaerales; family SM1A02; genus CAZXGD01. The sequence goes on along the minus strand of JAXMAM010000004.1, from coordinate 114,829 downwards.
AGGTGCCAGGCAAGACAGGCGAGGCCATCCGCGCGCAGCAGGGGGTGCTGCCGCTCTCACGCAGCCTGGTGGCGCTGAAGGACGACGTGGAGCTGGACTTCACGCTGGACAGCGCGCGCGTGGACCTGAAGTCCGTGCCGCCAGGGCCCGTGCTGGAGGCCATGCTGCCCGGGCTTCAACCGGCACCGGGACGGTACGCGCCACGCTGCTGGGCACCGCCGCCAGACCGGCGGTGCGGTTACGCCGACGCGCGCTGCCACGCAGCCGGGCGCCGCCGCAACGCCAGGGCGCCGCCGCAACCAGCGCCGCCACGCCACCGCGCGCGCAGCATCGGCCAGGCGGCGGACGATCCAGAAGAGGAGTTTGGCCTGTTCAACCGGTGGAAGCGGGCGGCATCACCGGCCTGTGGTGACCAGGGGAGGCGCTCGACCGCTACGCCAGCGGCCAGTACCGCATGCTCTGCACCGCTGCAGCGGTGCAGGCGTACGTGCAGGAGGCGCGCGCAGCCTGCGCGGCAGGCGCCACGCTTGCCTTCGACACAGAGACCACTGGCCTGAACCCTGTGAGCGCCGCGCTCTGCGGCGTGAGCCTGGCGCACCAGCCGGACCAGGCGGTGTACATCCCCGTGCGTTCGCCCCAGCCAGAAACGCATCTGGGCCAGGAGCAGGTGGTGGAGCTGCTGCGCCCGCTGCTGGAAGACCCAGCGGTGCGCAAGACCGCGCACAACGCCAAGTTTGACCTGGTGGTGCTGCGCGCAGCGGGCGTGCGCGTGCAGGGCCTGGCGGGCGACAGCATGATCGCCAGCTACCTGCTGGACTCCACCCGCGGCACCCACAAGATGGACGCGCTGTCCGAGGCGCTCCTGAACCACCGGTGCATCCCTATCACCGATCTCATTGGCTCTGGCAAGCACCAGCGCACCTTTGACCAGGCGCCGCTGGAGCTGGCCGCGCCCTATGCCGCGGAAGACGCGGATGTCACCCTGCGCCTCCAGCGCCTCTTGGAGCCACAGCTGGCCGCTGCTGGCCTGGAGACGCTCTACCGCACCGTGGAGATGCCGCTGGTGGCGGTGCTGGCGGACATGGAGTGGAACGGCATCCGCGTGGACGCCGACGAACTGGAGCGCCAGCGCCGCGCACTGGAGGCTGAGATTGGCCGGCTGCGCGAGCGCATCCTGGAAGCGTGCCCACGGCCCTTCAATCTGGACAGCCCCAGGCAGCTCTCCGAGATCCTCTTCAACGGACCAGAAGACACGCCGCCGGGCCTGGGCATCAAGGTGGTGAAGCGCACCAAGACTGGCGCCAGCACGGACATCGAGGTCCTGGAGAAGCTGGCGCAGGATCCAGCGGTCACCAGCCCCATTCCGCAGTTGATCGTGGAGTACCGGCAGCTGACCAAGCTGGTGGGCACCTATCTGGTGGCGCTGCGCCAGGCCATTGACCCGCGCACCGGGCGCATCCATGCCAGCTTCCACCAGACGGTGGCTGCCACGGGCCGCCTGTCCAGCAGCGACCCCAACCTGCAGAACATTCCCATCCGCACGGCGGTGGGGCGCGAGATCCGCCGCGCGTTCGTGGCGGACCTTGGCAACGTGATCTTCAGCGCGGACTACTCGCAGATCGAGCTGCGCGTGCTGGCCCATCTCTCAGGCGACCCAGCGCTGCAGGCGGCCTTCCACGCGGGTGCAGACATCCACGCTGCCGTGGCCGCGGAGGTGTGCGGGGTGCCCATCAGCGAGGTGACCTCAGAGCAGCGCAGCGCAGCCAAGATGGTGAACTTTGGCATCGTGTACGGCATCACGCCCTATGGGCTGGCGCGCCGCCTGGGCACCAGCAACGAGCGCGCCCGCACCATCATTGATGGGTACAAGGCGCGCTTTGCGCAGATTGACGCGTTCCTGGCCCGGTGCGTGGAGGAGGCGCGGACACAGGGGTATGTGCAGACCATCCTGGGCCGGCGCCGCCCTGTGCCGCAGGTGCACAGCCGCAATCCAGCAGAGCGCGCGCTGGGCGAGCGCATCGCCATCAACACGGTGGTGCAGGGGAGCGCTGCAGACCTCATCAAGCTGGCCATGCTGCACATTCATCGCGACCTTCCGCAGGCATTTCCAGCTGCGCGATTGCTGCTGCAGATCCACGACGAACTGGTGTTCGAGGTGCCAGAGAGCCAGGTGGAGGCGTTCAACCCATTTGTCTGCCAGCGCATGGAGCAGGCCATGCAGTTGGCGGTGCCCCTCAAGGCAGACAGCGGATGGGCTGCCAACTGGTTCGACGCCTAGGCGCCAAACACCCGGGAACCACAGGCGAAAACCGCTTGCCTCCACCCGTGGTTCTGCTATCATGTTGCGTCCCGCCTGAAAGGGCGGGTCCGCCTGGGGCGGTAGCTCAATTGGTTAGAGTACCGGCTTGTCACGCCGGTGGTTGCGGGTTCGATTCCCGTCCGCCTCGCTTGCGCGCCTTGCTTCGGCAGGGCGCGCTTTGCTTTGTGCACCACGCTCCGCTGGACCGCGGGCAGCGCTGGCGGAGCCCGTTCAGCCAGCCTTCCACTTGATGTTGCAGCCGATGCTGGGCTTCTGCGCAGCAGCTGGCGCCTTGCCAGCCAGCACAGCGTCCAGCGCAGCGCGCAGGTCTGCGCCTGTCACAGGCTTGCCGTTGCTGGGGCGGCTGTCGTCCAGCTGGCCGCGATAGACCAGCGTGTGCGAAGCGTCGAACAGGAAGAAGTCGGGCGTGCAGGCAGCGCCAAAGGCGCGGGCCACGCCCTGGCTCTCGTCGAACACATAGGGGCATGCGTAGCCAGCAGCGCGGGCCTCGGCGGCCATGGGGCCAGGCCCATCCTGGGGGTGGGTGGCCACGTCGTTGCTGCACACAAAGATGCATGCGTAGCCGCGGGTGGCTGCCTCCTGGCTGAGCGCGGCCAGCTGGCTCCGCACGTGCACCACAAATGGGCAGTGATTGCAGATGAAGGCCACCAGGAGGGGCTTTCCAGCAGCGTCTGAGGGACCGGTGACGGCCCCCGTCACCACGTCCTGGAGGCGGAAGTCCGGGCAGCGGGTGCCCAGCGGACGCATGGTGGATTCAGTGGCAGCCATGGCCTGCAGCCTACCGCTGCCGTGCCAGGGCATGGCCCATCTAGACTCCTCCGCATGAACGTCCTCCGCAATGTGCTGGCCGGATTCGCTGGGGTGCTCTGCATGTTCATGGTGGTGATTGCGGGCGACGGTGTGACTGGGATGATCCATCCTCCCTCCCCGGCACTTCAGGAGGCTTCCAAGCGGTACAGCGAGGCCATGCGTGCGCAGGACGCCACAGCCATGCATGCAGCCCGCGAGGACCTGCGCGCGCAGCTGGCTGGCTGGCCGCTGCAGGCCAATCTGATGATGGTGGCTGGCTGGGCGCTGGCTGCGCTGGTGGGTGGCGGCGTGGCAGCGTTCCTGGCGCCACACCGCGCCTGCACCATGGGCCTCCTGGTGGGCGTGCTGGACGCGCTGGGCATCGTGGCCAACTCCATGGCGCTGCCGCACCCGTTGTGGATGCCCATTGCGGGCGTCGTTGGCGCCCTGGCGTTGGGCCTGGGCGCTGGCGTCATGGTGGCGGTGCGGCACGCCAAGCAGAAGGCAAAGGAACATGCCCTACAGGCCTGACGAAGACGAAGATCCCTCCGACGAGGACCAGGTCCGCTTTGGAGAGCAGGCGGAAGAGACCGGCACGTGCCCAGATTGCGGCGCAGAGATCTACGACATTGCAGAAGTCTGCCCCAAGTGCTTTGCCTACATCGGGAGTGACACCCTGGCCAAGCTGCCCACGGGGCGACCGCGCGGGAGGTTCCACACGCGGTGGATCATCCTGCTGGTCATCGCGCTCGTGGTGGGGCTCCTGTGGTGCTGGATCCAGTTGACGCGAGAGCAGTTCTGGTACCAAGCGCCAGCTGCGGCAGAGCCGCACGCTGTGAATGCCTCGTCAAGGACTCGAACCTTGGACCCGCTGATTAAGAGTCAGCTGCTCTACCAACTGAGCTAACGAGGCTGGAAGGGGTGAGATTATATCGGTTTGCGGGTCACTCGGTGGCTCCGTGGCAGTTCTTGTACTTTTTCCCGCTTCCGCAGGGGCAGGGCTCGTTTCGGCCCACGGTCTTCATGGCCTTGCCGCTGAGCTCCTTCTTGGGCTCTGCGCCTGCTGGGGTGCCAGCGCGCTCGGCCTGCTCGATGTCCGCAGCCTGGGCCGCTGTCGGGGCGGGTTCCTCTGCTGCCAGCACCCCCACCGGGGCGGCCGCCTGGGCCGGACGGGCAGGGCGGGTCTGCGGCATCATGCGGCCCTTGAAGAGCAGCTCGGTGGCGCGGTTCCGGATGATCTCCAGCATCTCGTTGAACTGCTCCGCCGCACCCTTCTTGAACTCGATGCGGGGGTCCTTCTGGCTGAACGACCGGAACCCGATCGTGTCGCGCAGCTGGTCCATGTGGTGCAGGTTGTCCTTCCACGCCTCGTCGTAGATCTGCAGCAGCACCCAGCGCTCGAACTGCTCAAGCTCCTGGCGTTGCAGCGACTGCAGGCGTGCGCGGACGAAGGACTCTGGGTCCTTCTCGCACCGCTCGCGCTCGAACTCGGTGAGCCGCACCAGGCGCGTGGTCTCGAACCAGCGTGCGATGCTGTCCACGTCGGTGCCCTGCGCCAGGCATTCCTGGGCTCGGCGCTCCAGCTCGGCGCTGTCCACCTTGGCGGCGGCGGCCAGCAGCACCTGGAAGAGGTCGGCCGAGTTCTGGCTGGGCAGCTGGTCTGGATTCCAGTCCACGCCGTAGCGGGCCTTGGCCCACGCGCACAGCTCGGCCAGCGCTGACCGGGCGATGGCCTGGCCGTTCTCCTGGTCCTGCTGCGCGGCCTGCAGGCGGCTGCCTGTCAGCTCCATGGCGAACTCGATGGGGTAGCGCAGCTCGCGCTCATGGAAGACCTCCATGGCGCGCTTCAGCAGCATGTCAGCGGCCTCGTCAGGAGTCCTGCACTCCTTGAAGAGCTCCGCCTCCACAGGCGCACCAAAGGTGTTGGTGGCCCACCGCGCCATCTCTGCTGCGCCATAGTTGGGCACCAGGAAGGCGTCCAGCGGGGCGTTGTCCACCAGGTGGAACTTGGCGGCCGCAGCGCGCTCGATGACCTGGCGCACCGCCAGGCGGTCGCCGCTGCGGATGAGGTCCGTAGGCACCTCAGCGCCGAAATTGGTCTGCGCCCAGGCCTGCAGCTCCTCCACGTTCCACTCGGCGGAGTCGGTGTCCTCTGGCATGTACTCGCCCACCGTGTTCTCGATGGTGATGCCAGCCTCCTCCAGCGTCTCGGCGTTCACCACCTTGTGCACGCGGTCGCGGTCCTTGCCCTTGAAGCGCTCTGGATCCAGGCGCACGTTGTAGTGCTCGTGCACCCATTCAGCGATGCAGTTGGCCACGTGGTCCGGGCCCAGGAAGCGCTCGGCCGCGTCATGCACCGCATCGGTGATGAACTCGGTGACTGTCTTGCGCACGTCCCGGTGCTCCAGCAGCGGCTGGCGCATGCCGTAGAAGGTGCGGCGCTGGTACTCCATGGGCTCGTCGTACTCCAGGATCTGCTTGCGCATCTGGAAGTTGCGCTCCTCCACCTTGCGCTGGGCCTTCTCCACCGCGCGGGTGAGCATGGGCGCCTCGATGGCGTCGCCCTCCTTCATGCCCAGCTTGCTGAGCACCGTCAGGGTGGCCTTGCCTGCGAACATCTTCATCAGGTCGTCGTCCAGCGCCAGGAAGAAGCGGCTGCTGCCCTGGTCGCCCTGGCGGCCAGCGCGGCCGCGCAGCTGGTTGTCAATGCGGCGGCTCTCGTGACGCTCCGTGCCGATGATGTGCAGGCCGCCCAGCTCCTCCACGCTGGTGTAGAAGCGCAGGCGGTGCAGCATGAAGTTGCCCAGCGAGTCCAGCTGGTCCTCCAGCACCTCGCGGTCCGCAGCGTTCACCTTGCTCTGGCTGGCGCCCGGCAGCAGGTCCATCACCCACTGGCGCAGGAGGGCCAGGTGGATGTCCTCGTCGGACATGTCCTTCACCGCCTTGGCGTCCAGGCCAAGCGCGCGGGTGGCCATGTGCCGGCGGGCGGCGTTCACCAGCCGCTCCTCGCCCCACTCTGGGGATGCGTCCTTGGGCAGGATGTCGCGGCGCTTCCAGTGCTCCACCAGGGCGGCCGGATCCACCCGGCCCAGCTTGATGTCCGTGCCGCGTCCTGCCATGTTGGTGGCGATCATCACCGCACCCAGCTGGCCGGCATTGGCCACGATGTCAGCCTCGCGCTCGTGCTGCTTGGCGTTCAGCACCTCGTGCTGGATGCCGTGCTTGCGGGTCAGGAGGCGGCTCAGATGCTCGCTCTTCTCCACGCTGGTGGTGCCCACCAGCACAGGGCGGCCAGCGTCGTGGAATCTCTTGATCTCCTCCACGATGGCGTCCCACTTGTCCTTCTGGCTCAGGAACACCACGTCGTTGCGGTCGGTGCGGATCACTGGCTTGTTGGTGGGGATGCTCACCACGCCCAGCCGGTAGATCTCGTGGAACTCGGTGGCTTCGGTGTCGGCGGTACCAGTCATGCCTGCCAGACGCTTGTACAGCTTGAAGAAGTTCTGGATGGTGATGGTGGCCATGGTCTGCGTCTCCTCCTTGATGGGGACGCCTTCCTTTGCCTCCACTGCCTGGTGCAGGCCGTCTGACCACTGCCGGCCAACCATCTTGCGGCCGGTGTTCTGGTCCACGATGACCACGCTGGGCTGGCCCTGCTCATCGGGGGCCACCACGTAGTCGCGGTCGCGCTGGTACACGGTGTGCGCGCGGACCGCCTGCTCCAGCAGGTGCGGCATGTCCACGTTGTCGCCCACGTAGAAGCTGCCGATCTTGGCCTCGCGCTGCGCCTCGTGGATGCCTTCGTTGGTCAGCGTGGCGCGCTTCTTGTCCAGCTCCACCTCATAGTACTGGGTGTGCTTGTCGCGGTCCTTGGTCAGCTGCGGCAGGCGCTTGCGGGTCTCCACCAGGCGCTGGCGCATGGCTGGCACAGCATCGCGGTCGCGGGCGTTGCGGATGTCACCTTCCAGGCCGGCGATCTCGCTCTGGCACGCCTTCACCTGCTCGTCCGCGGCCTCCCAGCGCATCTGCTTGGAGACCAGGTGCTTGGCCAGGCGGTCTGCCAGGTCATAGCGCGGCTTCACCGCGTGCGCCATGCCGCTGATGATGAGCGGCGTGCGCGCCTCGTCAATCAGGATGCTGTCCACTTCGTCCACGATGGCAAAGTCGCGGTGGCGCTGCACCTGCTCCTCGGGGCGCGTCTTCATGTTGTCGCGCAGGTAGTCAAAGCCAAACTCGCTGGTGGTGCCGTAGACCACGTCGCACTTGTAGGCGGCCACCTTGTCCTCGTGGCTCTGCATGTGCATGGGGTGGATGGCGCCCACGGTGAGGCCCAGCGCGCGGAAGAAGGGGAAGGTCCAGTCGCGGTCGCGCTGCACCAGGTAGTCGTTCACCGTCACCACGTGCACCTGCAGGCCCTCCAGTGCGGCCAGGTAGCAGGCCAGCGGGCCCACGATGGTCTTGCCTTCGCCCGTCTTCATTTCGGCGATCTGGCCTTCGCTCAGCACCACGCCACCGATGAGCTGCACGTCGAACGGACGTGCGCGGAAGGGCGGGCGGCTCTCTGGGTAGAGCTCGCGCACGGCTTCGTAGAGCGCAGGCGGAACGTCCACGAACATCCAGGACGGGACTGGGCCAGCGCAGCCGCGGAAGTCGCCAGTGGGCTCTGCTGCGGGCGTGGCTGCGATGGTGGCCGCCACCTGGTCGTACAGGGCGCGGGCCTCTGCTGGCAGGCGCGATGGATCAAAGCGCTGGTCTGCTGGCAGGTCTGGGTTGAAGATGTTCCGCAGACCCACGCCGCGGTCCATGGCCTCGCGGGCCACAGCAAAGATCTCCGGGCGCATGTCAAGGGGCTTCTCGCCCCCCTTGATGCGGGTGCGGAACTCGGCGGTCTTGGCGCGGAGCTCGGCGTCGGTCAGCGTGCGCACGCTGTCTTCCTGGCGGTTCACCAGGTCCACCTGGCGCAGGTAGCGGCGCACCATGCGCTGGTTCTGTGTGCCCAGGGTGGAACGGACCAGCCAGTCGAGAACGGGAATGCCCTTGAAGAGATGATTGGATGCCATGTGAGAAGCCTGTGGAGTGAAAGCAGTGCGACCCGCCAGAGATGGGCGGGGGCCGCGCAACGCGCTGGCCGACAACGGGTGGATGGAAGGGGGAGGCCGCGCGCAGGGCGCTGGCCAAACGCTGCGTCAGGCGCGCGCAGGCGGCGGCAGCGCAGCGTGCCACTGGGCGCGGTCCGGCGCCAAGAGCAGCTGGACCGGCGCAGCAGCGGGGAGCGCGGGTGCGCTCTGCACCGCAGCCCAGTCCTGTGGCAGCACCGCCTGCCGGATGGCATGCGCGTGCTGGAAGGAGCACTCCACCAGACGCAGGGCGGGCTGTGCTTCGCCAGGGTGCGAGCGCACCAGCGGGCCAGCAGCTGCCACCACCAGCGTGAGCAGCACCGCCACCACAGCCTGGAGGGCTGAGGTCGAGGCGCGGCTCTGGCTGGCGTCGGGTGCCATGGACAGAACAGTATCGGCAGGTGGACCTAGGAAGGCAAGTGGAAGTGTTGGGTTACCGGCCGGAACCTCTCCCAGGGCGTATGCTCGACTCCTGTTCCGGGGCCTATGGCAGCAGATTCCCCCAGCCAGCCTTCAACTCAGCCTCAGGGCGACGCGTCGGGCGATCCGCTGGGCAAGACGCCAGGCAGTGGATCTGGAGCCCCTCACAGCCAGCCGCAGGCGCCCACCCAGCGCGCGCATTGGCTGCCCATCGTGCAGACCCTCCGCGGCTACCAGCGCCCGTGGCTGGTGCACGACTGCGTGGCGGGCCTCACCGTGTGCATGGTGATGGTGCCTTCGGTCATCGCCTACGCCGGCCTTGCGGGGCTGCCGCCGATCACAGGGCTGTACGCAGCGCTGGCGGCGCTGGTGGGCTACGCGCTGTTTGCAAGTTCACGGCATGTCATTGCTGGGCCAGACGCAGCGCTCACGCTCCTGGTGGGTGTGGCCATCGCGCCGCTGGCACAGGGAGATCCAGCGCGTGCCGCGGTCCTGGCCGCAGCCTTGGCCATCACCGCGGGAGCAGTGCTGCTCCTGACAGCGGTCCTACGCGCTGGCGCTGTGGCAGACCTGCTGTCCAAGCCAGTGCTGGTGGGGTACCTGACTGGTGCTGCGCTCATCCTCATGTCCACGCAGCTGGGCAAGTTCTTTGGGCTGGCCATGCAGGAGACAGAGTTCCTGCCTGTGATCGGCGAGCTGTGGCGGCGTCTGCCAGAAGTGCACGGACTCACCACGTGGATCGGCCTGGGCCTGGTGGCGCTCCAGGTGGTGCTGGGTCTGGTGGCGCCGCGCGTCCCCAGTGCGCTGGTGGTGTGCGTGGTGGCGCTGGGTGCTTCGTGGATGTTTGATCTGAAGGCGCACGGCGTGGCGCTGGTGGGTGGCGTGCAGGCGGGGCTGCCGACCTTTGCCTTCCCAGTGCTCAACACACAGGACGGCATCGCGCTGGTGCCTGGTGCGCTGGCTGTGGCGCTCCTGACTGTGCCAGAGGGCATCCTGCTGGCGCGAGCCTTTGCAGCGCGGAACGGGTATTCCATCCGGTCCAACCAGGAGATCGCAGCGTTGGGCGTGGCCAACGTGGTCAGCGGGCTGTTCCAGGGGTTCTCGGTGGGCGCCAGCCAGTCGCGCACAGCGGTCAATGAATCATCTGGCGGCAAGACGCCTGTGGTCGGCCTGGTGGCAGCGGCAGGTTTGGTTGCGTTCCTGCTGTTCCTGACACCTGTCCTGGAGCATCTGCCCAGCGTGGCGCTGGGCGCCATCCTCATCTACGCCGGCGCCCGCCTGATTGACATCCACGAGTACCAGCAGCTGGCGCGGTTCCGGCGGCGGTCCGTGCTGCTGGCGCTGCTCGTCATGGCTGGCGTGCTGGTCTTTGGCGTGCTGCAAGGCATCCTGCTTGGGGTGTCTGTGACGCTGGTGTTTGTGCTGGGACGCTTGGCGCGACCGATGGACGTGGTCCTGCGGCAGCTTCCCGGCACAGACCGGTACCACGACCTTGGCGCAGACGACGCGGGGAATGGCGGCATGACCGCGCCCGGCGTGGTGGCATACCGCTTCTACGCGCCGCTCATGTTCGCCAACGCAGACTGGTTTGCAGGGCGCGTGCGGGCGCTGGTGGACGCGCACGCGGGAGAAGTTCGCTGCTTCGTGCTGGACGCCCAGGCCATCACCGAGATTGACGCCACCGCAGCCGATGTGCTCATGGAGGTGGCCCGGGAGCTTCGCCGGCGCGGCGTGGCGCTGCGCATCGCGCGTGCCAACCGTCCGCTGCGCGAGATCCTGGAGAACATCGGCTTTGTGAAGGAGTTTGGCGACGATGCGCTGGCGCCCTCTGTCCACGCTGCTGTGAACGGGTATCTGAAGCGCGGGGCGGCTGCGTCCTAAAACCACCATTCTGGTGGCCGGGTGTCGAAAATGGGTGCCAGGGGGTTTGGAGGAGTGACGCACTTCCAGTACGGTGTCCGCTCTGGTCGGAGGGAGCAACACGTGGAGGTTTCTCGTGCGATTGTTCCCAGCCCGTTCGTTGATGTGCTCGCTCGCCCTGGGTGTGATTGCTGCCAACGCTGCAGCCGACATGACCAATTTCCGTGACTGGGTGGACGCCAATGGGCTTGCCACCAACTCCACTTCCAACCTGTGGTACGGCACGGCAGGCGTAGGTGGCGGCCTGATGACCGCAGACACCAGCAGCTGGTACACGCCCGGACAGCCCTTTGGCACGCCGCTCATGGGGCCATTGACCTCGGTGGGCAGCGACAACGGTGCAGCCGGCCCCGCCACGTTTGACGGCATCTGGGTGCACCCTGGCAGCGGCCTTCCGGCCGTGCTGGTGTTTGCGCCCCAGAGCAGCATGTGGGTCAGCGGCATGGCCGTGCACAGCGAGCTCATCCTGAACGGCCTGTCGGGCAACGGCGTGACCATCACCGTGCTGGCCACCATCGGCGGCGTGACCACCAATCTGGGCACCACCACGCTCACTGGCACCAGCGATCAGCTGGACGTGTTCTCGCTGGGCGGGGAGGTGCAGATGAACGCCGGGGACTCCTTCAAGGTGGTCTTTGGCGACAACGGCTCGTACCTGTACGACCATGTGAACTTCAACGCATGGCTGGTGCCTGGGCCGGGTGGTCTGGCAACGCTTACACTGCTGGCTGGCGCGCGCGGCAGGCGGCGCCGCACCGTGTGACAGAACCACGCACCCACGTCGAGAAGGGCCTTGGACTGCTGCTCCTGGCAGCGCTGCTCAGCACCTGCGTGCTGCTGCTGCTGCCCTTTGCATCCTCCATCCTGTGGGCGGTGGTGCTCACTTTCAGCACCTGGCCGGTCTACCAGCGGATCCTGCGAGCCGTGGGGCGGCGGCGGACGCTGGCGGCAGCGCTGATGGCCTTGCTGCTGGTGGCGGTCATCCTGCTGCCGTTTGTCATCATCGGACTCTCGCTGGCGGACAACGTGCAGACGTTCTACTCCGGCACCACAGAGTGGTTCAAGTCCGGGCCGCCATGCCCTGAATGGCTGGAGCGCGTGCCCATGGTGGGCAAGCAGGCGGCCGAGACCTGGCGCTCGCTGGCAGCGGACAGCAGCAAGCTGGCTGCGGCAGCGCGGCCGCTCATCGAGCCAGTCACCGGTGTGCTCCTGGGCGCGGGCGTGGCGCTGGCGCGCGGCGTGGCGGAGATCGGCATGAGCATCTTCATCGCGTTCTTCCTGTACCGCGATGGCGCCGAGGCAGCCCGGCGCCTGTCCTCGGCTGTGGAGCGCGTGGCGGGCCAGCGCGGCCTGTACCTGCTGGATGTGGCCGGGCGCACGGTGCGCGGCGTGGTCTATGGCATCCTGGGCACAGCGCTGGTGCAGGCGGTCATGGCTGGGATCGGCTTTGCGATCGCTGGCGTGCCGGGGGCGGCGCTCCTGGCGCTGCTCACGTTCTGCCTGTCAGTGCTGCCTGTGGGGCCGCCCCTGGTGTGGGCCCCGGCTGCGGGCTGGCTGTTCTATCAGGGTTCGCCTGGGTGGGGCATCTTCATGATCGTGTGGGGCGTGGGTGTGAGCAGCGTGGACAACATCGTCAAGCCCTGGATCATCAGCCAGGGTGCGCCGCTGCCGTTCCTGCTCATCCTGCTGGGTGTGCTGGGCGGCGCGCTGACCTTTGGGTTCATCGGCTTCTTTGTGGGCCCCACCGTGCTGGCAGTGGGATACCGGCTGGTCACCGAATGGGTGGCCGAGCGCGACCGAAAGCGTGCAGCGCCCGAAGCCATGGGCACTCCTCCTGCGCCCTAGTAGGTCTCAGGCACGTACTTGAAGGGGTAGTCAGCCGGCGTGTAGCGGCCGATGGTGCGCTTGGGCAGCTCCACTTTTTCGCGCTTCACGGCCTTGTGCGGCACAGCGTTCAGAATGTGGCGGATGACGTTGAGGCGCACCCGCTTCTTCTCCTCGGAGCGGGCCACAAACCAGGGCGCCCACGCCGTGTCGGTGGCGGCGATCATCTCGTCGCGGGCGCGTGTGTAGTCATCCCATCGGTCGAATGACTTCACATCCATGGGGGAGAGCTTCCAGACCTTGCGGCCGTCGTCAATGCGGTCGCGCAACCGGCGCTCCTGCTCCTCGGGGCTCACTTCCAGCCAGTATTTCAGCAGGATGATGCCGGACTCCACCATGGCCTTCTCCACCAGCGGCGCAGCGCGGAGGAACTTGGCAACCTGCTCGTCCGTGCAGAAGCCCATCACGCGCTCCACGCCAGCCCGGTTGTACCAGCTGCGGTCAAAGATCACCACTTCGCCCGCTGCGGGCAGGTGGGGCATGTACCGCTGCACATACATCTGGCTCTGCTCGCGCTTGGTGGGGGCTGGCAGCGCCACCACGCGGAAGACGCGTGGGCTGACCCGCTCTGTGATGGCCTTGATGGTTCCGCCCTTGCCAGCGCCGTCGCGGCCCTCGAAGCAGATGCACACCTTCAAGCCCTCCTGCACCACGTACTGCTGCAGGTTGACCAGCTCTTCGTGCAGTTCGCGGAGCTTCGCTGCGTACTCCTTGCCCTTCAGCGGGGCTGGTGGCGGTGCGTCTGGCGCAGCGGTCGAGGCTTGGGCTGCCAGGGCCGCGGCCACCCGGTCGCGCTTGCGCTCGCGCTTCTCGTGCTTCTTGTGCTTGCGCTTCTGGGAGGGGTCGCCCTCTTCGTCCTTCCGGCGCTTCTTGTCCTTCTTGTGACCCATGTGACGCGCTCCTTTGGAGTGAAGTGGCCCGGCTCGGATTCGAACCGAGGTCTTATCGATTATGAGTCGACTGCTCTAGGCCGCTGAGCTACCGGGCCGGTCCTCACAGCCTATCGCAGCGCAGGGAAGTGCAGCCGCCACAGTGATGTGCCGATGGTAGAGGGCTTACCATTCCGCCGCACGCACTCAACCATGGCGACGAACCGCATCCAGCGCTGCTTTACAGAACACCGCGCGGCCCGCCGGCCAGCGGTCATGCCCTTTGTCACTGCGGGCTATCCCTCGCTGGAGTGCACCACAGCAGTGCTGCCAGCGCTCAGCCAGGCTGGTGCTGGGATCATCGAAGTGGGCATTCCGTTCAGCGATCCGATCGCAGACGGGCCGGTCATCGCAGCCAGCATGCACGATGCGCTGGTGGCTGGCTGCACGCCAGCGAAGGTATTTGAGGCCATAGCTGCGGTGCGCAGCCAGGTCAAGGCTGGGCTCGCTGGCATGGTGAGCACCTCCATTGTGCATGCCATGGGCGTGGACGCGTTCACGCAGCAGGCTGCGGCGGCGGGCCTGGATGGACTCATCGTGCCTGACATGGACCTGCACGACGCACCAGCGCTGCGCAAGGCGTGCGATGCCCGCAACCTGACGTGCACCTTCCTGGTGGCCCCCACCAGCGGCCCAGATCGCGTGAAGCGCATCGTGGAACTGTGCAGCGGCTTTGTCTACGCGCTGGCGCGTGTGGGCATCACGGGCGAACGGGCAGACGCGCCTGATGCCAAGCCGGTGGTGGACCGGATCCGGGCGCACACCACGCTGCCGGTGGCAGTGGGCTTTGGCATCTCCACCGCAGCGCATGTGCGCGACGTGGGTGCGTATGCAGACGGCGTGATCGTCGGGAGCAGCCTGGTGCGTCGCATGCAGGACGCGCACGCCAGCGGCCACGATGCCGCTGCAGCTGCGGTGGCCTTTGTGAAGACGCTGATGCCTGGCTGACTGCGCGGTGCTGCCTAGTACCGCCGCAGCACGCCGACCACCACGCCCTGAATCTCGCACTCGTCCACGATGATGGGCTCAAACTCCGGATTGGCTGGCTGCAGCCGGATCCGACCATCGCGTTCGCGGTGGAAGGATTTCAGCGTGGTCTCGCCGTTGGGCAGCAGGGCCACCACGCGCTCGCCGTTGCGGGCGGTCTGGCGGCGCTCCACGATGACGTAGTCGCCATCGTGAATGCCTTCGTCGCGCATGGACCAGCCATCCACCTGCAGGGCGAACATGGCGCTGCGCTGGCCGCGGCGGGGCGCAAAGATCTCCTCCAGGCGGAGGTCTTCTTCCTGCGCGAACTTCTCCACTGGCACGCCGGCTGCAATGCGGCCCACCAGCGGGAATTGCATGGTGCTGCCTGCGCCAGGCGCTGCGGCCCGCGCGTTGCTGATGCGTCCAGCGACAGCGCTGCTGTCGAGTTCAGTCTCGTGCGGAAGGACAGCGTCCTCAGCAATAGACAAAGAGCGAGCCTTGTTCTTGTCGCGCGTCATGGCGCCCTTGCTGATGAGGGCCTCGACGTGCTCGAACACTGTCACCTTGCTCACCCCCAGCTCGTCTGCGAGCTCTTGCATGGTGGGCGAGTATCCGCGGGTCGCGCGCCAGTCGCGCACGAGCTGGAAGATCCGGAGCTGCTTGGGGGTGAGCGTGAGTGTCATGGCTGTTCCTTGGTGCTTCCTGCATGGAGTGCCCAGCAGGCCCGTAGGTGCGGACGCAATCCCCGCCTGGGCCGAGGATGACCAGCGGGGTGTCTGATGATGGGTAGCCCTGAAGCAAGGATCGGATGGCTGTGAAGAGGTTCATGAGGTTCTCCGGGGACAAGATCCGGTGGCCGTTGGGGCCCTGTTTGGTGATCGGCAGGGGTCCTTGCTCCGCTGCAGATTTTGTTTGGGAGATGTTACCCCGAATAGAGACCGAATACAAGAAGGGCGCGGAAAGGCGCTGGGCCTGTACCGTGCCAGCCCATGGCATCACCCCGCACCGGCCCCTGTTTGGCCCCTCCAGAGCCTCTGGCGCGCGATCTGAGCCGCCTGTGGGGATTGGACCCCGCGTACTGCTTCCTGAACCATGGGTCCTTTGGCGCGGTCCCTCGGGCCATCCGGCAGGCCACCATCGCAGCCCAGGATCGACTGGAGTCTCGGCCTATTGAGCTGCTGGGCCGGCGGATTGGGGAGTTGCTGGCTCCCTCCAAGGCTGCCGTGGGCGCGTTCCTGGGCATGGACCCCAGCAGCTTTGGGTTTGTGACCAACGCCACCGAGGGTGTGAACGCTGTGCTGCATTCGCTGGAGTTCCGCCCTGGGGACGAGCTGCTGACCACCAGCCACGTCTACAACGCCGTGCGCAAGGCCATGGCCTTCCGGGCGCGGCAGTGCGGCGCTACGTGTGTGGAGGTGCCGCTGCCGCTTCCCATCTCTAGCCCAGACCAGGTGTATGGCGCGGTGGTGGAGGCCATCACGCCCCGCACGCGGCTGCTGGTGGTGGACCAGGTGACGTCGCCCACCGCGCTCATCTTTCCAGTGGAGCGCTTGATTGCCACGTGCCGCGAGCGCGGCATTGAAGTGCTGGTGGATGCAGCTCACGTGCCGGGAATGCTCCCAGTGCATGTGGAGCAGCTGGGCGCCACCTACTGGACTGGCAACCTGCACAAGTGGTGCTGCGCGCCCAAGGGCTGTGCAGTGCTGTGGGTGGATGCGGCGCGACGGGCGGACATCCATCCGGCCACCGTCAGCCACTTCCTGGACTCGGGGCTGGCGGCAGAGTTCGAATGGCAGGGCACGCGCGACGTGGCGCCGTGGATGCAGGCGGGCGCAGCCATCGCATTCATGGGCCAGTGGGGCTGGGACCGCGTGCGGGCGCACAACCATCAGATGGCTGCGTGGTGCCAGCAGATGCTGTGCGACCGGTGGGACGTGGAGCCCATCTCTCCAGCGGACGGCGGCATGCTGGGCTCCATGTGCACAGTGCCGCTGCCCGTGGAGGTGCGCAGCGGGTTCCAGACGCCAGAGGCGCTGCAGGTGGACCTGTATGAGCGGCACCGCATCGAGGTGCCCATTGTGGACTTTGGCGGCAGGTGGCACGCGCGGGCCAGCGCGCAGGTCTACAACCGCGCAGAGCAGTATGAAGCGCTCGCCCAGGCAATGCTGGAGTACACGCACTAGCAGGGTGGCTGGGCTGCCGGGCTACGGCGTGCCAGATGGCGGCTTGGGCGGTGTGGTGCCAGCGGGGCGCGTGGTGCTTGCTGCCGCCAGCTGCTGGTCCTCGCGCTGCTTCAGCGGCACGTACTCCTCGTTGAACCAGCGGGCCCAGGCCTGCATGTTCCAGTCCAGGCTGGCGGTGTCCATGCCAGAGTCAAAGGTGCTCATGGCGATGAGCGAGTTGTGCACGTCCGCGCGGTAGGTGGTGACCACGCAGTCGGCCACGCGCATCACCACGCCCTCCAGAATCTGCCCGATGATGGGCTGGTACGCGCCGCTGTTGTCGCCAGTGACCGGAACGATGTTCTGCACGTAGCTGCGCTGCGTGCCGATGGCGATCCACGCCAGATCGCCGCTCTGCTGCGCGGTGTCCTGCGAGAACTGCGCAAAGATGAGCGCAGGCAGGGCCTCGATGGCGTGGATGGCGCCCGCAAACAGCCCCGCGTTGTTGACCACCTCATGCTCGTTGGAGCGCAGGGCGTCGTCCAGCACGCAGAGCACTGCGTCGCAGGGCGGGAGCGTGACGCGGCGCGTGGCCTCAGCGCGGATGCCAGCGTCCTTGGCACGGATGGCCACCCATGCCAGCGCGGCCTGGCCGTCGTCCTTGCCAGATGCAAAGACCTCCAGCGTGGCCATGCGGACGTCGTCGCGCTCCGTCTGCAAGGTGGTCCACAGGGGTTCAAACGATGCTGGGTCTGTGAAGGACCGCAGCTCTGCCAAGCCGGCCTGGCGCACGGTGCCCGTGTGCGTGCCAAAGTGCTTGAGCTTCAGAGCCTGCACCTGCGCGCGGGCGGACGCCACGCGCTGCGGCGGATACTGCGGGAGCTGCGCAGCCACCATGCGCGGGACCCCGCCGCTGGCGGGCAGCGGGTGCAGGAGGATGGATGGCACGCGGGTGCGCTGGAATTCGGGAGGCTTGGGGGCCGGCGCAGGGCGGCTGCCGAGCGGGGGCGCAGGTGGCGCGGATGGCAGCGACGGCGCGGTCGTCGCTCCGGTCGGCGGCGCAGCGGCCGCGATCAGCATGCCAAGGCTTAGGAGCGTGGCGCCAGCCATCTGCATGACGCTCAACACTACCATAGGGCATGGCTTCCTCAAACGATGTTCCTGGTGTTCCATGGCAGCCTTCGCCGGCCGCTCCGGGGCGGCATGTAGAGGGGGTGACGGTCTATGAGCGGCTGGGTGGTCCAGAGCCGTTCTGGCGCATTGCGCGGGCGTTCTATGCGCGCATTGATGTGCACCCGCGCCTTCGGCCCATGTTTCCGCAGGACCTGCAGGAAGCCATTCGCAACCAGGCAGAGTTCCTGATCCAGTATTTCGGCGGACCCATGGAGTACAGCGCGCGGAAGGGGCACCCAAGGCTCCGCATGCGGCACATGCAGTTCCGCATTGACCAGGCTGCCAGAGATGACTGGATGGACACCATGAAGGGTGCGCTGGCGGACGCTGGCATCCCAGATGCAGAGCGGACCGAGATGATCCGGTACTTCGAGCACGCTGCGACGTTCCTGATCAACACAGGGCCAGGCGCTGGGTGACTGGGGTGCAGCGCGCGGAGCGTGTGCGCGCAGCGTGCGCGGGCGCGGTGCCCGTGGCGTGTCCGCGGCGCCTGCCGACTGCTTTCGGCCTACCGGTGCGCCTCCGATTGTCAGAAAGTAGGGACAGGAGTGCCAGGCACCAATTTATTTCTGCTGCGTGGGGGCCACGATGCCGTCGGAGATCGGGAGCTTCTTCAGGGCTGTCTGGGCCTTGGCGCGGTCGGAAAAGACGCCCACTTCCACCAGCCACACGCGGCCGCGCGGCGCAGAGGATGGCACCACGCGCGGGCTCCCCACCCCAGCGCGGCGGGCCTGGTCGGCCAGGAGCGTGGCGCGCTGGCGGGCTGCCACTTCGCTGCCATAGGTGCCAGCGACGATGGTGAACGAGCCGACAGCGCCGTTGTCTGCGTCTGTGGTGCGGACGGGTGGGCGTGGCTGAGGCGTGGTGGTGATCTTGCCCGTGGTGCTGTCGTCTGAAGGCGTGCGCGTCACGCGCGCCTTGCCAGCGGCAGCGCGCGAGGCTGCTTCCTGCGACAGACTCCGCGCCCGATCTGCCTCGGCACCCTTGAGCAGGGTGGCGGCATCGGCGTACAGGTCGGACGCATCAGACCAGCGCCCTTGATCCACAGCCACGCCAGCCATCATGGCCTTGGCGCGGCCGGACAACTCGCGGTCGGAGCTCTTGGCAGCGGTGGCAAACGCGCGGCCAGCATCGTCCATCCTTCCCAGCTGGAAGGCAGCCAGGCCGCTCAGGTACGCCGCCTTGTCGCGGAGCTCGGTGTCGTTGGCCTGCTGTGCGGCGGACTGCGCCTCTCGCGCGCCGGAATACGCTGTGGCGTACTGGCGCTGCTTCCAGGCGTCCAAGGCGTCGGTGTACTGCTGGGTTGGAGTGGGACCGCACGCAGCCAGCCACGCAGCGAGCGCAGCGGCCACGGCCATCCTGGCCAGGGGCGTCTTGGCGATCCTTCGCACGGGCGTATCGTACCTTGCGCAAGGACCCCCATGAACCTGCTCCGACAGATTCAACAGTCGTTGCTCCGGCGCGCCTTTCGACCCCTGGTGAAGGACGACCTTCGCGAGTGGACCGGCGCTTCGCTGGCAGTGGCCAGCTGGCACGTGGCGCGGGAACTCCGCACCCACAGCAAAGCGTCCAACGTGGGGGTGCTGCTGCCAACCTCTGGGCTCTTCCCAGCAGCGCTGCTGGCGTGCTGGCAGGCCGGCCGCACGGTGGTGCCGCTGAACTACCTGCTCAGCCGCAGCGACCTGGAGTACATCGTGCAGGATGCCGGGCTGGACGCGGTGATCGCCGTCAAGCCCATGCTGGAGCACATCGGCGGACCTCTGCCCGGCGTGACGCACATCCTGATGGACGAGCTGGCCTACAAGGGCGTGCCACCGGTGCGCCTTGGTCCCAGCCAGCCAGACGACTGGACAGCCGTCATCCTGTACACGTCCGGCACCTCTGGCCGACCCAAGGGCGTCATGCTGACCGCTGGCAACCTGGCCACCAACATCCGCCAGGTGGTGGAGCGGGCGCATTTTGGTCCCAAGGACACCATGTACGGGGTGCTGCCGCAGTTCCACAGCTTTGCGCTCACCGTGCTCACGCTGCTGCCCCTGGCCCAGGGATGCAGGGCGGTCTATTCCGCCCGGTTTGTGCCTGGCAGGGTGCTGGACGTCATGCGCACCCAGCGGCCGACAGTCTTTGTGGCCATTCCCAGCATGTACAACGCATTGGTCTCCACCCGCAGTGGCCAGGCCGATGACTTTCAGTCGGTGCAGTACGTGGTGAGCGGGTCAGAGCCGCTGCCGGACAAGGTGGCAGACGCGTTCTTCAAGAAGTTCGGCAAGCGCATCAACGAGGGATACGGCCTCACTGAGACCAGCCCCGTGACCAACTGGTGCATGCCGCAGGAGTACCGCCCGCACTCAGTTGGACCAGCTCTCCACGGCGTGGAGGAGCGCATCGTGGGCCCAGATGGCGCGGTGCTGCCAGCCGGCCAGGATGGCGAGATCCGCATCAAGGGCGGCAACGTCATGAAGGGCTACTACAACCTGCCAGACCTCACGGCGCAGGTCTTTGATGCGGATGGCTTCTTCAAGACTGGCGACATGGGCCGGTTTGACGCGGACGGGTTCCTGTACATCACCGGCCGCATCAAGGAGATGCTGATCATCAGCGGTGAGAACGTCTTCCCGCGCGAGATCGAGGAGGTGCTGAACCACCACCCCCTGGTGAAGGACAGCGCTGTGGTGGGGCTGCCAGATCCGGCGCGCGGCGAGGTGCCGGTGGCGTTTGTGGAGCTGCACGAGGGCGCTGCGTGGGACGAGGCGGCGGTGCGGGCGCATTGCCGCGACACGCTGCCCGTCTACAAGGTGCCCAAGGAGTTCCGCGTGCTGGAGCGGCTGCCGCGCAATGGCACCGGCAAGGTCATGCGGCGCCCGCTGGCGGACCAGGTGCGGGCCGAAGCCGCTGCGCGTTGAGATCAGCCGCCGCAGGGGCCCCACGCGCCCAGCAGGAGGCCGAGGTCCGTGCCGTCCACCACGCCGCTGTTGTCAATGTCGCCGGGGCCGGTGGTGCTCCACGCGCCCAGGAGGAGGCCCAGGTCAGTTCCATCCACCACGCCGCTGCCATCCAGGTCCTGTGGGCAGTTGGAGGGGCAGGCCGGACCAGGGCAGGTCACAGTGAGCTGGCCAGGGCCAAGCTGTGCGCTGGAGTCGCCACCCACGCGGATCAGGTAGGTCTGTCCGCAGGAAGCAGTGAACTGCACGCGCGCGCCGCCCACAGGCTGGCAGAGGATGTTGTCGGTGTCGCACGCCACCCACTGAAGTTCGCCGCAGCTGCCGGTGTAGACCACAAGCCGCAGGTCTGTGGCGCTGCCGCAGGTGCTGATGGCCAGGTTGCCGCTGCACGTGGCGGTGTAGCTGAACCAGATGTCGCGGCCGATGGCGATGCCCTCGCCCTGCTCGCACTGGGGCGGAAGCGTGGGCGCGCTGACGGTGGCGCCAGCCGTGTTGAACTGGACCGTGGCGCCGGTGGCGATGGGCGCTGCGTTGGCGCAGTCGTCGTTGGCTGGGGCAGGCAGGCCGCAGTTGCTGCCAGCACTGGCCACGCATTCCGCGTCCCAGGCCACCGAACAGCAGTACGGATCAGCAGAGCAGACCAGGGTGCAGCAGGCGGCGTTGTCGCAGCCTGGGGTGGAATGCTGGGCGTAGCAGGAGCCAGCTGACGGCACGCCGCACACAGGGCCGCAGCCAGCCTGGGCGCACTCCAGCACCAGGGAGTACCGCGGATCAATCAGGCAGTCCAGCGGCTGGGAGGAGCTTGCTGTTGGATAGGTGCCGGCTGTGACCAGAATCCAGTAGTTGCCCGGAGGCACACAGGCGCTGACGCTTTGCTGCAGGCAGTTGGAGGCGTTGACATGCAGCGGAGAGGAGGGGAGCACCACTGGGCACGAGGCTGGCACCAGCGCTGCAAACGCAGGAAACTCTGAGGCGAGGCGCAGGGTGAGCTTCACCTGTCCATCGCCGTTGGTGTCCACCGCGGTGAAGCTGTAGGCGTCGCGATCGCCTGCCCAGAAACCCTGCTCCATCTGCCCATCAATGGTGCCGCAGACGGTCATGCCGCAGGTGATGGGCTCTGGCACCTGGCCGCTGATGCACGCATCGTTGGCGCGCACATTGCAGCTCTCGTTCTCAAGCGTGGATGCTGCTGGGCAGGTCAGGTTGCACCCGCCGCAATAGGTCAGCGCCAGCTGCACGCAGATGAAGTCCCACGACTGCGTGCAGCAGGTGGGGTCCAGGCCGCAGATCAGGTTGCAGCAGGCAGTGTCGCTGCAGGCAGGCGTGCCGTGCGGGGTGGTGCAGCTGCCAGAGCCAGCCGCGCCGCATTCCACAGGTGGTGGCGGCGCGCAGTTCTGCTCGGCCTGGAATGCGCACAGGAAGTCCCAGTCAAACTGGCAGCAGGCTGGGTCCAGCGTGCACACCAGGGTGCAGCAGGCCTCGTCGTTGCAGGCTGGGTTGGCGTGCGCCACGCGGCAGTCGCCAGCAGAGGAGGCGCCGCAGAGGGTGGGGCAGTTCTGGTTGGCCAGTTCCACGCAGACCTCGTCCCAGGCCACCAGGCAGCAGTCTGGCGAGAACCCGCAGACGGTGTTGCAGCAGGCGGCGTTGTTGCACCCGCCAGCGCCATGGACCTGCAGGCAGCTGGGTGCATTGGCGTTGCCGCAGCCGCTCTGGGCATGGGCAGCGCTGGCCCCCAGCAGAAGACAGAGGACAGACGCAAGGATGGCAGGGGCTCGGGTGGTCATGTGGGGGCCAACAGGGTGTACGCGCCAAACAGGGAAACATATCCCCCCGACTGGCGCGGAGCAAAAAGAAAGCCCCTCCGGCCCGAAGGCCGGAGGGGCGAGAATCACAGGTCACTCGGGGATTCCGTCAGCTGCACGGACCCCAGGCACCCAGGAGCAGACCCAGGTCGGTGCCGTCCACCACACCCGAGTTGTCCAGGTCAGCCGCGCAACCCGAGCATGGACCCCAGCTGCCCAGGAGCAGACCCAGGTCGGTGCCGTCCACCGTACCAGAGTTGTCCAGGTCACCTGGGCATGGCGTCGAGCATGGCGTCGTGCCAGGAGTGATGTTCAGCGTGCCAGAACCGAAGCCCGTGGTGCTGTAGGCACCGATGCGGACCAGGTACTTGGTGTTGCACGCGACGGATGCGGTCATCAGGCTGGTGAAGCCCGTGCAACCAGAACCGTCATCGTTGCACGCCACCAGGACGCCGCCCTGATCTGGGCAACCAACCCAGAGTTCCAGACGGGTGTCGAAGGAGGCCGTGCCGCACAGGCTGAACGTGGCGGTACCGCTGAACGACGGCGTGTAGGAGAACCACACGTCGTTGTAGAAGCCGGTGCCGAACGAACCGCACTCAGCTGGCGAGGTGGATGGCTCGCCAGAGGTCGCACCCACGTTGGTGAAGGCGTTGGCGCCGTCATTCGCGTTGGTGGGGGTGGAGCAGTCGTCATTGGTCAGGCCGCCGCCACCGCTCCCGCAGGAGATGGTGAGGTTGCCCGAGCCGCTGCCAGAGTAGCCACCCACACGGATGTAGTAGGTGGTGCCCTGCGTGGCAGTGAACGACATGCTGCTGGTCAGACCGCAGCCAGCGCCATCGTCGTTGCAGGCGACGAGGGTGCCATCGCAATCCGAGTACGCAGCCAGACGCGTGTCAAACGTCGCGTCGTTGCAGGTGGAGACGGTGACCGTCTCGTTGCAGGTGGCGACGTAGGAGAACCAGATGTCGTTGACGAAGTTCGTACCGAAGCCTTCGTCGCACGATGGATCCAGCGCCAGGCCACTGGTGGTTGCGCCCACCGTGGAGAACGCCGTGGTGCCGTTCAAGATTGGCGTGGCGGTCAGGCACTCATCGTTGGTGATCGGCACCACGCAGCTGAACGACACGGAACCCGTGCCGCCGCCGCTGTAGCCGCCCACGCGGATGTAGTAGGTCTGGCCAGTTGTCACCGGGAAGATGACGTCGCTGGTCAGGCCGCAGCCTGCACCGTCGTCGTTGCAGGCCACCAGGCTGCCGAAGCAGTCCGTGTACACCGCAAGGCGGGTGTCGAAGGTGGCGCTGTTGCAGGTGGAGACCTCAGCGCTGCCATCGCAGGTGGGGGTCCACTTGTACCAGACGTCCTTCACGAACGTGGTGCCGAAGCCTTCGTCGCACGATGGATCCAGAGCCAGACCGCTGGTCGTGGCAAAGGTCGTGTCGAAGTTCTCGGTGCCGCCTGCCGCTGGGACTTCGATGGCGCCTTCGCACTCATCGTTCGCAGGGGCGGAAGCGTCGCAATCCACACCGTTGATCTCCAGGATGTAGTCGTTCGAGGCACCACCGCAGGGGAGGTCCGCGAACACCGACATCAGCGCCACAGCGCGGTAGGTACCGGCTGGGAGGCAGATCGTGAAGGAGCGTGGGCAACCAGTGGTGGCCGACGTGCCGAACACGGTGTAGGTGAGGTTGCAGCCGGTATCCGTGATGCCGCAGAAGCCAGCACCCGAGGTGTACAGGCTGACAGTCACTTCCTGAGCGGTGCCGATGGTGAACTCATACCAGTCGGTGTCGCGCAGCGAGGTGCTGGACCAGTACGTACCAGCGATCACGCAAGGATAAGGAACGATTTCAGCAGCGCAGTCGGCAGCGTTGCCGCCACCGTTGGTGTCTTCGCCGCAGAGCTCCAGCTCGGTGTAGTTGGCATCGGGGCCATCGCACGCCACGGCGCAGATTGCGCAGAGGGCGCTTGCTTCGCTGGCGCAGATGGCGTCCCACTGCGTGCCGCAGCAGAACGTGTCGATTGCGCAGACAGCGCTGCAGCAATCAGCATCCGAGCAGAATGGAGCGCTGCCGGCCACGCAGCAATCCTGCGTGCCGCCACCGCAGCCACCCGAACCACCGCACACGATGCAGGCCGAAGCTGCTTCAGATGCGCAGATGCTGTCCCACGTCGTGCCGCAGCAGAACGGGTCGAACCCGCACACCAGGTTGCAGCAGGTGGAGTCAGAGCAGAATGGAGCGGAACCAGCCACGCAGCAGTCCTGCGTGCTGTTGTCGCACGAAGCCTGCTCAGCAGCGCACACCGTGATGGTGAACGTGCCGGAGCCGAGGTCGGCATCCGAGTAACCACCGATGGCCACGTAGTACGTGGTGCCGGCAGTTGCAGCGAAGTCAACGCGGCTTGCGTAGGGGAAGCCAGTGCTGGTCACCAGGCAGCTGGCGTCGCCGTCATCGTTGCAGGTGATGACCGACGAGATGTCGCAGCTGGTGAAGACAGCGATACGGCTATCGAAGTCCACCTGGTTGCAGGTGTCGATGCTGTAGTTGCAGGTCTGGCTGGCCGTGAACTGGAACCACACGGCCAGGTGAATCTGGTCGTCGCCGAACGGTCCTGGGTTGCACAGGCCGGTCAGGTCAATGGTGGTCACGCCACCCAGGTTGCTGACGTTGTTCACGCCCTCAACCGCGAGTTCGGCAGTACCGCAGTCCACGCTGCCGCCGTCGCCGGTGCCGCCACCGCCGCCGGCCACTGCGATGTTCATCGAACCAGAGCCGGTATCGAAGTCGGAGTAGCCACCGACTGCGATGTAGTAGGTCTGGCCTTCAACGGCTGCGAACGTCAGCGAGCTGGCGTAGGGGAAGCCGCTGCCAATGACCAGGCAGGATGCTCCACCATCGTCGTTGCACGCCAGCGTTGTGCCGGGATTGTTGCAGTCCGTCAGCACTGCGAGGCGGGAATCGAAATCCACCGAGCCGCAGGTCTTGACGGTGTAGTTGTCTGTCGTTGGAGCGACAAACACGTACCAGGTTGGGTTGTGCACCATCTCGTCGCCGAACGGCCCTGGATCACAGATGCCGAGCAGGTCGAGGGCAGTGCCCGTTGTAGTAGCCACCGGCGTATCGCCGACGCCAGCGGGGAACGGCGAGGAACACGTCTGGCCCATGGCCGTGGAACACGCCACGGTCAGGGCGACGGCTGTAGCCGTGCCAAAAAGCTTCCACGAATTCATCAGACTCTCCTTAAGCAGTGGAGTCACAAAAAGCCACCCGACCGCCACGTGATCGGTCGGTTATGGTGTCCCAAAGGTAACCCGGCTTTGGGAGGGGGGGAAACAACTCGGGGGCAGATTCGAAAATTCGTCACGGAATTTCGGGAACCTTTCACTCAGTTTCTTTTCTGGTGAACGGCGGTCCTGCCGCCCCTGGGTCCATTCCGCTACCTTTCCAGCGCAGGGTGGGGTGTCCCACCCGTCCCCACCTCTCGGACCGGAAAAACCCCATGGCTGTCGCGATTGGATCCAAGGCACCCCCGTTCAAGCTCCCCTCCAAGCCAGGCACGGAGGTGGATGTCGGAGCGTTGTTCGGCAAGGAGAAGGTGGTGCTCCTCTTCTTCCCGCTGGCCTATTCCAGCGTGTGCACCGCCGAGATGTGCCATTTCCGGGACAACTGGGCCCAGTGGGGCGCGGTGGGCGCCAAGGTCTTTGGCATCTGCGTGGACAGTCCCTTTGTGACGGACAAGTTCCGGCAGGACCTTCAGATCCCCTTTGACGTGCTCTCTGACTTCAACAAGGATGTCAGCCGCACGTATGGCGCGCTCTACGAGGACCTCATGGGACTGAAGGGAGTGGGGAAGCGCGCTGCCTTTGTGGTGGACGCTTCGGGAGTGGTCCGCTATGCCAAGGTGAATGACCAGGCCAAGGACCAGGTGGACTTTGACGCCATTCGGCAGGCGGTGGCGTCGTGCTGACCGCCCGCACCTGCTGGGGTGCGGGGGCTGGCCTGGTGGCCGGTCTGGCGCTGGCGGGATGCCAGCAGCCGCTCCGGGCGGATGGCAACAAGGCTGTGCTGGAGATACCCGCTGCGCAAGGTGAGGCCGCGCAGAAGGCCGACGCCCAGGACCATCCTGTGGAACTGGTCATGGGCCAGGACCTGGAGGTGCGCTTGGGCAGCCAGGCGGGAACGGGATACGAATGGCAGCCTGGCTGGCCCAGCGCCACTGTGGTGCAGATGGATGGTCAGCCCACCACCACCGCTGCAACTGCGCCAGCCTGGTCAGGCCAGCAGCGCGGTCGGTGCAGGCACGTGGACCACCTTTGCCTTTCACTCGGTGGCCTGTGGCGACGGGAGCATTCGCTTCCTCCTGCGCCGCTCTTGGGAGCCAGTGGACAAGGCTGCGCGGCAGGTAAGTGTGCCGCTGACCGTGGTGGCTCCCAAGCAGAAGGGCTGAGTGCGCAGGCCGGGCGCTGCAAGGCCTCCTGCTACACTGGTGCGCCTGTGCGGGAGTAGCTCAATGGCTAGAGCAGCTGCCTTCCAAGCAGCAGGTTGCGGGTTCGAGTCCCGTCTCCCGCTTCGCCGCCTACAAGGTGGCGCGTCTGGTGTGTCCTCGTAGCTCAATTGGATAGAGCGCCGCCCTCCGAAGGCGGAGGTTGTGGGTTCGAGCCCCGCCGAGGACGTTTCATCCTGCAGCCGCTGGCAGCGCGTGGTACTCCTTGCACCATGACTCTGCGGGAATTTCAGCGGCACATCCATGATCGCTACTACGCCACCGACAGCGCTCGTGGCGCGGCAGGCACCTTCCTCTGGTTCACAGAGGAGGTGGGTGAACTGGCGCACGCGCTGGGCAAGCTGCAGAAGGGCCAGCCGGACAAGGAGAACTTGTCTGAGGAGTTTGCCGACGTGCTGGCGTGGCTGGCCACGCTGGCCAACATCGCAGGAGTGGACCTGGAAGAGGCTGTCCGCCAGAAGTACCTGACGGATGGCGGTCCAGCGGGAACCAAGTGATGGCCCCAGAGCAGCCCTGCGACATCTGCCGCATCCAGGAGGACGCTGCCCAGTTCGGCTGGCTGGAGGCGCACCGGTGCGATCGCTGGGTGGTGCGGCATCATCCGCTGCCTGCGCCACTGGTGGGGTGGACGTTTCTGGGCACGGTGCGCCACGTGCAAGGGTTCGCGGATCTGGACGCAGTGGAGGCAGACCAGGTGGGTCCCATGCTGCAGCGGGTCTCCCGCGCGGTGCGGGCGCTGACCGGATGCGACCGCGTCTACGCCATTGCGTTTGGCCAGGGTGCGCCGCACCTGCACGTGCATCTCATTCCGCGCTTCGACGCAGACCCCGCCACGCGGGCGTGGGCGGTGGCCGACTGGTATCGGGCGGTCGAGCGCGGAGATCAGCCGCCAGCGCCCGAGGCAGACGTGCGTTCCTACGTGCGGCGTCTCTCCACCGCGCTACGCTCTGCGCAGGATGCAAGCCACCCGCACAGCTCGCCCTAGAAGGCGCGCGCCGTTCACAGCGGCTCGGCAGGCCGCTGTGGTGCAGGCCGCGCTGCACTTTGTGGTGGAGCGATACCGGCTGGACGCCGCGTCTGCAGAACGGCTGGCTGCGATTCCAGTGCGTTGGCGCGCTGGTGCAGGGCGGAGCGCGTTCTATCCACGACCTGCCCGCGGCTATGGCGTTCCGCATATCCAGATCCGCGTGCCACGCGGCGCTGCGGCGCGCTGGCACACGTACCGGCGTGTGCGGGCGCGGCTTTCCACGCCGGCCGGTGGCATCGAGCTGCCTGTGGAGCTTCTGGTGACCGTGGTGCTGGTGCATGAATACACCCACGCGGTGCAGCACGGAGTCTGCGGCGGCAGCAAGCGGCGCTACAGCGAAGTGGAGACCACCGAGAATGAGATCGAGTTTGTGCGCCGGCATGCGCCAGCCGCGTTCGAGCAGCTGGTGCATGTGCAGCGCGGAGCGGTCCGCCGGGTGCGCAGGCGCGGACACGTCAAGGGCGCTGGCCTGGATGGCGGCACGCGCGGCGCCTCCCGCAATCCTGCGCTGGCAGCGCTCCGCATGCTGCGGGACATCATCCAGCGCTATCGCTCTGGGCGCGCTGAGTGAGCGCGCGGGCCGCGCTGCAGCCAGCCACATGGCCGCTGGCCCACGCCCACTGGAAGTTGAACCCGCCAATCCGGCCGTCTACGTCCAGCACCTCGCCAGCCAGGTAGAGCCCGGGGCAGCACCGGCTTTCCATGGTGTCCAGCCGCACCTCTGCCAGCGGCACGCCACCTGCTGTGGCCTCTGCAAAGGTGAAGCCGCGGTCGGCGGTCACTGGCAGCGGCGCGCGGGCCAGGAGGCGTGCAAGCTGGCGGCGCCGCTCGCGGGATGTCTGCTGCACGGTGGCCGCCGGGTCCAGTCCAGCGGCTTGGCACACAGCGCGCGCCATGCGCTCGGGCAGCAGCGTGCGCACGCAGGCCAGCACCGACCGCTCCTTGGTGCGCACCAGCAGCGCGTCCACAGCTTCCATGTCCTGGCCTGGGAGCCAGGATGCCGTGAGGTGGGCGCCCGGATCTGCGCTCCGAGCCACCAGAAGGTGCCGGCTGATGTCCAGCACCGCCGGACCGCTGATGCCAAAGTGCGTGCACAGCAGGCTGCCAGAGGCGGTGGCCAGACGCTTCTCTGTGCCGCTCCAGAGCGTGAGTTCGGCTGGCAGCGCCAGCCCAGAAAGCAGCGTGAGCCAATGCCCCTGCTCCAGCACCAGCGGGACCAGCGCTGGCACCACGGGTTCTGCCACCGTGTGCCCCAGCGCTGTGGCAAAGGCGTATCCGCGGCCATCGCTGCCGGACTTGGGCAGCGCCTTGCCGCCCGTGCAGAGCACCAGGGTGCGGGCGTGCAGGCGCCCCCAGGGTCCACCCACCTCAAAGCCATCTCCAGAGCGCTGGATGCTTTCCACGCGAGCGGGATGCTGCAGCTGCGCGCCGGCCTGGTGTGCCGCATTCAGGAGAGCGTCCAGCACGGTGCGGGCCTGGTCCGTGGTGGGGAAGAGCTTGCCAGTCTCTTCCTGCTTCAATTGGACGCCGAACTCTGCAAAGAACGCGCGCGTGCGCTCCACCGGAAAGCGCTGCAGCACCTTGCGGATGGACGCCGGGGTGCTGCCGGCGTAGTCGCGCTCGGTGACAGCGTGGTGCGTGACGTTGCAGCGGCCACCGCCAGCCACCAGGATCTTGGCGCCCAGGCGCGCGGCGCTGTCCAGCGCCACCACGCGCAGGGGCGCGCCAGCGGTCTGCGCAGTGCGGCCAGCCCAGATCGCTGTGAAGAGCCCGGCGGCGCCAGCGCCCACCACTGCGATGTCAGCGCGCTGCTCCACGCGCAGGTCAGGCTCCAGGCTTGGCAGGCGCAGCTGGCTTGGCGGGCGTAGTGGGAGGTGCGCCCGCAGCGGGTGGCGCCGGCTGTGCTGGAACTGAGGACTTGCCCAGCGCGGTGGTGGTGGTGATGCTTGTGGCCTTCTCTGCCTGGTAGCTCAGCGTGATGGGGGTGCCAGCAGCTCCCTTCACCAGGAATCGTGCGGCGGTGGTGCCGTTGCCTGGAACGCCGCGGTCCACGCGCAGCACATCGGGCGTGGCCGCCTGCGCGGTAAAGGCCTTGTCCGTGCGGCGCTGCATGAGGCCGCCAGCCACCACAGGCGCGCCTTGCAGCGTGAGCAGGTCGGGCTCGCCGATCCGCTTGTCCGCCGCGCGGGCTGTGCGCGAGGGAATCAGGCGGTCGTTGGCCACGGTGACCGTGACTTCCCAGATGCCAGGCGAGAGCTCGCGCGTGTCCACGCTTTCAAATCGCAGCAGCGGCATCTGCCACGCATGGAACATGGTGAATGCAAAGTTGCGGTGCGCCTCTTCCTGCAGCATGAACGGCGGCGGGATGCGGCTGCTGAACTTGGTGCCGCCACCCACCAGGACCATGCCGTATTCAGGGTGCTGCACCTCCTTCAGCGGCACCTTGGTCTGCCGGAAGAGCATGCGGTCATCCCAGAAGCCGTTCTGCGCCTCCGTTGGGTCAGCCCCGCTCTGAGGGATGCGCTTCTCCGTCCAGAGTTCGTTGGTCAGACTGATGATGCCGAGCCCTTCTGCGAACCAGTTCACCAACCCACCGTGCACCGTGTACAGGTCCTTCCAGATGGTCATGGGCTTGTAGAAGGGGAGCATCTCCGCCCCTGCCTGCTGGATGCGGTCGTACACCGCTACGTCAGCCCGCGGATACTCGCGCTCCCGGAATTCTGCGCCTGGTCCGCGCAGGATCATGCCGCCTGCGTTGTGGTACGCCTGCGCCGCTGCAATGTTGGGATGCGCCAGCACGAACTCCACGATGGCGCGGGGTTCTGGATAGCAGAGCGGATAGGCGCCAGCGCCAAACTGCACAGAATCTGGCTGCCAGCCCGAAGGGAAGTTGCGGTTCAGGTCATAGCCGCCCGGACCGTCCTCATTCACCTGGCCGTCTCCGTCGTTGTCGTACCCCTCTTCGCCAGCAAAGGACCACTCGCCGTACTCGCGCGTGCCATCTGCCTTGGGCTCGGTGGGGACGGCGATCATGCGGTCGGGGTCGCGTGGATCGCGCTTGTGCGTTCCGAAGGGGTCGCGCCGCCACATGGTGGTGATGTGGCCATCGCCATCCATGTCGTCGGGGCCGTCCTCGTCCACCAGGCCATCGCCATCGTTGTCGAAGGGCTCCTGGCCAGTGCGCGCTGAGTTGGGAGTCTGCGGGTCGGCGAACCAGGTGGCGCGGCCATCCGGGTTCACCATGGGCAGCAAGTAGAAGGTGGTGCGGTCCACCAGCTCGCGGATGCGCGGCACCTGGTCGTAGCCAGAGAGCAGGTACCAGGCGGTATAGAGCACTGTCTCCGCGGCCTGAATCTCGTTGGCGTGGATGGCGCCGTCGATGTACATGCCTGGCTTGCTGCCATCCGCCCCCGTCTTGGGGTTGTTGATGGTGAGCATCCACAGCGGGCGGCCCTGGGTGGAGGTGCCGATGGACTGCAGCGTGCACAGGTCGGGGTAGGCCGCGGCCAGCTTCTGCAGCAACGCGCCCATC
Source organism: Phycisphaerales bacterium (assembly GCA_046350455.1). Taxonomy (GTDB): domain Bacteria; phylum Planctomycetota; class Phycisphaerae; order Phycisphaerales; family SM1A02; genus CAZXGD01. Next base: position 83,337 of record JAXMAM010000004.1, on the reverse strand, counting down.
TCGTCCACGGTGTAGAAGCGGTCGAAGGCGATGGGCACCTTGGTGCTGATCTGCTGCTGGGCGCTGGCAGTGGGGGCGGCCAGAAGCGCGATGGCAGCCAGCGTGGCTGCGCCAGTGGTGCGGAGGGCGTGCGTCACGCGCTGGGTGATTCCATGCATGCGGTTCACTTCAGCACCTCCCCGTTGCGGATCGAGAACGATCCAATTGGCTTGCCAGCGAACAGGAGTTCCAGCTCGATCACCTCTTCGGGTGCGGCGGTGATCACCCACTCCATGGTTCGTGCGTCGCCCGGCGAGAGGCCGCGCACCACCTGCATGCGCTGGCCAGACTTGATCCGGTCCACGGGCGTGCTGACGCGCACCACGTGCGCTGGGGTGGTGCCGTTGTTGCGTCCACCCTGCTCCATGGTGGGCAGGCGTCCGCGGTTCAAGAGTCGCGTTCGAACCAGGTACACGCCGGGCCCCATGACCTGCACCTGCGGTGTCTCCAGCTGCACCTGCGCGCGGGACTCGGCCAGATACTGGATGAAGTCCGCATTCTTGGCAGCCAGCACAAGAACCTGGTCCAGCGGCGGATTCTCGCGCCAGCCTGGCACCCAGCCACCCACCTCCACGGTTCCCAGCTGCGGGTGCTGCACGGTGGTCCACTTCACGAACCCAGCACCACCCTGGGCGTCGCTCACCGCAAGCCAGGCAGCGTCGTCTGCAGAAACGGCTTCCACCTTTTCTGTGCTGGTGGGAGTGGGGCGCGCTGGCGGCGGGCCACCGCGGCCACCACGGCGGCCGCGACCGCCTGCAGGCGGTGCTTCTCCCGCGGGTGGCGCGCCGCCGGGCGCTGCGTCCGCGGGCTTGTCAGCGGTCTTGTCTGCGGGCTTGCCATCTGCGCCATCGGCGGGCTTCTTCTCCTCGCCTGCCTTGGGAGGCGCGTCGGGGCGGCCCCAGAGCTGCGTGGCAAAGGTCGGCACGCCGCGCTGGGCGTTCAACCACGCCACCAGGCTGCCGCCCGAATCCGCCTCGGTGGCGCGGGTCTGTCCCACGATCTCGCGATACTTGCGCGCCACTTCGGCGTAGGCCTTGGCGTCCTCTTCACCGATCATGGCAGGCTGGTTCACTTCGGTCTTGGCCTTGCCATCCGGCGCATTCACCACCGTATCCAGGCGGCCGATGACGTACGCCGCCACCAGGCTGGGATGCGCTGTCACCCAGCGCACCACGGCTTCCGCTTCTGGCGCAGCCAGCGGGAACGCGCCGGCCTCGTCCTCAAACTCTGGCCAGCGCTGGGGGAAGTTGCGATCCATCACCACGCCGCCCGGGCCGTCTTCTGCGATGCGGGCGTCGCCGTCCAGGTCCACGCCTTCTGTGAACACCGTGTACTCCGCCACTTCGCCCTTGAGCGGATCTGGCTTCTTCAGAATGCGCGGGTCGGCTGGGTCTGCCACCAGCGTGGGATTGTCATAGGGCGGGGGCGCGTCCTTGGTGCGGATGATGGTGATGAAGCCGTCGCCGTTCAGATCCTGAGGCGGATTCTCCCCAGTGCGACGGTCCCGGTCGTTGTCGTGCTGCATGACATTGCCCGAGTAGTCCATCTTGGGACCCTTGGCGAACGCTTCCGCTGGATCGGGATTGGCGCGCGGCATGACGTAGACGGTGACGGTGTCCAGCAGCTGTGGGTGCTTGGTCAGAAGCTGCTCCGCCATGGCCAGCGCTGTCTCTGTGGACGCCCAGCGCGCGCCATCCAGACCAGCCACCACCAGAATGCCTGGCCGGCTGTCTGCAGTGTCCAGGTTGCTGCTCAGCGTGAGCGCGGTGAGCGGCGTGCGGCCAGCGCTGGTGCCATAGGTGGTGGCGCGCACCTGATTGGGGTGGGCCTTCACCAGCGCTGCCACAGCCTCTGACAAGGACTGGTTGGTGCGGGCGATGGTGGGCTGAAAGACAGCAGCGTCCGCGGGGGCCGGCGCGGGCTGGGCCTGGCCCAGTGCAGAGGAAAGCAACGCCAGCGAGAGGGTGGAGAGTGGCATCATGGAGGTCACAGTTCTGGTTGGGCGTTCTGGTTCAGCGAGCTGCGGTCGAGCACGTACAGGCCCACCAGCCAGGTGTCGGCCAGATATGGCTCCACACGCAGCACGCCGGTGGCGCGGCCGAAGCTGAACATGGCGTGGCCGCCTGTGCGGCGGGCGGGCTTCTCCAGCTTCATCTCGATGGCGTCATAGGGCGTGGGTGGTACGCCGATGCAGCAGCCGTCCCACTGGTTGAGCATGATGAGGAGCTCGGAGGTCTCTGCCAGCAGCAACGGAAAGGCCAGGTAGCCATCAATCTGAACCCACTTGCCGTTGAGCAGGGCCACGCGCTGCGGCATCTCCAGCTCATTCAAGCGTGGAATGTACGAATCCTGCGCGCTGGCCAGGCATTCCCAGCTCACGCGATAGGGTGACTCCTGCGTGCCCTTGCCGCGGATCTGGTACTTGCCGTCGGCCAGCAGGTACTCCTCGCCGGTGGCGGGGTCCTTCACAGGCACGATGTTGCCAGCCACCACCGTGGCGCCCTTGATGGTCTGGTCCATGCCAAGATCCACTGCGTTGGGCGCGCGCTGCACCGGAGCCTTCTTGGCAGGCTGCGCTGGTGCGGTGGCAGCGGACGCTGGTGCCGTGGGCGCTGGCGCCGCGGACGCTGAAGCCGCGGTCGCTGGCGGAGTGGGCGCTGCAGCGCCGGACGTGACGGCGGGCGGCGGCTTCCGAGGTCCAAGATCAGGCACTCTGTCTGGCTTGGAGTCTGGCAGAAAGGCCACCAGCGCGGCTGCCCCAAGGAGCAGGATGGCGGTGATCCAGATTGCCTTGGTGCCACTCATGTGGGGGACGTGATCATAGGAGCGCGCGGCAGGGCTGCTAGGCAGCAGGACGCAGGCTGTCTGCGACCGGCGTTCTGTACGCGCGAAGCCCCGGCAAGATCCCAGCCAGGATGGCCAGCGCCACAGTGCCGGCCAGCACCACCACCGTGGCGCGCAGGTCCAGGCTGGCGTCAATCACGATGCCAACCGCGTCGCGCAGGTAGCTGGCGCCTGCCACCGTGCCCACCAGCGCCAGCACCACTCCCAAGGCGCCACCAGCCAGGCCGATGACCACGCTCTCGGTCACCATCAGCGCAAAGACGCGCCCTTGGCTGGCGCCCAGCACGCGCAGGACGGCAATCTGGCGCCGCCGCTCGTTCATGGAGTTGTAGAGCGCCAGCAGCAGGCTGACCGCGCTGGACACCAGCACCACCACGCCCATGGCGATGAACAGGCCGTCCACCTGCGCCACGATGGCAAACAGCCGCTGCACCTCCTGCGCAGGCTGCGCCACCACCACACCAGGCAGGCGGCGGAGCGTGTCGTACTGCTGTGCCAGCGCAGCGCTGGCGTCAGCGCCAGGCCGCGTTGGCAGGCGCAGCAGCAGGCCGGTGATCATGCGGTCTGCGTCTGTCAGGTCAGCAGGGGTGATCTTGCCTTCCACGCCTTCGCGCTCGCGACGGTCAAAGGCATGCAGCGTCCAGCTGGACTCCAGGTCCACAAAGAGCGCCCGATCGTGCGCGCTGCCAGTGGGTTCCAGGATGCCCACCACGGTGAACGGGAACTCGTTGTGCACGTGGCCTTCGTGGCCTTCGCGGCTGCCGGCAGTGCCGTGCGTCAGGAAGAGCTGCTGGCCCACGTGCAGGTTGGCGCCGGTGGCGGCCTGCGAGCCCACCACGATCTCCCAGGGCGCTGTGAAGAAGCGTCCTTCCTTCAGCTTCCATGGCTCGTCTGGCGCTGGCTGGAACTGGCTGAAGAAGTCAGCGGTGGTGGCCAGCGTGGGATAGCCGCGGTAGCTGTCGCCTTGCTGCGTGGGCACGACCCACGCCCAGGGGAAGCTGCCCCGGATCTGCTGGTACTGCGCCCACGACAGCGGCTTCTGCGGAGCGTTGGCGTAGAAGACGCCGTTGAGCACCGCCACCAGCGGGCTGGCATCCGCGCTGACCAGGAGATGCGTGTTGCCTGTGCCGCGCAGGAAGGCCTGGCTGGCGCTGTGGCGCATGCCGTACAGCGAGAGCAGCAGCGCCACCGCCACCGCCACCATGCCCACAGTGATTCCCGATGAAAGCGGCCGCGAGCGCAGGCTGCGCATCACAATGCGCGTGTCGGTCATGTGCATCATGCTGCACCTCTGGGCGCCACAAACTCCTCCACGTCCAGCACCCGCTGGAAGCGGCTGCGGATGGTGGGGTCATGGCTGGTGCACAGGAGCGCAGCGCCAGCGTTCTGGCAGGCACGCTGGATGAGGTCCAGTGCGACTGCGGCGTTCTCTGGGTCCAGGCTGGCGGTGGGCTCGTCCGCCAGCACCAGCGCGGGCTGCGCGGCCAGCGCGCGCGCCACCGCCACGCGCTGCTGCTGTCCCACTGAAAGGTCGCCCACGTCGCGGTCCACGTCGGTCATGCCCAGGGTCTGCAGGAGGGCGCGCGCGCGGGCCTCGTGCTGCTGCGGGGCCAGCGCGCTGAACATGAGCGCCATGAGCACGTTCTCCAGCACCGTGAAGCCCTGCAGCAGGTTGAAGGTCTGGAAGATGACGCCAATGTGCTGGCCGCGCGCCTGGTCGCGCTGGGCGCCGCGCAGGCTGGTGATCTCCTGGCCAGCCACGCTGATGACGCCTGACTGCGGATCGCGCAGCCCAGCCACCAGCTGGAGCAGCGTGCTCTTGCCGCGGCCAGAGCCGCCCACCAGGAGCGCCTGTTCACCGGCTTCCAGCTGCAGCGACGGCACGCGCAGCGAGAGCGCGGCGCCCGGATACGCAAAGGAAAGATCATTGATGCGGAGGGCGGGCGCAGCCATGAAGCGGTTCATTGTAGGTGCGCGGCGGTGTCAGCGCAGCGGCGCGCTTCAGGCGACGTCACCCAGTCCAAGCGCTTGTCCATACGTCCCCAGCAGCTTGCGGCGGAGCAGCGCATTGGCAGGCTGCGTGAGCGTTGGGTCGCGCTGGATCCACTCCTTGGCGTCGCGCCGCGCCAGGTTCAACAGCTCCATGTCGTGCAGCAGGTCCGCCACGCGGAAGGGGGGCAGGCCAGACTGCCGGCTGCCGAACAGCTCGCCCGGGCCGCGGATCTGCAGGTCCTGCTCTGCCAGCTCAAAGCCATCGCTGGTGGCGCCGATGGCCTCCAGCCGGCGGCGTGCTTCGTCGGTGACCGGGTCGCCGATGAACACGCAGAGGCTCTTGCGGCTGCCACGCCCCACGCGGCCGCGGAGCTGGTGAAGCTGCGCCAGGCCAAACCGGTCTGCGTGCTCCACCACCATGAGGCTGGCGTTGGGCACGTCCACGCCCACTTCGATCACCACCGTGGCCACCAGCACCTGCAGCTGGCCTCCGCGGAAGGCGGTCATCACCTGGTCGCGGGCGTCGCGGTCCAGCTGGCCATGCACCACGCCGATGGAGAGGCCAGCGAAAGCGCCACTGGCCAGCGTGCGCGCCCAGCCCTCTGCGTCCTTCAGGCCCAGCGCGCTCTCCTCCACAGCTGGCACCACCACAAAGCACTGCTCACCTGTGTCAATGCGCTGGCGCAGGTACGCGTAGACGTCTGTGGACCGCCCGCTGTCCACCACGCGGGTGACCACGGGCTGCCTTCCTGCGGGTGGCCTGCGAATGACGCTGACATCCAGGTCGCCAAACACAGTCAGCGAAAGCGTGCGTGGAATGGGCGTGGCGGTCATCACCAGCACATGCGGAACCTCGCCTGTGCCGTGCGCAATCTTGCTACGGATGGCGGCGCGCTGCTCCACGCCAAATCGGTGCTGCTCATCAATCACCGCGAAGGCTAGGCGGTGGAAGCGCGCATCCTCCAGGAGGAGCGCGTGCGTGCCCACGGCGATGTGCGCAGCGCCACTGGCCAGCCGTTCCAGCGCTGCGCGGCGCTCTGCAGACGGCACGCTGCCGGTCAGGAGCTCCACGCGCACGTCGCTGCCAGCCAGGTAGCGCTGGATGCTGGCGTAGTGCTGTTCAGCCAGCAGCTCGGTGGGCGCCACCAGCGCAGCTTGCGCGCTGTTGGCCACCGCCACCAGCATGCCGTAGAGGGCCACTGCTGTCTTGCCAGAGCCCACGTCCCCCTGCAGCAGGCGGTTCATGGGAACGGTCTGCGCCAGGTCGCGCGCGATGTCTGCGGCGGCCGTGTCCTGCTCCGCGGTGAGCGCAAAGGGGAAGCGCGCGCGGATGCGGGCGTCAATGGCGGGTGTGAGCGCTAGCGCTGGCGCGCGCGCCTCCTGCCGCATCTGGTGGCGCTTCATCATCACGCCAAGCTCGAGGAGGAGCAGCTCCTCAAAGGCCATTCGCCTGCGCGCCTGCCGCTGCTCATCCATGTCCGCGGGCAGGTGCATGCGGCGGTAGCACTCGTCCAGCGGCAGGAGCGCGCGGGCCACACGGAACTCCAGTGGGAGCGGGTCCTGCATGGCGGGCAGCACCATGGGCAGGGCGGCGGCCATCGCGCGCTCGATCTGCTGGCTGGTGAGCTCCTCGCTGGCTGGGTACACCGGGCGCAGGCGGCCAGTGCGCGGCGGTGGCGGATCTGCGGCGCTGAAGGGCGCCCAGCTGGGATTGGCCATCTCCAGATACCGCCCTCGCACCTTGGGCTGGCCCTGCAGCAGGCCTTGCTGCCCGGGGTGAATGCGCTGCCGCATCCACGGCGCGTTGAACCACACGGCGCGGATGGTGCCTGTGGCGTCTTCCAGCGTGGCCTCGATGCGTCCCGCGCGCCCCGGCGCCGCGCGTACGGTGGCCACCTCCACGCGCACGCTGGCCACGCCAGCAGCGCCGCCCTGGCAGGCTGCCAGCAGGTCTGCCACCGTGCCTTCGCTGCGCTCCTCTTCATAGCGCGCTGGCAGGTGCCGCACCAGGTCTCCTGCGGTGCGCAGCCCCAGATGCCGGAACGCAGCCGCTGTGCGCGGCCCCACGCCAGGCAGCGCATCAACAGGTGTCTGGGGCGTTCCTTCTGCGTTTGGCATGAGCAGGTCTGCGCTGGCTATCGTAAGGCCGTGCCAGAGCCGCCGTTCCATGTGCGCCGCCAGCCATCGCCCTTCCGCGGCGGGCTGTTTGAGACAACGGGCGACCGCGACGCAGAGCCGCCGCCGCTCACCGTGACGCAGGCATGCGACCGCGCCAAGAGCGCGCTGGAAGGCGTGGGGCGCCTGCGCATCGTGGGCGAGGTGAGCAACTTCACTGCGCGCAACCACTGGTACTTCAGCGTGAAGGACGAAGGCGCAGTGCTGAACTGCGTGGCATGGGCCAGCACTGCCAGCAGAGCCACCTTCCAGCCAGGCAACGGCATGGAAGTGGTGGTGACCGGCCGCCTGACCTACTACGGCCCGTCTGGCCGCGCCCAGCTGGTGGTGGACAAGCTGGAGCGCCGTGGGCAGGGCACGCTGCAGCAGCGCTTTGAGGAGCTGTGCCGCGTGCTGCGCGCTGAGGGCTACTTTGACGAGGCCCGCAAGCGTCCGCTGCCCGCCTACCCGCGGCGCGTGGCCGTGATCACCGCGCGTCACGGCGCGGCGCTGCAGGACGTCCTGCGCACCGCGCGCCTGCGTGCGCCCTTTGTGGAGCTGCTGGTGGTGGAGGTGCCGGTGCAGGGCGAAGGCGCCGCCGCCGAAGTGGCCTGCGCCATCCGCGCTGTGGACCGGCGCGCCGACGAGCTTGGCATTGACGCCATGATCGTCACGCGGGGCGGCGGATCGCTGGAGGATCTGTGGGCGTTCAATGAACGCGTGGTGGCCGACGCGGTGTTCTCCGCGGTCACGCCGGTGGTGGCGGCCATCGGCCACGAGACCGACACCACGGTGATCGAGCTGGTGGCGGACCGCCGCGCCAGCACTCCCACCCAGGCCGCCATGCTGCTGCTGCCTGACCGCGCGCAGATGGCAGAGCAGGCCAACTACCTGACCGACCGCCTGGGCCTCCTCACCCGCAAGCGGCTGCGCGACGCCGCGCGCGAGGTGGAGGTGCTGGCCCGGCATCCATTCTTCCGAACGCCACACGGCATGCTGGAGCCACACCAGCGCCGCGTGCAGGACCTGGCCCGGCGGCTGGCGCTGGCACCCACGGCGCGGCTCCACCGCGCGGCTCGCAGGCTGGCGGAGGCCCGCACCGCCTGGGAGACGCTCCGGCCGGCAGCGCGGCATGCGCTGGCCGCGCAGCGGGTGGAGGAGCTGCGAGGCCGCCTGAACCGGGCCATGCAGGTGCGCGCGGCCGGGCAGGCAGAACGGGTGCAGCGGCTTGCGCGCCACCTGCAGGCGCTTGGGCCGCAGCAGGTGCTGGAGCGCGGGTACTCCATCACCTTTGGGGCAGACGGCACGGTGATCCGCCGCGCGCAGGACGCGGCCACGGGAGCGCAACTTCTCACCCGGCTCGCAGAGGGCTCGGTGCGGTCGGTAGTCTGTGGGCATGACGAAGCCGTCACGGAAGACAGCCCCTCGGCCAGCTGAGCAGGAACTGGACCCTGCGGTCGCCAAGCTCACGTTTGAGGAAGCCGTCGAGGAGCTCGAGGGCATCATCGAACGCATGGAGCGGGGCGAGACTGGCCTGGAGGAGAGCCTGAAGGAGTATGCGCGCGGCGATCTGCTCATCCGCCGCTGCCAGCAGATCCTGAGCGCCGCCGAGCAGCGCGTGCAGGCCATCGCTGGCCGCGAGCTGGATGCTGGCCAGGACCCGCAGGACGCTCCCTTCTGACGCTCGCCACCCGCTGCCATGTCATCAGAGCAATGGATTGACTACGCGCTCCTGCTGCCGCACCTGGTGGGCATGTTCTTTGCGTTTGCGTTCGGCGCGTGCGCAGGGTCGTTCATCAACGTGGTGGCATGGCGACTGCCGCAGGGCATCAGCATCGTGTCGCCTCCATCGCGGTGTCCAGTGTGCGGCTACCGCCTGCCGTGGTACGACAACATGCCGGTGCTGGGGTACCTGCGCCTGCGTGGGCGCTGCAGCGCGTGCGGCGTGCGCATTCCGCCGCACTACGTGCTCATCGAGATCGTGCTGGGGCTGGTGTTCGTGGCGGTGTACGGGCTGCTGTTCATGCCGGGGCCGGAGAGCTTCTGGTTCTCGGTGGGCAAGGGCTGGTGGGTGTCGCAGGGGCCGGTCTGTGCGGCGCCTGCGCTGGTGGTGGTGCTCTACTGCGTCGGCTCCCTGGCGGCCATGCTTCTTTCGGATGCGCGCACGTTCCACATCCCGCTCCTGATTCCCACGCTGTGCAGCCTGCTTGCGCTGGCAGGTTGGGTGCTGCAGGCGCTGGTGGCCAAGCACACCACGCATCCATGGCCTGTGCCGCTCCTGCCGTGGCCGGGCGTGGTGGCGGCCCTGGGTGGCGCGCTGGGTCTGTGCATCTCGATTGCGCTCCTGCGCCTGGGTGTGCTGAAGCACTCGTTTGCTGACTACGACGCGTATGTGAAGGACGGCGAGATCTTTGCCGAGTACCCGCATGCCCGCCGCGAGATGGGGAAGGAGCTGGCCTTCTGCCTGCCGCCGGTGCTCCTGGCTGCAGCTGGCTTCCTGCTGGCGCGGAACGTGTGGACAGATCCTGCAGCGACCGCTGTCCCGCTCTGGGTGCAGGCGTTGGCGGCGAGCTGCGCTGGCCTGCTGGCGGCTGGCGCGCTGGTGTGGGCCATCCGCATCGGCGCCACGCTCCTCCTGGGAGTGGAGGCCATGGGGCTGGGCGATGTGCACCTGATGGCAGCGGTGGGCGCCACCTTTGGGTGGAAGGTTGGCCTGGTGGGGTTCCTGCTGGCGCCGTTCGTGGGACTGGCCTGGTGGGTGGCCAACCTCATGCGCCATGCGCCGCTCCGCATGCCCTTTGGCCCCAGCCTGGCCGTGGGTTCAGTGCTGGCCTTTGCGGGCAAGCCTGTGCTGTGGGCTGCCTACCGAGGTGTCTCGACTGGGCTCAATCAGGCAGCCGACGCAGCCCGCGAGGACCCCATGGTGGTCCTGGCCGGATCTGCGCTGTGCGCCGTGGTGGCGGTGGTGGCGGCAGCCAAGGCAGGCCGGTCCGAGCGGCACGCAGGTGGGTGGGCGGCAGCCGCCATCCTGGCCATGCTGGTGGCAGTGCTGGGGTGGGTCTTTGGCAGCCCAGCAGGCGTCTGGCAGCTGGCTTCCATCGGGGCCGTCGTGGCTGTGGCTGCGGGAGTGGGTGCTTTCCTGGCCCGGGCAGACACAGAGGAGGATGCTGGCCCCCGGACAGCCTTGGCCCGCATCCTGCGTCTCCTGGCGGTGGTGGTAGTGCTCCTAGGGGTGTTCCTGGCGGTGGCTCGCCCAGCGCAAAAAACAAAAAGGGATGGTGCAGGGCCTTTACAGCCGATCCCTACAGAGGTTCAATAATCGCTGCCCGCAAGGACGCGGGTGGCTAGACGGCAGCGCCGTCGGCGTGTTCGCCAACCTTTGAAAGGACTCTTCAGCATGGCACGTATCCCACTCTTTGGTCTCGCCGCTTTCGCGCTTTGCGCTGCGCTGGCGGGCTGCAACGACAACAACAAAAACGGCTCGGCCGCTCTGGTGGAGGACAACGACACCCTGGCCAAGCAGCTGGACACGCAGAACGCCCGCCTCAACGAGCTGGGTGCGCAGCTCCAGCGTGAGAAGACTCGCGCGGATGATCTGGCTGCGCAGTTGGCGGCCTGCCAGGAGACCGCTGCAGTGCCAGGACCAGCTGGTGACGGCGCTGGCACGGTGAGCGTCAAGGGCTGGGACAACATCCCAGGCGTGGAAGCCTCGGTGGTGAACGGCGACCTGCACCTTGCCATCGCCAGCAACTTGCTCTTCGACTCTGGCAAGACTTCGCTGAAGGACAGCTCGAAGCGCTCGCTGGATCAGGTGGCCACCAAGGTGAAGGAAGCCTTCCCGAACCGCGAGATCCTGGTCGTGGGACACACCGATGGCGATCCCATCCGCAAGAGCTCCTTCGCAAGCAACTATCACCTGGGCTTCGAGCGCGCCTTCCAGGTGCGCGCCTACCTGGAGAAGAAGGGCCTTGCCGGCAGCCAGATGGCGCTGGCCAGCTACGGACCAGACCAGCCCAAGGGCTCCAAGGACGCTAGCCGCCGCGTGGAGATCGTGGTGACTCGCAGCGAAGCGCTGGCTGGCAGCGTGAAGTCAGAGACTCCAAAGAACGCAGCCTCGCACGCGGACAAGTCCAAGGCGACAGTCAAGAAGTCTGCTGCCAAGACCGCCACGCCTGCCAAGAGCACCTCTTCCAAGAAGACCAGCACGCCAGGCAAGTGAACGTCGCGCGCTGCCGCGTTCTGCCTTCCACGCAGTCTGAATCCACAGGGCTCGGCACACGCCGGGCCCTGTGTGCTTTGCAGGGCAGGTCGCGCAGGCCCCTATCATCCTCCTGCCTTCACAAGGAGCCGCATGCAACGCACGCTGGTGCATCAGGGAACCATCTTCGGCGTCGAGCGCATCGCCTATCGCGACGCGTCTGGCCATGACCTGGTGCGCGACATCGTGCGGCACCCGGGCGCGGTCACGGTGGTGCCAGTGCTGGACGATGGCCGCCTGGTGATGATCCGCAACTGGCGTCTCAGCGTGGAGCGCTGGCTGGATGAGTTCTGCGCAGGCAAGCTGGAGCGCGGCGAGGATCCGGCGTCTGCAGCGCTCCGTGAACTGGAGGAGGAGTGCGGCTACACCGCTGGCGCCATTCGTCCCATCGGACGCTTCCTCACCAGCCCTGGCTTTGCCGACGAACGCATGCACGTCTTTGAGGCTTCTCGCCTGACGCCTGTGCCGCAGCGCCTGGAGACAGGCGAGCAGATCGAGGTGGTCATCCGCACGCCAGCCGAGGTGGAGGCCATGATCCAGGATGGCAGGCTGGAGGATGGCAAGACCATCTCCGCGTTCCTGCAATGGCGTCTGGCTGGAGGCGGCGCCCCGTGAGCTGGGTGGCCGACCCGGACCGGGATCGCTTGTCGCCGCTGGCGTGGAGCGTGCCCTATGTCCGCTTTGGTGGCATGGAGTTCCGCCTGCACTGGCTGTTCATGGCCTTTGCAGCGGTGGTGATGCTGCGCTCCTTCCTGAGCCCAGCGCCTGTGGCGGGTGAAGGCTCGCCGCCAGCGGGACCGGCGGTGGTGGGGATCGCGCTGGTGAGCCTGCTGGTCATTGTCACCCTACGCGAGGTGGTGCGCGCGCTGGTCATCCGCGCCTCTGGCGGCTCGGCCGACAGCGTGGTGGTGTGGCCGCTGGGGGCGCTCCGTGGCGCAGACCCAGCGCCGCGCTGGCGCAGCATGCTGGCGGCCGCGCTGGTGGGCCCGGCTGTGTCGGCCATGCTGTTTGCCGGGCTCGCAGTCCTGCTGGGCCTGAGCTCAGGCGAGTGGCTTGGCTGCGCCATCCCGCATCCCTTTGACGACTCGTGGCTGCGCAATCCGCACCCCAGGTGGATCGAAGTGCTGTGGATCACGCAGCGCACTGGCCTCCAGCTGGCCATGCTGCATGCCATCCCCATGCTGCCGCTGGACATGGGGCAGGCGCTGGGAGCGGTGATGGCGCGGGTGCGCGGCCATCACGACGGCCTGCGGGCCACCACTTCGTTCTCCATCGCCATGGCCATCTGCACAGCGCTCCTGGCGCTGCTGCGAGACCAGAACATGCTGCTGGCTGCAGCCGTGGCGTGCTTTGTGGAGGGCGCGCTGCAGCTGCGGCGCCTGCAGGTGGGCGACGCTGTGGCGCGCCAGGCGCCCTGGGAGCTGGGCGCGCCGGATGCAGACGCAGATCCGCCCGAGCTGGAGGACCGCGAGGACCTGGCCGCCCGGCGCCTGGAAGAGGGCGAGCGCGAGCGCCTGGAGAAGGAGGCGCGGGAGCTCGACCGCATTCTGGAGAAAATCGGTCGTTCTGGCATGGAGAGCCTGACCAGCCAGGAGCGCGCCCTGCTCAAGCAGGCCACACAGCGGCGCCGGAAGCAAGAGGAGTAGCCCAGCGCCACCCAGCGCTGGGATATCGTCTGCAGTTTCGCCATGGGCATCTACGACCGCGACTACATCCGACCCGGCACCGCCGCCTACCAGGCTGCGCAGCCGCGCCGCCCACGCTTCAGCGCAGGCAGCGTGACCACCTGGATCATCGTGGTGTGCTTTGCGGTGTTCATCGTGGATGGATTCCTCACGCCGCGCGTGGAAGTGGTGCGGACCTTCTCGCAGCTGCCAAAGGAGGAGCTCCGCAAGTACCCAGGGTCGGACTACAAGGTGGATCTGGCGGCTGCGCGTCTTGGCACCCTGAACGCAGCAGGGCAGTTTGTTCCCAATCCGCAGGCGCCCATGGGGTACGCGCCAGTGATGCTGGGTGGCAACATGGTGGGTTCTGCGGAGTTCCGTCTGATTCGGCCCATGAACAACCTGGGCTACTTCTCCACAGCCAAGGCGGTGGCCATTGACGACCCCATCTACGGATGGTCTGGATTCCAGGTCTGGCGGTTCATCACGTTCCAGTTCCTCCACTTCAACATGGATCATGTGCTGTTCAACATGATCACGCTCTTCTTCTTTGGCCCCATGGTGGAGACCTACCTGGGACGCAAGCGGTACCTGGCCTTCTATCTGCTGTGCGGCTGCTGTGGCGCGCTCATGTACCTGCTGCTGAATGGATTGGCCGTGGGAGGACAATCGCTGCTGGGGCAGGGTTTCCGCGTGCCAGGGCTGCTGTTCAACGACTCCACCACGCCGCTCATCGGCGCATCCGCTGGCGTGTTCGGCGTGATCATGGCGGCTGCGTTCCTGGCGCCCAATGCCGAGGTGCTGCTCTTCTTCTTCATTCCCATGCGCATGCGCACGCTGGCCTACGGCTTGCTGTGCTTCGCCATCCTTGCTGTCTGGCTGGGACTGTCCAACGCTGGTGGCGAAGCCGCGCACATCGGTGGCGCCATCGCTGGCTTCTGGTTCATCCGGCATCCGCACCAGCTGCATGGGTTCTTCGACTTCCTGGGGCGCTTCGACCCCACCAGCCGCTCCGCCAAGACGCGCGTGGCGGTGCGCGCTGGCACAGTGAGCGCTCGTGATCTGGACCGCATCCTGGCCAAGATCAAGTCGGAGGGCCTGCAGTCGCTCACCGAGGCAGAGAAGCAGACGCTCCGCGAGGCCAGCCGGCGCTGACTGTGGGTGCGCTCTCGTTCCAGATCCTGGCCCGATCCACCCAGAATCACGCCCGATTGGGCCGGGTGCACACGCCTCACGGTTGGTTCGACACGCCTGCGTTCATGCCCGTGGCCACCGCGGCAGCCATGAAGGGGCTGACGCCCGAGCAGGTGCGTTCCACCGGCTCGCAGATCATCCTGAACAACGCGTACCACCTGCTGCTGCGGCCAGGCGGGCCGCGCCTGGCGGAGATGGGCGGAAGCCATCGCTTCATGCGCTGGGACGGCCCCATCCTGACCGACTCTGGCGGCTACCAGGCCTACTCCATGAGCGACACAGCGCGTCTGGATGACGATGGCGTCACCTTCCAGAGCTTTGTGGATGGCTCGCGCGTGCACCTGGGGCCAGAGAGCAGCATGCTGGTGCAGAACCAGATTGGCGCGGACATCATCATGGCCTTTGACGACTGCGCGCCGGCTGCGCTGCCCGAGGCAGGTGGCGACGAGCGCCGTCTGGCCCGCACGCGGCACATCGTGGACCACGCCCAGCGCATGGAGGAGGCTCACCAGCGCACGGTGCGCTGGCTGGAGCGCTGCATCCGCGCGCACGCCAGGCCTCAGGACCAGGCGCTCTTTGGCATCGTGCAGGGCGGCACAGACCTGGCGCTGCGCGCGCGATCCGTGGAGGCCATCTGCAACTTCGACCTGCCTGGGTTTGCCATTGGTGGCGTGGCGGTGGGCGAAGGAACAGACGCCATCCGCCAGGTGGTGGAGTTCACGGCGCCGCTCCTCCCAGCCAGCAAGCCCCGCTACCTGATGGGGGTTGGCTACGAGCGCGACATCGTGATGGCGGTGGCCGCGGGCGTGGACATGTTCGACTGCGTGCTGCCCACCCGGAACGGCCGGAACGGTAACGCCTTCACCCGCCAGGGCCCGCTCCGGGTCCGTAATGCCCGATACGCCAGCGATCCAGCCCCTCTGGACCCCTTGTGCGACTGCCCAGCCTGCGCTGGGGGGTACAGCCGGGCCTACCTCCGGCACCTGTTTTTGGCCCAAGAAATGCTGGGACCCACGCTGGTCAGCCTTCACAACATCCGGCACTTCCAGGCCCTTATGCTGGACATTCGCGCGGCAATCAGGGAAGATGCGTGGTCCTGGCTGCAGGGCGCCTGGCCGTGCCTTGATCGCGCTGCCCCAGAATCGGAAGACACCCCATCGGACCCCTCATGACGAATCTCGTTGACTGGACCACCCTGACGCTCGCCCAGACCACCGGGGCGCCCACCCTGGACGCCAAGCCCGCTGTGACTGGGGCTGCTGGCACGGCCAGCACAGCTGTTCCGTCCGCGGGGCCAGCGGGCGCCGCCGCCAGCGGGGCTGGATCGCCAGCTCCAGAGCAGGGCGGCGGTGGCATGCTGGTGTTTGTCATGCTGGCTGGCCTGGGCGTGCTGATGTTCTTCAACATCATGACCTCCCGCCGCGAGCGCAAGAAGCGCGAGCAGATGATGGGGTCCATCAAGAAGCACGACAAGGTGCTGACGGTGGGCGGCATCGTGGGCTCGGTGGTCGAGCTGAAGGACGACACTGTGGTCCTGAAGGTGGACGAGCAGACCAACACTCGCATCACGTTCAACAAGACGGCCATCAGCCAGGTGATCCCCGCTGCCGCGCAGCAGGGCTGAGCCGCCATCACAGATTGACTTCTCTGCGGGCCAGCCGGCGGCCCTTGTCGCGACCGGACTCCTGACAGGCTTCAGATGCATCTCTTTCTCTACACGCTCGTCCTCCCCGTCGCGCTGCTGATCTACATCATGGGTGTGCGCAAGTCGCTCTCGCCAGTGCGCCGCACCTGGGGCGATGCGCTGGTGATCGTCGGCACCTGCGGCCTGTTGGTCCTGGCCATCATCCCTCCTGAGCAGAAGATCAAGCTGGGCCGCGATCTGCGCGGCGGCGTCAGCCTGATCTATTCGCTGAACATCCCAGAAGGCGCAAACAAGCGCGACACGCTGAACCAGACCATCAAGGTGCTGAAGAGCCGCGTGAACCCCCAGGGCGTGCTGGACCTCAGCCTGACCCCGCAGGGCGAGGACCGCATCGAGGTGGTGATGCCGCTCCCTGGCGCCGAGGTCCGCGAGGCGCAGACCAAGTTCCGCGCAGAGCTGGAGGCGCTGGTGAAGAGCGCCCACCTCACGCCGCGCGAGCTTGAGGCAGCGCTGGAGCAGGGCAAGGCGGCTGAACTGGGTGGGGGAGACGCAGCCCGCACGGCTGCATTTACCACGCTGCAGAAGGCCTTCGACGCGGCCCGCGACGCGCGCCGCCAGTTCGAGGGAGGCAAGAGCCTCAGCCTGACCCAGGAGCAGCTGGATGAGCTGGCTGGCAAGGCGGCTGAAGCAGAGGTGGCCTACGAAGCCGCGCTGACGGCCGTGCCAACTGGTTCGCTCTCCGCCACGCGCGTGACCCGCATGCTGGAGATGCCCAGCAAGCCCGGGCCGAACAACGCTCCCAGCGAACGCGACGTGGCCCTGTCCCAGCTGAAGGCGGACTTCCCCGCGCAGGCCGCTGCGCTGGACCATCTGGTGGCCACCTACGAGTCGTACTCCAAGCTGCGCACCACGCTGGATGATCCAGAGGACCTGAAGCGCCTGCTGCGTGGCGCGGGCGTGCTGGACTTCCGCATCGCAGTCAACCCCACCAATGCGCTGGGCGTGAACATCGAGGAGATGCGCAAGCAGCTGGCCACTGGTGGCCCGAACGCAGCGGAGAGCCCGGTGGCCCGCTGGTTCCGCGTGAACGAACTGAAGCAGTGGGCTCCGACCCCGGAAGCCATGGCGGTGCTGGAAGCCCAGCCAGCCGCCTATTTTGCGCAGCGCGGCCTGACAGCGGGCAAGGGCCCGGACGGCACCATCTACGTGATGCTCTGGACAGATCCGGAGCGCAGCATGACCCACGAGGCGGGCGGCACGGAGTGGTCCATCCGCGACGCGCACCGCTCGCAGGACGAGCTGGGCCGCCCCTCGGTGGCCTTCCGCCTGGACGCCAACGGCGGCGCGCTGATGGGCAAGATGACTGGCTCGCACGTGGGCCAGCAGATGGCCATCGTGCTGGACAACCAGGTCTACACCGCGCCCAACCTGAACAACAAGATCAGCGACAGCGGCCAGATCATGGGCAGCTTCAGCGACGCAGAGCTGGAGTACCTGATCCGCGTGCTGGCCTCTGGCTCGCTGGGTGCGCGCCTCTCGCCAGAGCCCGTGTCGGTCAGCGTGCTGGGCCCAGCCATGGGCAAGGACAACCTGTACCGCGGCCTGTACAGCGTGCTCATCTCCGTGGCAGTCACCTTTGTGGTGATGATCTTCTACTACTTCATCCCCGGCTTCATCGCAGACCTCAGCCTGCTGGTGAACGCGCTGCTCATCTTCTTCGCCATGTCCCTGGTGGACGCCAATTTCACGCTGCCGGGCCTGGCAGGTGTGGCGCTGTCGCTGGCCATGGCCGTGGACGCCAACGTGCTCATCTACGAGCGCCTGCGCGAGGAGCTCATTGACAAGGGCCGCAAGCTCACAGAAGCCATCGAGATCGCCACCGGCCGCGCCACCACCGCCATCGTGGACGGCAACATCACCCACCTCATCGTGGTGGTGGTGCTGTACTGGTTCGCTGGCGCAGAAGTGAAGGGCTTTGCGCTGGTCATGGGCATCGGCGTGTTCGCCACCCTGATGGCGGGCCTGGTGGTCACCCATGTCTTCCTGCGCTTCTACGCCACGGTGGTGGGCGCCAAGTCGGCCCCCATGCTGCCCATCGTGGTCCCGGCCATCTCGCGCATCCTTCGTCCCAAGCTTGATTGGATCAAGGTGCGTCACGCGCTGTGGGGCGTGAGCGTGCTGGTGGCCGTGGTGTGCGTGGCCTCTGTGTTTGTGCGCGGCAACGACATCTTCGAGACAGAGTTCCGCGGCGGCACCAGCATGACCATGTCCACTCGCAAGGCCCTGCCTGGCGAGGAGGCTGGCGCGGACGGCCGGCTGCTGCTGGCCCGCGGCGAAGTGGAGGAGCGCCTGCACAAGGTGGGCGCGGACAACGCCAACGATCCAGAGCTGGCGGAATTCAAGAACGCCACCGTGCTGACAGTGGGCGAGCAGAACGCCAAGTTTGAGTCCACCACCTTCCAGATCAAGGTCCCCAACCCGGCTGGCATGAGCGCCGAGGCGCAGGTGGCCCAGAAGACTGTGGGCGCTGTGGTCAGCGCGTTCCAAGACCAGATGGACATCCGGCGCCCAGTGGCCTTCAAGGGCCTGGGCGAAACCACATCTGGCGCGCACACCTTCCGAATTGATCGACCCAATCTGGGCGACGTGATCGGCCGCCCCAAGGCGGATGTGCTGGTGGACCAGGCCATGGGCGGCGTGGCCGTGGTGCTGCAGGACATCGCACCCCCCATCTCGCTGGACGACGCAGCCGAACGCATCCGCCGTCTGCGGTCGCAGCCCGACTTCAGCGACGTGGGTGGCCGCACCGTGGACGTGGTGGGCCTGGATTCCGCTCCGGGCAACACCTACTCCAGCCTTGCTGTGGTGGTGAGCGACCCAGAGCTGGCCGGGGCCAAGATCTCAGACGCAACCTGGCAGAAGAACTTCGCAGACCGCGAGTGGCGCCTGATCTCCACGGCGCTCAGCCAGCCGGCCACCTTGGAGCAGGTCTCCAGCATCAGTCCCGCCGTGGCGCGTGAGATGGCCTTCCAGGCCGCCATCGCGGTGGTGGTGGCCTTCATGGGCATGCTGATCTACATCTGGGTGCGGTTCGGCTCCCTGCTGTACTCGGTGGCCACGGTGGTGGGCGTGGTGTTCAACATCTCTGTGTGCCTGGGCGCGCTGGCCATGAGCAAGTGGGGCGGCGAGACCAGCGCTGGCGCAGCGCTCCTTGTTCAGGATTTCCGCATTGATCTGAATGTGGTCGCTGCGCTCCTGATCGTCATCGGCTACTCGCTGAACGACACCATCGTGATCCTGGACCGCGTGCGCGAGAACCGCGGCAAGCTGCCGTACGCCACCCGGAGCATCATCAACGACTCCATCAACCAGACGTTCAGCCGTACCGTGCTGACCGGCGGCTGCACCGCCCTGACGCCCGTGGTGCTCTACATCATGGGCGGGCCGTCCATGCAGCCGTTTGCCTTCACATTCCTGGTGGGTCTGATCGCCGGTACCTGGTCTTCCGTGGCGATCGCCGCACCGCTCGTGTATGTTCCCGGCAAGGGATTGCCGGAGCCGGCGGGTGGGCCGGCCACTGGCACCACCGACGGACCGCGCGCCGCCGCCGCATGACTCGGGCGCGCACACCGGCAGGGTGGAACCCTGTCTGGCAACAAGGAGGTTTGCATGTCGAATGGATCTCGTCTCGTAGCTGTCGTGGTGGTGGTGGTGCTTGCCGCCATTGGCCTCTACTACGCGTTCATCTACAACCCGGGCACGGCTGGCGTCACCCCCAAGACCCCGCCTGTGACCCCCACCAACACACCACCAGCGCCACCCGCGGGCGGCCTGGAGGCCAGCAAGTCTGGCGTGGTGGGTGGTGAGGCCACGTCGCCGCAGGGCGGCAGCCCGCTGCCACCCGAGGGCGCCTTCGCTCCGCCAAGTGGTTCTGTGAGCGCTGGTGGCGCAGGCGGCAACGCGCCATCTGGTGCAGGGTCTGGCGCACCCGCTGGCACCAGCTCCATCAGCGGCACTGGCACCGGAAGTGGTACAGGCACCGCAGTGGTTCCACCGCCAAAGGGTTCGCCCACGCCAACAGGTGGCTCCGCCCAGAAGAATCCAGAGACCGCCTCCACCGCGGTGGCAGGCATGGAGTACACGCTCCAGTCTGGCGACACGCTGGAGGGCCTGGCTCGGCGCTTCCTGCACGACGGCTCCAAGTGGCGCACCATCGCAGACGCCAATCCAGGTCTGAATCCCAACGCTCTCAAGGTGGGCCAGACCATCAAGATTCCAGGCGCAGACAAGACGGCTGGGAGTGGCAGCACGCAGCACACCAGCACCGGCGCTGGTTCCGGCAGCGGTTCCAGTGCCAGCACTGCCAACACCTACACCGTCCAGAAGGGCGACACCCTCATCGGCATCGCCCGCAAGGTGTACGGCTCGGACAGCGACTGGAAGCGCATCCTGGAGGCCAACGCAGGGCTCCTCAAGGGAAATGCAGAGGCCATCCAGCCAGGAATGAAGCTCACCATTCCACCCAAGCGCTGAATCACCGTCGACAGCCTCCGCCACGCATCTTGCTGAACCCGCCCCGATAACTACCTCGGGGCGGGTTTCTTGCTGGATCTCAGGCGGGTGACCAGATAAAGTTCGTTGACTCAGGTGGAACGGGGGACATTCTTTGTGCGAACACATCCGACCCCAACTTTGGAGAGACCCAGCGACATGCATCGAACGACCTGCACCACGGCCTCTGGTATCGCCTTCGTCAGCACGCTCGCGCTCTGCGCCGCCGGCATCAGCCGCGTGCAGCCTCAGGTGGTTGCTGACCGCCCCCAGGAAACCCGCATCGCCATCGGCGAGAACATGATCTCGTGCAACGGCGACACGCCCGGCCTGCCAGTGTCTGCCTGCTTTGCACCAGGCACGCCTGCTGAGGAACGCCTGGCTGTGACGCAGGCCATGGTGGACGCCTGGTACGCCCAGCACGGAGGCGAGGAAGGCGGCGCTGCCTACGAACTGGGAACGCGCTGGAGTTTGGGTGGCAGCAGCTCGCAGGGCGCTCCTGTCACCATCCGGTGGAGCATTGTTCCGGATGGTCTGTTTATCCCCAACGGTGGCCTGGGTTCTGGCAGCAGCAACTTCCAGGCCAAGCTGGCTACTGTGTTCGGCAGCGTGGAGAACGGCCGGGTGAAGATCCGCGAGGTCTTTGGTGCCTGGCACGCCCTCACCGGCATCACCTACACCGAACTGGCGTCGGACGATGGCGCAGCCTTCGGCACAGCTGGCAGTAGCGCCCGCGGCGACGTGCGCATCGGCGGGATCGCGCTGACCAACAACAACGTGCTGGCGTACAACTACTTCCCGCAGGATGGCGACATGGTGGTGAACACCGGCATCGGCTGGGGTTCCAGCGCCAACAACTACCGGTACTTCCGCAACATCCTGATGCACGAGCATGGCCACGGCATCGGCCTGGCCCACGTCTGCCCAGCCAACAGCAGCAAGCTGATGGAGCCGTTCATCTCGGTGAACTTTGACGGCCCGCAGCATGACGACATCCGCGGTGGCCAGCGCCACTACGGCGACTGGAAGGAGCCAAACGACTCGTCCGCTGCGGCAACTGCCGTGACTTCCACGGGCACCCAGTCATTCACCAACATCTCCATTGACGACAATGCAGACTCGGACTGGTTCAAGTTCACCGGTGCGCCCGGCATGAAGGTCACGGTCAAGGTGCAGCCCAACGGCTTCTCCTCCTACGTGACGGGTGCCGAGACCAGCCAGTGCAATTCTGGCTCCACCATCAACACGCTGGCGGTGCAGGACCTGCAGATCTCCATGTACAACCCGTCGCTGGGCCTGCTGTTCACGCAGAACTCGGCCGCTGCGGGCGTGCTGGAGCAGGTGCTCAACTACCAGCTCACGCTCTCTGGCACGCACTACGTGCGCATCTTCCCAGCGGGCGTGGTGGACAACATCCAGACCTACACCATCACCTTCATCTTCACGCCAGCCATCCTGGGTGACCTGAACGGTGATGGCGTGGTGGATGGCACGGACCTTGGCCTCATGCTGGGCCAGTGGGGTGGTCCCGGCAGCGCTGACCTGAACAACAGCGGCGCTGTGGATGGCACTGACCTGGGCCTGCTGCTGGGCGCCTGGGGCTGATCCCAGATTGCAAACTCTTGCTTGAATCAGGGCCGGCCCGCGTGGGCCGGCCCTTTCATTTGGCCTAGAAACTGCGCTCCGGGCGGTGTGGGCGCGCTGGCCTGCCGGAGCCAGTGCGCAGCCTGTGGTTCAGTTGTCCCAGGCGCCTGCCAGCGCGCTGCTGGGCCGCTGCACTTCCTCGCGCTCGGCTGCTTCCACCGCCTCGCGGGCGATGGCGCCGTCCTTGCCCACCTGCTCAAAGCGCACGCTCACGCGCTTGCTCACGCCGCGCTGCGGCATGGTGATGCCGTAGAGCTGGTCGCACGCCTGCATGGTGCGCTTGTGGTGGGTGATGACGATGAAGTGGCTGCGATCCAGGAACTCGCGCAGCACGCTGCAGAAGCGCTCCACGTTGGCTTCGTCCAGCGCTGCGTCCACCTCGTCAAGCAGGCAGAAGGGGCTGGGCTTGCTCTTGAAGATGCTCATCAGGAGCGCCACGGCCGTCATGGTCTTCTCGCCGCCAGACAGCTGGCTGATGATGCGGGGCTCCTTTCCGGGCGGCTTGGCCCGGATCTCCACGCCGCTCTCCAGCATGTCCACCTCGCCAGTCTCCTCCAGCGGTAGCAGATACAGATCCGCGCTGCCACCGCCAAACAGGCGCCGGAACATGCCGCCGTTGCCAGCAAAGTTCTCGCGCACCGCGTTGAAGGTCTGCTCGAACCGCACCTTGCTGGCAGCGTCCAGCTGCACGATGAGCTGCCCAAGCTGCTGGGTGGCCTGGTCAATGTCGGCCACCTGGCGGATGAGGTCCTCGTTGCGCTGTTCCAGCTGGCCTTCTTCCTCGATGGCGTCCAGGTTCACGTTGCCCAGCCGGCGGATGGCGTCCTTGAGTTCCGCCAGCTCCCGCTCTGCTGCGTCGCGCTGGATGGCCACAAAGCCCTCCTGGGCGCGGACCTGCGTGTACGCCGGGTACTCGGCGCCCAGGTCCATCTCCAGATCCTGGAGGGTGTTCTCCTCCAGGGTCTCGCGCTTGATCTCCACCTCGCGGCGGCTCAGCTCCACAGAGTTCCAGTTGCGCTCCAGGATGGTGGCCTGCTCGCGCACCAGCCGCAGGCGGGTGGCAGCGCCTTCCACAGCGCCCTGAGCGGCTTCCACAGCCTGGTTGGCCTCATCCAGTTGGCCAGCCAGGAGCTCCAGCTCTGCGGTGGCAGTGGCCACCGACTGGTGGCTCTCCGTGATGGTGCTGGTGTAGCGCTCCATCTGCTGGCGGCGGCGGTCGGCCTGCTCGCCCACCTGGGCGCGCTGGCGCTGCTGCTCATCCAACGAGAGTTCTGCTGTCCGGCGCTCGCGGCGCAGCGCCTCCAACGTGTTGCCAGCCTGCGTGCTCTCCACCCGGGCCACGCTCAGTGCTTCGGCCGCAGCCTCTGCGGCCTGCGCAGCGGTGCGCGCCGCAGCGTCTGCCACGGCAATGCGCCCATGCAGCGCCTCCAGCGTGGCGCGGGCGCGGTTCATGCGCTCCTCCACGGTGGTGCGCTCTGCCTCCAGCGTGTGCATGCGGCGGTGGAGGTCCTCGGACTCCAGCGTCAGCGTGGCCTTCTCATGCTCCACGCGCTGGATGAGCTGCTCGCAGCGGTCGCGCTGGTACTCCGCGTCCACCGCAGCACGGCGCACCTCGGACAGCGATTCCTCCAGCTGCCGGTGCTGACGGACTGCTTCATCGGTCTGGGTGAGCAGGGAGGCAGCCTCGCCCTCCACCAGCTCCATCTCGATGCGCAGCTCGTGCAGCCGCTGGTCCAGCTGGGCCATTTCAGCCCGGCGGCTCAGGAGACCTTCGCCAGAACCAGCGCCTGTGGGCTTGCCCACCGTCACGCGGCCAGCAGGGTCCACCACGGCAGCGTCACGGGTGACTAGGCGGGCGCCCGCATAGGGGCCAGCCGCCAGCTCCAGCGCTGTGGCCAGGTCTGGGGCGATCCAGGTGTCTTCGGTCAGCCGGGCCACCAGGCCAGCCGCCTCAGGCCGCACCTGCAGCGCGGATCCCACAGCCACCACTCCATCCACTGCTGGGCGGGCAGGGGCGCTCAGGGATGGGCGGTCTGCCGCAGCCAGGGTCACACGGCCATCCACGTCTCGGCAGGCTGCAGCCAGCTCTGGCACGTGGCGCTGGTGCTCCACCACCAGGAGCTCCAGGTCTCGGCCCAGGGCAGCCTCCACCATGGGGGCGGTGGCCAGGTCTGTCTCCACAAAGTCACCCAGAAGGCCCACCACCGCCGGGTACCGCTGCCGGTCGCCCAGCACGGTGCGGACCGCCTGATCCACGCCTTCGCGGGCGCGCTGCATCTCCTCCAGCAGCTGCGTGCGGCTCTCCAGGGAGGTGCGCTCATCGCGCAGCTCGGTCAGGCGGCGGGCCAGCGCGCCGTGCCGATCACCCAGCGCTGCTGCGCGGGCGATGTGCTCATGCACGCGACCTTCCAGACGCCGGACCTCGTCCAACGCCACCAGCCGGCGCACCACCTGGTGGTTGCGCTGCACGCGCTGCGCGTCCAGCTCCATCTCAAAGGGCTGGCGGCGGCGATCCAGGCGTGACAGTCCATCTGCCAGCTGGCGCTCGCGGTCATCAATGGAAGCCAGGTGCGCCTGGGCGCGGGCGCTCTCGCGGTCCGCGGCCTGCGCCTGTTCGCGCAGGTGGTCTGCGTTCATGCGCGCCTGCTGCGCTGCCTCGGCGCTGCGCGCGCGGGCGGTGCTGGTGGTGGTCACGCGGGCCTCAGCCTCGGTGGCCGCCTCTGCAGCAGCCGCCACCTGATGGCTGGCCTCCTCGATGCGCGTGGCCAGATCTGCGATGCGCGCTGCGAACTCCTCCAAGCGTGCAGTGTCGTGCTGGGACTGCTCGCGCAGCTCACCCAGCGAGCGCTCGGCCAGCTCGATCCGCTGCTCTGCCTGCTTCTGCAGGCCCAGAGCCTCCAGCCGCTGCTGCTCCAGCGTGCGCTGGTTGTCGTTGGCGCGCTGGCGCTGGCCTTCAGCTTCGTTGCGGGCGTGCTCCAGCTCGGTGACCACCGCAGCCAGCTGCTGCCGGTCGCCTTCCAGGATGGCCAGCTCGCTGGTCAGCCCAGCCAGGCGCTCGCGCAGCTCGTGGTAGAGATCCAGCGCCAGCTCGCGGCGCAATTCGCGCCGGCGGCTGTCCAGGGTCTGGAAAGTCCGGGCTTTTTCAGCCTGCCCCTTCACCACCTTCAGGCGGCGCTCAGTGGTGGCCAGCTGCTCGCGCACCAGCACCAGGTTCTTCTCTGCACTCTCTAGCTTGCGCTGTGCCTCCGTGCGACGCGCGCGGAATTTGGCCACGCCAGCGGCCTCTTCCAGGATCTGCCGGCGCTCCATGGGCGCTGCGCGCAGCATGGCGTCCACCTTGCCTTGCTCGATGATGGAGTAGGCATCGTTGCCGATGCCGGTGTCCATGAACAGCTCCTTGATGTCGCGCAGGCGCACCTTGCGACCGTTGATGTGGTACTCGCTGCGCCCATCTGCGAACAGGCGCCGCATGACCTCCACTTCATCCGAGTCCACAGGCAGGCCGCGGTTGCGCACCTTGCGGCGGTCCACCATGGAGGTGGCGTCCGCGCCTTCTTCGTCCACGTGCTCGGCTGCGGCGTCCACCTCTGCGTCCAGCACGGGCGGCGCAGATTCCAGCGCTAGGCGCTCTGCACCCGCGATCACCGGATTCTCAAAGACCAGCGTCACGCTGGCCATGCCGCACGGCTTGCGCGAGGCGCTGCCAGCAAAGATCACATCCAGCATGGCGCCGCCGCGCAGGCTCTTGGCGCTGCGCTCGCCCAGCACCCACTTGATGGCATCCACCACGTTGCTCTTGCCGCACCCGTTGGGACCAACCACCCCGATGATGGGGCTGTCGAACCGGAACTCGGTGGTATCGGCGAAACTCTTGAAGCCTGTCAGTACCAGTCTGGCAAGACGCACGCTGTGACCTCCTGTCGGGCGGGGCTGGCCCTTCCTAGGCCGCCTGACCAACACATCACCCCCACAGACCCCCGCACACCACGCGGGAAGCAAGGGGGAACTATCTGGGAACAGTATCTTTCCTCGGCTTGCTGGCATCAAGGCCCGGCCGGGAAACAGTCTCAAGATCGCTGCGGGCGCTGGCGCCCAGTTCCGACAGGGAACCAGCAGGCGCTGGGGCTGGCGTGGGGTTGTCTGGATCCTCCTCGCCAAACTCAGAGCGGGCCTTGTCGTCGTCGCCGTTTCCAGCCCGGACCAGCGCTGCCAGCAGGCGGTCCTGCTCTGCGCGGAAGTCCGCCAGCTGGGTGCCAGAGCGCAGGTACTTGTTGCGCCACAGTTCATGCAGCGCTGCGATGGTCTCGCTGTAGCTGAAGCCCAGGCCACCCTCTGGGTGCTCGATGGTGGGCCGACGCCCCAGGTACCCGATGAACTCCAGCATGCCTGGCCGGGCGCGGTCCACCACAGCGGGCATGTCGGCGCTCTCGCGGTAGTAGATCTGCACCAGGGGGTCCTTGTCGTCCGCCTTCATGATGAGGCGGTTGTTCCACGCCACCAGGGTCATGGGCCGGGCCACTGACAGCGCCTCGCCAAAGATGGCGATGCGTGGCTGGCCGCTCTGCGTCACGTAGACCATGGGGTACTTGCAGGGCACGATGTTCACCAGGTACTTGGTGCCCACCTCCACCGCCACAATGCAGGGGTCGCGCCGCTTGTCCAGCGACTCAAAGGCAGCCAGGCGGATGTCCACTTCCTTGTCGTCCAGCAGGTCGCGCAGGCCGATGTTGATCTCTGGGTTGGTGCCCATGCGGCCCAGCAGCTTGATGGCCTCCACGCGGTAGGTCAGGTCCTTGCTGTTCTTGGCCATGTCCAGCAGGTGCGGCGCGGCCAGCTGGTCATCCAGCTTGGCGCCCGCATCCAGCGCAGCCAGGCGGGGCTGCTCTTCTGGATAGTTGTAGAGGTCCTGGATCATGGGCAGGGACTTCTTGCCCAGCGCCTGCCAGCGCCAACTGGCTGCGCCAGCAGCGCCCGGGTAGGCCTGCAGCGCGCGGCGCACCTGCATGGCCACTTGCTCTGGATTCTCGATGTTGATGGGCGCGTGCCGGATGAGCTCTGCAAACTCCGCGGTCTTGCGCGCGTAGCTGGGTGGCACGGTCAGATCAATGGTGTCGCCGCTCCGGCCGCGGGCGGTGTCTTCCTTCTGCCGGGGCTCGCGCGGGAAGAGCGAGTTGATGGAGTTCTGGATGGTCTCTGCGCGGCTGTGGCTGGGCGTGTGCAGGCGCAGCTTGAGCGGCATGTCCTTCACCACCTTGCCGCCATCCTGGATGCGGCCCGTGGTGCGGTCAATGGAGTCCCGCTGCGTGGCGTTGGGCTCCACAAAGGGGTTGATCACGATGCTGCCCTTGGCTTCTGCCAGCGAAAATGGCTGCCGGCTGCCAGTCATCAGCGGGCCAGGGCGCATGTCGGTCATCAGCAGGCGGCCGCCCTCCAGGCTGGTGGTGCTGGTGCCAGGGGCCACCATCACGCGCACGTCAAAGGGAGAGTCCTTGGGCGCGCCAGGGGGGATCAGGCCTTCCACCACCACCACGGCAGTGTCTGGGCTGTTCAGCAGCTGCTGGGGCGAGACCTGCGGGGACTTGGGGTCGCCGCTGCCAAAGCCACGGCGGGCCAGCTCCGCCATCATGTAGGCGCGGACGTCCGCTGGCATGGTGCGGCTGCCAGTGCCCTTCAGGCCCACCACCAGGCCGTAGCCGCGAACGGCTGTCTCTGTGAATCCCACCAGGCTGGTCTCAGCTGCGACCGTGCCGCGCATGATGGGGTCCACGTCGGTGTTGGCCACCTTGACAGCTTCGCGGTCCACCGAGGCGCGCTCCATCTGGGGGTCCGCGCGCTCCACCATCATGCTGCAGCCGCCTGCCAGGAGGGCAGCGCAGAGCAGAGCCAAGGCCTTGGCAGGGCGGGTGATCGGGGCAGACTTCATGGGGGCAGCCAGACCCCATATGGTACCTGTCAGCCAGGCCAGAAAGAAGGGCAATCTGGGGGGCAGGGGTGCGTGGCTGTGCGGAGGGCCGGGAGCGCCGGCCCGCGCTAGCTGCCCTTGGCTGCAATGGCCACGCGCCGGGTCATGTCTGACACCCACACGCCGCTGGGCTGCTCGATGGTGATGGCAAACGCCGCAGCATGGCCAATGGGGATGGCTGGATCAATGGCCACGATGCAGTCGCTGCCGTCCGAGTTGCCACAGCCGTCAAAGATTCCGCCGCTGATGCGCGTGCCAAGGCCGCGTTCATCAATGATCCAGAGCTGGTAGCGCTCCTTGGTGGGGTCGTTCTTGGGCAGATTGGCCATGCGCAGGTAGCCGCGCTGCGCGGTGTCAGACCAGACCACGTCGCCCTTCACGCCTGGAATCTCTGGCGCCTTGCCCTCCAGCACAAAGTCGCCCAGCGGCAGCTCCAGGTGGTCTGGAGCAGCCAGCACCGCCTGGCGCTGCTGGGCCAGGGTGAGCGGGGCGGGCACGGGGGTTGGCGTTGGCTGGCGGGCCCACGGCTGCCAGGCCACCACAGCCAGGCCCAGACAGGCTGCAGCCAGGAGCCACGGCACAGCTGCGGGGAACCGGAACGAGGGCGCCTGCGTTGGCACGTCCGTGCGTGCCGTTCCGCGTGCGGGCGTGCGTGCTGCGGGAACTGCTGAGGGCGCCGCGGCCGTGCGCGCGGGGGCTGCCGCGGCCCACGCTGCGCCAGCCTGCTTCACCCGGCTGGCCACCTGCGCTGGCATGGCAGCCTGCGCGTGCAGCGCCACGTGCAGCTGGGCCACAGCCTGGTCCAGGGTGTCGTCATCAGTCAGGCCCGCTGCGGCCAGCAGGGCTGCCAGTTCAGCGCTCTCTTCAGCAGAGAGGCCGTACAGCGCACGGTCTGCAAGCAGGTCCATGATGCGCTCGTTCATGGCTGGCCTCCACCGGCAGCGGCCTGCACAGAAGGGGTGCGAGTGGTGCGGCCCAGGAGCTCGCGCAAGCGCAAGAGCCCGCGGCGGGCGTGGGTCTTCACTGTGCCAAGCGGGATGCGCAGGGTCTCTGCGATGGCTTCCTGCGTCAGTCCGCGCTCGATGCTCAGGCGCAGCACCTGCTGCTGGTCCTCTGGCAATGTGGCCAGGGCATCCAGCGCGCGCTGCGATTCTTCTGTCTGCGCCAGGCGCGCTGCGCCTGTGGGGGCCAGCGCTGCCATGCCAGTGTCCAGGTTGGCCGTGGGCATCACCCGCGCCGTGGCGCGCTGGACGCTCCTGCGGCGGTCAATCAGCTTGCGGCGGGCAACCATGGCGACAAACGTGGCTTCAGAGGCGACAGCAGGATCAAACCGGGGCGCGCTCTGCCACAGCGCGATGAATGCCTCCTGCACAGCATCTTCTGCATCGGCACTGCTCATGGCAAATGTGTTGGCGATGGACCAGACCAGCCCGCCGTAGCGGTCCACGCACTCCTGCACTGCTGTGCGATCGCCGGCCGCGATGCGCGGCAGAAGATCAGGGTGCTGTGAAGCGGGCAGTGCCAACCGGCGTGTCTCCAGGCAGTGGTCCCAGGCAGGGCGTGCATTGTAGGGACTGCTTCCCCTTGCAGGCATCGGCCGGCCCTCACGTGGGATGGGGCCGGCCGATGCTGCGGAGATGATCGCTGCCGGGGTCAGTACAGCCTCAACCGGGGCAGGAGATCAGTTCTTTGGCATGATCACTGTGTCAATCACGTGGATCACGCCGTTGCTGGTGACGATGTCTGCCTTGACGACGGTGGCGTTCTCCACCCACACCTTGCCATCCGCAGACTTGGTGGTCACGTTGGTGCCCTGCAGGGACTTGACCGAAGCGCCCTTGGCAGCGTCGGTGGAGAGCACGCGGCCTGGGACCACGTGGTACTTCAGGATGGCCACCAGCTTGTCCTTGTTCTCTGGCATGAGCAGCATGTCCAGCGTGCCCTTTGGCAGCTTGGCGAATGCTTCGTCGGTGGGGGCGAACACTGTGAATGGGCCCTCAGCCTTCAGGGCTTCCACCAGGCCAGCAGCCTTGAGTGCTGCCACCAGGGTCTTGAAGTTGGGCGCAGCCACAGCCACGTCCACGATGTCAGCCTTGGCAGCTGGAGCAGCAGGGGCGGGTGGGGTGGCCTGCGAGCCAGCCGTAGCGGTGGCGCCACCGCCGGTGCAGTCCAGGGAGCCGTTGGCGTAGGAGACGCCCATGGCAGCAGAGGAGGCGAGCGCAGCAAGTGCGAAGAGACGGATAGCCGTGGTCATAGGACCCTCAAAATGGCCCCGCAGGCGGGGCAGTGTGTTGTGCTTGGCCCCCCACGCGGGGGGCTGTCTGTGAGGCGCCCTCAGTACGACAGCGGGCGGGGGTTGGATTCAGGCAGGGAGGGGGTTTGGCGTGTGTGTGCCGCGTGCAGCTATTCGCGGCGAAACACGCTGATAACGGATTGCCATGTTCGCGCGAGTGCCCACGCAACCCTCCGAGCACCAGGAACAGAAGGAAGGCGTCCGTCAGAATCAATAGGAGGAACCAAGGCCAAGGCGGCAACCACTTCGCAATCAAGAGTCCAAAGACCAAGGGCACGAGCCCAACTGGCGGGGCAAACGAGATCCATCGCCTCTCTCGAAATCTCTGAAAGTAGACAATCCAATTCAGGACACCGATCCCGGCACCCACAAGGATGCAGCAGCAGGCAAAGGCCAAGATCGCTGTGTTCATCGCGAGCGCCCTGTTGCGTTCATGCGTGCCGTCGGACGCCGCCAGAGTTTCGAAGCAGCTCCAGACTCCCCGAATGGGCGCTACTGGATTCGAACCAGCAACCCCTGCTGTGTAAAAGCAGTGCTCTAGCCGTTGAGCTAAGCGCCCGTGCGGGGGCCACGATACGCGATGGCGCACGGCCTAGAATCGCGCTGCCATGGCAGACCCGCAGCATGCCATCCAGATCCTGGCAGAGCAGGTGGAGGCATGCCTGGCGCCAGACCGCGCCAGCTTCCGCCGCCGCCTGCGCGGGGCGCGCCGCGCGCTTCTGGAGGGCCGGCTGGACCCCGCAGCCCTGGCCACCCTGGAGCGCGACATCCACCGCAGCGTGCAGCGCCGCGCGGCGCGCGTGGCCTCTGTCCCGCCGCTGACCTACCCCGAAGAGCTGCCCGTGGCCCAGCAGCGCAGCACGATTGCCGCGGCCATGGCAGCGCACCAGGTGGTGGTGGTGGCAGGCGACACTGGCTCTGGCAAGACCACGCAGCTCCCCAAGATCGCGCTGGGAATCGGCCGCGGCCTGGAAGGCGCCATCGCGCTCACGCAGCCGCGCCGCATCGCAGCCCGCAGCGTGGCCACCTGGCTGGCGCAGGACCTGGGGTCACCGCTGGGGCAGGTGGTGGGCTTCAAGGTGCGCTTTGACGACCGCACCCAGCCCAACTCGCTGGTGCGCGTGATGACCGATGGCGTGCTGCTGGCCGAGATCGAGACAGACACGCGCCTTCACCGCTACGACACCATCATCGTGGACGAGGCCCACGAACGCAGCCTGAACGTGGACTTCCTGATCGGCTACCTGAAGCGCCTTTTGCCGCAGCGGCCAGAGCTGAAGGTGGTGATCGCCAGCGCCACGCTGGATGTAGAGCGCTTCTCCCAGCACTTTGACCACGCGCCCGTGGTGCAGGTGGGCGGCCGCCTGCACCCCATCGAGCTGCGCACGCGGCCCGCGCCGCAGGACGACCCAGAGCAGCCACCGCTGGAGCGCGTGCCAGCCGCTGTGGAAGAGTGCCTAGCAGACGGACCAGGCGACATCCTGGTCTTCCTGGGCGGCGAGCGCGACATCACCGACACGGCAGACGCCCTGCGCCGCATGCCTTCGTTGGCAGACGCTGAGATCCTGCCGCTCTTTGCCCGGCTGAGCACGGGAGACCAAGACCGCATCTTCCAGCCGGGCCCCAAGCGGCGCGTGATCCTGGCCACCAACATCGCAGAGACCAGCGTGACGGTGCCGCGCATCCGCTTTGTGGTGGACACTGGCGTGGCGCGCATCGCGCGGTGGAGCGGCAAGCACCGCGTGCTGCGCCTGCCTGTGGAGCCAGTCAGCCGCGCCAGCGCAGACCAGCGCAAGGGGCGCTGCGGCCGCGTGGGGCCAGGCCTCTGCATCCGCCTGTACAGCGACGCCGACTACCTGGCCCGCGAGCCTTTCACCGCCCCAGAGCTCCTCCGCACCAACCTGGCGTCGGTCATCCTGCAGATGAAGGCGCTGCGCCTGGGGCCAGCAGACAAGTTCCCGTTCCTGGACCAGCCCAGCCCACGCCTGGTGGCAGAAGGGCTGGAGACGCTGGCAGAACTAGCGGCCGTGGACCGCGCTGGCGAGCTCACCCCCATGGGCCGCCTGATGGCGCGACTGCCAGTTGACCCGCGCCTTTCGCGCATGATCCTGGCCGCGCGTGAAGAGGGCTTCCTGGCTGAGGCCATCGTGGTGGCGGCTGCGCTGAGCACGCAGGACCCACGGGAGCGCCCCGCAGACCAGCAGGGCCTGGCAGACATGGCGCACGCAGCGTTCCGCCACCCAGACAGCGACTTTGGCTCCACCCTGAAGCTGTGGCGCCGCTGGCAGGCAGAGGCCGCCACCAAGGGCTCCAGCGCGCTGCGCCGTTGGGCGCGCCAGCAGTTCCTGTCACCTGCGCGCATGCGTGAATGGACTGAACTGGTAGAGCAGCTCACCCGCATGGTGGCGGAACGCGTGGGCCACCCTGTGCCGCCGCTGCCAGAGGAGAGCGACCTGCCGCGCCTTCACCGCGCGGTGCTAGCTGGCTTCCCCAGCCAGTTGGCGCACCGCACGCCAGAGGGCGACTACATGACCGCCAGCGGTGGCCGCTTCCACATCTTCCCGGGCAGCGTGCTGGCGAGGAGGCCCTCGCACTGGGTGGTGGCAGCGGACATTGTGGAGACAGGGCGCCGCTGGGGGCGCATGGTGGCGCGCGTGCAAGGCGACTGGCTGGAGCGCATCGCGCCGCATCTGGTGCAGCACACGCGCAGCGAGCCGCACTGGGTGGCTGCCACGGGCCAGGTGGCTGCGTGGGAGCGCCTGAGCTACGGCCGCCTCACGCTGGTGCCGCGCCGCCGCGTGCCCTACGGCCCTGTGGCGCCTGCAGAAGCGCGCGACATCTTCATCCACGCAGCGCTGGTGGAAGGCGACTGCACGCTGGACGCGCCCTTTGTGCGCCACAACCAGGCTGTGCTGGCAGAGATCCAGGCGCTGGAGGCCAAGCGCCGCGAGCCGGGGCTGCTGATGGAGAGCGAGGCGCTCTTCCGCTTCTTTGACGCCCGCATCCCAGCCGACGTGCACAGCCTGCCAGCGTTCCAGCGCTGGCGCAAGCAGGCAGAGGCCACCGACCCGCGCTGCCTGTTCATGCGCCACGCAGACCTGCTGCAGCAGCTGCCAGACCCAGACCTGGCGCTGCGCTTTCCAGACCAGGCAGAGCTGGGTGGCGTGGCGGTGCCGCTGCAGTACCAGCACGCGCCCGGGGGCGAGGCAGATGGCGTGACCGCCCGCGTGACGCTGGACCAGCTGGCTGGCGTGGCACCAGAGCGCGCAGAGTGGCTGGTGCCAGGCTTGCTGGTGGAGAAGATGGAAGCGCTCCTGCGCACGCTGCCCAAGCGCCTCCGCCTGCGCTTCTTCCCGCTGCGCGAGACTGCACAGGGCGCTGCAGAGACACTGCCCTTTGGCCAGGGCCGCCTGCTGGACAGGCTGGCAGAGCACCTGACCCGCCTGGGTGGCACGCAGATCTCCGCAGCAGACTTCCAGCCAGATGAGCCTGCCGCCGCACCTGCGCATGCACGTGCAGGTGGTGGATGCGCAAGGCGCTGTGCTGGCCCAGGGCCGTGACCTGGCAGCGCTCCGCCGCCAGCTTGCCGGCGCGGTGCGCGCACACCGGGCGCAGCAGTACCACCAGGCCTTTGGCACAGCGTGGGAGCGCGATGGCCTGACCACCTTTGATCTGCCAGAACTGCCAGAGCGCCTGCAAGCCACGGCAGAAGGACAGACCCTGGTGGCGTACCCAGCGCTGGTGGACCACGGCTCCAGCGTGGCGCTGCGCCTCCTGCCAGACGCCGCGCGCGCGGAAGCGCTCACGCGCGGAGGCCTCCGCCGCCTGTTTGTCCCTGGCCGCGCGCCAGGCGATCAACCACCATCTGGAGTACCTGCCAGAGCCTGGCCGCACTGGAGCCGCACTGGCAGGCCGCCACAGGCAGCGCGCCAGCGGGGCTCCATGACCAGATCTCGCTCCTGGCTGCTGGCCTGGCCTTTGTGGATGGCCGCCCTGTGCCACGCACGGTGGCTGCCTTTGAAGCCCGGCTGGACGAAGGCATGGCTGGCCTCTGGGAGGCCGTGCACGCTGCCGTGGACCACGCCAACGCCATCCTGCCCATGGCTGCAGACCTGGCCCGCGCGCTGGACGCAGCCCCAGCCGCCTGGGCGCCTGCAGTGGCGGACATCCGCGCACGGCTGCGCGCGCTGGTGCCGCAGGACGCACTCACCCGCGCAGATGCGCCACCACCTGCAGACCTGGCCCGCTACGTGCGCGCCCTCACCGTGCGCCTGCGCAAGCTCTCAGGGGGCGGCGTGGACCGCGATGTGCAGCTCCAGGCCTCCATCCGCACGTGGGAGGATGAACTGGCCCGTGCAGAAGCCACCCTGGCTGCAGAAGGCAGCGACCCAGCGCACCTGGCGCCGTTCCGCCGCCTGCTGCAGGAGTACCAGGTCAGCCTGTTTGCGCAGGAAGTGCGCACCAGCGTGCCAGTGAGCGCTGAACGCCTGGAGCGCGCCTGGCGTGAGCAGGCGCGCCCCTAGGGCGTGTTCGGGATCATCTGGCCGGTGTCCACGAGCCCAGCAGGATGCCCAGGTCTGTGCCGTCCACCACGCCGTCGCCATTCAGGTCAGCAGGGCATCCAGCACAGGGACCCCACGAACCCAGGAGGATGCCCGAGGTCTGTGCCGTCCACCACGCCGCTGTTGTCCAGATCGGCTGGATTGCCAGCAGGGTTGCCCAGCGCACCGTTCTTGTTCAGGCGCTGGCCCAGGATCTCCGTGTTGCCAATGCTGCCGTCCTCCCAATAGACCACCGCGCTGTTGTTGTCCGGGTAGTTCAGGAGGCGAGGCGTCCCACAGACCCCGGAGTGCTGCGCAGGTCGGTTGGGGCAGGCCAGTAGGCCGTGCCATCGGTGTTGAATCCCCAGGCGCTGGCAATGCTCTGGCCAAACGCAGTGGAACGCACCCACATGAATACCGGCTTGCCATCCAACACCAGCGCGCGAGGCTGATCGTACGAATACACCGTCTCGATGGGCTTCACTGCCACGCCGTTGATGCCCCACTGGCGCGCACCCGCGCTGTTGAAGCACTGCGCAAAGATGCCGTAGTTGGAGGTGTTGGGGACGTGCTCGTACCAGTCCACGTAGATGAGATTGGTGGCAGGGTCGTGAGCCACCGAAGGATTGGTGCGCTCCTTGCCAGTGGTGGTGGTAGTCACCGCCGTGGCGTCTGTGCCAAACTGCACGGCGCCAGCGCTGTTGATCCACTGCACATAGCTCTGCAGCGGGCTGATCTTGTAGAAGGGCACAATGGCGCCGCCAGCGCCATCTGGGAGGAAGGCAGGGAAGTTGCCAGTCTGGATGCTGCCCGTGGTGAACGCAGCCACCGTGGGGAGAGGCCACATGGTGGCGCCAGACGTGCTCAGCTTCGCGGTGCATGGATCTTGGCGCCGCTGAAGGTGACGTACCGCACGCTGCTGGCGATCACCGAGCCGTTGTCGCCTGGCTGCAGGTCCGCCAGCAGGTAGGTGGCAGAGGAGCCATCGGTCATGGCGTAGGCCGCACCCCACGCTGGCGTGCCATCTGCGTTCAGGCGCATCACGCGCGCCTTGCTGCTTTCGGTCCATCCGGCGTACACCGCGCCGTCTGTGCCTGTGGTGGCCTTGGGCGCGTTGATGCTGGACGACGCCGACAGCTGGATGGCGTTGGCGCCCCACAGCAGGTTGCCGTCCGGCGAGATGGCCTGGGCAGACACCTTCACGCCACCAAAGCGGTCGTCGCGGAAGATCATCACCGCGTTGCCAGCACCATCCACGGTGAAGCCGTAATCCTCATTGCTGCTGAAGCTGGTGTCCGCCACCTTCACGCCCGGGGCGGGCCACATGGGCGCTCCCAGCGCAGAGAAGCGCTGCACATACGGGTCGTAGCCAGGGGTGCGGTTGTCCAGCCAGGACAGGTAGAACCCGCCACCCGGGGCGGGCACGCACTTGGGCTGGACCTGGTCGTTGGCACCCGTGACCAGGGTGGTCGGGGTGGAGCTCGAGCCCCACTGTGCAAGGGCGGACGGGGCAACTCCAGCGGCAGCCAGGAGCACGATGGTGGAGGCGGCAAAGCGCATCCGACTAGTGTGCCAGCCCCAAGGCGGTGTGCAGCCCCAGAACCCACAAAACACAGCAGAAACTGCACGCCAAGGCGGGCTTGGCCTCATCCGAATGATGGATGAAAGAGTGTCGGCTTCCCCCAGCGGCAAAATGAGGAAAGTTGAGAATCGAAGCGGGTTCTGATTGATTGTCCCGTTTGCTGGGGTACCGTTTCCCCTGATCGTGGAGGGAACCAGCGGGCCTCTTGCCTGTGTGCCGACTCGTGGGGCGGCACCCAACCGCAGGGCCCGCGGTTCTTTTTTGGGCTGTGCAGCGTCCGCGCGGGGGCGTTGCCGCTGCGCTGCGCGCCGCCACGTTGACTAGTGCTGCTGGGGCTTGCCCTTGGAGCGCAAGGCGCGCTCTTCCAGGCGCACATCTCGCGCCACCATGCGCATGGTGCGCCAGATGTTCACGATGAGCCCAGCCGCCAGCACGCCAGCCAGCACAAAGCCGCCCACGCCCAGCATGCCCACCAGGCTGTCTGGCTTGTCCTTGGCGCTGTGCACCAGGATGGCGCTGCTCACCAGGAGCGCTGCGATCAGAAGCGCGTACGCCACCATGATGGCGGTGTGCTCCATGGTCATGCGGAAGCGCTCCAGGCCATCCAGGTGGAAGTTCACCTTGGCTTCGCCCAGGCGCAGCTTGCGCAGGATGCCGGTGATCTGCCGCGGCAGGCTGTCCACGAACTCTGCGTAGCTGAACAGCGTGTTGCCCACGCGCTTGGCCAGCGCCTTGGGGCTGTAGCGATCGCTGATCAGCTTCAGGATGAAGGGCTTGGCGCACTCCACGATCTCGTAGTCCGGGTCCAGGTCGCGGGCCACGCCTTCGATGGTGCCCATGGCCTTGATCAGGAACACGATGTCCGCAGGGCACTTCACCTGGTAGTCGCGCAGGATCTGATAGAACTTTTCCAGCACCGCCGCCACATCAATCTCGCCAATGGGCTTGCCGACGAACTGGTCCACGATCTCCTGCACGTCGTCCAGCAGCGAGCGTTCGTCAATGGTGTCCGGCTCCACATTGGCCATGCGCAGCGCGGCGCGCATCACCATGCGCGCGTCGCCCGTGGCCACGCCAAACACCAGCTCTGCGATGCGCTGCCGGGCGTCGGCGCCAATGCGGCCCACCATGCCGCAGTCAATGAAAGTGATGCTGCCGTCGTCGTGGACGAAGATGTTGCCCGGGTGCGGATCAGCGTGGAAGAAGCCGATCTCCAGCGTCTGCCGGAACACTGCGCGCGCGCCGTTGTAGATGATGGACTTGCGCGTCTCCACTGGCAGGCTGGAGTACGGCGTCCGCGCCAGCAGGCGCCCCTTGATGCGGTTGACCACCAGCACGCCAGGCGTGGTGGCCTCCCAGAACACCGTGGGAAAGTTGATGGTGGGGTCGCTCTCAAAGGCCTTGCGCATGCGGTCGGTGGACCGCGCCTCGATGGTCAGGTTGGTCTCGCGCCGCAGCTCGGTGCGGAACTCGTTGACGATGGCTGTGGGGCTGAAGCCGCGCTCTGCCAGCTTGTCCTCGGCAAAGCGCGCGATGAAAGCCAGCGCCTCCATGTCCGCCTCGATCTGGTCTGCAGCGTCTGGGCGCAGCAGCTTGATCACCACCTCGGTGCCGTCCTTCCAGATGGCGGCATGCACCTGGGCCATGCTGGCGGCAGCCAGCGGCTCTGGGTCAATCCACTGGAACAGCTCGTCCGTGCGGCCCTTGAACTCCTCGTCCAGCGCGGCTCGCACCCGGTCAAAGGGGATCTTGGGGCAGTCCGCCTGCAGCTTGGTGAACTCATCAGCCCACGAATCTGGAACCAGGTCGCGGCGGGTGGCCAGGATCTGCCCCAGCTTGATGAAGGTGGGCCCCAGCTCCTCCATGGCCTTGCGCAGCCGCACCTCGATGGGCGCAGCGCTCAGATCCACGGTGCCATCGCGCGAGAACATCCAGTCTGGCTGGCCGCGCTTGAAGGCGCTCAGGCCAGACTGCGCCACGAACGCAGCCAGCCCGTACCGGGCCAGCACGCCCACCACCTCGCGGTAGCGCTGTGCGTTCTTCAGGCGGCGGGCAATCGGCAGGTCAATCTGGGCCATGCACCGTGGATCGTAATGCCTGGCTCAGGGCGTGGCGCGGCGGTCAGCGCATGGCTGCCAGCTTGCGCACCGTGCTGGCGGCAGCGGGCGGGGCGCCGCGCAGGGCATCTTCCAGCACGCCTGGCTCGCGGCGGGCTTCCTGAAGCAGGCGGCCCACGTGCGCATCCAGGGCAAAGCGCCAGCGCTGGAAGAAGTTCTCCAGCTCATGGCGGTTGAAGCGGCTCAGCGGGTCGTTCAGGCCGCTCTGCGCCACCGCCCATTCAATGAGCCGGGCGCCAGCGTCGAACCGGTAGAGCTGGAAGGCGTTCTGCAGGCGCCGGCGCAGCGGCAGAAACGGGTCGGTCACTGCGTCTGGCAGCGCGGTCATGATGCCTTCTGGCTTGTTCTTGCTGATCTCGCCCAGCCAGCCGCCATCGGAGCGGGCGTGCAGGTCTGCCAGCGTGGCGGGCGCAAAGGTGGCGTTGGCGTCTGCCTCCAGATGCTCCAGCTCTGCCATGCTGGCCAGCACCGTCTTCTCTCCCACGTTGGGGAAGCGGATCCAGATCCGGCGGTCCGGGCGGCCCTCGCGGGTGATGACCTCGATCTTGATGATCGAGCCGACACCCCATTCAGGGCGCTTGGTGTGGCGGACCTTCTGTCCGATCTTGTAGCTGGTTGTCTGCATGTGGCTTGGGAAGGGGCGCAGCCAGGCAGCGCGCAACAGCGGCCACCGCAGCCCCTCAAAGGCGAATCAGAGACTAGAGTGTAGCGCATGGGACGCGTGACCCGCCTTGTCTTTCTTGGCGACATCAACGGTGCGCCAGGGAGGGGGGCGCTGGAGCGTTTGATGCCTGTTTTGCGGGAGCGTTGGCAGCCTGACGTGGTGGTGGCCAACGGCGAGAACGCCCGCAACGGCTCTGGATTGACGCCGGACCTCTATCGCACGTTTCGGGCCCTGGGGGTGGACGCCATCACCCTGGGCGACCATGTCTACCGCGATCCCAAGATCATTCCGCTGCTGGAGCGGCCTGAAGAGCCCATTGCTCGGCCAGCCAACCTGTCACACCGGTCGCCTGGCAAGCGGTGGAGCCGCATTCCAGCTGCCAATGGGCGCACCCGCGACATTTTTGTGGTGACAGTGCTGGGGCGCATCTTCTTTCCGCTTCCGGCCAACGATCCGTTCACCGCAGTGGACGAAGTGCTGGCCGAGCTGCCAGACCGCCGCCCCATTGTGGTGGTGGAGGCGCACATGGAGGCCACCAGCGAGAAGGCCGCTGTGGCTGCCTGGTGCGACGGCCGCGCAGCGCTGGTGGTGGGAACGCACACGCACGTGCCCACCGCAGACGCGCGCATCCTGCGCGGCGGCACCGCGTTCATCACCGACGTGGGCATGTGCGGGCCATTCGACAGCGTGATCGGCCGCCAGACTGATGCGGTGGTGCGCCACATGACCACGGCGCTACCCGTGCACTACGAAATGGGCGAACGCGACGCCCGCGTGTGCGGCGTGCTGGTGGAGATCAGCGAAGACACTGGCCTGGCCAACCGCGTGGAGCGCATCGAGCTGGGTGACGCAGACCTGCCGCGCTAGGGAACGCGCGCGACGGAGTGCGCGCGGGGGAGCACGCTCAGCAGGCGTCACGCTGGCGCGCCGCACCCGCCGCCACCAGGCGTGTGGATCTCCACTGCGTCGCCAGCCCGCAGGTCTGCTGCAAACATCCCAGGCTGCTCCTCCACGGTGCCGTCTGCGCGCAGGATGCGCTGCAGGCCCACAGCGCCAGGCAGCCCGCCATCCAGACCTGCAGGCGGCACCACGCGGTGCTGCCCGATGAAGTTCACGCGCACAGGCTCCAGCATGCGAATGCGCCGCACCATGCCAGCGCCGCCATGCCACTGGCCAGCGCCGCCGCTCCCAGCGCGCAGCTGCATGCGCTCCAGGCGCACGGGGTGGCGCAGTTCCAGCGTCTCTGGGTCGGTCAGGCGAGTGTTGCTCATGTGCACGTGCACGGCGCTCACGCCGTGCGCGTGGCGCGTGGCTCCAGCGCCGCCACCCATGGTCTCGTAGACGCTGTAGCGGTGGTTGCCAAAGACCAGGTTGTTCATGGTGCCCTGGCTGTTGGCCGCAGCGCCCACGGCCAGGAGCAGTGCGTCCACCAGGCGCTGGCTGGCTTCGGTGTTGCCAGCAAAGACAGGCGGCAGGTGCGCTGGGTTGGTGGTGGCCGCGTCCGGCGCGCTGAAGGGGTTCAGGAAGCCAGGTGTCACGCGGATCTCCACGGGCAGCAGGCTGCCTTCGTTCAATGGAGCCACGTGGTCGTCCAGCGGGTGGCCAGCAGCATCGGCAGCCAGCGTGCGCAGCACATACAGGATGGCGCTATGCGTGACGGCCAGCGGCGCGTTCAGGCTGCGCGGGTGGAGCACAGGTGCGTCCACCAGCACGCGCAGCGTGCCGTCCGCGCGTGGCTCGATGGTCACCGCCAGCGGCGTGCCGTCGTCCAGCGTGGTGGCAGCGTGGCGCACGCCGCTGGGCGCCAGCGCAGCGGCCAACCGGCGCACATGCTGCGCGCTCCGCTGCATCAGCTGCTGCATGGCGCCAAGCAGGGTGGCGGTGCCCAACTCTGCGGCCATCTGCACCATGGCGTGCGCGCCAGCGTCCAGCGCTGCCGCGGCTGCGCGGATGTCAGCCAGGTTGGAGTCTGGCGCGCGGCTGGGCCACGGGCCGTTGGCCATGGCTGCCAGGACAGCTGCCTCGTCCACCACGCCGTGCCGTCCCACGATGGTGGGCGGGATGACCACGCCCTCCTCAGCCAGGCTGCGTGCGTCTGGCGGCATGCTGCCGGGCACCGTGCCACCCACTTCGGCATGGTGCGCGCGGGCCGCCACGTAGCCCAGCAGGGTGCCATCTGGCGTGTACTGCGCGGGCCAGCGTGATGTCTGGCAGGTGGCTGCCGCCGCAGCGCAGGTCGTTGGTCAGCACCAGCACGCCGGGGTCGAACGCCACCCGGGTGCGCATGGCCCGCACGCAGGCGCCCAGCGCGCCCAGGTGCACAGGGATGTGCGGCGCGTTGGCCACCAGGCGCGCGTCCGGGTCCAGGATGCCGCAGGAGAAGTCCAGGCGCTCCTTCACATTCACGCTCACCGCGCTGCGCTCCAGGCAGGTGCCCATCCACGCGCCCGTGCCGATGAACCGCGCAGCGGCCACCTCCAGGTCCACCTCTGCGGTGGGGCTGGCTGGAAGCGGCGCCACCGCGTGCAGGCGCAGCGCGTGGTGTGCCGTGCGCGTGCACGTCCAGCCAGGCTCCACCACCACGGTGGCGCCTTCATCCACCACCAGGGCTGGGCCAGCCAGCGCAGCGCCCACTGGGAGCGACGCCCAGGCGTGCACTGGCCAGGCTGGATGGCGTGCAGTGGCGTGGGGTGTGGTGGTGGCGATGGGTGCTGGGAGCGGTGCAGCAGCGGCTGGAGGAGCGCTGGCTGCGCTGGGTGCTGCGGTGGCGGTGGATGCCGTGGTGGCGCTCGCCGCGCCTGCAGGGGTGCTGGCCACCTCCACCTGCGCTGCCACCGCCACGCGCACCGTGTCAACCAGTGGCTCCAGCGCGGCAGCAGGGTCTCCCAGTGCTTCCAGCCGCGCGTGGTACGCCGCGCGCGCTGCGCTGGCCATGGCGTGCGCTGGCTGGTCAAGCGCCACGTCCACCACGTGCACGCCTGTGCGGCCGGGCGCGCGCAGGGCCACCAGCAGGCGGGCGTGCTGCGGGCTGGCTGCATCGGCCCCCATGGCTTCCAGCCCAGCGCGTGCCTGGCGCTGCAGCCGGTGCGCTGCCTGGTGCAGCGCATGACCATCGCCCAGCGGCTCCAGGAGTGGCGCCTCGGCGGTGTGCTCCATGCGCGCGTGCAGGGCGCCGTGCGCGCTCACGAACCCAGCATCTGGCACCACCAGCACGCTGGCCATGCCCAGGCGCTGCGCCACCGCGCACGCGTGCTGGCCGCCAGCACCACCAAAGGCCAGCAGCACGTGTTGGCGTGGGTCGTGCCCAGCATGCGTGCACACAGTGCGCACCGCAGCAGCCATGTGCTCATGCGCAACCTCCAGGAGTCCATGCAGCATGGTCTCCAATGGGCGGCCGCTGGCATCGGCCTGCGCCTGCGCCGCGGCTCCTGCTGCTGCGCTGTCCAGCGGCAGGCTGCCAGCGCCAGTCCACAGCCGGCCCAGCAGCAGGTTGACATCGGTCAGGGTGAGCGGCCCGCCGCGACCGTAGCACGCTGGGCCTGGGTCTGCGCCTGCGCTGCGCGGCCCCACGAACAACCCTTCTGCAGTCGCCACACAGATGCCGCCGCCACCCGCGGCCACGCTGCGCACATCCACGCTGGGCGTTGCTACGGCCACGCCAGCCACGTCTGCCTCCAGCCGGATGGCCACGCCATGCTGGTCCAGCCGCGCCACATCGGTGCTGGTGCCACCCATGTCCAGCGTCACAGCCTGCTGGATGCCCTCTGCGCGCATGGCAGCCAGCGCGCCGTTGCAGCCAGCTGCGGGGCCGCTGAGCAGGCTGTCCTTGGCCCGGAATTGCGCAGCCGGCACCACGCCTCCGCTGCTGGCTGCCACGCGCAGCGTGCTGGCACCCAGGCCAGCAGCCACGCGCTGCAGGTACGTGCGCACCGGCTGGTGCAGCCTGGCCTCCACCACCGCAGCCTGGGCGCGCGGCACCAGGCGCGGCGTGGTGCTGAGTTCACTGGAGGTGCACACCGATGCAAACCCATGCTGCCGCAGCAGCGCTGCCACCGCCTGCTCATGCGCTGGATTGCGCCAGCTGTGCATCAGCGCCACCGCCACGTGCTCCACGCCTGCCGCACGGAGCGCAGATGCTGCAGCGTGCACCTTTGCTTCCACCACAGGCGCCAGTTCTGCGCCAGCAGCGTCCAGGCGTGCGCTCACGCCCACGGTGGCCGCAGCCAGTTCAGGCGGCTTGCGGGGCGCCAGGTCAAAGATGCCCAGCCGCTGCTGCGTGCCGATGGCCAGCACACCCTCCAGGCCAGCGTTCACCACCAGGCCTGTGGTGCGGACGTGCCCCTCGAGCAGCGCGTTGGTGCCGCGCGTGGTGCTCAGGTGGAGCGTGAGGGGCGGCAGGGGGGTCCCCTGCGGAGTGCCAGTCAGGAGATGCGCGCCCCACGCTGGCGCCTCCAGGCCTGGAGCGTGCAGGTCCACCCACGGCGTGGCTGGAAGGGGGTCTGCCAGGGTCAGGAGCGTCCGCGGGAACTGCCGGGGTGGCAGCGGCGGCTGGCCTGCTGCGCTGGCTGCCTCGGGGGGCGCATCCTCCACGGCTGCCTCCACCACCCGCGCTGCGGCCCCGCTGGCTGCCACGGCCTCTGCGCCAACCAACGCTGGCAGGCACCATGCTGGCAGCGCTGCCGCCCGCAGCGTGTGCGGAGCACTGCCCGGTGTGCATGCTGCGCGCCGCCGCCCGTTGGTCAACAGCTTCAGCCGGCGCACTTCGCCTGTGGGCAGCACGCCCACGCAGTCTGCAAAGGTGCCCCCCACATCCACTCCAACGCGCCACGGGCGCTCGGCCATCACGCTGCGCTCAGGATGTGCACCAGGCGGTCCACGTCTGCGTCGTCCACCCAGATCAGCACGCCAAAGCGGCTCTCCACGTGCAGCGCTTCGATGAACTCAATGTTGATGCCAGCGCGCGCAATGGCCTCCAGCGTGGACACCAGGTCTCCGCCGCGGTGCTCTGCGCTCAGTGAGAAGCAGCT
This sequence comes from Phycisphaerales bacterium, assembly GCA_046350455.1. Taxonomy (GTDB): domain Bacteria; phylum Planctomycetota; class Phycisphaerae; order Phycisphaerales; family SM1A02; genus CAZXGD01. The sequence goes on along the minus strand of JAXMAM010000004.1, from coordinate 39,166 downwards.
CTCCTCCCAGGTGCCCAGACCAATCTTGGCAGCAAAGTCGCGGAACTGGTCAGCGTCGGCTGGCACGATGTGGAAGCCATCTGCGCTGCGCCCTTCAGTGGGGCCAAAGTAGCTCACGATCTCGATGTTGGCGCTCTTCAGCTGCAATGCCAGCCGGGCCAGCTCGCCAGCGCGGTGGGGCAGGCGGACGACGAATTCGGTGAGTTGCTTCCAGTGTGCCATGGGTGCTCTGGTGAGGTCCGCAGCATAGCCCGGCGCACCCGTATCCTGCCGGGATGCGCTGGTTGCGCGATGCTGCCTATGTCTCTGCGGTTGCGGCCAGTTCCCCTGTGTGGGCCTGGCGCATGCACCGGACAGGGAAGCTCCGCACCGACTGGCGGGCGCGCTTTGGACACGGCAGCCCGTTGCCGCGCACGGGGCGCGCGCGCATCCTCATTCACGCTGTGTCCGTGGGCGAAGTCAACGCCATCCGGCTGCTGGTGGACCGCCTGACAGCGGATGCCACGCGCCCAGAAGTGGTGGTCTGCGCCACCACCGACACTGGCACTGCCCGCGCTGAGCAGCTCTATGGCGCGGCGCATCCGGTGGTGCGCTATCCCTTCGACGCCAGCTGGATGGTTCGCCGCTTCCTGGACCGCGTGCAGCCAGACCTGGTGGCGCTCACAGAGCTGGAGCTGTGGCCAAACTTTGTGGACGAGTGCGCCGCCCGCAGCATCCCTGTGGTGGTGGTGAACGGCCGGCTCAGCGCGCGCAGCTTTGGCCGCTACCGCGCGGTGCGCCCGCTGGTGGCGCGCACCTTTGGCGCAGTGCGCGCCGTGCTGGCGCAGAACGCGGACTACGCAGAGCGCTTCAAGGCGCTGGGCTCGCCAGCCAACAGGGTGTTCGTCACTGGCACCATGAAGTGGGACACCGCGCAGGTGGCAGACCACGTGCCTGGCGCAGATGACCTGGCGCGCGAGCTGGGCATCGACCGCTCGCGCCCCCTGGTGGTGGCGGGCAGCACGGCGCCAGAAGAACACGCGCTGCTCCACGCAGCCGTGCCACCCGGCGTGCAGCTGCTGTGTGCGCCGCGCAAGCCAGAGTGGTTCGACGCTGCCGCCCGCGAGCTTCCTGGCTGCGCCCGCCGCACCGCCCACATGCACGGCCATGCTGGTCCGCGTGGCAGCACCACAGGGCGCTTTCTGCTGGACACCATTGGTGAACTGCGCAAGGCGTATGCGCTGGCAGACGTGGTGGTCATCGGCCGCACCTTTGGCGCGCTGTATGGCAGTGACATGATGGAGCCAGCCGCGCTGGGCAAGGCCATGGTGTGCGGCCCCGCTGTGGCAGACTTCCAGGAGACAGCCGACGCGCTTCTGGCTGCAGAGGCCCTGGTGCAGGTGCCAGGTGACCAGCTGGGCGCTGCGCTCCAAAAGCTGCTGGCCGACGGCGGCGCCCGCGCGCAGCTGGGCATGCGTGCCCGCGCTGTGGTGCGCGAACGGCAGGGGGCCACTGAGCGCACTGCCGAGGCGCTGCTGTCCATCGTGGCGGAGGGCGCGCATGCGTGAGTTCCAGCTGCTGAGCCATCTGGCAGCGCTGGCCAAGGCAGACCCGCAGCCAGCGTGGCTGCGCGTGCCGCCCGGTGATGACATGGCGCTGGTGGATGTTCCGGGTGGCCGCCTCTTGGTGGCGGTGGACCAGGTGGTGGAGGGCCGGCACTTTGTGCTTGGCACACCGCTGGAGGCTGTTGGCCGCAAGGCGGTGCTGCGCAACGTGAGCGATGTGGCGGCCATGGCTAGCGTGCCGCTGGCGTGTCTGGCGTCTGTGGCGCTGCCAGCCAGCATGGACGAGCAGGGCGCCTTGGCGCTCCTGGCGGGCGTGCGCAGCGCGGCGGCAGCGTGGCAGTGCCCGCTGATTGGGGGCGACACTTCGGTGCATGCGCAGCCCGGCAGCCCGCTGGTCCTCAGCGTGACCATCCTGGCAGTGCCCGGGCCCTCTGGCCGCGTGGTCACGCGGCAGGGCACGCGCGCAGGAGACGCTGTGTGCGTCACAGGCGCGCTGGGCGGCAGCCTGCAGCCGGATGGCAGCGGCCGGCACCTGGACTTCACGCCGCGTGTGGCCGCTGCGCTGGAACTGGTCAGCGTGCTGGGCGACCGCCTGCACGCCATGCTGGACATCAGCGACGGTCTTGGCCGCGACGCAGCGCACCTGGCCCGCAACGCCGCACCCAGCGCGCTTGACCTGGAGCTGCGCGCTGCCGCCATCCCATGCACCGCAGGCTGCACCTGGCAGCACGCGCTGCGCGACGGCGAGGATCACGAGCTGCTCTTCACCTGCGCCGGCACGCCGCCTTCGCAGGTGGCGGGCGTGCCAGTCACAGTCATTGGCGCCGCGGTGCCGCCAGCGAACGCGGGCCGAAGCACCGTGTGGCTGCTGGACGGCACGCAGCGCATGGACGCCACCGCGCTGGGCTGGGAGCATGCCAGCCCGCCTGGCAGCGGGCATGCGCGCGAGGGCGGTTCCGGCAGGGGGGCTGCGCGGTGAGCACCTGGACCCACACCGCCCAGAGTGCAGCGGACACAGAGGCGCTGGCAGCCGCGCTGGCAGCGCAGCTGAAGCCCGGCATGGTGCTGGCGCTCACTGGAGACCTGGGTGCTGGCAAGACCTGCTTTGTGCGCGGGCTGGCTCGGGGGCTGGGCCATGCAGCAGACCAGGTGTCCAGCCCGACCTTTGTGATTGAACATCGCTACCGCGCGCCGGGCGCTGTGCCGCTGGCGCACCTGGACGCGTATCGGCTGCAGACTGCAGCAGACCTGGCTGGCATCGGCTGGGAGGAATTGCTGGACAGCCAGCAGGCCATCATCGCAGTGGAATGGGCGGATCGCATCACGCACGCGCTGCCAGCGCACACGGTGTGGATTGCGCTGGAACACGCACCCCATGACGCTCGGCAGATCACGGTTCGCGGGCTGAGCCAGCCGGGGCTAGGCGGCGTGTCCGGCGCCGCGCACCAGCCCAGCTAGCGCGTCTTGCCAGTCTTCTTGGCCTCTGGGCTCACGCCATACAGCTGCAACCGGTGGCCGAGCGGCTCCCAGCCCAGTTCCTTCAGGAGCTCTGCGCTCAGGGCTGCCACGCGGGGGTTGGTGAACTCCACGCGCTTGCCAGTGTGCACACAGATGGCAAAGTCCGTGGGCGCCTTGCCGTAGACCAGCTGGTAATGCGTGCGCTCACGGTCCAGCTGGATCTCTGCCAGGATGCCAGCTTCCACCAGCAGCTTCAGGGTGCGGTAGACCGTGGCCTTGGACACCCGGTGATTGGCGCGCTGCAGCTGTGCCAGCAGTTCGTCTGCCTCAAACACCCGGTCCAGCCGGATGACCGCATCCAGCGTGTCAGCCCGCTCGGTGGTGTATTTCAAGTCCAGGCTCTTCAGGTACCGACGGAACACCGAGCACAGCGGAACCATGGTGACGGTGCGCTGGGATGGCAATGGGTTCGGCACCTTGAAAGTCCTATAATGCGTGTTCTGTCAAATTCCCTGGGGTACCACAAAGCCGCCCCCGGGCTGGGGTTGCAGCAGGTTGTGCCAGAGCCTACCGCCGGCCGCGGCCGGTGCTCTGCGACGCAGCTGTCACGCCGTCGCCCGCGGCCAGTCCAAACGCATCGTGCACCGCCTGCAGCGCCTTCTCCCCGAACTGGCGGTCCACGATGCAGCTCACCTTGATCTCGCTGGTGGTGATGTTGTGAATGGGAACGCCCGCGTCTGCCAGCGCCCTGAACATGCGGCTGGCCACGCCTGAATGGCTCTTCATGCCTGTGCCCACTGCACTGACCTTGGCCAGGCCCACCTCGATGTCCAGGTCGCCCCGGCCCAGCCGCTCGATCAGCCGCTGGCACTGGCTCTTCACGTCGGCAATGTCGCCATGCTCCACGGTGAATGCAATGGTCGTGGTCTCGCCGAACTCGGTCTGCACGATGTCGTCCACGCTGATGTTGGCCGTGGCGATGGGTTCGAAGATCTGCGCCTGGATGCCGTCCGTCTTGGGCAGGCCCTTCAGGCTCACGCGGCCCAGGTCTGGCTTGAGCGCGCAACCAACCACAACGATGTCTTCCATGATGTCCTCCTCAGGGACGATGAGCGTTCCTTCATCTGGCTTCTGGCTGTGGCGCACATGGATGGGCACGCCAAACTTCTCGCCAAACAGCACGGCACGCGGGTGCATCACCGCCGCACCCAGCGCTGCCAGCTCCAGCATCTCCTCGTAGCTGATGTGGCGCAGCTTGGCTGCGTTGGGCACCACGCGCGGGTCCGCGGTGTAGACGCCATCCACGTCGGTGTAGATCTCGCAGGCGCCGCCATCCGCCTGCACACGCAGCGCTGCAGCCAGCGCCACCGCGGTGGTGTCGCTGCCGCCGCGGCCCAGCGTGGTGATGTCGCCATCGGTGCGATCCACGCCCTGAAAGCCGCACACCACAGGCACGCCGCCAGCAGCCATGATGGACTCCAGGCGCGCGCAGTCAATGTGCTTGATGCGCGCCTTGCGATGCGCGCCATCGGTGTCAATGCCAGCCTGCCCGCCTGTCAGGCTGACAGCGTCCACGCCCAGCGTGTGCAGCGCCATGGCCATGAGGGCCACAGAGACCTGTTCGCCCGTGGACATCAGCATGTCCATCTCGCGGGGGCTGGGTGCGCTGGTGATCTTGTCCGCCAGCGTGATGAGCTCGTCGGTGGTGTGGCCCATGGCGCTCACCACCACCGCCACGCGGTGCCCAGCAGCGCGCGCCGCAGCGATGCGCCTGGCGCAGCGCATGATGCGCTCCGGGTCTGCAACAGACGTGCCTCCAAACTTCTGGACGATCGTGGGCATCCTGCCTCCTGAAGGGAGAAACGGCGCAGTTTAACAGAACATGCCAGCGCTAGGGACGCAGGCGTGCGGCGACCTCGTCCGGACGTTCCGTGCGCTGGCGTGGCCGCGCTGGCTGCAGCTGATGATGCCACCAGGCCATCAGCCGCGTGGCCTGCGATCCAGACACGCCATACGCGGCGCACATGGCTGCTGCGAACCGGCGGCGCGCCGCTGCTGCCGCGCTGGCGCGTCCCGCTGCATTCGCGTGCTGCCACGCCTTCAGCTGCGCGGCCCCGCGCCGCCACGCTGCGTGGTGATGCGGCAGCGGCAGGTCCAGCACCTCCTTGGCCCGCAGCTTGATGGCCTGCACAGACAGCGCTGCACCAGCGTGGCGCCACCATGCTGCGGCGCACACCGGCGGCGCCAAGAGCACGGCCGCCACTCGCCACACATCACCCTGCTTCTGCGGCACCACCGAGATGAGCGGCGTGCATGGCAGCATCTGGCCGCGTTCATCCACCCACGCCTCCAGGGCGCGCGTCTGCGTGGCCAGCAGCACCTTGGGCACCAGCCGCGCTGCGGCCCAGCGCCCCATGGCTGGGTCTGCGGCACGCAGCGCCGCACGCGCACCACAGGCCGCAGGTATCGCGTGCCGTGGAGGCGCACTGGGCGCTCGCCCCATGCCAGATACGCCGCATCCACAGCGCCCACGGTGGCCACCGGTGCCATGCCGGCTGCACATGGAATGCCTGCAGAAGCCGCTGGCCTGCCAGGTGCGACGCGTGTGGCAGCCGCTGGCCTGCGATGCGACATGCGCGTCGCCGCCTCTGCCACGTGGCCCTTCAGCCCGTAGAAATGCTGCCGAAAGTCCGCAGTGGCGCTGGCGATCCGCGCCACGGTGCCATCTGTGCTGCGCAGGCTCCACGGCTGGCACGCCGCGCGCAGCCGCCACCAACGGAGCCCACGCGCCCTGTGCCACCAGCGCAGCGGGCACCTGGACAGCCTGCGCTGGCGCCTGGCCCAGCACACCCTGCACGAGCACCGGTGGCGCCTGCTGCCGCCGGCCCAGCCTCTGCCGCAGCGACGCCACCAGCACCATGGTTCCCACGCCGCCGCCAAAACGCGCACTGGCGGCAGCAGGCACGCTCGCAGGTCTGCCACGGTGGCCACGCGCTGGCGTACAGCGGCTGCGTCTGCCGTGGACAGCACTGCCACAGGCAGCACCAGCGCCACAGTGCCGCCGGGCGCGGCGGCTTCGCACGCCAAGAGCAGGAATGCGGTGGCCAGGTCTGCGTAGCCAGCCACAGCGCCACCAAACCGCTCGCGGAGCGCAGCTGCCTGCGCCCGGCTGGCTGCGGTGGCCGTGCGCAGCTGCGAAAGAAAGGGCGGGTTGCCCACCACTGCAGCAAAGCCCCCTGCTGCCGGCTGTGCAGGTCCCCTGCTGACAGGCGGAGCGCGTCTGCGCACGTGATGGCGCTGCGCCACGCAGCAGGGCCCCGCCAAACGCATGCTGGAGCCGCAGACGCGTGAGCGCCACCGCCTTGGGATCAATGTCCACGCCGCGCAGTGCCGCGGGCAGCCCCTCCTGGGGCGCCCTGCTGCCACCATGCGCTGGCCAGCGGCCACCAGAAAGTGCCCGCTGCCACAGGCTGGGTCCAGCACCCTGCCAGAGCGCAGCGCGGCCGGACTCAAGGCGTGGTCCAGCACTGCGGCCACCAGCGGTTCTGGCGTGTACCAGGTGCCTCGATTGGTGCTGGCCTGCGCCGCCTCTGCAGCGCGCGCAGCGTGGCCGTGCGCTGCAGCAGCCGCCTCCAGCGCGCTGGCCCGCTGGCCAGATGGAAGCGTGCGAAGCCAGGCTCGCAGAGCGGTCTCGCACTGCAGGGCCTTGGCCTGGGTCATGGGGTCCTCAGTCGCGGCCAGAGGCGGCGGCTTCGCGGTCGCGCGCGCTGCGTTCTGCACGGCGGCGCTCTGCCTCGCGCAGGGTGCGCTTGCGCATGCGGACGGCGGACGGCGTGATCTCCACCAGCTCGTCGTCCTCGATGTACTCCAGCGCAGCCTCCAGGCTCATCAGGCGCGGAGCCTTCAGCACCACGGTGGCTTCCTTGCTGCTCTCGCGCACGTTGCTGAAGGGCTTGGCCTTCACCACGTTCACCACCAGGTCGTTGTCGCGGGAGTTCTCGCCCACCACCATGCCTTCATAGATGGCGTCGCCCGGCTGCACAAACATGATGCCGCGCTCGCTGAGCGAAAGCAGCGCGTAAGTGGTGGCGGTGCCTGGCTCATTGGCCACCATCACGCCGTTCTGGCGCTTCTTCACCTGGCTGCCAGTGGGCCGGTAGCCCAGGAAGCTGTGGTGCATCACTGCCTCGCCAGCCGTGGCGTTCAGCAGGCGCGACCGGAACCCGATCAGCCCGCGCGCTGGCATGTTGGCCTCGATGTGCATGCGCGAGCCGCGCTCGTTCACGTTCAGGATCTCTGCGCCGCGCTGGCCCAGCAGCTCCAGCGCAGAACCCATGCTGCCCTTGTCCGTGTCCAGGCTCACGCGCTCGTAGGGCTCGCAGCGCACGCCGTCCACGTCCTTCTCGATGACTTCCGGCTTGCCCACGGTCAGCTCAAAGCCTTCGCGGCGCATGTTCTCCAGCAGCACGCCCAGGTGCAGCAGGCCGCGGCCGCTCACCCTGAACTCCTCTGCAGAGTCGCCAGGTGCCACGCGCAGCGCCACGTTGCCGCGCAGCTCCCGGTCCAGGCGCTCGGAGATCTGGCGGCTGGTGACAAACTTGCCGTCCTTGCCCACCAGCGGACCGTCGTTGATGCGGAACACCATGTGCAGCGTGGGCTCATCCACGCGCACGCGCTCCATGGGCTCTGGCTTCTCGGGATCGGTGATGGTGTCGCCGATCTCGATCTCAGGCAGACCTTCGATGGCGAACAGATCACCCGCGGCGATCTCGGGCATCTCGCGGCGGCCCAGGCCCTCGAAGCGGTTCACCTTCAGCGCGCGGCCCTTCTTCACGCTGCCGTCCGCCTTGCAGATGGCCACCTGCTGGCCACCGCGCAGGATGCCGCGGTACACGCGCCCGATGGCGATGCGCCCCACGTACTCGCTGTAGTCCAGGTTGGTGACCAGCGCCTGCATGGGCGCCTGCGTGTCCTGCTGTGGCGGTGGGAACCGCTCGGCGATGACGTTGAACAGATCGTGCACGCCCTGGTCGCGGCGCTCGATGTCGCGGTTGGCCCAGCCGCTGCGGCCGCTGGCGTAGACCACCGGGAAGTCCAGCGCGATGTCATCCGCGCCCAGGTCCACCAGCAGGTCGAAGACCTCGTTGATGACCTCCTGCGGACGCGCGTCCGGACGGTCGCACTTGTTGATGACCACGATGGGCTTCAGCCCCAGGTCCAGCGCCTTGGCCAGCACGAACCGCGTCTGCGGCATGGGGCCTTCCAGCGCATCCACCAGCAGCAGGCAGCCGTCCGCCATGCGCAGCACGCGCTCCACCTCGCCGCCAAAGTCAGCGTGGCCTGGCGTGTCAATGATGTTGATGCGGAACGCACGCCCTGCCAGCGCGCCTGTCTCTGGGCCGAACGTGTAGTTCACCGCGCAGTTCTTGGCCAGGATGGTGATGCCGCGCTCGCGCTCCAGCGGGTTGCTGTCCATCACGCAGTCTTGCGCGGTTTCCGACGCCTTGAACGCGCCAGCCTGCTTGAGGAGGGCGTCCACCAGCGTGGTCTTGCCGTGGTCGACGTGGGCGATGATGGCGACGTTGCGGAGTTCCATTGGGGAAAGCCCCGCAGTGTAGCAAAAACCCGCGTGATTTACAGCCCGTACATCGGCAGAAGCTTGGATTCCAAGTGGCGCATCAGCGGATCAGCCGAAAGCGGCTTGCCTGTGACCACTGTGCACAGCTCGTTGCTCAGGTACGTGCGCCCGGTGGCGTGGATCTTGCGGTTGAGCCACTGCCGCAGCGGCAGGAACTCGCCACGCGCAAAGCCCTCCTCCAGGCCCGGCAGCTCTGCCTTGGCAGCCTCGAAGTACTGCGCTGCATACAGCGTGCCCAGCGTGTAGGTGGGGAAGTAGCCGATCATGCCCCCTGCCCAGTGCACGTCCTGCAGGCAGCCGCGCCGATCATCTGGCACCGCAAGGCCCAGGTACTCCTTGTACAGGCGGTTCCACTCGCCAGGCAGGTCCTTCACTGGCAGGCGCCCGCTGATCAGCGCGCGCTCCAGCGCAAAGCGCACCATGATGTGCATGTTGTAGGTGCCTTCGTCCGCGTCCACGCGGATGTAGCCCGGCTCCACCAGGTTGGCAGCCTGGTAGATCTGCTCGGCGCTGAAGGCCTTCACGCGGTCCCCAAAGAACTGCGGCAGTTGCGGGGTGCACCACTTCCAGAAGGCCAGGCTGCGGCCCACCTGATTCTCCCACAGACGGCTCTGGCTCTCGTGCACGCTCAGGCTGACAGCCTCGCCCATGGGCGTGCTGATCCAGGCCGGGTCCAGGCCCTGCTCGTACATGCCATGGCCCGATTCATGCATGGCGCTGCCCATGCCGTCCAGCAGCGTGCGCGGCGCATACCGGCAGGTCATGCGCACGTCGTTGCAGTGGCTGCCGCCGCAGAACGGGTGCGTGCTCTTGTCCAGGCGGCCGCGGCTGAAGTCAAAGCCGATCCGCTCGCATACAAAGCGGGCCAGCTTCTCCTGCGCGGCCACATCCAGCTCAAAGTCGTTGAAGCTGCCATCCGGCTTGCGGGTGGCGCCGCGCAGGCGGTCCAGCAGTCCCTGCAGGCGCGTGCGCAGCGGCTCGAACACAGCGCTCACCTGCGCGGCGGTGCAGCCAGGCTCAAAGCTGTCTGCCAGCGCGTCCCAGCGCTCGCCGCTGGCGCGGTCCCAGCCAAAGCAGTCTGCCTTCTGCTGGTTCAGGTGGACGATCTTCTCCAGCCACGGGCGGAAGCGCGCAAAGTCGCTCGCCTTCCGAGCCTCTGCCCACTCGTGCTGCGCCACGCTGGACACAGACGCCAGCTCCTCCACCAGCGCAGCAGGCAGCTTGGTGGCCTTGTCGTAGTCGCGGCGCAGCTCGCGAACGTTCACGCGGTCTGGGTGCGTGGCAGGCAATGCTGCCACTGCCTCCTCAGCCTTCTTCAGCAGATCCCCGATGCGCGGGTCCGTGCTCAGCTGGTGCTCCAGCTTGGCCAGCTGCGCCAATTGGCGCGCCCGGTGGTGCAGGCCGCCATCCGGCATCATGGTCTCCTGGTCCCAGCCCAGGATGGCAGCGGTGCTGCCTAGGAGGCGGGCTTCGCGGCAGGCAGCCACCAGCTCCTGCACGGGTGCGGACGTACCAGACGCAGGCGGGGCAAGCGTGGTCATGCTGCGATCATACGGAACCCGGCAAAAAGAACGCAGGCCGCGCGCTGTTGCCAGCGTGCGGCCTGCGAGGCGGCCTGTGGAAGGCTCAGGTCAGTGCGACGTGGTGTTGCCACCCGTCTTGGTGTCGTTGCCGGCTGGCGGAGCAGCCGTCTTCACCTGCGGTGGAGCAGCCGCCGTGCTGGCTGGCACGATGGGCTCCAGGAACGCGATGACAGCGTCCTTCTGCGGATCCACGCGGTTGCGGGCAAAGTCAATGGCGCCCCAGCCGCGGTTGTCCTTGGCGGTCTTGTCAGCGCCAGCGTCGATCAGCATCTTGATCTTGTCCACGCTGCCGTTGGCGCAGGCCACCAGGAATGGCGTCATGCCTGGATTGTTCTTGGTGTCCAGCTTGGCGCCCTTCTTCAGCAGGATGGCCACGGTCTCTGGCTTGCCAGAACGCAGCGCGCGCATCAGCGGGGTGTCGCCCAGGGTCTTGTCGTGCACATCAATCTGCGCACCCTTGGCCACCAGCAGCTCCACCACCTGCGGGCTGCCGATGGTGGCGGCCCAGATGAGCGGAGTCATGCCGTTGACGTCGGAGACGTTGGGGTTGGCGCCTGCGTCCAGCAGCAGCTTGACGGTGTCAGGGCTGCCCAGGCCAGCGGCCCAGAGGAGCGGCGTGCCCTGCACCTGGTCGCGAGCTTCCAGGTTGCCCTTGGCAGCGATGAGCAGCTCCAGGGCCTTGGCCTGCTTCTTCTCGGCAGCCAGGGTGAGCGGCGTCTTGCCCGTGCGGTCTGGCGTGTTGGGGCTGGCGTTGGCAGCCAGCAGCACCTTGATGACCTCCACGTTGCCGCTGTCGGCAGCAAAGTGCAGCGCGGTGCGGCGGCTTGCGCCGTCCACAGCGTCCACCACAGCGCCGCCCTTCAGGAGCTCAGCCACCTTGGCAGCGTCGCCAGCGCGGGCAGCCAGCACCACGGGTGGCGCTGCTTCCACGTTCACTGCCTTTTCACGCTGGGCCTGGGCGTCCTTCAGGGAACGCTTGATCAGCAGCGTGATCTGCGCGGCGTGCGGGTGGTTGGTCAGGATGGAGACCTTGGCAGGCTTGCCAGCGGTGGTCCACTTGGCCCAGTCCAGCTGCAGGGTCTGCTTCAGGTCCGGAGAGGCTGGCAGCGGCGTGACAAACACGTCCGGCACTGCGCCCGTGACGGCAAACTTGGTGTTGTCCTTGCTGGTCAGGTTGACGGGGGTTGGAGCTGGGTTCTCCGAGCTGGGAGCATCCATCATGTCTGGCTGGATGTTCACGAACTCCTTGACGTAGCCCTCCACCATCAGCACCTGGGGCGCGTGGTCCTCGATCTGGAAGGAGACGTTCTTGCTCACCTTCTGGCCAGCCTTGGCTGGTGGCTTCAGGGTGATGTCCACCTTGGCAGACGCGCCAGGATCCAGCGGCCCTGGAGGCGCGCTGGTGGTGGTGCAGCCGCAGCCAGGAACGATCTTCACGATCTTCACTGGCTTGTCGCTGATGTTCTTGACCGTGATGGAGCCGGTCTTGGAGACCTCTGCCATCAGCTCGCCCAGGTCCAGCACGGCTGGCTCGAAGGCGATGACTGGCGCAGAGGCCTGCGGGTTCTGTGGGTTGGCAGCCAGCGCGGGCGGCGGAGCTGCCGTGCGTGCGGTGCCAGTGGAGGAAGGCGGAGCCTTGGACGACAGCTTGCCACCCTGGTTCTTGGAACCGTCCTTGCCAACAGCGGGGTCGTCCACCACCGGCGGCGCGCCCGTTGGGCCAGCTGGGTTGGTGGCTGGTGGCGCCTTGGCAGGCGATGCTGGTGGTGCGTTCTGCGCCAGCGCAGCATGGGGCAGGCAAAGCGCTGCAGCGATGAAGCAGCACGTCAGACGATTGGCGGTCAGGATTCGGTTCATGGTGTGGTGCCTCTGTGGGCGGAAACCAAGTCAGAAAAGGACAAGTGTACTGGTGCCCCAAGAGGGGCGGCTTCGGTGGGTTGATATCGGCCAGAAGCTGATTTGGTTCACGGGTTTGTGCAAAATTGGATCCCGCTTCCTGCAACCCCTACACTGCCCCTTCTATGGCCACTCCCGCGAAGTCAGCCCTGCCAGAGCATCTCCAGCGTCCGCATATCCGGCCCTTCCAGCCCATCCCGGTGAAGGCAAAGGATGGTCAGCAGATGGCCCTGCTGCGTGATCCGTCCAACCTGGGCGGCCAGAGCATGGTGGTTCCCCCGCAGATCCTGGTGCTGCTGTCGCAGTGCCAGGGCGAGGACACGCTGACGGAGATCTTTGAGAAGCTCAAGGTGCCATCGGAAGCGCAGCAGCAGCTGGAGCAGATGCTGGTGAAGATGGATGAGATGGGCTACTTCTGGGGTCCCATCGCAGAGGATCTGGAGCGCAAGAAGCTGGAGCAGATCCGCGCTGCTGGCCGCTTTGCGCTGGGTGATGATCAGCGCAAGCCAGAGATCGCCACGCAGCTGCGCGAGTTCATCGTGTCAGCGCTGGCCGAGACAGAAGACCCCGACCTGGGCAAGCCTGTGGCTGGCGTGGTGGCTCCACACCTGGACTATGGCCGCGGCCGCCCCACCTACGGCGCTGCGTACAAGTGCCTGGAGTCTGGCGCACGCACGCGTCCTGATCGCGTGGTGGTGCTGGGCACCAACCACTTCGGCATCGGCGACGGCGTGGTGATGACAGAGTTCGGCTTCGAGACGCCGTTTGGACCAGTGAACCCAGACGTGGGCGTGCTGGAGCGGCTGCGCGATGCCTTTGGCGAGAAGCTCTTCAAGGACCAGCTGGACTTCCTGGGCGAGCACTCTGTGGCGCTGCACCTGCCGTGGATCCAGCACCTGTACGGCGATGTGCCCGTGGTGGTGGCGCTGGTGCCAGATCCCATCAGCGGTCTGCTGGAGGACGATGGCGAGCGCGTGGGCACGCTGGAGTTTGCCAACGCGCTGAAGGACATCCTGAAGCAAGCTGGTGGCCGCACGCTCTTTGTAAGCAGCGCAGACCTCAGCCACCGTGGTCCGCAGTTTGGCGATCAGCGCGCGGTGGACACCGCGCAGAAGCATCAGATCGAGCAGTACGACCGCGACACCCTGGGATCCTGGATCGAGGGTGCAGAGCCCTTCCTGGGCGTGTTCCGCAGCGGTGGCAATCCAAACCGCTGGTGCTCGGTGGGCAACCTGGTGGCCACCCTGGTGGCTGCGCCGCACGCAACACGCGAGATGGTGACGTACCACCAGGCGGTGGATGACCGAGGCACGGTGCTGGTGTCGAGCGCTGCGCTGGCGCTGCTGGCCTAAGCCGCGCTGCGCAGAGTCCAAAAAAGAGCCCGCCGCTGACCAAAGGCCGCGGCAGGCTCCTCGTGGGGGGCTTTTTGGGAAGCGCCGCTGCTTCGGCGCTCCCCGCATCATGAGATACGCGGCGCCCTCGCAGGCTGTTCCACGACGGCAGGAAAAATCACCCCAGGGAGAGCGATGGAAGCGTCCTTTAATGCGCCTGCGAGGAAGTCCCCGGCACTGGGCGGCCAAGCCGCTCCAGCACGCGCTTCAGATCGCTCCAGACCTCGCCCCGCACCTTGGCTGTGTAGTTGCGCAGGATGTACGCGGGGTGGTAGGTCGGCATCACTGGAATGGGCTTGCAGTCGGAACCTTGCGGGGCCACCCATTCCCGCCAGACGCCGCGCAGCCGCGTGATGCCCGTGGCCTCACCCAGCACCAGCTTGGCAGCAGGACCACCCAGCGTCACGATCACCTGCGGGCGGATAGCCAGAATCTGCGCCACCAGGTACGGACCGCAGGCGTCCACCTCTGGCTGGAGCGGCGTGCGATTGTCTGGCGGCCGGGTCTTGAGCACGTTGGCGATGTAGACCTGCTGGCGCTCGAGCCCCATGGCCTTGATCATCTCGTCCAGTTTCTTGCCAGCAGCGCCCACAAACGGCCTGCCCAGCTGGTCCTCTGTCTCGCCTGGCGCTTCGCCCACAAACAGGATGTCAGCGGCTGGATTGCCCTCGCCAAAGACCATGTTGTGCCAGCCAGTGGCCACCGTGCAGTGAGGGCACCCTGCTGCGTGCGCAGCCTGGATGGATGCAAGCCGCGCTGCGCGCTGAGCAGGCTCGCCAGCGCTCAGCAGCCACTCTGTGGGGAGCGCCCATGCACCCATCTGCAGCGAAGAGGCAGTGACCTCTGGCGCAGATGGCTGTTCTGGGCGCGGCTCAACGATGGCCGCGCGCGCTGGAAGGCCAGCAGGATCGGGAAGGCCAGTCGGTGCGACAAGACCAGCGGACGCGGCGCCCGAACGCAAGGTGTCCTGAAGCCCCAGCGCCTGGTCGAACTGCTGCAGCACGTGCCAAGATGTGAACCGTGCCGTGGACACGGCGCGCAGCCTACGCCTTCTTCTTGGGGGCTGGCGCTGGCAGCTGGATCATGGACTGCGTGCGCAGCACCATGCCGCATTCGCTGCGCAGGTGATAGCCCTGCAGGTGCAGTTCATTGCGGAACCGCTGCATGTCAATGAGCGAGAGGTTGGGCTTGCCGTGGTTGTCCGTCCAGACCGTCATGATGCAGTCCGCAGTGCCTTCACGGCCGTGCGCCAGCATCTCCTTGTAGGTGCCCAGATAGAGGTGATCGCTCAGCGTCTCTGTCTGGATGGTGGTCATGTACGCGATGTGCTCGGTGAGCTTCTCTTCATGGTCGCGCTCGCCTGCACAAGGCAGCGACACCACCAGCCCGCGATCTGGCAGGTTGGCTGGGTTCTCCACCACCACTTCGCAGAAGGTCAGGCCGGCGTACTGGAAGCGGGCGCAGTGGCCGCCCTTGAAGATCCAGCCTTCGAACTCATAGTCGCCGTGCTCCAGGCGCTTGCGGGCCTCGATGCCAAAGAACTCCGGGTGCACCGCGCGGCGGTACAGGAGCATGGCGTAGGTCTGAAGGCCCTGGGCCTTGTTCGTGCTGAGGTTGGGTTCAAACGGGTCGTGCATGGCTGTGTGGGTAAAGGGTTCATTGTCCCGGGACAATGCGTGAAGACAAGGGTCTGCTCTCCACTTTCCTGCAAATCCAGAGTCTGGAAAGGCTTTGAACAACGCAATCTCTGCGCTACGCAGGGGTTGCAGCCCAAGTTCGGAGACGTTGTCCGTTCTGGCGGGTGAAAAAGAGGAGGAAAAAGGCGCAGGCCCCGGGCGTTTGGCCCAGGGCCTGCCTGGTGTGGGTGCTGCAGACGTAAGCCGGATTCTGTCCGCTGGACCTCCCGTAGGAGGCCAGCGCCGTGGCCATTTCTCTCCAGCCCGCCCGAAGGAGGGCTGACGGCCCCAGTGGGCTCGTGCGCGCGACCCGCTCCCCCGCGGACCGCGGTCTCCAGCGCGAACGCTGGACGGAGCTGCTTGCGCTTGCACGCGGTGGGGTTTACCTGGCCCCTGCTGTCGCCAGCAGAGCGGTGCGCTCTTACCGCACCATTTCACCCTTGCCACGCCATCCTTGCGGATGCGTTCGGCGGTGTGCTTTCTGTTGCACTGTCCCTCGTGCGCACCCACGCGCACGGGTGGCTGTTAGCCACCACCGTGTCCTGCCGTGTCCGGACTTTCCTCTGCCCGAAGGCAGCGGCCACGTATCTGCAGTGGACTGTCTGGCCGGTGGATTACGCCTTGATGCCAGTGATCTTCACGCGCAGGAACTCCTGGCGGTGACCAGCCTGGCGGCGGTAGCCCTTGCGGCGCTTGTACTTGCCGATGCGGAGCTTGTCGCCCAGCACGGGACCCAGGATGTCCGCAGAGACGCTGGCGCCCGAAAGGTAGGGCGTGCCGATCTTGGCGGGCGTGCCATCGGCAGCACCGATGACCAGCACCTTGTCGAACGCGATGGTCTTGGCATCGCCCTCGATGACGCGGGCGTCCAGTTCCACCTCTTCGCCAACCTTCACCTTGACCTGCGTTCCACTGTCCTCAAAGATCGCGTACACGGGAGAGCTCCTTGCTGTTGTCCGGGTGCCCGTTGGGGCGAATCCGCAAGTGTAGCGGAAACCAGGGGGGCCTGACAAGGACCAGCACGCCCTGCGAAACTGGCATTTCCGGACGTCCGCCGGACGCTGGCCGAATGTCAGCTGGAGGCGCCGGGGGTGCGCGGAGCAGCGGACGTGCTGGATCCGTCAGCGCCACGGGCTGGCAGGAACGCAGCCAGCTGGTGGCGCAGCGCATCCAGATCGAGCGGCTTGGGCAGCGCTGCCACCCGGCTGTCTGCGCTGCCCGGCGTGGGAGCATCGCCTGCCAACAGGATGGGGACGTCTGGCCCTGCCAGGCGGCGGATGGCCTGCACCGCCTGCGCAGGGGTCGAAGCCAGGAAGGCGGGATCCACCACCACCGCCGTGTCCATCTGCCCCTGCGCGCTGCTCAGCGCTGCGCGGAACGCCTGCGGGTCTGCTGGCGCTGTCACGTGGTATCCAGCGCTCTGCAGCGCTTCGGCCAGCATGGGGCGCAGGAGCGGATGGGCTTCGCCCAGCAGCACTGCGCCGCGCGCAGCGCCACCGGCCTCGCTGCTGGGCAGCGCAGCTGCTGGCAGCGTGAGGACCACCGATGTGCCCACGCCAGCACCTGCATTGGCTCCAGAGAGCACCTCCACCCTGCCGCCGTTTGACTCGACGAACGACCGCACCAGCGCCATGGCCAGGCCAGCTGTGTTCTCGCCAGCGGTGCCAAAGGCATCAAAGATGCGCGGCAGGAGCTCAGGCGGAAGCGGCGGACCAGAGTCCTCCACGCTCACGCGCAGCGCAGGGCTGGCGCCCGGACGCTGGTCGCGCTCCATGCGCACGCGCAGCGTGCCCCCGCTGGGCATGGCGTCGCGGCCGCGCATGAGCAGGTTGAACAGCACCTGCTGCAGCAGGTTTGGGTCGGCCATCACCTGGTCCTGGCCCTGCGTCTGATCCACCACGTCCACTGCGATCTGCGGTGGCAGCACAGGCCGCAGCAGCTGCAGCGCCTCGCGCAGCACCGCAGCCACGCTGGTGGCGGTGCGGCGGATGGGCTTGGGCTGGCCCAGCGCCAACATGTTCTGCGTGGCGGCCTGCCCACGCGCAGCGGCCGCCTGATGATCTCCAGGTTTCCCTTGCCACCCGCGGCGGGATGCCCTGCGAAAGCGCTGCCAGCGAAGCATGGCCGCGGATGGCGGCGAGCACGTTGGAAAGATCGCGCGCAAAGCCGCCCGCCACCTGCGCCAGCGCGTCCATGCGGCGTGCCGCCAGCGCGCTGGCCTCCAGTGCGCGGCGCTCGGTGATGTCCAGCGCCAGGCCACGCATGCCGCACACCTGGCCCGACGCGCATCGCGGATGGGCGTGACCTGGATGGTGAAGTCGCGGCCGAACGCAGCCACGTCCGACCATTCCGACACGCCCTCCAGCGCGCGGTGCACCAGGCGCACGGTGGTGTCGCTGGCGCCAAAGGCCTCGCTGCTGGGGTGGCCCACCACGCTGGCGGCATGCAGCTTGACCAGCGGCAGCGCGCCGCCTTCGATCAAGGTGACCACGCCAGCTGCGTCTGTCTCCCACACCACCACCGGCAGCGATCCCACGATGCTGCTGAGGTTTGCGGTGCGGCGCTCCAGCTCAGCGCGCAGGTGGGCCAGATCCAGCGCCAGCCGCACCATGGCGGCCACCTGCTCTGCCACGTGGCGCTCCTCTGCGCTGGGGCTGCGCGGGATGGGCAGCAGGATGTCCAGCGTGGCGCGCGTGGCGGCTGCGCCTGGTGGCACCGGCTGGCTCCAGACAGCGCGCAGGCTGTGCCGGCGCAGGTGCGCGGCGTACGCACGGAAGCGCGTGTCCGCATCCAAGTCTGGAATGACCACCGGCTGTTCATCTGCCATAGCCAGCGCTGCAGGGCAGCCCTGTGCGTGGATGGCTGGGTCTGCGTACAGATCTGCCATGTCCGCCGGAAGGGTGGCCACCACGCCGCGCTCCAGGCCGCGGCCATCGTCCAGCACCACCACGCAGAAGGTCTCGCCCGCCATCTGGCGCTCTGCAAACAGGGCCACTTCGCGCAGGCTGTCGCGCAGCGTGGCTCCCTGGGCAAACTGGCTCAGGAGCGCGCGCTGCGCATCCAGCGCCTGGGTGCGGGCTTTCTGCACCAGCGATGGCCGGAGGACCAGCCCAGCCACCGGCTGGTCGGGCGCTGCATCGGCGCGGCCCAAGGCGTACAGGATGCCGTCGAACCGCCGGCTCTGGCCGTGCCATGCGGCTTCCAGGTCCAGCACGCGCGGAGGCGGCGCGTCTCCTCCGGGTTGCAGCGCGTCCAGCCAGAGGTAGACCAGCGCCTTGGCAGCAGGCAGCACGTGGTGCACCGCCCTGGTCACCAGCTTGCTTGCTGGCTGGCCCAGCGCATCGCACGCAGCGGGCGTGGCAGCGCGGATGACTCCAGCGCGGTCCAGCAGCAGCACAGCCAGTGCGGTGTCGTGCTGCTGGTTGTGCGGAGCGCGCTCCATGCGTTGATCAGCACCACCTGAATGCCGGCGACAGGAATCGAACCTGCACGGGGTTGAGCCCGGTGGATTTTGAATCCACTGCGTCTGCCAGTTCCGCCACGCCGGCGTGGGCCGCTACTCGTCTGAGGCAGCGGCCAGAGTGTAGTTGGAGCTCTCCTTGGTGATCTGGATGTCGTGCGGATGATTCTCCACCACGGTGGCGCCAGACACCCGCACAAAGCGCGTGTGCTCCTGGAACTCTGGAATGGTGCGGCACCCGCAGTACCCCATGGACGCCCGCAGGCCGCCCACCATCTGGAACACGAATTCACCCAGCGGACCGCGGTATGGCACGCGGCCTTCCACCCCTCTGGCACGAACTTGCCAGTGCCCGCCTTGCCCTGGCCGTAGCGGTCTGCGCTGCCAGCGGCCATGGCGCCCTCGCTGCCCATGCCGCGGTAGGTCTTGAAGCGGCGGCCACGGTGGATGACCAGTTCGCCTGGGCTCTCGTCCAGACCGGCAAAGAGGCTGCCCAGCATGACGATGTTGGCGCCGCTGGCGATGGCCTTGGCGATGTCGCCCGAGAGCCGGATGCCCCCGTCGGCGATCACTGGCACCTTGCCGGCCACGCCCTCCACGGCGTTCATGATGGCGGTGATCTGCGGCATGCCCACGCCAGTCACCACGCGGGTGGTGCAGATGGAGCCGGGGCCGATGCCCACCTTCACAGCGTCGGCGCCAGCGTCGGCCAGCGCCTTGGCGCCCTCTGCGGTGCCCACGTTTCCTGCGATGACCTGGATGTTGAAGCGACGCTTCACCTCCTGCACTGTGCGCAGCACGTTCAGGCTGTGGCCGTGCGCAGTGTCCACCACGATGACGTCCACCTCTGCAGCCACCAGCGCTTCCACGCGGTCCAGCTGCATCACGCCCACGGCAGCGCCCACGCGCAGGCGGCCGCGCGCGTCGCGGCACGCGTTAGGGTGCTTGGTGAAGTTGTCAATGTCGCGCATGGTGATCAGGCCGGCCAGGCGGCCGTCGCCCTGCACCAGGAGCAGCTTCTCCACGCGGCTGCGGTTCAGGAGCGCCTCGGCCTGCGTGGGAGTGATGTCGGGCGGTGCGGTGACCAGGCCGTCCTTGGTCATCACGTCTGCCACGCGGGTGGAGTCTGGCTTGTCCACGAACCGGGTGTCGCGGCGGGTGAGGATGCCCACCACGCGCGTGCGGCGGGTGCCATCTTCTGTGACAGGGAAGCCGCTGACGCCATGCTCCGCCATCAGCTGCGCAGCGCGGGCCAGTCCTGCGGGGACAGGATGACCGGATCGGTGATCACGCCGTTCTCGCAGCGCTTCACCTTCTGGACCTCCCGGGCCTGCCGTTCAGCCGGCATGTTCTTGTGCACGATGCCCATGCCCCCCTCCTGGGCCAGGGCGATGGCCAGGGTGCTCTCTGTCACCGTGTCCATGGGGGCCGACAGAAGCGGGATGTTCAGCGCGATCTGCCGCGTCAGCTGCGTGCGCGTGTCCGCCTGATCCGGTGTGATCTCGCTGTAGCGGGGCACCAGGAGGACGTCATCAAAGGTGATGCCTTCCTGGATGATCTTGTGTTCCATTGGAACAGTCTAGCGGCGCCCTCCGGGTTCCTGCTACGCTTGGGGTCTCCCCGGCCCCACCCCGGCGGAGCTGCGCCTGGCGCGGGGCCTACTGTGGGCCTCCCCTGCTGCTGCTCGGACCTGGGTGGGAACCGTTTGGCCGCTCCCTGCGGAGGTCCCCTGCCGTGTCAGGTCACGAAGGCAAGCAGTTCCTGGTCAGCCCCATCAACCTCGAGAACCGTGGCACCAAGCCCGGCGATGGCCGCAAGGCATGGATGCTGTGGCTGGGGGCCACCATCAAGTTTGGCGGCAGCGACCTGATCGTGAAGAGCGATCTGAAGCCGCGCATCCGCCACCGCGGCATCCTGAAGGATCTGGAGACAGAGGTGTGCACGCCGGAGCTGATGTTCCAGGTGGCCCGCGACATCCTGGACCCAGGCCAGCAGGAGGTGTTTCGCACCAAGGGCAGCATGGACTTTGCGTTCGACTACGACGACCGCAACCGCTTCCGCGTGAACCTCTTCATGGCGCGCGGCAAGCCGGCCGTGGCCGCCCGTCTGATCACCAGCAACATCCGCAAGTTCGAGGAGCTGTTCCTGCCGCCCATGCTGGGCGACGTGGCCATGACCGCGCAGGGGCTCATCCTGTTCTCTGGCGTGACCGGCTCGGGCAAGAGCACGTCCATCGCAGCCATGCTGCAGTACGTGAACGAGCGCAAGAAGGTGCACATCGTCACCATCGAAGATCCCATCGAGTACATCTTCAAGGACGACAAGGCCACCATCAACCAGCGCGAGATCGGCATTGACTGCGTGAACTTCAACGAGGCCCTCCGCGCGCTGGTGCGTGAGAATCCAGACATCGCGCTGGTGGGCGAAATGCGCGACTACGAGACGTTCGAAGCCGCCATCCGCGCTGCGGAAACAGGCCACCTGGTGTTCGGAACCATCCACGCCAGCAGCGCATGGCAGACCTTCGGCCGCATCTACGACCTGTTCCCGGTGAGCGAGCGCGAGCAGATCCGCAAGCTGCTGGCGTACAACCTGCGCGCCATCGTCTATCAGAAGCTGCTGCCCACGCTGCACGAGAACATCGCGCGCATCCCAGCGCTGGAGATCCTGATCAACACCGCCGCGGTGCAGAAGTACATTCTGGAAGCGCGCGAAGGCGAGCTGCTGGACATCATCAAGTCTCGCGATGCCGGCATGCTGGACTTCACCAGCGCGCTGGTGGACCTGGTGGAGAAGGAAATGATCCACCAGACCATCGCCCTGCAGGCCACGCCCAAGCCTGAGGAACTGCGCATGCGCCTGAAGGGCATCAGCCAGGGCGCATCCATGGTCGGAAAGGGCTGAACCAACCCATGAGCCACATGAGCGGACTTCTCTCGCTGACCACCCCGCTGCTGGCGCAGAGCACTGCCCAGCCCTTCATCATGATGAGCATCGTGAAGCCGCTGGTCACGCTTGTGGCGTTTGTGCCATACGCGTCGGTGACTTCTGGCAAGCTGGTGAAGGACGCTGCCTACTACCACCTGAATCCCACCAAGTGGGGTGCCATCTTTGTGGCCTTTGCAGCGGCCGCGCTGCTGGCGGTGCTGCTGGTGCCCTTCTGGGCGGCTGGCTTCGCGGCCCAGGTGGTGCTGCTGTGCGTGCCGTGCATGTGGTACATGAGCTTCCGCAACAAGGCCGCCAAGGACGCCAAGCCACTGCGCTTCCTCAACCTGGACTTTGGCAAGATGGCCGAGGACCGCCGCTCGCGCAGCGCGCAGCAGAGCGTGCAGCTCCGCTTCCAGAAGAAGGACCGGACGGAGGTCACGGTCCCCAACCAGAAGGATCCGGGCTACGCCATCTACCTGGCGGCCCAGGAGCTGATCACTCCAGCCCTGGATGGGCGCACGCAGCGCCTGGACATCCTGCTGACCAAGCAGGGAGCTGCAGTGGTGCAGGTGGTGGACGGCCAGCGCGGCAAGCTGCCATCGCTGGCGGCCGAAGTGGCCACAGGCGCTGTGGACCTGCTGAAGGGCGCTGCTGGCCTGGAGCCAGGCGAGCGCCGCAAGTACCAGCGCGGTGGTTTTGCCGTCCTGCGCGGGGAAGGCAAGATCAACGTCACGGTCAGCTCCACAGGCAGCATGCAGGGCGAGACCCTGCGCGTGGAGATCGAGCGCGAGAAGCAGCTGACCATCCCGCTGGAGAAGTCCGGCATGTTGGAGCCGCAGCTCAAGCTGCTGCGCGAGCAGCTGGCTGCCGACCCCAAGGGCGGCGTGGTGCTGGTGGGCACCCGCGCTGGCAACGGCATGACCACGCTGGGCTACAGCCTGCTGAGCGGCCACGACGCCTTCACCAGCAACATCAAGACGCTGGAGCGGCGCCCAGAGCGCCAGGTGGACGGCGTGGAGCACGCCACCTTCGACCCAGGCAAGGCGGACTACGCCACCCAGCTGCAGACCATCATTCGCCGCGGCCCAGACGTGGTGATGATCACCGAGACCATGGAGCCGGGCGCGGGCAAGGTGCTGTCCAGCCCCAGCGCGCGCGGCATGACGCTGTATGCCATGATGCCCTCGGACAGCGCGCCAGACATGCTGGCTGCGTGGCTGAAGGCCGTGGGCGAGCCGGGACCGGCTTCGGAGGCCATCAAGCTGGTGGTGGTGCAGCGCCTGGTGCGCAAGCTGTGCGGCGCCTGCCGCGTGGCCTACCAGCCCACTCCAGAGATCATGAAGCAGCTGGCCCTGCCAACAGGCAAGGCCGTTCAGCTGTACCGCGCCAGCGGCAAGGTGCTGGTGAAGGACCAGCCCACAGACTGCCCCACCTGCGGCGGCACGGGGTACATCGGCCAGACGGGCGCCTTTGAGGTGCTGGCGCTGGATGCAGATGCCCGCGCCCTGCTGAAGAATGGCGACGTGAAGGGCGCCTACATGCAGGCGCGCCGCGCGTTCCGCAGCCTGTCGCTGCAGGAAGCAGCGCTCATGAAAGTGCGCCTGGGCGAGACCAGCCTGGAGGAGGTGCGCCGCGCCTTTGCTCCACCCGCTGCTGGCCAGGCTCCCGCTGCACCTGCTGGCGCACCCGCTGCTGGGCGCGCCGCCCCACCGCCACCCGCACCTGCCAACCGCCCTGCTGCTGGCTGACGCAACCCACCGGACCTTCCCATGATTCCATCCATCGTCGTCTTCTTGCTGGTGCTGCTCATCATGTACTGGTGGGCTGATGCGGGTGCCTTCAGCTCGCTGCTGCACCTGATCTGCGTGGTGGTCGCTGGCGCGCTGGCCTTTGCGCTCTGGGAGCCGCTCGCCTACCTGCTGCTGCCTGTGGGCTTCAGCGGATTTGCGTTTGGCGCTTCGCTGCTGGGTGTCTTTGTGGTCACGCTGGTGGTCTCGCGCCTGGCGGTCGACCGACTGGTTCCCGCCAACATCTCGCTGCCGCGCGCTGCGGATGTGGTGGTGGGCGGCGCATTTGGACTGGCGTCGGGCGTGCTCACCATGGGCATCCTGCTGATTGGCGCTGGATTCATGCAGAGCAGCGTGGACATTGCCGGCGCATCCGGCTGGACGCGGCGCAGCGATGTGCCCAAGGCGCCCACCATTGGATCGGACAACGCCTACCTGCTGCATCTGGTGAATGCCACAGGCAGCTTCTACGGATACCTCTCTGCTGGCGCCTTCACGCCGTGGCTGGGTGGCGGCACGCTGGGCACGCACCAGCCAGAGCTGACCCGCACCTCGTGGTCGCTCTTCCGCGACAGCTACAACGAAGGCCTGGCCCGCGTGAGCCTGGATCCCGCCTCCGTCAAGGACATTCAGCTCTTCGACCTCGAGGCGATCCAGCTTGATCCCGGCGTGGGCTCGCAGCCTGTGCCGGCGTACGCCGTTCGCTTCACAGTGGATCAGAGCGCGTACGACGGCGCTGGCCAGCAGTTCATCCTCTCTGCCAGCCAGGCGCGCGTGGTGGGCGAAGGCCGCAACGGCAAGGCCACGGTGGCGCATCCGCTGGCGTGGATGCAGCAGACAGACCGCGGTGAGGGCACCTTCTACTTCAATTCGGACACCAGCTACGCCACCACTATTCCAGGCCAGGGCGAAGGCACGTTCACCCTGCTGTTTGCCAAGTCCGACCTGGATCAGCAGCGTCCCAAGTTCGTGCAGCTGAAGGGCGTGCGCTTCCGCCTGCCAGACCAGGCCAGGCCTGGCGACGAACTGGCCAGCAGCGGCAGCAGCGGCAAGCTGATCGAGGACGCCGAAGCCACTGATCTGGACGCCAAGGTGGACTTCCCAGAAGCCAACTACTCGCTGTCCAAGACCCTGAACTCCAACAACAAGGGCGGCCTGTCGCTGGATGAAGGCAACTTCATCATCGGCGGCGAGCAGCGCTTCCCAGCTGGCGAGAGCTCCAGCGTGGGCTCTGACCTGCGCATCCGCGGCTTCAAGGCTGCGGAGAACACCAAGGTGCTGCGCCTGGATGCCACCGCCACGTCTGGTGGCGCGCGCATGTTCCCCGACTTGAACAGCTGGATCCGCGAAGGCGGTGTGGAGGCGCAGGACGGACGCATTGCCGTGGTGGACGATGCTGGCAACAAGTACTTCGCCATCGGCTTTGCAGAGGACGACGGCGAGTGGTTCACCGTGCACTCCGCGGGCGGCAAGCCCATGACGCTGCGCGACATTCCGATCCAGACCCTGGGTTCAGGCAAGAAGCTGCTGCTGTACTTCTGCGTGCCGGAGGGCACCCAGCTGAAGGGCCTGGGCCTGGACACCCGCAGCGGGCTTCGCCTGCTGAACACGATCAGCAAGAAGGTCCCGGTCTCCAACGTGTGATCGCCATTCGGACGTGTGATCGCACCACATAGGACCACATCACCATGCTCACCTTTGCCACTGTCTTGTCCCACGCTGCTGTGCAGTCTGCTGTGCTGGCGCTGCAGGAAACCGCAGGCGCCCCAGCGCCCTCCCGGGCCATGGGCCTGGTGAGTCCTGTGCTGGGCTATGGCCTCATGGCCATCCTGGGTGGCGCCATCATCGCTGTGAGCCTGATGCCGAGCAAGCGCGGCCACCAGGACTGAGTGCGAGCGCCAGCGCTCTGCCGCTAGTGCGCAGCGCCCTTCAGCCAGCGCTCCACGTAGTGGATGTCGTGCGTGGCCTTGCGGAAGTCTGGCAGGTCCAGGATCCGCAGGTGCAGCGGGATGGTGGTCTTCACTGGCCCGATCTTGAACTCGCGCAGCGCGCCCTTCAGGCGCTCGATGCACGTCTCGCGGTCGGGCGCATGCACGATGAGCTTGCCGATCATCGAGTCGTAATTGGGCGGGATGCGGTAGCCGTGGCGCGCATGGCTGTCCAGGCGCACGCCCGGGCCGCCAGGCGCCACAAAGGTCTCGATGAGCCCTGCCTGCGGCATGAAGTTGCGGTCGGGGTCTTCTGCGTTGATGCGCACTTCGATGGCGTGACCGTTGATCCGGATGTCCTTCTGCGTGAAGGGCAGCGGCTCGCCAGCCGCCACGCGGATGCCGGTCTTCACGATGTCCACCCCAGTGATGAGCTCGGTGACCGGATGCTCCACCTGCACGCGGGTGTTCACCTCCAGCATGTAGAAGTTCTGCTGGCGGTCCATCAGGAACTCCACGGTGGCAGCACCGCTGTACTTGGCAGCGCGGATCAGGGAGGCAGCGCTCTCGCAGACGCGGTCGCGCTTGGCGGGATCCACGCCTGGGGCTGGGGCCTCCTCCACCAGCTTCTGGTGCCGGCGCTGGCTGGAGCAGTCGCGCTCATACAGGTGCACGGCGTGGCCATGCTTGTCGCCCAGCACCTGCACCTCAAAGTGGCGGGCCTGCTCCAGGAACTTCTCGATGTACACGCCGCCGTCGCCAAAGGCCGCAGCGGCCTCCTGGCGGGCTGCTTCGATGCCGGCACGCAGCTGGGACTCATCGCGCGCGATGCGCATGCCGCGCCCGCCACCGCCAGCGCGGGCCTTCACGATGACCGGGTAGCCGATCTCGGTGGCCACCTTGGCGGCCTCGTCAATGTCCTCGATGGCGTCCTCGGTGCCTGGGAAGACCGGCGTGCCAGTCTTGCGCGCCAGCTTCTTGCAGTTCACCTTGTCGCCCAGCGCGTGCATGGCCTCTGGCGATGGACCGATGAACTCAAAGCCGCTGTCGCGGCACACTTCCGCAAAGTGGCTGTTCTCGCTCAGGAAGCCATACCCAGGATGGATGGCGTCGGCGTGCGTGACCTCTGCAGCAGCGATGATGCGCTCGATGCGGAGGTAGCTGTCCTTGCTGGGTGGCGGACCAATGCACACGGTCTCGTCTGCATGCTCCAGCCATGGGCCGCCCTTGTCGGCCGAGCTGTACACGCACACAGTCTTGACACCCAGTTCGCGGCAGGCGCGGATGACGCGCAGCGCGATCTCGCCGCGATTGGCGATGAGCACCTTCTTGAACATAGGTCCCTTCTCAGCTGGGCTTGATCATGAACAATGGCTGTCCGAACTCCACAGCCTGGCCGCTCTTCACCAGCACCTTGACCACCGTGCCGCCCTTCTCTGCCTTGATCTCGTTGAAGATCTTCATGGCCTCCACCAGGCAGACCACTGTCTCGGGGCCCACAGCCGCTCCCACCTGCACAAACGGGGGCTTGTCTGGGCCGGGCGAGCCGTAGAACGTGCCCACCATGGGGCTTTCGATGGCAATGAGGCCTTCGGACTTTTCTTCCGTGATTGCAGCCACGGGCGCGCTGGGGGCAGCCAGGGCTGATGGTGCGGCAGCGGGCGCTGCAGCCACCACGGGCGGGTGCACCACCTGCACGGGAACGCTGGCAGAAGCCCGGCGAATGGTCACTTGTTCGTCCTTGTCGCGCAGGTCCAGCTCGGTGAGGTCGCTGGTCTGCATCAGGCGGACGAGTTCCTTCAGTTTGCGGATGTCAATCATGGCGAGCAAAGAGTGTAGCAAGGCCCAAAGGGCGTGGGATCGCTGCAGATAGCAGCAGTTTCGACCCGAAATCCAGATCAGACTGTGGGGGATCCATCCCACGGTTGGAGGCCCCGAGGAGCTCCCAGCACGGTGGCCAGGATGATCCCCTGCCTGGCTGCGTGGCGGCTCCAGGGAGCCGCAGCCTTGGCGGGCGCAGGTGCTGGGGCCTTGGGGCTTCGGCTGGCTGCTGCAATCTGGCCTGACACCAGCGACGTCGCGAACACTGCTCCGGGGATGGAGGCAGGCGTGGATGCAGGCTTGGCCGCAGGCTTTTGGGCGGGCTTCTGCACGCTGGCTGGCCGGCTGGTGGGTGGCGTGTGCACCACCTTGGGTGGCGCGTGCACCACGGTGGGCGGCGTGCCCTGTGGCCGCGCCTTGGCGCGTTGCCGTGCGGTGCGCTGCACCACCACAGGCGCAGCTCGAGAGACTGGCGGCGGCGGTGGCGGCGGAGGAGGTGGTGGCGCAGCCTGAAAGGTGGTGCTGCCCTGGAGTCCACCTGCGCGCTGCGCGGCCGCGGCGGCTTCAGCAGCCTCCTTCTCCTTCTGCTTCTTGTAGTAGGCAGCCACCCCGTTCAGGATGGCCACCACCACAGCGATGATGACAGTGGTGCTCACGGCTCGTGGTGGAGCATAGCGCTCAGGTCTGCCACAGGGAGGTGCGCTTGTGAACCTTCCGCCCCCACCACGGGCACACCCACCAGCGCTGCCAGGCGCGCGGGCGTGAGGATGTCTGCGGCGGACCCCCACGCTGCGGTCTGGCCATGCTGCAGGTACCAGGCAGTGTGGCCCACTGCCCGCGCCAGCGCCAGGTCGTGCGTGGCCAGGAGGATGGTGGCGCTGTGCTCTGCCAGTTCGCGGAGGACGCGCACCAGGTGAAGCGTCTCGGGAAGGTCCACAGCGCTGAGGACTTCATCCAGCAGGATGATTCCGCCTGGCTCGTGCTGGGCCAACGCCCTGGCCAGCGCCACGCGCTGCTGCTGGCCTGCGGAGAGGTGGTGGAATGGCTCGCTGGAGCGGTGGTCCAGGCGGACCAGTTCGAGCGCTGCCTGGATGCGGGCCGGGTTGGGCGGCAGCGCGTGCCGCCCCAGCGCCACCACCTGGGCCACGGTGAACGGCGCACCCACTGTGGAGCGCTGCGGCACGTACGCCACGCGCGCGGCGCGCTGTGGCTCCGCCAGCGCGTGGATGGCGCGGCCATCCAGCGTGACAGCGCCTGCGGTGGGCGAAAGGAGCCCAGCAGCCAGCCGCAGCACAGTGGACTTGCCGCAGCCATTGGGGCCCAGCACCACGGTGACCTGCCTGGGTGGGATCTGCAGCGCGCCTGTCTGCAGCCTGAAGCTGCCCAGCGCGGCGGTGGCGCTGGCAAAGCAGAGCGCTGCGGCGGGCGCAGATGTGGGCTGCGAATGGTGCGAGGTGGGCGGAGCGGCGCCGGATGCGTGGCTCATGGCTGCCACCCCCCTGCGGTGCGGCGGAGCAGCCACAGGAAGGCCACGCCGCCCACCAGCGCAGTGAGCGCACCCACTGGCAGCCGGCCACCACCCAGGTGGATGAACTGGCGTGCTGCCTCGGCGGCCAGAAGGAGCGCGGCGCCTGCAATGGCGGATGCCACGCACAGGGTTCGATGGGTGGGGCCCACTGCACCGCGCGCCACGTGGGGCGCGATGAGCCCCACAAAGGCGATGGGTCCACACAGCACCACGCTGGCAGCGGTGGCCAGGCCAGCGGTCGCCAACACCACCAGCCGCGTGCGGTGCACTGGCACCCCCACGCTGCGGGCTTCGTCATCCGAGAGCGCTGACGCATCCAGGCGGCGGCCCACTGCCACCGCCACGGCCAGCGAGACCGCCAGCGCAGCAGCGCTCAGCGCCAGCGCTGTGTGGTCTGGGCTTTCCGGGACTCGTCCCAGCATCCAGGCGGAGATCTCGCCGCGGCGGGAAAGCGGCAGCGCGCTTTCCGCCAGCATGGTGCCCGCAGCCGCCACGGCGCCCACGATGACGCCCGCCAGCACCACGGTGGTGGGGTCGCTGACGCCGTTGCGGCGGCCCAGGGCCAGCACGGCTGCCAGCGCAGCCAGCGCGCCCAGCGTGGCTGGGAGGATGGGCGCACCGAGCGTGACGGTGGCTGCACTGGCGGCGCCAGCCACGCTGCTGCTGATGGCAAGCGCCACAGCCACGCCGCAGCCAGCGCCGCTGCTCACCCCCAGCACAAAGGGGGATGCCAAGGGGTTGCGCAGCAATCCCTGCAGCAGCGCTCCGGCCACGCCAAGCAGCGCGCCAGCCAGGGTGGCAGAGGCCACTGCACCCACGCGGTACTGGCCGAGCTCTGCGCCCGGCCACCCCACGTGCAGGGTGCCGTCCAGGCTTCGTGTGGCCAGGAGGCGCAGGAGCGCCACAGCAGCCAGCGTGCCGCACAGGAGGAAGAGCCCCAGCGTGCGCCGGTGGGTCATGGTGCGCCCCCTGCTGCAGGTGCGCCCTGGGCTTCTGGGGTTGTGGCCACCTCTGCCAGGGCTGTCGTGCCCTCGCGCAGGCAGGCTGTGCTGGGTTCAAGAAGGGCTGGCGATGCGATCACGCGGATGCGGCGCTGGAGGGCTGGCGGCAACGAGCGGAGGCCGGGCGGAAGAGTGGTTCCTGCCGAGCGGACCAGCACCACGGTGGCGGGGTCGAGCCGGGCGACGTCCTCCAAGCTGAGTTCTGGATAGCCGGGCAGGTGGATAGCGTTGGTTCCACCCAGCGCCTCCCAGAGCTCGGCCACATAGGTCCCCTGCCCGAAGGCGGTCGGTGGATCGCTGCTGAAGAGGAGCAGCGTGGGGCCAAGGGCTGCCAGCTGGCCAGCCTGGCGTGCGGCCTGTCGGCGGTCGGCTGCTTCCTGGAGGAGCGCGGCGCCACGAGCGGCAGCGTCCGGCACGCCTGCGCGGGTGAGCTGCTCAGCCAGCGTCACCACCAACGACTCGATGTCCTTCAGGTGATCCACGTGCGCGCTGACCAGCGTGGCGCCCGTCTGCGCAGCCACCTGCGTTAGCTGGGGATCTGGGGTGCGCTGCTGGACCAGGAGCATGGTGGGATGCAGGCCCACGATGGCCTCCAGGTCCCACTCCTGCAGCGAGCCCACCACCGCCGCTTTGGGGGCGGCGCACCAGGGCGTGCGGCCCACGATGGCTGACTCGCCACCCAGGTCCATCACGCAGCGGGTCATGGCTGGGCTGAGGGAGACGATGCGCAGGCTGGTGGCTGGCTGCGCGGACGCGTTCTGTGCGGGCGTGCTTCCGCCGGGTGGACCGCCGCACGCAGCGAGGGCTGCTGCACACAGTGCCACCAGGATGCGCTGAAGCCCTCGCATGGAGCGTCAATGCTAGTCTTTCACCACCCATGCCCGGCATTGGTCGGTATCTGCGTCAGCTCTTTCTTGGCCGCGACGAGCCACGCGCTGCGGCGCGGTCCACTTCTGCTCCGCTGGACGCGGCCTCTGCGCCGGTTCCAGCGGACTCGCAGGAGATCGTGTCCATGGCGCGGGACTTCCGCCGCTTCCTGGACCAGCAGGATGAGCGTCAGCAGGAGCTGGCGCGCGTGGTGAGCGCGCTGCCGCAGAGCATGGGCGCCCTGCCAGAGCTGGTGCGGCAGCAGACTCGTCTGGCAGACCTGGTTGCGCAGCAGCTGATGTACACGCGCCAGCGCGATGATCAGGTGGAGAAGACGCTGGCGCGCATCACGCAGGGCGTGGAGCAGCAGCGCGATGTGATGAGCCTGGTGCAGCAGCAGCTGGACCTGAACCACGAGAGCGCGGTGCAGGTGGCCAGTGGCGTCACCACGCTGGCGCGCGCGGTGGAGCAGCTGCAGACCACCAGCGACCGGAGCGCAGCGGCGCTGCAGGGGCTGCTGGAGCGCACGGCCGAGCGGGATTCGTCCTTTCAGAAGCAGTCGAGCGCCGTGCAGAACTGGCTGCTGTTCATCGCCATCCTGATGGTGATGACGCTGGCGTCCAGCGTGGCGTTGGTGTGGGTGGCGCTGGAGTCTGGGCGCGCGGTGGCTGCAGCGCAGCAGTCCGCCGCGCCGCAGAGCGCTGCTGTGCAGCCGGCTGCCACCGGCGCGTCGGGCGATGGCCCAGGTGCGCCAGAGGCTGGCCAATCGCCACGTCCCCCGGACACGGCGGTGCCAGCGCTGGGCGGCGTGCCAGAGCCCAAGACCAGCCCAGACGTCCCCGCCACCGGCGGTTCGTGAAATCGGTGCCAGGCACGGGTGTCCCGGGTTTTTGTTCCCGTGGCCGGCACCCGCTTCTGATCTCATCCGATCCGCTTCCGACCCGCTTCCGATCTGCATCCGACTCGCTCCCGACCCGCTCCCGAAATGAGGGACACCCGTGCCAGGCACCACTTTCACGCGAGCTGGGTGCGGACCAGGCGCTGGTAGACCGAGCTCTGGTTGAGCAGGTCGTCGTGCCGGCCCACCGCCACGATGCGCCCCGCATCCATCACCACGATGCGGTCTGCACCCAGCATCGTGGACAGCCGGTGCGCGATGATCAGCACCGTGCGCCCTGCGCTGAACTCGCGGATGGCGGCGTTGATCTGCTCCTCGCTCTCGGCATCCACCTGGCTGGTGGCTTCGTCCAGGATCAGGATGGCCGGGTTGCGCAGGATGGCCCGCGCGATGGCCAGACGCTGACGCTGGCCGCCAGACAGGCTGGTGCCGCCCTCGTGCACCGGGCTCTCCAGCCCCTGCGGCATCTGCTCGATGAACGCCATGGCATGCGCGCGCTGGGCTGCGTCCAGCACCTCCTGCCGCGACGACGCCTCGTGCCCGAACCGGATGTTGTCCTCCACCGTGCCGCGCACCAGCACCGCATCCTGGGTGACCACGCCCAGCTGGTCGCGCAGGCTGCTCAGCGAGCACGCGGCCACGTCCTTGCCGTCCACCAGGATGCGCCCCGCTGCAGGCGTGTACAGCCGCGCCAGCAGGCTGAGCAGCGTGGTCTTTCCGCACCCGTTGGGACCCACCACCGCCACGCGCTCGCCATGCTCGATGCGCAGGGTGATGCCCTCCACGGCCATCGCGCCAGCGCCTGCATAGGCAAAGCTCACCGACTGGAACTCGATGCTCCTGGCATGGCGCGGAAGCGCTGGCTTGAGGCGTTCGCCAGCGTCCTCGCGCTCGGAGCGCAGCACCTCCATCAGGCGCTCTGCTGGGGCGGACGCAGCCTGGATGTCGTTCACCAGGCTGGTGACGGGCTTGAAGCTGCCACCCGCGGCTGCCAGCGAACCCAGCGCCAGCAGGAACGTCTCCAGCGGCAGCTTGCCATCAATGATCTGCCGCGCTGCGATCAGCGCCAGCACCGAGACCGCCACGATCGAGATCACCTCGATGAGCGGCGAGGACAGCGCCTGCGCCATGCGCACGCGCATCTCCTGCTGCACCACGGTCTGATTGGCCTGGTCGAACCGCCGGATGGAGGCCGCTTCCGCCGTGGAGGTCTTGACTGCGCGCAGCCCCTGCAGGCTCTCGTTGCTCACGCGCAGCAGGTCCTCCTGCGCGCGCAGCGACCCGCGCACGCCGCGCCGGATGCGCTTGCCCAGCTTGCGCAGCGGGATGCCGATGGCCGGCGCCGCCACCAGCGCCACCACTGTGATGCGCCAGTCCACCCAGATGGCCGCGCCCAGCGCTGCCAGGCCCTTGGTGACCTGCGCCACAGTCTTGCCAGTCAGCGCCATGAGGCCGCGCTGCAGTTCGGCGGCATCGCGGGAGATGCGGCTGATGTACTCCGCCGCGCCGCGCGCCTGCACCTGACCCAGCGGCAGGTTGACTGCGTTCTTGAATGTGTCGTGCCGCACGCTGGCCACCACGCGCACGCACAGCGTGTAGGCCAGGTACTGGTGCACAAAGTTTGCGGTGCCGCCGATGACCGTCAGTGCCAGCAGCACCACGAAGATGAAGACCACGCCGTCGAACGTGCCTGCTGGCAGGCGGCTCACCAGCCCCTCGGGCACAAAGGCGGCGTTCTGGTGCACCCAGTCTGCCAGCGACTGATTGCTGTTGAGCAGGAACTTCAGCACAGGGCCAAGCGCCAGCAGGCCAGCGCCAAACCCACCCGCAGAGAGCATGGCGGCGGCCATGGCCAGCGTGAGCTGGCCCTTCCACTCCAGCAGCCTGCGAGCCATGTGCCAAAATGCGGCCATTCCGTAAGCCTATGCGAATCCAAGCCGCCTAGGCGCGGCACGCCACGCGGAGCGCCCGCAGATGCGCCCAGAAGCTGGGATAGCTCTTGGCAGTGCAGCGTGGATCCTGGATGGCGAGCGGGCCGCATCGCAGCGCCAGCACAGCAAAGCTCATGGCCACGCGGTGGTCTGCAAAGGTTGGAATCACCGGCGCTGGCGGCGCGCCAGCGGCTGCAGGGCGCACCTCCAGCCAGTCGGGCCCGCTGGTGGTGGCGGCCCCCGCGCGGGCAAGGTTGTCGCACATGGCCTGGATCCGGTCCGACTCCTTCACGCGCAGCGTGCCCAGCCCAGTGAACCGCACGGGCCCATCCGCTGCAGCGCTCGCTGCGATCACCGCCAGCGCGCCGTCTGGGAAGAGCGTGGCGTCCACCTGGCCTGCGCGCAGCGCTGCGCCCCCAGCCACGCCGCCCCACGCCACCACCACGCCTGCCGCAGTCCCGCTCACGCGCGCGCCCAGCGCGCCCAGCGCACGCACCGCCTGGATGTCCGGCTGCGCGGTGTCCAGTGGAAGGCCGGACAGGCCAGTTCGCTTCCTGCACCAGCGCTGCTGCAGCAGCCCAGTACACCGCGCTGCTGGCGTCTGCCTCAACCACCACGGTGCGCGCGGAAAGTGGGCCGTGTTCCACTGCGATGGACTGCAGCGCGCCTGCCTCCGCGTGTTCCGCGCCGGCCTGCGCGCGCTCCGCTCCCGCCGGCGCGCGCTCCACCACCACCTGCGCGCCCCACTCGCGCAGCGCGTGCACGGTGAGCTCCAGGTACGACGCGCTGGTTGGCGGCTGCGTGAACCGCACCTCCAGGCCCTTGGGAAGCCACGGCGCCACCAGGAGCATTCCGCTCACAAACTGGCTGCTGGCGGTCGCGCCCACGTGCACCACAGGCCGGGTGGCGGTGCCATGCGCTGGCGGATGCACCCGCGCTGGGAGGCATCCGGGCTGACCCAGCCATTCGCAACGCGCACCCAGCGCAGCCAGGAGCGGGCCAGCATCGCCCATGGGGCGTTCGCGCAGCCGCGCGCTGCCGTCCACTGTCACAGGCCCGCTGGCCAGGAGCGCCGCGGCCAGGAGGAACCGCGCGGGCGTGCCGCCATCGCCACAGTGCACCACCACGCCGCCAGTCAGGCGTCCACCTGCACCGTTCACCCGCACCAGCCCCTCTGCGATCCGCCCCTCGTCCATGCCGTCCACACTGGCCCCCAGGGCGCCAAGCGCGGTGGCCAGCTTCCACGTGTCCTGCGCGTGCAGCGCACCGCTGAGCGCAGAGCGCCCTGCTGCCAGCGCGGCCAGCAGCAGGTGCCGGTTGGTCAGGCTCTTGGAACCGGGCGCGCGCACAGCACCCACCAGCGGCGCCCGGGCTGGCTGCACCAGGTACGGGTCAGGCAGATCCTCTGCGCCAGGTGCGGCAGCGTGCACAGGGCTTACGGCTGCTGCCGATCCTCTTCTGTGGGCGTGGCGCGGAAGACCGCCACCACGTCCTCCACCGGGATGACATACAGCCGGTTGTCGCCCTCAAAGTCCACCGGAATGCCGTGCTTGGGGTTGAACAGCACCCGGTCGTACTTCTGGATGGGGTAGTTGTCGTCCTTGGCCACTTCGGCGGAGATCTCCACCACCCGCCCGGTGATGGTGGGAATCTCGATCTTGTCCGGCAGGTGGATGCCCACCTTGGTGACCTTCTTGTCCTCGTCCTTGCGGATGAGGACACGCTTGCCGATGGGCTCGACGATTTCAAGGCGGCGCGTCATGGAAGTCCTCGGCATGCGCCAATGATATCCTCGTCCGCTCGATGAATCCGGTCGAACAGCTGCGCGCGCTCATCAAGGACGTCCCCGACTTCCCCAAGCAGGGAATCCTGTTCCGGGACATCACACCGCTGCTGCGAAGCCCGTCTGCGCTGGCCATCAGCGTGGAGCTCATGGCCAACCGCTTCCGCGGCGCCAAGTTCGACGTGGTGGTGGGCGCAGAGAGCCGCGGGTTCATCTTTGGCATTGCGGTGGCGCAGTCGCTCAGCTGCGGGTT
Source organism: Phycisphaerales bacterium (assembly GCA_046350455.1). Taxonomy (GTDB): domain Bacteria; phylum Planctomycetota; class Phycisphaerae; order Phycisphaerales; family SM1A02; genus CAZXGD01. The sequence goes on along the minus strand of JAXMAM010000004.1, from coordinate 3,795 downwards.
CATTCCTGTGCGCAAGCCCGGCAAGCTGCCGCGCCGGACGCTGAAGGCCAGCTACGCGCTGGAGTACGGGGAAGATGCGCTGGAGATGCACCACGACGCGTTCCCCGCCGGCAGCAAGGTGCTCATCGTGGACGACCTCCTGGCCACAGGCGGCACCATGAAGGCGTGCTGCGAGCTGGTGGAGCGCGCTGGCGGCCAGGTGGCGGCCTGCAGCGTTCTCATCGAGCTGACCAATCTGGGCGGCAGAGCGCTGCTGGCGCCGCGCCAGGTGGAGAGCGTCATTCAATATTCATGAAGCCAGCTGCGCGCCGCGCAGCTAGTTGGTGGACGGCTGATGCATGGGGTCTGGCTCCAGCGCCTTGGGGCCGGAGTCTTGCTGGTTCATGGGCATGAGGAACACCAGCGTCACGAACAGTGCGACCACTGCCAGCAGGACCAGGACGATCAACAGGAGCTTCTTGCCGTTCACGCGGGAAAGTCTACCACGGTGTCCGAGAAGCGGCAGCAGGTGCAGCGCCGCCTATGATGGGGGCATGACCACTGCTTCGACCGCGCCCTCCACCCGTGTGCCCACGGCTGCCGACCCGCTGGACCTGATTGACGTGGACCATGTCCGCTACTGGGTAGGCAACGCCAAGCAGGCTGCCTTCTTCTACGCCACGGCCTTTGGCTTCCAGGTGGAGGAGATCTCGGATCTCACCACCGGAAATCGGCAGACAGCGGCCTACCTGCTCACCCAGGGCAACATCCGCTTCCTGCTGGAAACCGCGCTCTCCAAGGACCACCCGGCTGCAGAGGAAGTCCGCCGGTACGGCGACGGCATCAAGGACATCGCCTTCACGGTGCATGACGCAGAGAAGGCCTACAAGCAGGCGCTGAAGAACGGCGGCGAGAGCGCCTACGAGCCCCGCGAAGTCTCGGATGGCAATGGCACGGTTGTGTCTGCGGGCATCAAGGTGTTCGGCCGCGTGGTGCACAGCTTTGTCAGCCGCCGCGGCAAGTACGGCCTGCCGGAGGTGAAGCAAGGCGGGCTCTTCATGCCGGGCTTCCGCAAGATCGGCGGCTTTGCGCTCAACGAGCACAACAAGCGCAATCCCTGTGGACTGAAGTTCGTGGACCACGCGGTGGGCAACGTGCAGGAAGGCAAGATGAACCACTGGGTGAAGTGGTACGAGAGCGTGCTTGGCTTCTCCATGTTCAAGCACTTTGACGACAAGGACATCAGCACCGAATATTCGGCCCTGATGAGCAAGGTGATGTCCAGCGGCAATCACCTGATCAAGATGCCCATCAACGAGCCAGCCGAGGGCAAGAAGAAGAGCCAGATCCTGGAGTACCTGGAGTGGCACGACATGACCCCTGGCGTGCAGCACCTGGCGCTGCGCACCGACGACGAGCTGTCCAGCGTGGCCGAGCTGCGCCGCCGCGGCGTGGATTTCCTTGCGATCCCAGATGCGTACTACGCCGAAGTGTGGAAGCGCGTGGACGCCATGCTGCGCCAGCACGGCCATGAACCTGTGAAGGAAGACCACCAGCGCGTGCGCGACCTGGGCATCCTGGTGGACGCTGACGACGAGGGCTATCTGCTGCAGCTCTTCAGCAAGCCGCTGCAGGACCGCCCCACCCTGTTCTTTGAGATCATCTGCCGCCGCGGCAGCCAGAGCTTTGGCAAGGGCAACTTCAAGGCCCTGTTCGAGAGCTTGGAGCACGAGCAGGAGCGCCGCGGCAACCTTTGAGTGCCGCCCGCGCGCATGCGCCGTCCGCGCATCACCCCCGCCGCTGTGTTCGCCGCGCTTGCCTGTGCAGGCGCGGCGATTTTTGTGGCGTGGACCGGCGTGCAGGATGTGGTCCGCCTGCGCACCATTCGCGCCAGCGTGCAGCCCAGCGCGCTGCCGGCCGGCCAGGAGCTGCAGGTGGTGCGCTCCATGCTGGAAGCCACGCAGGCGTTCGACCAGGAGCCGTGGTGGCAGCACGTGTGGGTGCGCACAGTGGGCGGGGGCGCGCGCACGCAGACGCAGGAGGCGCTGGCGGCGGCGCTGGACCACGCTGGAAAGCTGAGCGAAGGCAGGCAGTCAAACCGCGTCTGGCTGGCGCAGCAGCGCGCTGCGCTGGAGCAGGCCAGCACCGTGGCGGCCGCGCAGGAGGCGCTGGCGGCCGTGGAGCGCGGACCACCAGACCAGCAGGCAGTGCTGCCAGCCCAGGAGATGGAGCCTGTGGTGGCGCTGGCGCGCCAGCGTCTGCAGGCGCTGGTGGCAGAGGACCAGCGCAACGCCCAGGCGCTGGATGAGGCGGCAGCAGCGCTGGCAGACGCCAGCAGCAATCCAGCGCGCCTCCTGCGGGTGGCGCAAGGCGTGCTGCCCTTTCCCGACCGCACGCCACCGCAGCGGCAGATGGCCATGGACGCGCTGCGACAGGAGGCGGCTGCCCGGCGCACCGCGCTGCTGGCCAAGCGCGCTTCGGATGCCAGACGTGCGGGCGCTGCTGCCGGGACAGCAGCAGAGGTGGCGCAGGTGCTTCAGGGGTTGGAGTCTGATCCAGACTTCCAGGCCAGCGCGGATGGCGTGGCTGCCTACCAGCGCACGCGGGAGATGCTGCGCCAGCGCAAGGAGGCCCTGGAGCAGTGGGAGGCTGGCGTGCAGCGTGTGCGCACCAGCCTGGAGGCGCCTGACCCAGTGGGCGCCACCCGCGCCATGGGGGCGCTGCAGCCACCAGATGAGACGCTGGCCCGCGCCCTGGGGCAGATGCGCGTGGTCTTCCCAGAGAAGCTCACCAATTGCCTGGCGTACTCCGTGCTCCTGCACGCCCGTGCAGGCGACTGGTCTGGCGCCCACCGAGAAGTGGCCATGCTCCTCCAGGACCCCACCCTGCGCCCCTTGCTGAACGACGCTGCGGTGCGCGTGGTGCGCCGCGCCAGCATCCTGCTTGACCAGGCAGAGGACCGCGCGCTGTATGAGGCGTTCCGCCAGACCCCCTGCAGACCGCTGGCCGACCGCTACCTGGCTGGCTGGCCTGCCACCGCCCGCCGCATGGCGCCACTGGTGAAGGCCTATCGCGAGGCGCTGGAGCACCCGGTGACCATCGTGCAGCTGGTGTCCGTGGACTGGGACGATGTGGGGCAGTACGCCTCCACCATCGCAGACATGCCAGATGCCACCATCGAGCTGGGCATCCCCGGTGCGTCGCTGGCCAAGCGGGTGCTGCCAGATGTCCAGAACCGCACACGCAGCGTGCTGGAAGAGCCGCTGCAGGTGACGCTGGAAGGCCCAGATGATGAGTCTGTGCGGCTCCTGGCTGCAGTGAAGCTGGACCTGCGAGACACAGCACTTGCAGACCCGGTGGCGGTGGGCGGCGTGCAGCTGAGCCCTGCGGAGATGCGCGCGGTGCGCAGGTTCAGCATGAAGGTGCTGGACCCTGCGTGGTCGCCGCGGCCGCACCACCTGAACTTCTATGCGCTGCCTGCTGGGGCGCCAGCGCTCCCACCGTGGGAAGTGCCACAGGCGCCGTCCGCGAGGTAATCTGTCGGCCATGTCCTACAACGAGCCTAGCTCTGGCAGCGCGCCTTCCACGGTCTACGCCCCGCCCGAAGAGGCCAGTTCTTGGCCAACAGTCTGGGGCTTGGTTGGCTGCATCTGGGCTGTGCTGGTGGGCCTGTTGATCGCGTGCGGCACGCTCTGGCAGCTGTGGTGGGGACCCAAGTTCCAGGCGTCCATGACCAACACAGATCCCCAGCCCGTGCCGGGTGTGGTGACGGGTGTGATGTCGTTCGACTTGCTGCTGACGTTTGTGCTGTGCGGC